>DASRXX010000001.1:0-65000 GCA_035654015.1 Sphingobium sp.
TTGAAGATGTGCGCCGCGCCGAACAGCACCGCGCTCACCGCCAGCGCGGCCCAGCTTCCGCTGACTTTCTCCACCGCGCGGAACAGCAGGCCCCGCATCAGCGTCTCCTCGGTCACGCCGCTGATGATCGCGATGGCCAGCCAATAGGCCCACTGGGTTTCACCGGGCGAGCGGATTCCATGGAACTGGATGCCGCCGAACAGCCAGACGCAGCCGGTCATCAGGGTGAAGAGCGCAAATCCGGCGAAGAGCCCCGCCAGGAGTTCCGGCACGGCGCCGTTGAAAGAGAACTCCCGGTCCCGCTCGCGTTCGATCCAGCGCTTGTAGGCTTTCCACACCAGCACCACGATCAGGGCCAGCAGCACGGCGAGGAGCGGGAAACCCGCCCCCGTCGCGATGCCGAGCAGGCCCCCGATCGCCGAGACCACACCCATGGCAGCAAGGATCATCACCCCGCCGATGCAGGCCTGCACCAGCGGATAAGTGAACACGCGGCGCAGCAGGCCGGCGCGGGCAGGCGGCGGCGGGGCGTCAGGTTCCATCATGGCCTGATCGGATGGAGCCATGCCCATGTCGATGCCGTCCCTCACGCCGCGCCGTAAAGCGCCTTCGCCTCGCCGGTCAGCCGTTCCATCGCCTTGCGCCACGGCCCGGCGCCCCAGCTCACACGGGCGACCCCCGCTTCGGCGAGCACCGGCCAGTCGGGCGTGCCGGGCAGCATCAGGATGTTCACCGGCAGGGCACTGCGATCGCAGATTTCGGCGATCAGATCGCGGTCGCTCGGCCCCGGCACGAATATACTGTGCGCGCCGGCGTCGGCATAAGCGGCGGCGCGCTCCAGCGTCTCCGGCAGCAGCGACCGGTCATTGCGGTCACCGCCGGCCAGGAAGCGGCGGAAGAACAAGTCGGTGCGGGCATTGACCCACAGTGCGCTGCCGACAACCGCAGCTATCCGTTTCGCCTGATCGGCGATCGGATGAAGCCCGGCGCCGCCCACTTCCCCATCCTCGAAATTGCAGCCGACGACGCCGGTTTCCGCCAGGTATTGCGCGTGATCGGCAAGCCGCGCCGGATCGACCGCAAAACCGCTTTCGAAATCGGCGGTGACAGGCACATCCACCCCCTCCACGATGCGGCGCGTGCAATCGAGATAGAGGTTGAGCGGAATCTCTTCGCCATCGCGATAGCCGTTAGCCTCTGAGATCGCGTAGCTGCCCGTGGCCAGCGCCGGGGCGCCGGCCGCGGCGACGGCCTTGGCACTGCCGACGTCCCAGATATTGTACAGCAGCACAGGGTTGCCCGGCTGGTGGAGCGCGGCAAAACGCTGGCGCAGTTCCTGATTCATCCTTTGGCCTCCCGTGCGAGCAATTCGCGCTTGATGGCGAGCCCATAGGCATAACCGCCGAGGCTCCCGTCCGATCTGATAACGCGGTGACAGGGAATAAGCACCGCGACATTGTTCGCCCCATTGGCGGAACCGGCGGCACGCACCGCGCTGGGCCGGCCGGCGGCGGCGGCGATCTCGGCATAGGAACGCGTTTCGCCCGGCGGGATCTTGCGCAGTTCCACCCACACGCGTTCCTGGAACGCGGTCCCGCGCACGTCGATCGGGATATCCCCGCCGGTGCCGGGCCGTTCCACGGCATCGACCACCCGGCGCAGCAGCGCGGCGAACTCCGCCCCGCCCTCGACCAGCCGGGCATTGGGGAACCGGGCCTCCAGCTCAGCGCGGCCTTCGTCGAACGACAGGCGGCACACGCCCTTGTCGGTCGCCGCCACCAGCATCGGGCCGAGCGTGGTCGGGACCACCGCCCAATGAATCGCCACCCCGTCACCACCCCTGGCCCAGGCCGATGGCGCCATGCCCAGTTTCCCTTCCATCGAATCGTAGAACCGCGAAGGCGCCTCGAAGCCCGCTTCGTAGATCGCATCCGTCACCGAGCCGCCGCCGCTCAGCGCCTCGCGCGCCCGCTCCTCGCGCAGCGCGCGGGCATAGGCGGCGGGCGAAAGGCCGGTGGCGCGGGTGAAGACGCGTTGGAAATAGGACGGCGAATAGCCGACCGTCTGCGCCAGCTCGGCCAGTTGCGGCCTTCCTTCACTGGCCTTTATCTCGTCGATCGCCGCCAGCACTGCCGCTTCGTCGCGGGCCACATCGTCAGGCCGGCAACGCTTGCACGGGCGCAGGCCCGCTTGCCGCGCCTGCGCCCCATTGGCGAAAAAGCGCACGTTGCCGCGCGCGGGGCGGCGCGCCGCGCATGACGGGCGGCAATAGATGCCGGTGGTCAGCACACCCGTCACGAAGCGGCCATCGAACGAACGGTCGCGCCGCAGCACGGCGGACCAGGCCCGTTCATCATCGATAAGATCGGCCTCGATCATCGTATCCTCCTATAAACACCCGCCCCGGCACGCCGCCAGTGCGGAACGTGCCTGCCGGATAGGCCTTCTCCGCCGTGTTCGCTTCCCGCCGCTTGCGCTCAAAGCGGATGACGGCAAGAAGGCGCGCATGGCTCCGCTCCCCATCCTGCTACGATCGCTGGCCCGGTTTCTCCCCCTGCTGGCGCTGGCGCTGCTGGCGCCCTCGCCGGCCCAGGCCGATCCGGCCGATATCACCGCCGCTTCGCGCGGGGTGGTGCGGGTGGTCATCATCGAAAAGGACGGGGAAGAACTCGTGCCGATCGCTCACGGCACCGGCTTCGCGGTCGGGCCGGAACGGATCGTCACCAATGCCCATGTGGTGCAGGAAGCGCATGACAATCCGCGCCTGCTGGTCGGCATCGTTCCTTCGGACGGCGTGAACGCGGTCTACGGGCGGATCGTCGCCGTCAGCCCGCGCAACGATCTCGCCCTCATCGCCACGACCGCGCCGATGCATCTGCCGGTGCTGACGATTGCCGGCAATCCGCCGGCGGACAGCGGCCCGGTGACGGCGGTGGGCTATCCGATGAACGTGGACCGCGCGCAGGGCCTGTCCGCCGAAGACATCTTCCGCGCCCAGCCGCCCGTGACCAGCACCGGGTTCCTTTCGGGCCGCCGGCCCACGCGCGAATTCGATTCGCTGCTGCACACCGCGCCGATCGCGCGCGGCAGCAGCGGCGGCCCGCTGCTTGACGAATGCGGCCGCGTGATCGGGGTCAACAGCTTCGGCGCCGAAAGCGGCAGCGCCGATGCGGAGTTCTTCTTCGCCGTCTCCACGCGCGAGCTGCTGCCGTTCCTGCGCGCCAACGACGTGACCCCGCAAGTCAACGGGCTGGCCTGCCGCAGCCTGGCCGATCTCGAAGCGCAGGAGCGATTCCGGGCGGAGCGCGAGCAGCTCCAGGCCCAGACCCGCGCCGCCGCCGACGAGCAGGCGCTGGCCCTGCGCCGGGAGGAAGCGCGGCGCGACATCCAGTTCTCGCTGCTGGCCGAACGCGAGCAGGGCATGGCGCTGACCATGGTGCTGCTGATGGCGGCGCTGGCGGCGAGCGGCCTGGCCATTCACGCCCATCACACGGGGCTGAGGCACAATGCCGAAGTGGGCTTCGGCCTTGCGGTGCTGGCGCTGATCGGCGCCATGGCCGCCTGGGTCGCCCGGCCCGGCTTCGAGCAGCTGGAGGATCGGCTGGAGGATCGCTTGCGCCAGGAAATGACGGCGGAAGACACCGGCAAGATTCCGCCACCGGCCGGCGCCCTGAGCTGCACGCTCGATCCCCAGCGTAGCCGGGCGGTGCGCGAGGTGGCCGAAAACGTGCCGTTCGAATGGTCGAACGACGGCTGCGTCAATGCCCGCACCCAGTATGGGCAGTCCGGCGGCACCTGGTCGCGCATCTTCGTGCCGGAAACCGAAGAAGCCGTCTCGGTCAATCGCTTCGATCCAGCCCAGCGCGAATATCGGGTCGAACGCTATCTGCTCGATCGTGCGGCGATGCAGCGCGTCCGCGCCGCGCGCGCCGAGTTCGAGGCGCCCGCCTGCGGCGCCGATCCGCAAGCGGTGCGTAACTTCGGCGCGCGCCAGGCAACGATTCTGGCGCTGCTGCCCGATCGGCCGAACGAACGGCTGGTCTACACCTGCTCGGGCGCTTCGTAGCGCGGCCGCGGCCGGCCAATTCCGGCCGGCGATCGTTGCGCCGGTGGCGGCCGGGTTGCATAGCCGCGTCCCCGATGCTAGGCGCGCGCCAGCTTTGCCGGGGTGCCCTTCGCGGCGCCCCTTTTTGGCAGGCGGCAAATTCCGTTCATCGGACCCAAGAGGACTTTCGCGCGTGGATGTTTCCGCCGGTATTAAGGCCAGCCTAGCGGGGCGTTATGCCTCGGCCCTGTTTGACCTCGCCAGCGAAGCGGGGGCCAAGGGCGGCAATGTCACGGCGGTCGAATCCGATCTCGACACGCTGGCCCAGGCGCTGGACGTATCGCCCGAGCTGTCGGCGCTGACTCGCAATCCCGAAGTCAGTCGCGAGACGCTCGGCCGCGTGCTCGCCGCCGTCGGCACCCAGCTCGGCCTTACCGAACTGACTCGCAATTTCCTCGGCGTGCTCGCCCAGAACCGCCGCGCGGGGGATCTGCCGGCGGTGATCCGCGCGTTCCACGCCATCGCCGCCGCCCAGCGCGGCGAGGTGAGCGCGGAAGTCGCCAGCGCCCACCCGCTTACCGACGCACAGCTTTCCGCGCTGGAACAGAAGCTCCGCGCCCGCGAGGGCCGCACCGTCAAGCTCAAGAGCCGCGTCGATCCCGATCTTCTCGGCGGTCTCGTCGTCACCGTCGGCTCGAAGCGGATCGACGGCTCGATCCGCACCCGTCTCAATTCGCTCGCCCAGGCCATGAAGGGCTGATGAAAGGCTGAAAATGGAAATCCGCGCCGCAGAAATCTCGAAGGTCATCAAGGACCAGATCGCCAATTTCGGCAACGAGGCCGAAGTCAGCGAAGTCGGCACCGTGCTTTCGGTCGGTGACGGCATCGCCCGCATCTATGGCCTCGACAAGGTTCAGGCCGGCGAAATGGTCGAATTCGCCAATGGCGTGCAGGGCATGGCCCTGAACCTGGAGGCCGACAACGTCGGCGTCGTGATCTTCGGCTCCGACGCCGAGATCAAGGAAGGCGACAGCGTCAAGCGTACCGGCACCATCGTGGACGTGCCGGTGGGCAAGGGCCTGCTGGGCCGCGTGGTGGACGCGCTGGGCAACCCGATCGACGGCAAGGGCCCGATCGTGACCGACACCCGCAGCCGCGTGGAGGTCAAGGCCCCCGGCATCATCCCGCGCAAGTCCGTGCATGAACCGGTGCAGACCGGCCTCAAGGCGATCGATGCCCTGGTCCCCGTCGGGCGCGGCCAGCGCGAACTCATCATTGGTGACCGCCAGACCGGCAAGACCGCCGTCGCCATCGATACCTTCATCAACCAGAAGGACATCAACGCCGGCGGCGACGAGAGCAAGAAGCTCTACTGCATCTACGTCGCGGTCGGCCAGAAGCGCTCCACCGTGGCGCAGATCGTCCGCCAGCTGGAAGAAAACGGCGCGATGGAATACTCCATCGTTGTCGCCGCCACCGCTTCGGAGCCAGCGCCGCTGCAATACCTCGCGCCCTACACCGGCGCGGCCATGGGCGAATTCTTCCGCGACAACGGCATGCATGCCGTGATCGTCTATGACGACTTGTCCAAGCAGGCCGTCGCCTATCGCCAGATGTCGCTGCTGCTGCGCCGTCCGCCGGGCCGCGAAGCCTATCCGGGCGACGTCTTCTACCTGCACAGCCGCCTGCTCGAGCGCGCCGCGAAGATGAACGACGCCAACGGCAATGGCTCGCTGACCGCGCTGCCGATCATCGAGACGCAGGCCGGTGACGTGTCCGCCTATATTCCGACCAACGTGATTTCGATCACCGACGGCCAGATCTTCCTGGAGACGAACCTGTTCTACCAGGGCATCCGTCCGGCCATCAACGTGGGTCTGTCGGTGTCGCGCGTTGGCTCCTCGGCGCAGACCAAGGCGATGAAGAAGGTGTCCGGCTCGATCAAGCTGGAGCTGGCCCAGTATCGCGAGATGGCGGCCTTTGCCCAGTTCGGTTCGGACCTCGACGCCTCGACGCAAAGGCTGCTCAATCGCGGTGCGCGCCTCACCGAACTGCTCAAGCAGGGGCAGTTCTCGCCGCTGCCGTTCGAGGAGCAGACCGTCTCGATCTTCGCCGGCACGGCCGGCTATCTGGACAGTATCCCGACTGGCGATGTCGTGCGCTATGAAGCGGCCATGCTGGCGCACTTCCGCGCGCATCACGCTGATCTGCTGACTGCGATCCGCGACAGCCGCGACTTCGGCGACGATGTGAAGGCCAAGGTCAAGGACGCGCTCGACGCGTTCGGAAAGACCTTCGCCTGAGCACACACCGATGCTGACCCTCCATGCCCTTCTTGCCTGGACCGTGATGGCGATCGGTCTGGTGCTGTTGCCGGGACCGGACACCATGCTGGTGGCCGGTCACGCGGCGCGGCGCGGCCTCAAGGCCGGCATGGCGGCGATCGGCGGGATCCAGCTCGGTGGGTTGTTCTACATGGCGTTGTGCGGCTTTGGCTTCCTCTCGGTGCTGAACGCAGTGCCCGGCCTGTTCATGGCGGTGAAGATTGCCGGTGCGATCTACCTCGCCTGGCTCGGCATCGGCATGGTGCGCGGCGCGCTGCGTCCCGCGCAGGCCGAGGCGGCGCCCCGGCTGCGGTTGGGTGGCTCGCCCTTCTCGCAGGGTTTCATCAGCACCGTGCTCAACCCCAAGGTGGCGATTTTCTTCCTGGCCGCGTTGCCGCAGTTCGTCGGCACCGGGCCGGAGGCGCCTTGGCAGGGCATGGCGCTGATCGCCATCGTCTATGCACTAGGCTTCGTCTGGTGCGCGGCGCTGGCGCTGTTTGCGGCGCATGCGGGCCGCAAGGTAGGGCAAAGTCGCGCGATGCGCTGGTTCGAGGGCGTGCTCGGCACGGCTTTCATTGGTTTTGCGGGCCGCCTGGCCCTGGCTCGGAACGCATAAGACATGGCAAGTTTGAAAGAACTCAAGGGCCGGATCGCCTCGGTCAAGTCGACCCAGAAGATCACCAAGGCCAAGCAGATGGTCGCGGCGGCCAAGCTGCGCAAGGCGCAGAGCGCTGCAGAAGCCGCACGGCCCTATGCCGAGCGTCTCGAAGGCGTCGTCGCCAGCCTCGCCGGCAAGGTGACCGGCGACAGCGCGCCGCGTCTGCTCGCCGGCACCGGCAAGGACGACGTGCATCTGCTGGTCGTCGCCAATGGCGACAAGGGCCTCTCCGGCGCGTTTAATGCCAATATCGTCAAGGCGGCCGTCGCCAAGGCGCGCGAGTTGATCGCGCAGGGCAAGACCGTGAAGTTCTATCTCGTCGGCCGCAAGGGGCGCGCGGTCATCGCACGCACCTTCCCCCGCATGATCGTCGGCCAGTTTGACACGACCGACGTGCGCACCCCTGGTTTCACCGAGGCGCAGGCGATTGCGCAGGACATCTCCAACCGCTTCTTCGCGGGTGAATTCGATGTCGCGCATCTCTTCTACTCGGCGTTCAAGTCTGCGCTGGCGCAGGAGCCGACCGAGCAGCAGATCATTCCCGTAGCGATCCCGGCCGATGCGCCCGCATCAAACGGTGCGGCGGTGGAATATGAGCCGGACGAGGAAGCGATCCTTGCCGACCTGCTGCCGCGCAACATCACCATCCAGCTCTTCAAGGCGCTGCTGGAGAATCAGGCGAGCGAGCAGGGCGCCTCGATGACGGCGATGGACAATGCGACGCGCAACGCAGGCGACCTCATCAATCGCCTGACGATTGAATATAACCGCAGCCGTCAGGCCGCGATCACCACCGAGCTGGTGGAAATCATCTCGGGCGCCGAAGCGCTCTAACGGACAAGCAGGCAAGGAAGCACAGTCATGGCCAACAGCAACAATGTCGGCAAGATCAGCCAGGTGATCGGCGCCGTCGTCGACGTGATCTTCGAGGATCGCCTTCCGGCGATTCTCTCGGCACTGGAGACCGACAATAACGGCCAGCGTCTGGTGCTCGAAGTGGCGCAGCATCTCGGCGAGAACACCGTGCGTACCATCGCCATGGACTCGACCGACGGCCTGACCCGCGGACAGGACGTGACCGACACCGGCGCGCAGATCTCGGTGCCGGTCGGCCCGATGACGCTCGGCCGCATCCTCAACGTGATCGGGGAGCCGATCGACGAGCGTGGCCCGGTCAATGCCGCGACGACCGCGCCGATCCACGCCAAGGCGCCGGAATTCGTCGACCAGTCGACCGAGACGAGCATTCTTGCCACCGGCATCAAGGTGATCGACCTGCTCGCGCCTTATGCGAAGGGCGGCAAAATCGGCCTGTTCGGCGGCGCCGGCGTGGGCAAGACCGTGCTCATCCAGGAGCTGATCAACAACATCGCCAAGGGCCATGGTGGCACCTCGGTGTTTGCCGGCGTCGGCGAGCGGACCCGTGAAGGCAACGACCTCTATCACGAGTTCCTCGACGCGGGCGTCATCGCGAAGGACGCCGACGGCAACCCGACGCCGGAAGGCTCGAAGGTCGCGCTGGTGTTTGGCCAGATGAACGAGCCGCCGGGTGCCCGTGCGCGCGTGGCTCTCTCGGGCCTGACCATCGCGGAATATTTCCGCGATCAGGAAGGGCAGGACGTGCTCTTCTTCGTCGACAACATTTTCCGCTTCACACAGGCGGGCTCGGAAGTGTCCGCGCTGCTCGGCCGTATTCCCTCGGCCGTGGGCTATCAGCCGACGCTCGCGACCGACATGGGCGCGCTGCAGGAGCGGATCACTTCGACCAACAAGGGCTCGATCACCTCGGTGCAGGCCATTTACGTGCCGGCGGACGACTTGACTGACCCGGCGCCGGCCACGTCGTTCGCGCACCTCGACGCGACGACCGTGCTCAACCGCGCCATCTCCGAGCTGGGCATCTACCCGGCGGTCGACCCGCTCGACTCCACCAGCCGCGTGCTGACCCCGGCCGTCGTTGGCCAGGAGCATTATGACGTCGCGCGCCGCGTTCAGGAGACGCTGCAGAAGTACAAGTCGCTTCAGGACATCATCGCCATTCTCGGCATGGATGAGCTCTCCGAAGAGGACAAGCTGACCGTCGCGCGCGCGCGCAAGATTCAGCGCTTCCTCTCGCAGCCGTTCCACGTCGCCGAGGTCTTCACCGGCATCCCCGGCAAGTTCGTCCAGATCGAGGACACGGTGAAGAGCTTCAAGGCGGTGGTTGACGGTGAGTATGATCATCTGCCCGAGGCGGCCTTCTACATGGTCGGCGGCATCGAGGAAGCGGTCGAGAAGGGCAAGAAGCTGGCTGCTGAGGCGGCCTGAGCCCTGACGTTCCAGTGAATTGAGATCCCTCCCCGCCGGTGCGGGGAGGGCCTGACAGAAGGTTGGCGGACTTCATGACCCTGCATTTCGAACTGGTCACACCCGAGCGTCTTGTCCTTTCGGAAGACGTTTACATGGTCGTCGTGCCCGGCACCGAAGGCGAGTTCGGCGTGCTGGAAGGCCACGCCCCCTTCATGTCCACCGTCAAGGACGGCACACTCAAGGTCTACGACCGCGACGGTGCCGAACCGCGCACCATCCACGTCGAAGGCGGTTTCGCTGAAGTGAGCGAGAGCGGCCTCACGGTGCTCGCCGAGCGGGCTGGGTAAAGAACCCCTTGCCGCATGTAATCTCTCTACGGAGAAGATGACAGCGGAACGTGACCTGAGCAGACGAGAACATCTTTCTGGGACGACGCGGCAGCGTTTTCAGGTATGGCAATCGGCGGACGTGCCGCGCTCAAACATGATCAATGTCTGATCTTCCATAACGATGCCTCGCCAGGTCATACTGGCAGGGAAGCGCTGGTAGATGCGATAGCCTGCGCGACAAGCTTGGGGGATGAGATCGTACGGCCGACCGCCCAGATCGATTGATGAGGCGAGAATAAGGTCAGGCCGCGTCGCCAGAAGCTGTTGCCACAAGGATGCATTGACACGTGGCGACCAGCGCTCCTCCCGCAACCAACTGATGTAGGCTGGCTTGGGGGCGGCATGATGATAGTTGTCGAATAGGTTATTCTGCAACCATGGCTGCACTTCAAATGCCTTGAAACCGAATGCCGCTATACGGGCCTGCGGATATCGTTCGCGATAGGTTTCAAGCACCTGAGAAACCGCTTCGCCCGGTGAATAGACATTGCTTTTATCCCAAAGACCGGCCCGCACGGTCTGACCAGTCTGCAAGAGGCAAATGATCGCGACTGCTGCCATCACACGCCTCCTTAAGCTGGGAGAAACAGGATTGTCCCATTCTACCCAGATGACGAAAAGCCAGAACAGAAACAGGAGGCCGGCATGCCAGGGGCTGGAATAGACGATAACGGAGAAGGCCAGCAGCAGCCCGAAAAGAGTGAGTGCCATGAGCCGGTTAGTCCCGGACATTATCAGGGCGACAACGGGGATTTGAAGGAACAATGACAACAGGAAGCCGAGGGAAATATCCCCGACGCTCGGAGGTGTGCCGCTCCATAGAGAAACACGATCGATAAAGGCATTGCAGAGATACAGGACGAACGACGCAATGGGGCCGCTCCGCAAGTCGCTTTGGAGATAGCCGTTATCGGCCGGCTGCCAGGCGCTCCATAGCGCAAAGAGGCCGAGGCCACCGGCCAGCAACAACGCCGAGAACGAACCGCGCTGAAGCCATTGCTTCTGGCGCCAGAGCTGGCATGCAAATTCCAGCCCCAGTACTGCTGCTGCGAGGAAGCCATGGGCATTGGTATTGGCAATCAAGCCTATGACCAGCGCATAGCGGAGCGGTCGCCCGGTCCGGGTAGAAAAGAAGGCTGCGGCGAGCGGTACCAACAGTAAGTCGACGCTATAGGACCGGGCGACGACGCTGAACTGATAGCCAAAAAAGTAAGACGCCAGAATGGCCAGTCGAAGGACGGCTGGGAAAGGTGCTCGCCACAAGATCACGGTGGCACCCGCAAGAGAAAAACCTGCTGATATCAGGAACAAGTGTGAAAAGGGCAGGCCGACTCTTATGGCCACCCACAGAATAAGATGCCAGAGACCCGGCGTTCCCTCGTAGCGCACCCGCTCCGCCAGCAGCGTCCACAAATCGTTATCACGGGCCAGAAGCCAGGCCTGGGCTTCGTCCAACCATGGCTCGTGATGGCTGCCAATCAGGAGCAGCCAGCTTCCGAAAGCGACCAGCGCCACCCATCGCCAATGAGCGACCAGTCGGATCGTTGCCAAGTGACTCTCCGCCAAGCGCCTTGGAAACGTCGCCGCTGTCACGATACCCACTTCAGGATACGGATTATCCCCATCCGAGCGGCTTGTCGGTGGGCAGATACATCGGCTCGTGCGGCAATCTCCGAACGATTGGCAGAATAAAACCGATAAGCACGCCAGAGCATGTCGCCATTGCTGAGGGTCGGTTGCCAATGGAGCGCAGCCTTTATGGCACTTGTGTCGAACACGAAGGAGGAGGCTATCATCCGATAGTGATATGGACCGAGGGGCGAAATCCGCAGATGATGCGCCAGCTTCATCGCCGTTACCATGGGCAGACGTGGCAACGGGACTGTGCGCGAGCGGCTCCCTGCCATGGCGATCACATGATCGAAGGTTTCGCGCATCGTGCTGACATCATCCGAGCCAATGCCGAAAACACCGGAAACCTCGCGCGTCGCTGCCCTTATCATCGCGTCCATCAAGTCGGCCGCGTAGATGAATTGATAGCGGTTATCGCCTTTGCCGACCATCCATACTCTTTTGTTGTCTGCGATGAATTCGAACAGAATCGCCAGGAGGCCGAGACGTCCTTCGTCTATGATTGTCGGGCAGCGGATACTGGTGACCGCGATACGATCGGCGTAACTCGCCAGAATCCGTTCACCTTCCCATTTGCTCTGCCCATAGAGTTCGCAGGGAGCAGGTTCGTCGTCTTCTGTCACCGGACGATCGAAACCTGATCCCCACAAGCAGTTGCTCGACAAATAGACAAGGCTCTTTACGCCCGCACGGGAAGCAGCTTCTGCCAGAGTTCTGGTGCCCTCGACATTGGAGGACCACAATTCCCGCTCATCTACCGAACCGTGTGCCAGCAGCGCCGCACAGTGAAACACCGCTTCGGGGCGGGTCTGGTCGAAAAGCGCATCAAGCGCCGCTGCGCCACGAATGTCTCCAACCACGGCAGTGAGACGTGGATGTGTCAGAGCCGAAGGCAACAGATCAATGCTGGCAACCTCATGACCGTCTTTCAGCAAATGATCTACCAGGAGCGTACCGAAGAAACCGGAGCCGCCCGTAACCAGATAGCGTGCCAAAATTACCCCCAATACGAAAGTCACACATGCAGATGATAATCACCCGAAGAAACGTTCTTGATCCATCACGCAGCGCTCTTGAAAGTCCGCCTCGCTGCTACAACGATTCCTGTCAGCCTGAACATGAAGGAAATCACCTAACCGTCTATTAAGATTAAAGCGATGAAGCATTGCTGTGACTGGAATACGCTTGGTTAGGCTTTTGTAGACTATTCCCCGCTAACGCTGCTCGAATGCCATGACAGGCGATATTTGGCAGCGAAGCGGATTCTATGAACGCATTTGGACGGAAGAGCGGACTGGGCGGCAAGGCTTCCTTTGGCGTGGCGCGTCCGATGCAAGCGCCCGCGGCTTCCCCGCATGCGATGCCGGCGGGCGGGACGCAGTTTCCGCCGATCGCGAGCGACCCGGTGCCGGCGGCAGAGGAAGATCTGCTTCCTACGCCGCATTCCGACGCTTTGGCCCGCCTTGCCGAGCGTATGAACGGCGAGAACGCACCTGCCGAGCAAGCGCACGGTTTCGAGGCCTCGGTCCACAAGATCAAGGAGCAGGTGCTGCCGCGCCTGCTTGAGCGGGTCGATCCGGAGGCAGCGGCGACGCTCAGCAAGGATGAGCTGGCCGAGGAATTCCGGCCGATCATCATGGAGGTTCTGGCGGACCTGAAGCTGACTCTCAACCGGCGCGAGCAATTTGCGCTGGAGAAGGTGCTGGTCGATGAACTGCTCGGCTTTGGCCCGCTGGAGGAGTTGCTGGCCGATCCGGACGTGTCCGACATCATGGTCAACGGGCCGCACCAGACCTACATCGAGAAAAAGGGCAAGCTGCAGATTGCGCCCATCCATTTCCGGGATGAAGAGCATCTGTTCCAGATCGCCCAGCGAATCGTCAACCAGGTCGGACGCCGCGTGGACCAGACCACGCCGCTGGCCGACGCCCGCCTGCCGGACGGCAGCCGCGTCAACGTCATCATTCCACCGTTGTCGCTACGCGGTACCGCCATATCTATCCGTAAATTCTCGGCCAAGCCGATTACGCTGGACATGCTCGCCCAGTGGGGAGCGATGAACCAGAAGATGTGCACTGCCCTCAAGATCGCGGGCGCCTGCAGGTTCAACATCGTCATCTCGGGCGGCACCGGCTCGGGCAAGACGACGATGCTCAACGCCCTCTCCAAGATGATCGATCCGGGCGAACGCGTGCTGACCATCGAGGACGCGGCCGAACTTCGCCTCCAGCAGCCGCACTGGCTGCCGCTAGAGACGCGCCCACCTAACCTGGAAGGCCAGGGTGCCATCACCATCGGCGATCTGGTCAAGAACGCGCTGCGTATGCGACCGGATCGGATTATCCTGGGCGAAATTCGTGGTGCCGAGTGCTTCGATCTACTCGCCGCCATGAACACCGGCCACGACGGCTCGATGTGTACCCTCCACTCCAACTCGCCGCGCGAGTGCCTCGGCCGTATGGAGAACATGATCTTGATGGGCGACATCAAGATCCCCAAAGAGGCCATCTCGAAGCAGATCGCCGACTCGGTGGACATGATCGTGCAGGTTAAGCGCTTGCGAGATGGTTCGCGCCGCGTCACCAACATCACCGAGGTCATCGGCATGGAAGGCGATGTGATCGTAACCCAGGAGCTGTTCCGCTTCGAGTATCAGGACGAGGATGCCGACGGAAAAATCATCGGCGAATATCGCTCCATGGGTCTGCGGCCGTACACGCTCGACAAGGCGCGGGGCTTTGGCTTCGATCAGGCCCTGCTAGACGCCTGTCTCTGAGGACTGCGTGATCCTGCCAAAGCAGGAACCCAACGCAATCAGGCATGGCGTGTTCTCTCAGGAGGACACGGAGCTCGAGAAACGACGACGGCGTGCTCTCCAACCGGCCCCCTGGGCCGGACGATGTTCTACCAGTGCGACCCCTCCCGCACGGCCTCCTCTTCCTCGGGTAAGGTTTCCCGTCCAAGCACGGCATTGCGGTGCGGGAAGCGGCCGAAGCGCGCGACGATGGCGTGGTGTGCCTCGGCAAAGGGCAGATTGAACTCGAATCCTGGCTGGCTGAACAGCGCGAGCGAGCGCTCCTGGTCTGCCAGTTCCTCGCTGTGCATGAACGGCAGATAGAAGAAGGAACGCGCGCTGTTGACGAAGGCATCGTCATAGCTCCGGTCGAGCGCCGCCCGTGCTATGTCGCGGGCTAACCTGTCTGTCGCGAACGCATTGGGCTGGCCGCGGAACATGTTGCGCGGAAACTGGTCGAACAGCACGATGGCCGCCAGCGCCATGTCGGCATCGTCGAGAAAGCTTTCGGCTGGTTCATCGCGCAGCGCTTCCCAGAGCGAGCGGAACAGATGGGCGCAGCGCGCATCCTCCTCGTCGTTGGAGGCGAACCAACCATCCGGGCCGACCTCGTTCAGCCAGTAGTTGAGGACAGCGCCAACCCAGCCGTGCCCGACCTTATCCCGTGCCTCGCTCTGGACTTGCGCGCTGCGGGGCGCCGGCGCATCCCACGTTAGCACGGGCAGGCCTGTTCCAACGCCGTCGACGACCTGCTCGACCGAAACGACGATAATATGTCGAGCGTCGGCCGTCGCCGCAAAGGGAGCAGCCGCGATGTCCCACTCGTCATCGTCGGACACGATTGATTTGCCGCGTCCCTGCACGCGCACCGTGCGCTGCGATCCATCGAGTCCGCACACCATGAGGGCGACCTGAGGATGGGCGTCGGGAGAGGGCAACGGGCTTTGGTCACTGTCCAGCCAGGCGACGAGGTCTGGGGCAATGATGCGTAGCCGCTCCGTTCCGCCGGCGTCGAGCCGGAGGGCCCCATCGCGCGCTGTGGCGGCAAACATGGCGAGGGGCTGGCTTTCGATGAAAGCGCGCTGGTCATCGGTGATTGCGGTGGAGGTCTTGGTCATGCCCCGTGGCTATCAGGCTGGGCGCGGGTCGCCAAGCCATCGTCGGAGCGGGATGGGGAACCATGGGCGCAGCCCGGGTCAGTCCCCCTCCATCCAGGCGTCGCCGATGTCCACGTCGCCCGTGAGCAGTGCCTCCGCCGCCGCGAGATCCTCGGCCAGCACCATCACGCGAATCGGCAGCATCAAGGGAATGCCCTCCGCCAGATTCATGCCGGTATCGAAGCAGAAGGCCGGGATGCCGGCTGCCTCCAGCCGGCCACGCACGATCTGGGCGAGCATCGAATCGGTGAACCGATCGAGCTCGACCAGCCCGCTCATCAGGCTGCCGTGCCGCCGACGGTGAGGCCATCGAGCAGCAGGGTCGGCTGGCCGACGCCCGCCGGCACGCCCTGTCCGTTCTTGCCGCACATACCGATGCCCTCATCGAGTGCCATATCGTTGCCGATCCCGATGATGCGGGTCAGCGCGGTCGGCCCGTCGCCGATCAGCGTCGCGCCCTTGATCGGGTCACCGAGCTTGCCATTCTCGACCTTGTAGGCCTCTGTGCAGGAAAAGACGAACTTGCCCGAGACGATGTCCACCTGTCCGCCGCCAAAGCTGCGCGCGAAAATGCCCTTCTTGACGCGCGAGAGCAGTTCGGCGGGGTCGTCGTTGCCGCTGCGCGCATAGGTGTTGGTCATGCGTGGCATGGGGGCGTGCGCATAGCTTTCGCGCCGGCCGTTGCCGGTGGGCGCCACGCCCATCAGCCGCGCGTTCAGCCGGTCCTGCATGTAGCCGCGCAGGATGCCGTCCTCGATCAGCACGTTTTCCTGTGTCGGCGTGCCTTCGTCGTCGATACTGAGCGAACCGCGGCGGGCGTCGATCGCGCCATTGTCGACCACCGTCACGCCCGGCGCGGCGACGCGCTGGCCGATCTTGCCGGTGAAGGCGCTGGTGCCCTTACGGTTGAAATCGCCCTCTAACCCGTGGCCGACCGCCTCGTGCAGGAGTACACCGGGCCAGCCGGGGCCGAGCAGCACGGTCATCTCGCCCGCTGGAGCATCGACCGAGCGCAGGTTGACCTCCGCCTGCTTGAGCGCCTCGTCGATCGCGCGTTGCCAGGTCGCTTCCTCGAACAGGTCGTCATAGAGATAGCGCCCGCCAATGCCGAAGGAGCCGGTCTCGCGGCGGCCATTCTCTTCCATGATGATCGCGACGTTGAGCCGTACCAGCGGCCGCACATCAGTAGCGACGAAGCCATCAGCGCGGACGATCTCAACCACCGACCAGCTTCCGGAGAGCGAGGCGGAAACCTGCACGACACGGGGATCCCGCGCGCGCGCGGCGGCGTCGATCCGGCCCATCAGCTCCACCTTGCGGGCGAAGGGAACGAGGTCGAGCGGGTTGGCGTCGGTATAGAGGTGTCGGTTGGTGCGCTGGGGCGGCGGTGTGTGGCCCTGCTTAGCTGGGTCGAGCAGCGTCAGCGTCTCGGCTGCGCGACGAATCGCGGCCTCGCTGATGTCGTTGGCGTGCGCAAAGCCGGTCATCTCGCCCGAGACGCCGCGCAGGCCAAAGCCGGCATCGGTCGAATAATCCGCGGTCTTGAGCCGTCCGTCGTCGAAGCCGAACGCTTCGGTCGCGATATATTGCAGGTAAAGCTCACCGTCCTCGCAGGTTTTGAGCGCCTGCGCGGTCAGCCGGCGCGCGCCATCGGGGTCGAGCGCTCCATCGCGATAGAGAAAAGAGCGCACGTCTGTGATCTGGGGAGCAATGTCTGTCATCCCGTCGATATAAGGACCGACGGGGCCGGCGGCAAATGGGGAAAGAGCGGAGGACCGTCCTTAGAGGCTAGCACCCGAGGCGATGTCGGGCTTGGTCACCAGTGCCGGGTTGTCAGCGGGGCCGCCTTCCAGCACGAAGCGCCGGTCGCAATAGCCGCAATCGACGTAGCCATGCTCGTCGATCTCCAGAAAGACGCGCGGATGGCCAAGTGCGGCGGGAATGCCGTGCCCCGAGCCATCACAGGCGACTCGGCGGGCGTGGACGCGGATGATCTCAGGCGGGGTCTGCATGGAGAGCGCGGTTAGCAAAGGTGCGGCGAACGGGCAATATCCCTAGCGTGGCTTTGCTTTTTCGCTGGTTCGCTCGTACATGGGCGCTTCCATTCGTAGAGGAGCACTCGTCATGGATCAGGCGCAGGACCATCGCCCTTTCGTCCCGCTGCCCGAGAAGATCCATGCCAGCTCCCGCTCTACTCACGCTCGACCGTATTGCCGCCGCCCGGCCTGACGGCCCCGCGCTTTTTTCCGATCTCACGCTCGCTGTTGGCCGCGAGCGAATCGGCCTTGTCGGTCGCAACGGCTGTGGCAAATCGACTTTGCTCGCCATCGTTGCCGGTGACGCGCAGCCGAAGGCGGGGCACATTCACCGTGCCGGCCGCATCGCGATGCTGCGCCAAATCCCCGTCGATGCCACCAGCGTAGCCGAAGCGCTGGGTGTCGCGCCGGCGTTGGCCTGCCTCGATCGGATCGATGCCGGTGCCGGGACGGTGCTGGACGCCGCCGAGGCGGACTGGACCCTGCGCGAGCGTTTGGTGCAGGGGCTGGATGATGTCGGTCTCGGCCATATTGCGCTGGATCGGGATCCTGGATCGCTGAGTGGCGGCGAGCGTGTCCGACTCGCTCTGGCGGCGATGCTGCTGGAGCAGCCGGAGCTGCTGCTGCTCGACGAGCCGACCAACAATCTCGATTTGGAAGGGCGGGCGGCGGTTGCCGGTCTGCTCGCGCGCTGGCCGGGCGGCGCGCTGGTCGCCAGCCACGACCGGGCGCTGCTGGAGGGGATGGACCGCATCGTCCAACTGTCCTCCGTCGGCGTGCTGAGCGTGCGCGGCGGCTGGAGTGCGTTCGTTGCCCAGCGCGATGCCCAACGCGCCCAAGCCGAGGAGGTGCTGGAGCGCAGTCTCCGTGATCTCGCGCAGCGCGAACGCAGTGCGCAGCGGCAGAATGAAAAGAAGGCGCGGCGCGACAAGGCGGGCCGTGCCACGGCGGCGAAGGGGGGTCTGCCTCGCATCCTGCTTGGCGCACGGGCGCGGCAGGCGGAGGCAAGCGGGGCGCGTGACCGCCACATTGCGCAGCGGCAGATGACCGAGGCGGAAGGTGCCGTGGCTTCCGCCCGCGAGCGGGTGGAGGTGTTGACTCCGCTGACCATCGCCATGCCGCCCACCGGTCTTCCCGCCAACCGCACGCTGCTGCGGCTGGATGCGGTAAAGCTGGACCGGGGTGGGCGGCATCTGTTCGGCCCGCTCTCGCTGACACTCATCGGCCCGCGCCGCATGGCCATCGCCGGGCCCAATGGCAGCGGTAAGAGCAGCCTCCTCGCCATTATCGCCGGCTCGCTGGAGCCGACCGGCGGCACCGTACAGCGGGCGGAGGGGGCTATCGCCCTGCTGGACCAAAGCGTCTCGCTGCTGGCGCCGAATCAGCATCTCGTAGAGGCCATGCGCGCCCAGCATCCCAACATGACGATGGGTGAGGCCTATGCGGCGCTTGCACGCTTTGCCTTCCGCAATCGCGATGCGCTGAAGGCGGCGGACGTGCTGAGCGGCGGCGAGCGGTTACGCGCTGGGCTGGCGCTGGTACTGGCGGCACCGCGGCCGCCGCAACTTCTCATCCTGGATGAGCCAACCAACCATCTCGATCTCGACGCCATCGAAGTGCTGGAGGAGGCGCTATGCGGCTATGATGGCGCGCTGATCGTAGTCAGCCATGACGAGCGCTTCCTCGACCGGATCGGCGTGGAGGAGCACGTGCGGCTCGGTGTCTGATGCGGGATTGCGGTCGCCGCTGCTCTGGACAGAGGGATGGACAAGCGCGCGATCCGCTCGCAAGGGTAAGCGCGCTGCCGGATGGGCCCGATAAGCTAGAGCGTTCTGCGCCTTCTCCGGCTATGAGAGAGTGGATGACCATGAATCATAAGCCTGCTTTCGTGGCCAGGGGGCGTTTGGGCAGGAGCGCGCGCTGATGGTCTGGCCCCATGGCTTCGACGATCTGCGCGCGGCGGCGAAGCGCCGGGTGCCGCGTTTCCTGTTCGATTATGTCGACGGTGGCAGCTTTTCGGAAGGCACGCTGGCGCGTAACGTTGCGGCCGTCCATAGCGTGGCCCTGCGCCAGCGCGTGCTCAACGACGTTTCGCAGTCCGATCTCTCGACCAGTCTGTTCGGCCAAAAGCTCGCTATGCCGTTGATGCTGGCCCCGGTCGGCATGGCCGGTATGCTGCGCCGGCGCGGCGAGATCCAGGCGGTGCGCGCGGCGGATGCGAGCGGTGTGCCGATGGTCATGTCGACCGTCGCGCTCTGCTCAGTGGATGAGGTGATGGCGGCGACCGGCATCCCGTTCTGGTTCCAGCTTTATGTTGCCAAGGATCGCGGCTTCGTCATGGATCTGCTGGCCCGGGTGAAGGCGCTCGGGTGCCCGGTCCTGTTCATGACGGTTGATCTGCCGATGCCGGGTCCCCGATGGCGCGACCAGCGCTCCGGCCTCTCCGGCCCGCCCGGCCTGCTCGGCCAGTGGCGACGCTGGACGCAGGTGCTGGCACATCCACGCTGGGCGCTCGACGTGGGGCTCGGCGGCCGCCCGCACACGCTCGGCAACCTCGCGCCGATCATGAAGGGCAATGTCCGCCTCAATGATTTCCTGAGTTGGAGCGGGCGCAATTTCGATCCATCCGTCACCTGGAAGGATCTGGAGTTCATCCGCAGCCATTGGGACGGCCCGCTGGTGCTCAAGGGTATCATGGACCCGGAGGACGCTCGCCGCGTGGCGGACATCGGCGCGGACGGGCTAGTCGTCTCCAACCATGGTGGCCGCCAGCTCGATGGGATGATCGGCACGGCGGAGGCGTTACCAGCCATTGCGCAGGCGGTGGGTGAGCGACTGACGGTCCTCGCTGATGGCGGCGTGCGCAACGGGCTTGACGTGCTACGCATGCTGGCATTGGGCGCGAAAGGCGTGATGATCGGCCGTGCCTGGGCTTATGCGCTGGCAGCCGGCGGTGAGGAGGGGGTGCGGCGTATGCTCGCTCAGTTCGCGCTCGAGCTCCGCTCAGGCCTGGCGCTCACCGGCTGTGACAGCATTGCCGATGTGGGGCCGCACATTCTTGCCTATTCGCCGGAGGCGCGGCGGGGGCCCGCGCCAATCTAAAGGTTCAGATCGGCGGAGCCCAGGTTCCGATCCTGGCCGAGGCAGCGCCGCCGGTCACCAATGCGCCCGGCGGTTAAGTTCGTGCCCGAGGGCCAGTAGCAGGACGCCCAGCACCGAGTATGCGATCTCGCCGGAAGCACCGTGCGGCAGGCTGAGCGCACCCGCCATGATGCCGAGCCCCAGCGCGCCGACCGCGACTGGCAGCAACATGCCGTGCGTACGCGCACCGTTGCCAAGCGCCAGTCCGCCAAGCAGGATCGCCAGGATGAGGCCACCCTCATGGATGATCGGTGCCTCGAGCAGCCCGGCGAACGAAGAGAGCAAACCAACAGCGATCGCCGTGGCCAGACAGTGCAGTGCGCACAGGCCGGAAAGACCGATGGCCCATCCATCGAGATGTGTGAAGCGGGAGCCGGACAGAGTCGACATTTCACGGGGCATTACGCTTCATTGGAGGAGGTTACAACATATCATTTGGAATTAACCGACGGGGTCTGACCGCCATCTGGCGGGAGACGAACGCCCCTGCGTGGAAATTGCAGCCGTACGCCTTCCTGTGCCATCCGGCTTGCCTCCCCAGTCACTTGGGGGCATGGACGCGGCATGACCGAGCAGGCGCAGATTGTTTCCCACGGCACGGCTTCGGCTGTTGCTTACGGCCGGCCCGCGACGCTGGCGCGTTGGCTGTTTATCATGGCGGGCCTCATCGTGCTGATGATTGTAGTGGGAGGCATCACCAGACTCACCGAATCGGGCCTGTCTATTACGCAATGGAAGCCGGTTACCGGCACGCTGCCGCCGCTTAGCCAAGCCGATTGGCAAGCGGAATTCGATGCCTACCGCCATAGCTCGCAATATGCACTGATGAACCAGGGCATGACGCTCGAGGCCTTCAAACACATCTTCTTCTGGGAATATGTCCACCGGTTGCTGGGGCGGTTGATCGGTCTCGCCTATGCCGTGCCGCTGGTCTGGTTTGCGCTGCGTCGGGCGGTGCCTACCGGGTTCGGCCTGCGACTCATCATTCTGTTGCTGCTGGGCGGTGCGCAGGGCGGGGTGGGCTGGCTTATGGTCAAAAGCGGCCTGACCGATCGGGTGAATGTCGAGCCGGCGATGCTTGCCGCGCATCTTGGCATGGCGCTGATCCTGCTCGCAGTGGTGCTGTGGACAGCCTGTGACTTCGCACGCCTCGCCCGCACGCCGGGTGGCGGGAAGGTCCGGCCGGCTATCGGCGGTCTTGCCGTGGCCGTGCTGCTGTTCTTCCAGCTCATGCTCGGTGCGCTCACCGCCGGTCTTCGCGCCGGCTACGTTGCCAACACCTGGCCGCTCATGAACGACAAATTCGTGCCGGACGGCATCCGGTGGTTCGGCTCGCTGTGGCGCACCGTGACCAGCGACCCCTTCCTTGTGCATTTCCTGCACCGCTGGTGGGCGTGGATTGCCGCGCTGGCCATCATTTGGATGGCGGGTGCACTCCACCGTGCCGGGGCCGCGCGCTGGGCCTGGGTGCTGCTGGCCATCACCGGCGCGCAGATCCTTCTTGGCATCGTCACTGTCATCACTGGCGTGAACATCACCATTGCCGTGCTGCACCAGTTTGTTGGCGCGGTGCTTTTCGGCGCGGTCGTGATGGGGGTCCACCGGCTCGGCGACGCGCGATGAGCGAGATCGCGCTGGTTTACGTGCTCTACGGCACGCGACCGGCGGCTGAGGTGGCGGCGCGCACGATGGTTGCTCAGCGCCTTGCCGCTTGCGCCAATGTCTTTGCGCAGGGGCAGTCATTCTATCAGTGGGCCGGCGCGCTGGAGGCTGTGACCGAGGTGGCGGTGCTGTTCAAGACGGCGCCCGCACGCTGCGACGCCTTGATGGCGGCGCTGGAGCGGGATCACCCATATGAACTGCCGGCCATCCTGAGCTGGCGCGTCACCGCGCGCCCCGCCTACGCGGCCTGGGTCGAGCGCGAAACGGCTAGCCAACCCTGAACAGGTATCTTGGTGCCCGTCAGCAAAGGCGCGGTTTAACTTGACTTTTTACGGATGATCCGTCAGGAGCGCGGCCGTCGGCGGCTTCCTGCGCGGTGATCCGTGCGGTTCTGCCATCGTTTTTTCTAGGTCATTTTTCTGGAGGCAAGAGGCCATGAAGGCGCTCATGAAGACGACCAAGCCGGCAACCCCGGCGACGGTCGAGAAGAAGTGGCTGATTGTCGACGCGGAAGGGCTGGTCGTCGGCCGCGCCGCCACGATCATCGCCAACGTCCTGCGCGGCAAGCACAAGCCGAGCTTTACCCCGCACGTCGATTGCGGTGACAATGTCATCGTCATCAACGCCGACAAGGTGAAGTTCACCGGCAACAAGCTGGCCGACAAGGTTTATTACAAGCACACCGGCTATGCTGGCGGCATCAAGGGCATTACCGCCGAGAAGGTGCTGGAAGGCCGCTTCCCCGAGCGCGTTCTGGAGAAGGCGGTGGAGCGCATGATCCCGCGCGGCCCGCTCGGTCGTCAGCAGATGCGCAACCTGCGCGTTTTCGCCGGCTCCGAGCATCCGCACGAAGCCCAGAACCCCGAAGTGCTTGATATCGCGGCGATGAACCGCAAGAACAAGGTTGGTGCCTGATGTCCGATACCGTCAACTCGCTGTCTGATCTGCAGACCCTCGCCCAGGGCGATGGCGCGGTTGCCGCGCCCGAGGCGCCCGTTGCCACTGCGCCGCTGCGCCAGCAGGAGCTGGACAAGCACGGCCGTGCCTATGCGACTGGCCGTCGCAAGGATGCCGTCGCCCGCGTGTGGGTGAAGCCCGGCACCGGCAAGATCACGGTCAACGGCCGCGACCAGGAAATTTACTTCGCGCGCCCCACATTGCGTCTGGTGATCAACCAGCCTTTCACGATCACCGAGCGGACCGGTCAGTATGATGTGGTCTGCACGGTGAAGGGCGGTGGCCTCTCCGGTCAGGCCGGTGCCGTCAAGCACGGCATCGCGCAGGCACTGACCAAGTATGAGCCGGCGCTTCGGTCCGCGGTAAAGGCAGAGGGCTTCCTCACCCGCGACTCGCGCGTCGTCGAGCGCAAGAAGTATGGCCGCGCCAAGGCCCGCCGCAGCTTCCAGTTCTCGAAGCGTTAAGCGCGCGTTTTTGGAATGCAGGAAAACGGGGCGGAGACGCCCCGTTTTTTTGTGCGTGGTCGTCTCAGGAATACGGGTCCATCGACCCCCGATGGAGCACGCCCTTCAACAGGCTCCGGGCAACCGATCTCATCTGCTTGTTAGGCAGCGCGCACAACGAGCAACTCTTTCGGGTCTCGCCTGCGCTCCGCACGAACCGACTGTCTGAACTTTCTGCGCGACCCGGATGTCCCTCGGTCTGGACAGAGCAGGCCTCGATGTCACCTCAGCGCGCGATGCCGCCCGCCGCCAGCACCGCCAGCGTTACCAGTTCAGAAGCGGTGGAGGCCATGGTCGCCACCTGCACCGGCCGGCCCATGCCGATCAGCATTGGGCCGATGACGGATTCGCCGCCCAACTCGCGCAGCAACTTTGCCGAGAGATTGGCTGATTGCAGCCCCGGCATCACGAGCACATTGGCCGGACCGGAGAGTCGACTGAACGGATAGTTTCGCGCCACCTGCGGATTGAGCGCGACATCCGGCGCCATTTCGCCCTCATATTCAAAATCGACGCCCCGTTGGTCGAGCAGCGTCACCGCCTCGCGGATATTATCGAGCCAGTGGCCGATCGGGTTGCCGAAGGTGGAATAAGACAGGAAGGCAACGCGCGGCTCATGCCCCATCCGACGCGCCACGGCCGCTGTGTCGGTGGCGATGTCGGCCAGCTCCGCCGCGCTCGGCCGTTCATTGACCGTGGTGTCGGCCATGAAAACCGTGTGACTGCGCCCGACCAGCACGTGGATGCCAAAACAGGTCCGGTCCGGGGCTGGGTCGATCACCCGGCGCACCTCCCGCATGGTTTGCGAATAGGGACGGGTAACGCCGGTGATCATCACGTCGGCCTGATTCATCTCTAGGAGCAACGCGCCGAAGATGTTGCGATCGCGGTTGACCATCCGTTCGCAGTCGCGGCGCAGATAGCCCCGGCGCTGCAGACGCTCGTAGAGCATGTCGACCATGCGGGGGACGAGCGGCGAATTGACGCTATTGTGCAGTTCGAAGCTCTCCGCGTCCTTGACGCCCAAATCGCGCAACCTGTCGTAGACGTCCTGTCGTCCGACGAGCACAGGGATGCCATACCCCCCTTCGCGGAACTGGATGGCGGCGCGCAGGACCACCTCCTCTTCGCCCTCCGCGAACACCACGCGCTTGGGGGCGGCCTTTGCGCCTTCATACGCCAGCGTCAGCACCGATGTGGTCGGGTTGAGTCGCGCGCGCAGAGCCTGGCGATAGGCGTCCATATCCTCGATCGCCTTCTGCGCCACGCCGCTATCCATTGCCGCTTGCGCTACGGCGGCGGGCACCACTTCCATCAGCCTGGGATCGAACGGAGCCGGGATGATATAGTCCGCGCCAAAATGATGCGACGTGCCGTAGGCCAGCGCCACTTCCTCGGGAACTTGCGCGCGCGCCAGCTCGGCAATGGCCTGCGCGGCGGCGATCTTCATCGCCTCGTTGATCGCGGTTGCGCGGACGTCTAGCGCACCGCGGAAAATGAACGGGAAGCCGAGGACGTTGTTGACCTGGTTGGGGTAATCGGACCGTCCCGTCGCGACGATGGCGTCGGGCCGCGCGGCCTTGGCTGCCGGGGGGGTAATCTCCGGGTCCGGATTGGCCATGGCGAAGATGATCGGCTGTGCGTTCATGTCCCCGATCCAGTCGGGCTTGAGCGCATCCTTGGCAGACAGGCCAAGGAAGATGTCGGCGCCCTTCAGCGCGTCGCGCAGCGTGCGCGCGTCGGTCTGGACCGCATGAGCAGACTTGAACTGGTCCATGCCATGGGCGCGGCCCTGGTAGATGACGCCTTCCCGATCGCACATGAGGACGTTGTCATGCGGCACGCCCAGCGCCTTGATCAGTTCGGTGCAGGCAATGGCGGCGGCACCCGCGCCGTTCACCACCACGCGCGCCTCGCGAATGTCGCGGCCGGTGAGGTAGCAGGCATTGATGAGCCCCGCCGCGCAGATGATCGCCGTGCCATGCTGGTCGTCGTGCATGACCGGGATATTCATCCGTTCCTTGAGCGCGGCCTCAATCATGAAGCACTCGGGCGCCTTGATATCTTCAAGGTTGATGCCGCCAAAGCTCGGTTCGAGCAGCGCAACCGCATCGACGAAGGCCTGCGCGTCGGTGGTGTCGATTTCCAGGTCGATCGCATCGACATCGGCGAAGCGCTTGAACAGCACAGCCTTGCCTTCCATCACCGGTTTGGAGGCTAGTGCGCCGAGATTGCCCATGCCGAGGATGGCGGTGCCATTGGAGATCACAGCGACGAGATTGCCTTTGGCGGTATAGTCATAGGCTTTGGCGGGATCGTCTGCGATGGCCTGCACCGGCACCGCAACGCCCGGCGAATAGGCAAGTGCGAGATCGCGCTGCGTCGCCATCGGCTTGGATGCGATGATCTCGATCTTGCCGGCGCGGCCGGCCGAGTGGAACAGGAGCGCCTCGCGCTCGGAAAATTCAATAGCTGCGTTATCGCTCATGGGGTGTCCTCGACGCTCGCAACTGCCCTAACGGCAATGGCCCGCTCTCCACAAGGGGCCTCGCGGGATAGTCTTTGCATGATGCCCGGCTTTTCGGCGACCGCCTGCCCTGCTAACGCTTCGGGTGTGAGCAAAAAGACCGTTTCCCCGAGCAAGCCGGACAGCGCGCCGACCCCCATGATGGCGCAATATCTCACTCTCAAGGCGGAGGCGGGAAGCGATCTGCTGTTCTACCGCATGGGCGACTTTTTCGAGCTGTTCTTTGACGATGCCAAGATCGCCGCGCAGGTGCTCGATATCGCGCTGACCAGCCGGGGCGAGCATCAGGGCGAGCCGATCCCGATGTGCGGCGTGCCCGTGCACAGCGCCAACGCCTATCTCGCGCGTCTCATCCGCGCCGGCCACCGCGTCGCCATCGCCGAGCAGACCGAGACACCCGAGCAGGCCAAGGCGCGCGGTTCCAAGGCGCTGGTCGGACGCGCCATCGTGCGCTTCGTGACGGCCGGCACGCTGACCGAGGACGCGCTGCTCGACAGCCGCCGCGCCAACCTGCTTGCCGCCATCGGTGAAGCCAGCGGCGGCCTCGCCATCGCGGCGGCGGACATTTCCACCGGACGGTTAGAGGTGATCACGCTGGAGAGTGGCCAGATCGCGGCAGAGTTGGCCCGAATTGGTGCGAGCGAGGTGATCGCCCGCCCGGCACTGGCCGAGCGAATTGCCGATTGCCTGCCATTCGAGAGCCGGGGGTTCGACAGCGGTCGGGCAGAGGCGGACATCTGCCGCCACTTCGGGGTTGCCACGCTGGAAAGCTTCGGCACCTTCACGCGGCCGGAACTTGCCGCGCTGGGCGGGCTGCTTGCCTATCTGGAGCATGTTGGCAAGGGGCGCATGCCGTTCCTCGCTGCGCCGGTGCGTGCGGGCAGCAGCGACCATCTTGCCATCGACCCGGCGACGCGCGAAAGCCTGGAGATCGTACAGACGACGAGCGGCCAGCGCGCCGGCAGCCTGCTCGCCACGGTCGACCGCACGGTGACAGGCGCTGGTGCGCGCTTGCTCGCTGCCGATCTCTCGGCGCCGCTCATGGACCGCGCTGCCATCGAAGCGCGCCTCGCCTTGGTGGAGTGGTTCCACGATGATGGCCCGTTGCGCGAGGATGTCCGTGCGCGATTGCGGGCCCTGCCGGACATTGGCCGCGCCTTGGGGCGGCTCGCCATCGGGCGAGGCAGCCCGCGCGACCTCGGCCAGCTTCGCGACGGGCTCGATGCCGCCCGCGTGCTGCGCGAACGGCTGGGCGTACTTCCAAACCGGCCGGCGCTGCTCGATGTGCTGCTCCCCGAGCTGGACGGCCACGGTGCCATGGTTGATACGCTGCTGCGCGCGCTGGTTCCTTCGCCTCCGACCGAGACCGCCAATGGCGGCTACATCGCCGATGGCTACGACGCTGCGCTGGATGAGTTGCGGCGCATGGCCGGGGACGGCCGCCGCGCCATTGCGATGCTGGAGGCGCGTTACCGCGATGAAACCGGCATTTCAGCGCTCAAGATCCGCCATAACGGCGTGCTCGGCTATCACGTCGAGGTACCGGCCCGCCATGCCGATGCGCTGATGGCGCAGAACAGCGGCTTCACCCACCGCCAGACCCTGGCCGGGGTGGTGCGTTTCAATTCGGTCGACCTTCACGAGCAGGCGGGCCGTGTCGCGCAGGCTGGCGCCCATGCACTGGCGGCTGAGGCCGCGCATTTCGAGGAGCTGGTCGCCGACGTCGTCGCGCGGCGCGAGCCAATCGCCCGCGCGGCCGATGCGTTGGCACGGATCGACGTTGCCGCCGCGCTCGCGGAGCGCGCCGTCGAGAGCGGCTGGGTGCGCCCGCATTTCGAGGAGTCGCCGTGCCTGGAGATTGTCGGCGGCCGCCATCCGGTGGTCGAAGCCGCGCTCGCACGAGAGGGTGCCGCTTTCGTCGCCAATGATTGTAGGCTCGATACACAGGACCGGCTCTGGCTCGTCACCGGTCCGAACATGGGCGGCAAGTCAACATTCCTGAGACAGAACGCGCTGATCGTGATTCTTGCGCAGGCCGGCGGCTTCGTACCCGCCCGTTCGGCGCGGCTTGGCCTTGTCGACCGGCTCTTCAGCCGTGTCGGTGCGTCGGATAATCTCGCGCGCGGCCGCTCCACCTTCATGGTCGAGATGATCGAGACTGCCGCGATCCTCGCGCAGGCGACCGAGCGCAGCTTCGTCATTCTCGACGAGGTCGGCCGCGGAACTTCCACGTATGATGGTCTCGCGATCGCCTGGGCGGTTGTCGAAGCTGTGCACGATACCAATCGCTGCCGCTGTCTGTTCGCTACCCATTATCACGAACTGACCCGCCTCGCCGAGCGGTTGGACGCGCTTTCCCTGCACCATGTCCGCGCGCGCGAGTGGCAAGGCGACCTTGTGTTGCTGCACGAGCTGGCCGAGGGGCCGGCTGATCGTAGCTATGGTATTGCGGTGGCGCGTCTCGCCGGCCTGCCCGCGCCGGTGCTGGCGCGGGCCAAGGCAGTGCTCGACAAGCTGGAGGCAGGCAAGGCGCAAACCGGCGGCATCGCGGCGGGGCTGGATGACCTGCCGCTGTTCGCCGCCACGCTGGCCGCCGAAGCAGAACCGGTCGTCGATCCCCTGCGTGAAAAGCTCGCTGCGGTCGATGCTGATGCCCTCTCGCCACGCGAGGCGCTGGACCTTATCTATGTTCTCAAGCAATTGTCGGAGCCAGTGCTCGCAGGATGAGCCATGAACAAGCCTCTTGAGCCGCCGCACGGTCGTCGCGCGATCATCGACCGCCGGCAGGTGGCCGATGCGCTGAAGGCCCAGCTTGCCGACCTGGGGGATGTCAGCGCGCGCCGCCGGGTGATCGTCGAGACGTTGAAGGAGGCGTTGGCGCACGGGCGCGAGGAGGTATCCCGTCGGTTGGCCCGCAACCCGACGCGCGGGCGCGAGGCGGTCACCGCCCAGGCGTTCCTGATGGACCAGATCGTCCGGCTGCTGTTCGATACGACGGTCCGTTCACTCTATCCCGTCAGCAACCCTACAGCCTCGGAGCGGATCGCGCTGATCGCGGTGGGTGGCTATGGGCGCGGTGAGATGGCGCCCTATAGCGATGTGGATATTGGCTTCATCACCCCCTACAAGCCGACAACCTGGACCGAGCAAGTGATCGAGAGCATGCTTTATGCGCTCTGGGATCTGGGCCTGAAGATCGGCCATTCGAGCCGGTCAATCGACGAGACGATCCACATGGCGAAGGCGGACCTCACCATCCGCACTGCCCTGCTCGAGGCGCGCTTCATCTGGGGCGACCGCGCTATCTACGAGGAAACGGTCCGCCGCTTCGATACCGAAATCATGCAGGGTACTGCGCGCAGCTTTGTGGCCGAGAAGCTGGCCGAGCGCGATGCGCGCCACAAAGCGATGGGTGACAGCCGTTATGTCGTTGAGCCCAACGTCAAGGAGGGCAAGGGTGGCCTGCGCGATCTCCATACGCTGTTCTGGATCGGCAAATACGTCCATCGGGTGCGTACCGTGGCCGAACTGGTCGATGTCGGGCTGCTCACGCACGCGGAGTTGACCCAGTTCCAGCGCGCTGAGAATTTCCTGTGGGCTGTGCGCTGCCATATGCACGAGCTGTCGCGCCGCTGCGAGGACCGACTGACCTTCGATCTCCAGATCGAGGTCGCGCAGCGGATGGGTTTTGCTGAGAAGCGTGGGCGCTCCAGTGTCGAGCGGTTCATGCACCTCTATTTTCTCGTGGCCAAGACGGTGGGCGACCTGACCGGGGTGTTCCTCGCCCACCTCGACGATGCCCATGCCCGCAAGGGTCGGCGCTACATACCGGCACTGCCCGCGCTGTTCAGCCGCCCGCGCAAGCTGGACGGCTTCGAGTTGGACCGGGGCCGGATCACCATCCCGCATGAGGGTTTCTTCCAGGAGAAGCCGGTGCGGATGATCGAGATTTTCGCGTTGGCCGACCGGTACGATCTCCAGATCCACCCCAACGCCATGCGCGCGCTGAACCGCGACGCCATCCTCATTGATAGCAAGGTGCGCAACGACCCCGAGGCGAACGCGCTGTTCATGAGCGTGCTTACCTCGCCGCGCGATCCCGAGAAGGTGCTGCGCTGGATGAACGAGGCCGGCACCTTCGGCCGCTTCGTGCCCGATTTCGGCCGCGTCGTCGCGCAGATGCAGTTCGACATGTATCACCATTATACGGTGGACGAGCACACGATCCGCGCCATCGGTCTGCTGTCGCAGATCGAGCAGGGTGATTTCCGCGAGGATCATCCGCTCGGCACTGCCATCATTGCCAAGATCAACTCGCGCCGGGTGCTCTACGTCGCGGTGCTGCTGCACGACATTGCCAAGGGACGCGGCGGCGACCATAGCATTTTGGGGGCGCAGGTGGCCGAGCGGTTATGCCCGCGCTTTGGCCTCACCCCGGCGGAGACGGAGACGGTGGCCTGGCTGGTGCGCTACCATCTGTTGATGTCTGCCACCGCCTTCAAGCGCGACCTCTCCGACTACAAGACGATCATGGACTTTACCGAGATCGTCCTCAGTCCGGAGCGGCTTAGGTTGCTGCTGCTGCTCACGATCGTCGATATTCGCGCGGTCGGACCAGGCGTCTGGAATGGCTGGAAGCGCCAGCTTCTCGTCGAGTTGTATGACGCGGCCGAGGAGCTGATCCGCCCCGGTCACAAGCAGCGCGGCCGGCAGGAGCGCATCGAGGAGAAGCGCCAGACGCTGGCCGCCGGTCTCGCAATCGGCGCGGAGGCGTTCGATAAGCTCGCCAGCCGCTTCCCCCAATCATACTGGATCGCCGAGCCGGACCACATATTGGAGCAGAACGCGCGCCACCTGCTCAAGGCTGGCGATTCGCATCTGTCCATCGAGGTTCAGCCCTCCCCCGAACGGGACGCGACGCTGGTGACAGTGTTCGCCTCCGACCATCCGGGCCTATTCTATCGCGTCGCCGGTGCCATCCACCTCGCCGGCGGCAACATCATCGACGCGCGCATCCACACGCTCAAGGATGGCACGGCACTCGACAATTTCCTCGTGCAGGATCCACTCGGTGGTCGCTTTGACGGGCCCGAACAACTCGCGCGGATCAAAAGCTCGATTGAGGAGGCGCTCACCAATCGCCAGAAGTTGATGACCCGGCTCGACCAGCGTCCGTTGCCCCGCACTCGCGCGGAAGCCTTCGAGGTGGTGCCGCAGGTGCTCATCGATAACAAGGCATCGAACCGTTTCACCGTCGTCGAGGTGATGGCGCGTGACCGGCCCGCGCTGCTGCTCAGCCTGGCCTTCGCGCTGTTTCAGTCCAAGACGACAGTGCACAGTGCGCACATCTCCACTTATGGCGAACGCGCGATTGACGTGTTTTACTTGACCGATCTCACGGGCGAGAAGTTGGAGAGCAAGGCGCGTCTTGCTACGCTCGAACGGCGGCTTGTGGAGGCGGCGACCAGCCCGGTGAGCGGGTTAATGGACGGCAGCGCCTTCGCCATGTCGAGCTAGGCCGCGCGGCCATGAGCGCCGAATCTCTGTCCTTCACCGCGCGGCTGCTTGCGTGGCAGACCGGGCATTACGGCGAGCTCTGCTATGTCTTGATCGATGGTGAGGCGGCCGAGGCGATCAGTTCGCACGAACTGATGCGCCGTCTGGAGACTGGCCGGCGGCGCGGCTTCGGTTCGGTCAAGCTCGAGGTGGCGGTCGGCGGCAGCCGTTGGTCCACCTCGGCCTTTCCGCTCAGCGGAGGCGGCTGGTTTCTGCCCATCAAAAAAGCCGTTCGCAATGCCGAAGGGTTGAGCGTGGGCGATATGGTGACGGTGACGTTGGACCTGAAGTAGAGGCGGCGGACACCATCGCGGTCAAACGGCGAATGTTGGACTAGCGTCTCATGGCCTTGCTGGGCCTTGCAGGCCCCCTTGCAGCGTATGCGTATGCGCCTTTTCGGCCACGCCAATCGAGGTGGGCGCAGATGCGGGCGCGGCACCGAGCCTCATGGTGCGACTCACGATCCCCTTCTAGAGCTGCGCGAGCCTACCCCCGGAAATCACCCGGATAGGCAACTTCGTCGCGGGCCTTGCGGGCGCTGGGAAATTCGCGGGCGCGCTGATATTCGCTCAGTGTGGTCGGGTCACCGATACGCCCGAGCGCGATGGCGGCCTCGACACGGAAACTATTCGGTACGCCTAGGCCGGCGGCCGCCTCGGCAAAGTGGACTCCTGCCATGGCGTGGGTGTGATAGCCGAGCATGGTAGCCTGGATTGCCAACATGGCCCAGGCAGCGCCGGCATCGAAACTATGGGTGTAGCCCGCCGTCTCCTTGCCGTCCGCATGTCTGTCGGAGAGAACGTAGAAAAGGACGGACGCATTTTCCGCCCATGCGCGGTTGCTGGGGACGAGATAGGAGAGGAAGCGCTCCCAGTTCGTATCGCCGCGCCGTGCATAGAGGAAACGCCAGGGCTGGAGGTTCGAGGCGGAAGGGGAGAAACGGGCGGCGTCGAGAATGGTAGCGAGGTCCGCCTCGGGCATATCGGAACGATCGAACGCACGCGGCGACCAGCGATTCAGGAATATTGGGTCGAGCTGGGTGTCGGTCGTGCGCGTCGTCATGCGGGGCTCCTGCTGGCCGGTTGCGGATGGGCGCCATGGGGGGGCGGCCTCAAAGGTGCCTCCATAGAGCGCGGGATCGCGGGGGGCCAGAGGAGGTGGTGGGGCTACCGGCATCGATCTCGCCGGCGCCTTGCCATGTGTCTTTCCATATTGCGCTATCCAACTCCGCGCGACACGAACTCCGAGGGAGGGGCAATCGCGTCTGGATGCGGCCGGCAAATCCGGCATATGAGGCCGCTCGCGGGCGGTTCTCTCCGGCTCAGCCGACGCGTTCAGCGCGAGATCAGCAACGGCACGCTCGCTTTGGCGAGCAGCGTTCGACTCGCCCCGCCGAAGAGTTGCTCGCGCAGCCGGCTGCGCCCATAGGCGCCCATCACGCACCAAGCCGCGCCCGATGCCTCCAGCGCTGCCAAAAGCTGGGGCGCGACGCTACCGCTTTTCGGTTCCTCGCGGATCGACACGGCGCAGCCGTGCCGGTCGAGATAGGCGGCGACGGCCGCGGGGTCCGCATTCTCCTCGCCTTCGTCGATGGTCAGCACCTCCACTTCGCTGGCCAGCTTGAGGAGCGGCGTTGCGGCCCGCACCGCGGCGTCGGCCGGCGCCGATCCATCCCATGCGACCATCGCCTTGCCCAACAGGTCGAATCGCCGTTGCTCGCTCGGCACCACCAGCACCGGGACGGAGGTGAGGCCGGCCAGCCGCGCCGCGCAATCGCCCGATTCGGCAATATCGCCGACGCCATGCTTGCCGACGACGAGGAGGTCGACCAGTCGTGCATTATCGATGATCGATGCGTCCGAATGGCTGTGTACGCGCGCCCATTCGTAGCTGACGCCCTCATTGGCCAGGCGCGGTTCGAGCCGTTCGACATTGCTGTCTTCCCGCTCGCGTTCGTCCATCAGCAGCACGCCCGCGCCCCCACCCAGTCCGAACTCGTCGGTCACCACCGGCATCTGCACAACGTCGAGGCAAAGCAGGTGACCTTCCACCGCTCGCACGACATCCAGTGCACATTGCAGCCGGGCTTCCTGGCTCGCATCGTCATGGATCAACACCATCACTGACTTCATGGCAGCCTCCTGTCGCTTGCGACTCGCGTCGCTTCCGCCCGTCCATGATGCCACAGAGTGGCGTGGGGTTCTTGACCGGCGTCAAGCCGGGCTTCGGCGACGCGACAGGTCTTGCTTCGCGCGCCCGCACGGCCTATAGCGCCGCGCTTCCATGGCATATGGATGACAGGGGACGGGCCGGCCATCAGGGCTGCCGTGTTCGTCCGCAAACGTCTGCGATTTTCCCCTCGCGGGTGGGTCGCTTCAAGGACAAGGAGACGAAAATGCCCAAGCTCAAGACCAAGAGCGGTGTGAAGAAGCGCTTCAAGTTCACCGCGACTGGCAAGGTTAAGCACGGTGTCGCTGGTAAGCGTCACCGCCTGATCAGCCACAACGCGAAGTATATCCGCCAGAATCGCGGTACGGAGCTCGTTTCCGACGCGGACGCTGCCCATGTGCGCCTGTGGGCGCCCTACGGCCTCAAGTAAGGAGTAGAGCGACATGGCACGCATCAAGCGCGGCACGACCACGCGCGCCAAGCACAAGCGGATTCTGGAACAGGCGAAGGGCTATTACGGCCGTCGCAAGAATACGATCCGTATCGCCCGCCAGGCCGTCGAGAAAGCCGGGCAATATGCCTATCGCGACCGCAAGGTTAAGAAGCGCAGCTTCCGCGCCCTGTGGATTCAGCGCATCAATGCGGCCGTCCGCATGGAAGGCCTGACCTACGGCCAGTTCATGCATGGGCTCAAGCTCGCTGGCGTCGAACTGGACCGCAAGGTTCTGGCCGACATCGCGATGCACGAGGGTGATGTATTCAAGGGCATTATTGCGCAAGCGCAGGCAGCCTTGCCCAAGGCGTAAGCGGCTCGACGTATCCGTGAAGTAACAGGCGGGCGCCGGGCGAAAGCTTCGGCGCCCGCTTCCGTTTCCGGCGCAGGTCCGTCCCGGCGGATGCCGGTGAAAGGTCGTTGCGATGACCCTGCATGTCTGGTGGCTTTATGTGACGGCCGTGTTCCTCATCTCCGCCACGCCGGGGCCGAATATGCTGCATGTGATGAGCCAGTCCATCCACGTCGGCCCGCGCCGCGCGCTGGCGGCCATGGCGGGGCTGATGAGCGCGGTGCTGCTCTGTCTCATCGCGTCTGCCTTCGGCCTCGGCGCGCTGCTCAAGGCGTCGCCGCGCCTGTTCGACCTGCTGCGTTATGCCGGCGTCGCCTATCTGCTCTATCTCGGCGTCAAGGCATGGCGCGCGCCCGTGACCGCGCCGGTCGCTTCCGTGGATCCGCGCCGCACGCGCTGGGCGCTCTATGCCTCCGGGCTGATGACTGGCCTCAGCAATCCCAAGCTCATCATTTTCGCAGCCGCCTTGTTCCCGCAGTTCATCGACACGCGCGCGGCCTTCGCGCCGCAGCTCGCGATCCTCGTTGCCAGCTTCGTGGTGATCGAAAGCTTCTGGTATGGCGCCTATGCGCTGGGTGGCGCCCGGCTGGCGCGCTTCCTGGAGCCGGTCCACCGCCGCCGTCTGTTCAACCGGTTGACCGGCGCACTGTTCATCGCCTTCGGTGCTGCGCTGCTGCTCGGGCAGCGCAGCTGACGGGCGCGCCCTTTTCGTTTGCAGCGAATTACGCTAGCGGACCGGCCATGACCGAGATCATTTCCTTGCAGGACGGCCTGCTCGCCGACATCGCCAAGACCGACACGCTCGATGAGGTCGAGGCGCTGCGCGTGGGGGCGCTGGGTAAAAGCGGCGTCGTCACCGCCCTGCTCAAGACGCTGGGAGCCATGAGCCCGGAGGAGCGCAAGGCCAAGGGGCCGGCGATCCACGCCCTGCGAGAGAGCGTTACCGCCGCGCTTGCCGCGCGCAAGGCCGCGCTGGAGCAGGCGGCGCTGGACGCCCGCCTGGTCTCTGAGCGGATGGACATGACCCTGCCGGCCGATCTGCCACCGCCGGGCAGCGTTCACCCGGTCAGCCAGGTGATGGATGAACTGGCGGAGATTTTCGCTGATCTTGGTTTCTCCGTCGCCACCGGCCCGGAAATCGAGGACGACTGGCGCAACTTCACCGCGCTCAACATCCCAGAGACGCATCCTGCGCGCGCGATGCACGATACCTTCTACTTCCCGGACCGGGACGCGGAAGGGCGCTCCATGCTGCTGCGCACCCACACATCACCGGTCCAGGTGCGCACCATGATGGGGGGGGAGCCGCCGATCCGCATCATCGCCCCCGGCCGCGTCTATCGGTCGGACAGCGATGCGACCCATACGCCGATGTTCCATCAGGTCGAGGGGCTGGTGATCGACAAGGGCATCCACTTGGGCCACCTCAAATGGACGCTTGAGACGTTCCTCAAGGCGTTCTTCGAGCGCGAGGACATCGTCTTGCGTTTGCGGCCTAGCTACTTCCCCTTCACCGAGCCGTCGGTGGAGGTCGATGTCGGCTACACGCTGGAAAAGGGCCAGCGCGTCATCGGCGGCAGCGGCGACGCCGAGAATGGCGGCTGGATGGAAGTGCTCGGTAGCGGCATGGTCCACCCCAATGTCATCCGCAATTGCGGGCTGGATCCGGACGAGTGGCAGGGCTTTGCCTTCGGTACCGGCGTGGATCGCCTCGCCATGCTCAAGTACGGCATGAACGACCTGCGCGCCTTCTTCGACGGCGACCTGCGTTGGCTACGACATTATGGATTTTCGGCGCTCGACGTGCCGACGCTCTCGGGAGGAGTCGGCGCATGAAGTTCACCCTGTCCTGGCTCAAGGACCATCTTGAAACCGCGGCCTCGCTCGATGCCGTGCTGGCTGCGCTCACCGACATTGGCCTGGAGGTGGAGGGCGTAGAGAACCCGGCGGAGAAGCTCGCCGGCTTCCGCATCGCCAGGGTCATCTCTGCCGCGCCGCACCCGCAGGCGGACAAGTTGCAGGTGTTGAGCGTCGATGCCGGTGACGGGCCGATGCAGGTCGTGTGCGGCGCGCCCAATGCCCGCGCCGGCCTTGTTGGTGTGTTCGGCGCGCCGGGCGCCACCGTGCCCGCCAACGGCATGGTGCTGCGCGTTGCGGCGATTCGCGGGGTCGAATCGAACGGGATGATGTGCTCGACCCGCGAGCTCGAACTGGGCGAGGATCATGAGGGCATCATAGAGCTTCCCGGCGAGGCGCCAGTCGGCGCCGCCTTTGCGAACTATGCCGGGCTGGATGATCCGGTCATCGACGTCTCGATTACCCCCAACCGGCAGGATTGTATGGGTGTGCGCGGCATCGCTCGCGACCTTGCCGCCAAGGGGCTGGGTACATTGAAGCCGCTGGAGACCGTCTTTGCCGCCTTGCCCACGGTGGTGCCGCAGGGTGCCGGGCCGGACGTGCGCACGGACGATCCCGAGGGCTGCCCCGCTTTCTACGCGCGCGCGGTGCGTGGCGTCGCCAATGGTGCTTCGCCCGAGTGGATGCAGCGCCGTCTGAAGGCGATCGGCCAGAAGCCGATCAGCGCGCTCGTCGATATCACCAACCATGTGATGATCGACCTAGGCCGGCCGTTGCACGTCTATGACATGGCGACGCTGGCCGGCGGTCTCGTGGCGCGCAAGGCGCAAGCGGGCGAGGAGGTGCTGGCGCTTAACGGGAAAAGTTATGCGCTGACCCCGACCATGACAGTCATCGCCGACGCTACTGGCGCGCACGATATTGGCGGCATCATGGGAGGCGAGCGCAGCGGCGCGCAAGAGTCGACGCGCGACGTGTTGATCGAATGCGCCTATTTCACGCCGGAAAGCATCGCGCGCACCGGGCAGGCGCTCAGCCTCACCTCGGATGCGCGCCAGCGCTTCGAGCGGGGGGTCGATCCCGCTTTTCTCGACGACGGACTGGAGATCGCGACGCGGCTGGTGCTGGCACTATGCGGCGGCACGCCCAGCGAGGTGACGCGCGCCGGGACCCCACCGCTGGAGCCACGCACGCTGGCCTACGATCCGGCGCGCTGCGCCTCGCTCGCCGGGATCGACGTGCCTCCGGCGCGTCAGCGCGACATTCTCCAGCGGCTGGGCTTCGTCGTATCGGATGATCCTTCGGACATTGAGTGGCAAATCACCGTGCCGACCTGGCGCCGCGATATTGGCGGTCAGGCCGATCTGGTCGAGGAAGTCGTCCGCATCGAGGGGCTGGGCAAGGTGCCGTCGGTGCCGCTGCCGCGCGCGCCCGGCGTCGCGAAGCGCACTGCCACGCCGCTGCAACTGATCGAGCGCCGCCTGCGCCGGGCGGCCGCTGCGCGCGGGCTCAACGAGGCGATCAACTGGTCCTTCATCTCCGAGGCGGAGGCCGCGTCGTTCGGTGGCGGGGACTGGGTGCTTGCCAACCCGATCAGCGAGGACATGAAGGTGTTGCGGCCGACGCTGCTCGCGGGCCTGCTCTCGGCGGCGAGGCGCAATGCCGATCGCGGCGCCGCGTCGATCCGGCTGTTCGAGCTGGGCCGACGCTATTTCCGCAATGCTGACGGCTCGTCGGACGAATATCCGACGCTCGGCCTCGTCATGGCAGGTGAGGCGCGCCCGCGCGGCTGGCAACGGGGCAAGGCTCAGGGCTTCGACGCCTTCGCCATCAAGGCTGAGGTGGAGGCGTTGCTCGCCGCCGCCGGGGCGCCGGTTGGCCGGTTGCAGGTGATGGATGGGGCGGGTGATGCGTACCATCCCGGTCAATCCGCCACGCTGCGGCTCGGCGCCAAAACGGTGCTCGCTCGCTTCGGCGTGCTCCACCCGCGCCTTGCGCGTGCTTTCGATCTAGACGGTACGGTGGTCGCGGCGGAGATCCATCTCGATGCTATTCCGCAGGCGAACAAGAGCGGCTTCATGCGCCCGCCCTACGCGCCGCCCGCGTTGCAGGCGGTGACGCGCGATTTCGCTTTCCTCGCGCCAGAGGCGCTGGCGGCAGACGCGCTGGTCCGTGCGATTCGAGGCGCCGACAAGGTGGCCATCACCGATGCGCGGGTGTTCGACCTGTTTGCCGGGCAGGGAGTGCCGGAGGGGCAGAAGAGCCTCGCCGTCGAGGTTACCCTGCAGCCGGGCGACAAGAGCTTTGGCGAAGCGGACCTCAAGGCCATCGCTGACCGCATCGTTGCCGCCGCAGCCAAGCAGGGTGCCACGCTGCGGGGGTAGAGCGCCGCCTCCGATGGGCGCCGCACCTATCGTGACCGACCTTGGTTTGGCGCAAATCCCCGTGCTCCTGTCTCCGCAGGACCACGGCGGCGACCTACTTCCCCCCTGCGCTCGCCACTGCCTTGCATTTGCGCATCTGGGCCAATCCGCGCAAATAGCCGCGCCGCGCGATCCCCGCGCTGATCGCCGAGGCCTTGCGGCGCTCGGCCGGCGCTGCCCCCGAAATCTCGCGGACTAGCCCGCGGAACGGGATGAGCGTGTTTACCAGCATTTCGCCGCCGGCCAGCGCCAGGCGTTCGGCCTTGTCCTCATTGGCCTTGGCGTTGTCGTCGAAATCCGGCCCGAGCGCGCTATTGAGCTTTGCTAGGTCGGCATTGATAGCCGCGCAACGCCCGTCGCCGGCGGGCGCATAGGGTGCCTTGAGCGCCTCCTGCAACATTGGGTCGATACTCGTCCTGGCGATACCGACATCGCGCGCCGGCTGAGTGGCCACCCGTTCCACCTCGGATGGTTTACCGCCCTTCTCCACGTCTCGATCCTGAGCCCACGCCGACGAGATGCTGGACACTGGCAGTATCGCTCCGGCCAGTGCGAGCAGGACGATGCTGGCCGACCACGTCATGTGGCGTATCGGCGCGCTCCGCCGATCGGATAACTTGCGGTACATCGCTCTGTTTCCCTATAGGGCGCGGGTGCGGCCGCCTCCCATACAATGCGCCGTATGCCGTTCCGATCCAGCCTGGACCTCGCATGACCCTCCCATCTCGCCGTACCTTCGCGATCATCGCCCATCCTGACGCTGGCAAGACCACGCTCACCGAGAAGCTGCTGCTCGCCGGTGGCGCGATCCATCTTGCAGGCGAGGTCAAGGCGCGCGGTGCGAATCGGCGCGCTCGCTCGGACTGGCTGAAGATTGAGCAGCAACGTGGCATCTCCGTCACCTCGTCAGTCATGACCTTCGAGCGCACCGATGCGAATGGCGATATCGTTACCTTCAACCTGCTCGATACGCCGGGGCACGAGGATTTCTCGGAAGACACCTACCGTACGCTGACCGCCGTCGACTCGGCGATCATGGTGATCGACGCGGCCAAGGGCATCGAACCGCAGACGCGCAAGCTGTTCGAGGTGTGCCGGCTGCGCTCGGTGCCGATCATCACCTTCATCAACAAGGTGGATCGCGAAGGGCGCGATCCCTTTGCACTGCTCGACGAGGTGGCGGACGCGCTGGCGCTGGACGTGTGCCCGATGAGCTGGCCGGTCGGCATGGGCGGTGCGTTCGAAGGCATCTATGATTTCGCCACCCACCGTCTTTTCCAGCCGGGTGGGCCGAGCAAGGAGTGCGACGGCCGCTTCGTCCAGCTTACCGGGCTGGACGACCCCAGCCTGGCAGAACGGCTCTCGCCGGAGGGCCTCGCCCAGCTACGCGAGGAGGCCGAATTGGCACAGGGCGGCTATGCCTCGTTCGATCTCGCCGCCTATCGCCATGGTGATCTGACCCCGGTCTATTTCGGCTCGGCGCTCAAGAATTTCGGCATTGTTGAGCTGATCGAGGCGATCTCCGCTTATGCCCCGCCTCCGCGCCCGCAGCCGGCCGAGCCGGGCCCGGTGGACCCAGAGCGTGGCGACGTCACCGGCTTCATCTTCAAAGTGCAGGCCAATATGGATCCTCAGCACCGTGATCGCATTGCGTTCATGCGCCTGTGCTCGGGCAGGTTCCGGCGCGGCATGAAGCTGACCCCATCCGGTGCCGGCAAGCCCATCGCTATCCATTCGCCGATCCTGTTCTTTGCGCAGGACCGTGAGATCGCGGACGAGGCATTCCCCGGTGACATCATTGGCATCCCCAACCATGGCACGCTGCGGGTGGGCGACAGTCTTTCCGAGAAGGCGGACGTGCGCTTCACGGGGCTGCCCAACTTCGCGCCTGAAATCCTACGCCGGATTGCACTGAACGATCCGACCAAGACCAAGCAACTGCGCAAGGCGCTCGATGATCTGAGCGAAGAGGGCGTCATCCAGGTTTTCTATCCCGAGATCGGCAGCCAGTGGATCATCGGCGTGGTCGGCCAACTCCAGCTCGATGTGCTCGTCTCGCGGCTCGAAGCGGAATATAAGGTGGGGGCCGCGCTGGAGGCGGCACCTTACGACACCGCCCGCTGGCTAACCGGCGACACGGCGACGATCGAGGCATTTGCCGCCATCAACCGCTCCAATATGGCCCGCGACCGCGACGACAACCCGGTCTTCCTCGCGCGATCCGCTTGGGACGTCGGCTATCAGGTCGAGCGCAACCCGGAGATTGCGTTCAACGCGACGCGCGAGCGCTAGGAAGAATGCTAGCTGGCATTGTTTTGCCCGGTGATGTGCTACGAAGGTCCCGCGAAAGCAGGGCACATTGCCTTCGCCAGTCCAGACTTCTACCCCGTCGGCCCCTCGTCGTCGTCGATGAGGATACGCATCGCCGCGCCGTCCGGGTCGTCATATTGCCCCGCGCGCAGCGACCAGAGGAACGCCACCAACCCGCCCAGGCTTAACAGCAGCGCCAGCGGAATGAGGATCAGCAGCCCGTTCACTTGACGGCCGAGCGCAGGCGCAGTGAGTTGGCGACGACGATCAGCGAGCTGGTGGACATCGCCACGGCGGCGATCAGCGGCGTCACCTTGCCGGCCATGGCGAGTGGCACGGCGAACACGTTATAGGTGATCGCTAGCGCCAGATTTTCGCGCACTACCCCCATCGCCGCCCGGGCAGCGCGGACCGCGCGGGGGAGGCCGAGCAGGCTGTCGCCGAGGAAAACGATGTCGGCCGCCTGCTGCCCCACGTCGCTCGCCGAAGCCGGCGCCATGGAGACATGGGCGGTAGCCAGCGCGGGGCCGTCATTGAGGCCGTCCCCGATCATCAGCGGGTGGCGCCCGGCCGCGATCTCACCTTCCAGCACCGCCATCTTGTCGGCGGGCCGCATGTTGCCTTCGCCGGGTATGCCGAGCTGGCGGGCCACCGTGCCGACCGCATCGCTTCGGTCGCCGGACATGATCCGCGCCGGCAGGCCGAGCTCCGCAAGCTGCGTCAGGGCGTCCGCCGCGTCCGGTCGCAGCGCGTCGGCGAAGCGGACGATGATAGGTGCGTCCCCCCCCAGATCGAGCGCCACGGCGGCGCGATCGTCGTCCGCTTCGGCTGCCAGCTCCGATTCGCGTGGTCGCCGCATGGCGACCGCCCGCCCCTCATGGCGGGCTGAAACGCCCTCGCCCGGCGACTCGACAACGTCCTCCAGCGGCGCGGCGCTCACGCCAAGTCCGACCAACGCCTGTCGCAGCGCGATCGCCAGCGGGTGCCGGCTCGCCGTGGCGAGCGCCAGCGCGATCGGCCGCTGAGCCTCCGGGATGGTCGCTGCGCCCTCCGCGGTGGGTCGGCCGAGCGTCAGCGTGCCGGTCTTGTCGAGCAGCAATATATCCGCCTGGGCCAGCCGTTCGAGCGCGCTGCCGTCCTTCACCAGCAGGCCCTTGCCCATCATCGTGCCGGAGACGACCACCTGCGCCACCGGTACGGCCAGGCCGAGCGCGCAGGGACAGGTTATGATGAGCACGGCGATGGCGACAAGGATGGACTGGTGCCAGCCCGCCCCAGAGAGCATCCAGCCGGCAAAGCTCAGGCCTGCGAGCGTGTGCACGACCGGCGCGTAGAGCCGCGAGAGCCGGTCGGCGAGCCGCACATAGCGCGACTTGCCCTGGCTCGCGCTGTCCATCAGCCGGGCAATTTCGGCGATGGCGCGGGCCTCTCCCACAGCCGTCACCCGCAGCGTCACCGGCGCATCGAGGTTGAGGGTGCCGGCCGCTGCCGTATCGCCCTCGCCCAGCGTCACCGGGGCGCTCTCCCCGGTCAGCAGCGAGAGATCGAACCGGCTGCGTCCGTTCGCAATGACGCCGTCCGCCGCCAGCCGCTCGCCGGCCACCACCAGTACCCGGTCGCCCACCGCTAGGTCGTCCGCCCCCACCCACTGGCTAGAGCCGTCCTCGGCGAGGCGCATCGCCCCGGTCGCGGTGCGACGTACCAGAGCCTCGGCGCCGCTCGCCGCGCGGCCACGCATCATTTCGTCGAGCACGCGGCCGGCTAGCAGGAAGGCAAGCAGAGTAAGTGCGCCGTCGAACCAGGCGTGCTCGCCGTCGACGATGGTCTCGTAGAGGCTCATCGACGTCGCCAGCAGCACGCCGATGGAGATGGGCACGTCCATATTGGTGGTGCCAGCGCGCAGGGCCTTCCATGCGGAGGCGAAGAAGGGCCGCCCGGCATAAGCGACGGCTGGAATGGCGATCGCGGCCGAGATCCAGTGGAACAGGTGGCGCGAGCTGCCGTCCGCGCCGGACCAGATGGAGACGGACAGCAGCATGACGTTCATCGCCGCGAAGGCCGCGACGGCGAGCGCCCGGATCAGCGGCGTCAGCGCCTGCCCCCTTTGGGACGCGGCGGCGCTGTGCAGCGCCTGCGCCTCGAAGCCGATACTGTCGAAGGCGCGGATGAGGTCCGGCTCGGAAAGGGTGGGGCCGTGGCTCACCGCTACAGTGCGTGAGGAGAAGTTGACCCGCGCGGCGCGCACGCCCGGCTGCTGCGGCAGCAGCCGCTCAATCTTGGCGATGCAGCCCGCGCAGTGCATGTCCGGCACCGCGAAGCGCGTCTCCACGGCCCCACCGTCCAGGCCTTCGTCGGTGAGCGCCGCGACGGTCATTGCACGTCGACGATCTTGTTCATCGTCCCGCCGTGGGCCTCGGCGCGCAGGTGGACGATCCAGCGGCCGACCGGCAACGGCTCCAGGCTCTCATAATGGCCGTTGCCTAGCGTGCGGAAAGTCAGCGTCAGCTCCGGCATGCGGCCGAGTGGATGCCGCGCCCGCGCGGTGATGTGCGCATCGGTCATCGGCGTGCCCGCGCTGGCTAGCGTCGCCATTAGCCGCTTGTCGGGCCCGCGCATTGCCTCGAGTGACCAGCCCAGCGCCTTTTCCTCACGCGCCTTCTCCAGCCATCCGTTGAACTTCTGGCTCGCCACATAGCTGTTGTCGACGACCAGCCCGCCAAAGGTGGAGCTGGCAAACCAGGCCATGGTTAGGTTGACCGTCATCACCACGCCGAAAAAGGCGATGAAAATGGTGGCCATGGTCCGACCGGTGAATCTGCGTGGTCCGCTGGTCTTGCCCGTCATTGTGCTTCCTCCGGCCTGACGAAGCTCTCGTCATCCTGCGCATTTTCCTCCGGCTTGTCGACAGCATGGAGGGTGAAGACGAAATCCTCCCGCGACGCGCCGTGCGCCGGGGCGACCACATAGATGCGCTCCTTGCGCACCTGGTCGGCCGGCACCTCGATCTTGATCGTGCGCGCCGCGTCCTCACGGCTGGCTCCCTCGGCCCACATCAGCCCGTGCGGCAGGCCGTTGAGCGTCACCGTCATGGTACGCGGCCGGCTTTCCATGTTGCTGAGCTTGACCAGATAGGCGTTGCGTATCGACCCGTCGGAGAGGCGCACATATTCGGGGTTGCGGTCGGCATCGGCGGAGAGGCTGAGGCGCGTGCGCGTGCCCAGCGTCAGCAGCATGGCGAGCCCGATGGCCGCCCACAGGCCGAAATAGACGAGCGTGCGGGGACGGAACAGCGTCCTGAGCACCGGCGTCGGCGTCTCGCCCCGCATCTCCTTTTCGCAGTCCAGCTCGGTCGCATAGTCGATGAGGCCGCGGGGCCGACCGATCTGGGCCATCACCCGGTCGCATGCGTCGATGCACAGCGCGCAGGTGATGCAGCCTATCTGCGGACCCTCGCGAATGTCGATGCCCGTCGGGCAGACCTGAACGCATTGCAGGCAGTCGATACAGTCGCCGGCCGGGATGCCATCCTCGGCCGCCTTTTTTAGCCCCTGGCTACGGGGTTCGCCGCGCCAGTGCTTGTAGGTGACCATCAGCGATTTCTCGTCGAGCATCGCGCTCTGGATGCGCGGCCACGGGCACATGTAGATGCACACCTGCTCCCGCATGAAACCGCCGAGGATGAAGGTGGTCGCGGTCAACACCAGCGTGGTGGCATAGGCGGCGAAATGCGCCTGCCCGGTCCAGAAATCATGCTGGAGCGTCGGCGCGTCGGCGAAGTAAAAGATCCACGCGCCCCCGGTGAGGAAGGCGATGCCGAGCCACACCGCCCATTTGCGCAACCGTTTCCACAGCTTGCTGGCGGTCCACGGCGCCTTGTCGAGCTTGATCTGGGCGTTGCGGTCGCCGTCGAGAAAGCGCTCGACATGCTGGAACAGGTCGGTCCACACCGTCTGCGGGCAGGCATAGCCGCACCAGGCGCGCCCCACAGCGGAGGTGACGAGGAACAGGCCGACGCCCGCCATGATGAGCAGCCCGGCGATATAATAGAATTCCTGCGGCCAGATCTCGATGGCGAACATGTAGAAGCGCCGGTTGGCAAGGTCGACCAGCACCGCCTGATCGGGGGCGTGCGGCCCGCGGTCCCAGCGGATCCATGGCGTGCCCCAGTAGATGGCGAGGGTGACCGCCATCACCAGCCATTTGAAACGACGGAACGGGCCGTCGATCTGCTTGGGGAAGACGGCCTTGCGCTTTTCGTAGAGCCCGGAGGGCGATTTGCTCAGTTCAGTCACATCTTTGTCCACGTGGGAGCCTTGACCGCCGCGCTGGCGCCGGGGCACCAGCACGACAGCACTCGTCTTGCGAACGCGTCCCGAAGACATGGGCCAGTCCCGCTCGGCCGCGACGGCAACGCCGCCGCGTACAATCAGGATGCCGCTGGCGTCTCCGCTGCGTTGTCGTTCCTCTCCACGTCCAAGGCCACCGACTCTGGCTCTGGTACCGGATTGGCCTCGCCCCCGCCCAACGCGTGGACATAGGCCGCCAGCATCTTGATCGTCACCGGATCGAGGCGATGGCCCCAGGCCGGCATCACGCCCTGGCGACCACCACCGATGGTTTCCGCCAGCGCTTGGCGATCGCCACCGAACAGCCAGATGCCGTCGGTCAGGTTCGGCGCGCCAAACTGGCGCAAGCCCTTGCCCTCCGGTCCGTGGCAGGCTGCGCAGTTGTCCGCGAAGAGCTGGGAGCCGCGCCGCGCCGAAGCACTCGGCTTCTCCTGCCCGCTGATGACGCGGACATGGGAGACGACGTCCTGCACCTGCGCCGGGTTCAGCATCTGGTCGCGGATGAAGGCCGGCATCATGCCGGCATGGGTTTCCGCCACGTCCGGGTTCCGCGCGCCATAGGTGATCGTATATTCGATCGCCTTGAGGTCGCCGCCCCACAGCCAGTCGTCGTCGTTGAGGTTGGGGTAGCCCTTGGAGCCGGCAGCGCCGGAGCCGTGACATTGCACGCAATGCACCTTGAAGGCCGCCGCGCCGCCCTGCACCGCCGCGCGCATCAGGTCCGGCCGGCCCGGTAGCTCCTCGATCGGCGTGGCGGCGATGGCGGAGAGAATCGGCGCCTTGCGCGCCGCGTCCGCCGCGATCTCCTTCTCCAGCGCGCCCCGGCTGCTCCAGTTCCACAGCCCCTTGCTGTTGTCGTTGAGCAGCGGGAAGGCCGGATAGACGATGACATAGCCGATGCAGAACACGATGCTGGCGTAGAAGGTCCACAGCCACCAGCGCGGCATCGGCGTGTCGAGTTCCTCGATGCCGTCCCACTCGTGGCCCACGGTCTGCGTGCCGGTGGCCTCGTCGATGCGCTTCTCAGCCATGGCGCGTCTCCTCCTCGCCGGCAGCCAGTTCGTCCTCATCCGCGAAGATCATGGTCGCTGCCTGCTCGTTGCGGGCGCGCGCGCCGGGGCGGAAGGCCCAGCCGACCAGGGTGAGATAGACGATCAGCAGCGCGGCGAGCCCATAGCTGTCCGCGAAGTGACGCAGGTCGTTGTAGCTCACCGCTGCACCTCCTGCGCCGCCGCGCTTTCGAAGTCGACGAGCGTGCCGAGCATCTGGAGATAGGCGACCAGCGCATCCATCTCGGTCAGGCGCGACGGGTTGCCGTCAAAGTCGCGCGTCTGAGCCTTGGGGTAGCGTTTGACGAGGTCGGCGCTGTCAGCGTCCGGGTCGGCCTGCGCGCGCAGGTCGGCATTGGCCTGGGCCAGATCCTCGGGGGTATAGGGCACGCCCACCTTGCGCAGCGCATTGAGATGCGCGCTCATGTCGCCGGCCTTGAGGTCGCGGTCGGCGAGGAAGGCATAGCCCGGCATGATCGATTCCGGCACGACGCTTCGCGGATCCTTGAGGTGCTGGACATGCCACTCGTCCGAGTAGCGCTTGCCGACGCGGGCGAGGTCGGGCCCGGTCCGCTTCGAGCCCCATTGGAAGGGGTGGTCGTACATGCTCTCGGCGGCCAGGCTGTAGTGGCCGTAGCGCTCCACCTCGTCGCGGAACGGACGGATCATCTGGCTGTGGCAGGTGTAGCAGCCCTCGCGGATGTAGATGTTGCGCCCCGCCAGTTCGAGCGGCGTGTAGGGGCGCATGCCCTCCACCTTCTCGATCGTGTTGTCGATCCAGAAAAGAGGGGCGATCTCCACGATGCCGCCGATCGCCACGGCGATGAATGCGCTGATGCCGAGTAAGGTCACGTTGCGTTCGAGTTTGCGGTGCTTTTCAGCAAAGCTGGTCATGATTCAGCGCGTCCTTATTCGGCGGGAGCGGTCTGCGGGCGGGCGATGATCGGGCGGTCTTTCGCCGGATCGTGGGGCGCGTCGCTCATCGGCGCCTCCTCGCGCAGGTCGCCGCGCACCGTGCGCCAGACGTTGATGACCATCACCACGCCGCCGGCGAGGTACAGCACGCCGCCGAACGCGCGGATCAGGTAGAGCGGGAACATCGCCTTCACGCTGTCCGAGAAGGCATAGACGAGGTAGCCGTCCGCCCCATATTCGCGCCACATCAGGCCCTGCATGATGCCGGCGACCCACATGGACGAGGCGTAAAAGACGATGCCCAGCGTCGCGAGCCAGAAGTGCCAGTTGACCATGCGCAGCGAGTAGAGCCGCTCGCGCTTCCACAGGCGCGGCGTCAGATAATAGACGGCGGCGAACGAGATCATGCCGTTCCAGCCCAGCGCGCCGGCATGGACGTGGCCGATTGTCCACTCGGTATAGTGGGAGAGCGAGTTGACCGATTTGATGGAGAGCAGCGGACCCTCGAAGGTCGCCATGCCGTAGAAGGCCAACGCCATCACCATCATGCGGATGATCGGATCGGTGCGCACCTTGTCCCAGGCGCCGTTGAGCGTCATCAGCCCGTTGATCATGCCGCCCCAGCTCGGCATCCACAGCATGACGGAGAAGACCATGCCCAGCGTCTGTGCCCAGTCGGGCAGTGCGGTGTAGTGGAGGTGGTGCGGGCCGGCCCACATATAGAGGAAGATGATCGACCAGAAGTGGAGGATCGACAGCCGGTAGCTATAGACCGGCCGCTCCGCCTGCTTGGGCACGAAATAATACATCATCGCGAGGAACGGCACGGTGAGGAAGAAGGCCACCGCATTATGCCCGTACCACCATTGGAGCAGCGCATCCTGCACGCCGGAGAAGGCGCTGTAGCTCTTGGAGCCGAAGATGCTCACCGGGATCGCCAGGTTGTTGACGACGTGCAGCAGCGCGATGGTGAGGATGAAGCTGAGGTAGAACCAGTTGGCGACGTAGATGTGCGGCTCGCTGCGCTTGGCGAGCGTGCCGACGAACACCACCAGATAGGCAATCCAGACGATGGTCAGCCACAGGTCGACATACCATTCCGGCTCGGCATATTCGCGCGCGCCGGTGATTCCGAGCACATAGCCGGAAGCGGCGAGCACGAGGAAGAGTTGATAACCCCAGAAGACGAAGCGCGCGAGACCGGGGAAGGCAAGCCGTGCGCGGCAGGTGCGCTGCACGACATAGAGGCTGCTCGCGATCAGGATGTTGCCGCCGAAGGCGAAGACCACGCCAGACGTGTGCAGCGGGCGCAATCGCCCGAAGCTGGTATACTCGGAGCCCAGGTTGAGCGCCGGAAAGGTGAGCTGCAAGGCGATAAACAACCCTGCCGCGAAACCGACGACAGCCCAGAACACAGTAGCGATGACGCCCCAGCGAATCGGGTCGTCGTCATAGCGACCCTCGTCTGGCATCTTGAAGAGGCCGTGGGCGATCGCCCTGTAGTCGGCGCGCCGCAGCGTCGCCCAGCAGGCGACCAGTGCCGCCGCGCAAAACATGCCCATATGCACTGCGAAACCACTGTCTTGCGCAAAACCAGCGGCAATCAGCGCCAAGAGCGCGGCAACGAGAAACGCGCCCGCGCGCGCGGTCAGGTTAATCATGTCTATCCCCTGGGAGGCAGCCCGGCGTTATGACTCGCGCGTAGGCGTAGCAATCGGTGTGCGTTGCGGCATTGATCTCGATCAAATGACGCGGTGCACCATCAGCCGGAATCATCAATCTCACGGCCTCACCCCCATAGCCTGATCGCTGGCGGCAATCCAGCTCTCCTTGAGAGCGATAGCCCGGCGCCCTCCGTCGAAGTAGCAACGTAGCATATATGCGAGCTGGCCGATTCCGCCATTTGGACGTCCAGCGGCATGGCTCCATAGCTCGGCGACCAGATCCTGCGCATGGGCCTCGTCGAGCTGGTGCATCTGATGAAGTATCGACAGTTCGACTGCCGAGGGACGTTGCTCGGGCGGCAGGCTGGCGAGGATTTTTTCTGCGCGTGCGAAATGGGTGGACGTGATCCGGATGATCATGTCGCATAGCCGCCGAATCGTACAGAGCGGCGGCAGTGCGGGCAAACCATCTGCTACCGCCTCCAATTTGTCGCAGAGCAGGCGCTGGATGGCATGATCGTCCAACAGCGTTTCCGGCGCCAGCGGCACGATCTGCATTGGCACCGACCGGCCCGGAGCACTCACGGCAATGAATCCACGCATCGCATAACCCCACGATACGGCGCTGCGCGGCGCAGTCCTTGACTCCGATCAAGGCAGAAAGTGCCCTGCTTTGACGACGATGGGGCAAGGGGGTTCGCCGAATGGAGCCGGTCTGCGCGGTCCATGTCGGGCCATTTTGCTGGAGAGGGCGGTTGCGACAGGGATGTCTGGCCCGCCAGGAGTGGGTTCGCTGGCCCCGATCCCAGCCCTGCCTCTCAGGGGTAAGGAGCTCTGTCAGGCTCGAGATGCCTGTCTCTACCGCCGCACTTTCTCCATGAGGTCGATCAACTCGTCGAACTTGGCGCGCTGCTCCAGTGATCCAGAGGAGATGAAGCGGTCGTGCTGCGTTGCGTTGTCGTGACAGGTCCGAAACTTCCTGCATCGGCCATATCCCACGCGAAGCTGTAGAAATCCCGATCATGGGCGCCCGACAGCAGTTCACCCGGTTCAAGGAAAACGTGCATCTGTGAAAAAAGCCGAATTTCCGTCTCGCTCACCCGGCGGGCGAGGTGGTGCGGCGCAAGCTCGCCCGGGCATTCTATACCGGCAGCGGCGAGCATTTCGGCCAGCGCATGCATGGTGTTGTGGTGGAAGCGAAACACCCGTTCGGCCTTGTCGGGCACGACCAGCGCCCTTTGTCGCATCGGATCCTGTGTCGCGACGCCGGCCGGGCAGCGATTGGTGTTGCAACTCAGGGACTGGATGCACCCGATTGCGAACATGAAGCCGCGTGCGGCGTTGGTCCAATCGGCGCCGATCGCAAGCAGGCTGGCGATGTCGAAGGCACTGACCACCTTGCCCGCCGCGCCGATGCGGATGTGATGGCGAAGGCCTGCACCGACCAGCGTATTATGTACGAATAGCAGACCTTCGCGTAACGGCAGGCCGAGATGGTTGGCGAATTCCAGCGGCGCCGCGCCAGTGCCGCCTTCCGCACCGTCCACGACGATGAAATCAGGGCGGATACCAGTCTCGATCATCGCCTTGACGATCGCCATGAACTCCCATGGATGACCAACGCACAGCTTGAAACCGACCGGCTTGCCGCCCGATAGGGTACGGAGCCGCTCGAGGAAGAACATCATTTCGATCGGCGTGGTGAAAGCGGAATGGCCGGAGGGTGAGATGCAATCCTGCCCTACAGGGACACCTCGCACGGCGGCGATCTCGGGCGTCACCTTCGCGCCTGGCAGAATGCCGCCATGACCGGGTTTGGCGCCCTGGCTCAGCTTGATTTCGATCATCTTGATCTGTGGAGCGGTGGCTTGCGCGGCAAAGCGCTCAGGATCGAACGCGCCCTCTGCCGTGCGGCATCCGAAGTAGCCGCTGCCAATCTCCCAGACGAGGTCGCCGCCGTGCTCCCGATGATAAGAGCTGATCCCGCCTTCGCCGCTGTCCTGATAGAAATCGCCTAGCCGCGCGCCGCGATTGAGCGCCCGGATCGCGTTGGCGCTGAGTGAGCCGAAGCTCATCGCGGAAATGTTGAACAGCGAGGCTGAATAAGGCTGGGTACATTGGTTCCCGCCGATGGATACCCGGAACGTTGCAGGGTTCGCTACCGGCACAGGGCGGATCGACGGGCTGATGAACTCGTAGCCGTCGCGATAGACGTCGAGCAACGTGCCGAATGCCCGTTCGCTGCTTTCGCCCTTGGCGCGAGCGTAGACCAGGGAGCGCTGACTGCGCGAAAATGGTGTCTGCTCGTGATCGCTCTCAAGGAGATACTGGCGAATTTCCGGGCGTATCCATTCGATCAGCCAGCGGACATGGCCGATCACGGGATAGTTGCGGCGGACAGAATGTCGCGTTTGCATCAGATCGAACAGGCCCAGCATCACCAAGGCAACAGCAAGCAGCGCCAGAGGCCACAGATGCGCGTGCCGGGCCATAGCAGTCAGCAGGCCGACGGCAGCGGCAATGCACAGGGCGAAAACGGTAAACCGACTGAGGCGCACGATGGCAGCTCCTTAGGTCTGGGCAAGGTCTGGACGCGCGATCGGACGTCCCCCGGACGGAGCCATACCCTCTGGGCTCCGGAATATCTATGGAACCCCTGATGCTCTGTGCGGAGGCTTCAACCTGTGGGGTCACCGATGATTCGGCAAGGAACGACCGGCCTCCGCTTCACTGGCGAGCGGCCCGATGGCGCTGCCCTATATCGGGTGCAATTTTACACGTAAGGGGCGTTCCTAAAGCCGAGCGACATCACGCGGGACTGTGGCCGGCCGAATTGCGTCGCCAGCCCGCAATTTGCAGGCGCTGGTGACAACCCCCGGATGCGCAGCCTGCCATTCCCATCGCCCAGATCGAAGACGTGCGCGGTTTCTATCGGTTCAAGGCCCCGACCGATCGCCCCCCCCCGCCTGCCACGGGAGGGGTGGCGCGGCAGTCGCCCCTTCCTCGTTGCCCGTTTCTGAGGCCGGTCAGTTAGGAACTCGCTTCAAACGTCGAGATTGGCGACGTTGAGGGCATTATCCTGGATGAATTCCCGTCGCGGCTCGACCACGTCGCCCATCAGACGGGTGAAGATCTCGTCGGCCAGGTCCGCCTGCTCGATCTCGACACGCAGCATCGAGCGCGCATTTGGATCGAGCGTCGTTTCCCAGAGCTGCTCGGCGTTCATTTCTCCCAGCCCCTTGTAGCGCTGGATCGAGAGGCCTTTGCGGCCGGCGGCCAGCACAGCATCGAGCAATTCGGATGGGCGAGTGACGCTCGTCCCCTTGGCGGCCGCCGATGACGCGGCAGGAAGAGCTTCCTCGTCGCCTTCCTCGACGGTCGGTTCGGCCTGCGCGGTGGTTGCCGCCGTCCGGGCGGTGAGCAGGCGGCTCGGTTTGGCGTAAACCTCACGCTGCTCGCGCACGAGCATGTCCAGTTTGCGGGCCTCGGCAGACGTCAGGAACGCCGCCTCGACGATGTGGTGATCCGTAACGCCGCGCACCAGTCGCTCGAGATGATAGCCGCCCTCGGCCGAGATGCGTCCTTCCCATTTGCCCTCGGCGTCGGTGGCGTTGAGCCAGGTCGCCGCGCGGTCGACGGCCTCGGCCCGGCCCGGGCTATCCATATCCGGTGTCAGCGCGCCGGCCAGCGCCAGCGCTTCTATGATCGCCCCATCGTAACGCCGCGGCACGTAGCGCATAAGTGCGCGCATACGGCGAGCATGATCGATCAGGGTACGCAGATCCGAGCCGATGCGTGGGCCGTCCGCCGTCTCCAGGACGAGCGTCTCGACACCGTTGTCGACGAGATACTGGTCGAGCGCGGCTTCGTCCTTCAGATAGACTTCTGATCGGCCGCGGGTTGCCTTGTAGAGCGGCGGCTGAGCGATGTAGAGGTGCCCCGCCTCAACGATCTGCGGCATCTGCCGATAGAAGAAGGTCAGCAGCAGCGTGCGGATGTGCGCGCCATCCACGTCGGCGTCTGTCATGATGACGATCTTGTGATAGCGCAGCTTCTCAAGGTTGAAGTCGTCGCGGATACCGGTGCCCATTGCCTGGATGAGCGTGCCGATTTCGCGCGATGCGAGCATGCGGTCAAACCGCGCTCGTTCAACGTTGAGGATCTTGCCACGCAAAGGGAGGATGGCCTGGAAATGGCGATCGCGGCCCTGCTTGGCGGAACCGCCGGCGCTGTCACCCTCGACCAGGAATAGTTCGGATTTGGCGGGATCGCGCTCTTGGCAGTCGGCGAGCTTGCCGGGCAGCGAGGCGATGTCCATCGCACCCTTGCGCCGCGTCAGTTCGCGCGCCTTCTTGGCGGCCTCACGCGCGGCGGCAGCGTCGATCACCTTCTGTATGATGGTCTTGGCGTGCGCGGGATTTTCTTCGAGCCACTCGGCCATTTTGTCCGCCATCAGGCTTTCCAGCGGCTGGCGCACCTCCGATGAGACCAGCTTGTCCTTGGTCTGGCTGCTGAACTTGGGATCGGGCAGCTTGACGGAGACGATGGCGGACAGCCCCTCGCGCATATCCTCACCGGTGAGAGAAACCTTCTCTTTCTTCAGCGCGCCCGACCGCTCGGCATAATGGTTGAGGGTTCGCGTGAGTGCGGCGCGGAATGCGGCAAGGTGGGTGCCGCCGTCGCGCTGCGGGATGTTGTTGGTGAAGCAGAGGACATTTTCGTAATAGCTGTCGTTCCACTCCAACGCGACGTCGATGGTGATATCGTCCCGGGTGCCGGTGATCGCCACCGGCTCCGGCATCAGCGCCGTCTTGTTGCGGTCCAGATATTTGACGAAGGCCGCGATGCCGCCCTCATAGTATAACTCGACCGTCTTATGTTCTTCGCTCCGGGCGTCGTTGAGGAACAGGCGCACGCCGGAATTGAGGAAAGCCAGTTCGCGATAGCGATGCTCCAGCTTTTCGAAATCGAAATCGGTGATCTTGAAGGTCTCGGGGCTGGGCAGGAAGGTTACGCGCGTGCCCTTCCGGTCATTGGCCGGGCCGACGACCTTGAGCGGTGCCTCGGCTTCGCCGTGGCGGAAACGCATGAAATGCTCCTCGCCGTTCCGCCAAATGGTAAGATCCAGCCATTCGGACAGCGCGTTGACGACGCTGACCCCGACGCCGTGCAAGCCACCGGAAACCTTGTAGGCGTTGTGATCGGAGCTGTTCTCGAACTTTCCGCCGGCATGGAGCTGGGTCATGATGACCTCGGCCGCGGAGACGCCTTCCTCCTTGTGGATGCCGGTAGGGATGCCGCGGCCGTTGTCGGTGACGCTTACCGAGCCATCCGGGTTGAGCGTGATGTCGATCCGATCGCAATGGCCGGCCAGCGCCTCGTCGATGGCATTGTCGCTGACCTCGAACACCATGTGATGGAGGCCGGATCCGTCGTCGGTATCGCCGATATACATGCCGGGGCGCTTGCGCACCGCGTCGAGGCCCTTGAGGACCTTGATGCTGTCAGCGCTGTAGTCGGTTTGATTCTGGGTGTTCGTCTGTTCGTCTGCCATGCCAAGCATATAGGTAATGGGGCGGACGAACGAAAGTGAAATGAGCCCGCTGAGACTCCGAGCTGCCTGTCTTGTGTCGGTCGGAGGGCGCGCCCTGGCGATCACTGGTAAGGAGGGACATAGCCGGCGGGTACAACAGCATGGGGGCCGAAATAATGGAGCGCCGCGCCGGCGATCAGGCCGATGCCGACCAGCAGATAGGCCAGGATGGCAAGACGGCGACCCAGTGCTGGTCGATACCAACGATTGCGTCTGACCTGTACCTGCCGGTCCACCACCCAATAGAGGCCCAGCGCGATCAGGACTGCGACGGTGTAAACCGCCGCTATGTGCACAGGTTTCTCGACGGGCAGCCAGCGTTTGGTGACGAAATTGACCGCGAACTCGCCGATCCAGTGATTGAGGTAGAGCGGATAGGAAAGACCGCCCGCGATCAGCGCGACCGGGCTGCGCTTGCCGGGGATCGCCGTTGCCACCACCACCGACAGCGCGAAGAGCGGCCCCACCACATATTGGCTGGCGGTGACAGACATCAGCGCCGCGCAGGTCACGGCTGCAACCAAGGCGAGGACCCGGACCCATGGTCGGCTCGCGATGGCGTGATCATGTTGCAGGATGGCGGCACACACACCGAGCGCCACAGAGCCGGCATGCCAGTCCAGCGCCACCAACATTGGGGCCAAGACGCCCCAGCTCAGAACGGATCGCCCGAACGGCAGGAACAAGATGATGATCGGAGCGAGCAGGTAGAATTGCTCCTCCACCGAGATGCTCCAGAACTGATTGCCGGAGCCATCAAGGGGCAGCTCGAAAAAGGCTTGGGGGAAGAAGGTATAGAGCTGGTGGGTGAAGGTGACGTCCAGAACGAGATACTTCACCCAGAAAAAATCGATTCCCTCGCGAGCGGCGGCTAGCCCGTAAATCAACAGGATGGCGAGCGCGTAGGGGATCCATATGCGCGTGGCACGGTTGAAGAAGAACCGCGGCAGGTCCTGCTTTCCTGAGCGTAGCAAGATGCCGCCGATCAGCCACCCGCTGAGTGCGAAGAAAACTTTGACCGCCAGCGTGCCATTGAGAAAAGGGAAGAAGGCGGAAGCCCCGCTGTGGTCAAGAACGACGATGGAGGCGAGCGCGAAGCGGAGCCAGTCAAACCAGGGATACTCGTCCTGTCGGTCGCCCGATGCAGAGTGCTTTGACGGGACGGGCGCGCGCTCCAAGTCCTGGAACGTCCTGTGGCTGCCCGTAGCATCCCGCAGCATGTCTTGCTCTCTCCCCGGGAAAGCAGCTCCCCCGGGAGCCCAAGATGTCCTTAATCGATCGGACCGGCATCACCTCTGTTTTTTGAAGAGAGTCAAGATGTTATTGCGTCGGGCACAGGTGGCACCGGCGCGTTTGGCGCGGGTTTCCCTTCATCGTGGTGTTTCCGCGCCGACGTGCGAAGGGCCGGGCGGACGGCCCGGCCCTGAGCGGCATCAGGAAAGAACTCAGGCGGCGGACTTGCCAGCCTTGTGCTGCTCGTAACGCTCGATCGCTTCGACGATGATCCGGCGGGCGGCCACAGCATCGCCCCATGTGCCGACGCGCACCCACTTCTCCGCCTCGAGATCCTTATAGTGGGTGAAGAAATGCTCGATCTGCTGCGCGACGATATCCGGCAGATCGTCCTTTTCCATCACATCGGCATAATATGGGAAGGTGGCGTCGTCCGGCACGCAGAGCAGCTTCTCGTCCCCGCCATGCTCGTCCTCCAGGTTGAGCACAGCGATCGGCCGGGCACGGACGACACAGCCGGGAATGAAAGGCGAGCGGGCCACGACCAGGGCGTCGAGCGGGTCGCCGTCGGGCGAGAGGGTGTGCGGCACGAACCCGTAATTGGCGGGGTAGCGCATCGGCGTATGCAGGATCCGGTCGACGAACAGGGCGCCCGAGACCTTGTCGAATTCATATTTGACCGGTTCGCCCCCGGTCGGCACCTCGATGACGACGTTGAGGCTCTCCGGCGGATTGGCGCCGACGGGAATCAGTTCGATGTTCATGCAATGCTCGCAGCAAGAGGTTAATGCTCGCGAGCCTCCCCCGTCCGCGATGACAGCAGGCGGTCGAGACTCGATTCTTCCCCTCCGGGGTTTTGCAGGCGCGGATACCGGAGACCGCCCGAATAATCGAGCGTGATCGTGCGGTATCGTTTGCCCTGCTTGATGAGGAGCGAGAGCGGGTTACGGCCATCGCTCGTCTGTCGCAGCGCCGACCGGAGGAGGTCGGCCGAATATTCGATACTCCCCACCGCGACAATATCCGTCCCGATGGTTACGCCGGCCTTGAAGGCCGGACTGTCCCAGACCACCGCCTGCACCACGCCATTATTGCCCACGACAAAGCCCGCGCCATAGCTCTGGTCGACCAGCTTGCCCTTCGTTTCGAGCGCCTTGGTCGCGGCATTGGGCGTTTCGCCGTAGACGAGGCGGTAACCGCTGAGCCGGAGAGGGGCGGTGGTTGCGTCACGGGTTGGCTGGTCCACCCGTTCGCGCAGGAAACCGGCCCAGTCGTAGGGCGCGAGGCTTTCCAACGTGTCGATCACATCCTGACGGCTATAGGTGAGCACGCCCCAATCGCCATCGTTCATGCCGAAGAAGGCCCTGGCAAAATCGTCGAGGCCCTTGGCGCCCTTGCTCTCGCGCCGGAGGATGGCGTCGGCTTCCAGCCAGAGCATCATGCCCTCGTTGTAATAATCCTCGGCGCGCTGCCAACTCTGCCATGCCTTGGGCCGGCGCGCGGCGATGACCGGATCGAGCGTGGTGTCGGCGAGGGGGCGCCAGGCGCGGCCGGGAACCGCCTCCAGCCGCGCGGCGATCTGGGCAAGACTGTCCAGCGCTTCTGCCTTGCTTAGCAGGCCGGCGCGGGCTGCCAGGACATAGCCCCAGAACTGCGTCTGGCCTTCATAGAGCCAGAGCAGGTCATCCTGCATCGGCGTGGTGAAGTCCGGGGTCCAAAGCAATGCCGGGCGGCGATACTTCCCGTTCCAGCTATGGGTGAATTCGTGGGCGAGCAGGTCGCGGTCGCCGATCGCCTCGGCCCACTTGGCGAAGTAGCCGGTGCCGACCCCATTTTCACTGGAACGATGGTGCTCGACCCCAATGCCGCCGAGCGTGTCCGAGATCGCAAATAGAAACTTGTAGCGATTGAAATGGCGACTCCCGAACAGGGTGATCGCCTCGTCGACCAGCTTGCGGTGCGGGGCGATCTGCTCGGGCGTGGCGAGAAGCTGCTCCGGACTGTCGGCGAACATCTCGAGCGCGACGTCATGGCCGAGATCGAGGGTGCGCGCGTAACGGCCGGCGAATAGCGGAGAGTCGACCAGCGTGTCGTAATCGGTCTCTTCATAAATAATTGAATTACCGCGCTTATTTCCGTTTAGCGCGGATGCCGCCGTCCATCCTTCCGGGAGCGTGACACGGGCCTGGATCGGGATCCGGCGGGTGTAATAGCCGGCCGGATAGAGGGACATGCTGTAGAACTGCAGGTTGAGCAGCGAATCGGTCATCACCACCCTGCCCTGATTGCTCGCGGTCGGCGCGAGGAACTGGAAGGCCGCGACGAGTGTCCGCGCGCCCTCCGGTACCGAGAGGTGGAAGGCATAGACATTGAACGGATCGCGCTGCCAGGCGACGGGCTTGCCGTCGGCGGTGAAGGTCAGCCCCGCCAGCTTCTCGATCTCGCCGCGCGGGGCGTGCTTGCCGGGGATCCACTCGGGGAACAGCAGGGTGAGCGGGCCACCGCCGACCGGGAATGTCTGGGTGACCCGGATGATGCGGCGCACCGTATCGCTGGCGTCGATATCGAGCTGGATGGTGCCCGCGGGCCAGGCGATGTCGCGCGCGGGCGGGATGGCCGAGACGATCGGCTGTGCCTGCGGCGCGGAGCGCGGCGGCTCTTGTGCGGCGAGGGGCGCGAAGGGAAGGGCGGCGGTAAAGGCGAGAGCCAACGGCACGGTCGAAAAGGCGAGGCGCATCAAGGTGCTCCGGGGAACGGGACCAGAGTGCCAGCATGGCGAGGAGCGCGGGGCGCGTCCAGACCCGCTCTTGCCGATCGGACGGGCGAACGACGGCGGACCCGATCCGGAAGAGCGATGCAGAACGACTTGTTGCGGGATCAACACAGGGTATGATGCGCCCTGACAGGTGCGAGTCCGCCCCCAAGCAAAAAATGGCGCCCCGCCTGTGCAGGAGAAGGAGAGGCACATGCATGTAGGCTTGGCGTCCGGGTTCGCGCACCAGCGTGGCAGGGACTATCCCGACATCCAGTTCATCCATGAGGAGGTCGAGAATCTTGTCCTCGCCGAGGAACTGGGGTTCGACTCGGTGTGGATCACCGAGCATCACTTCTCCGATTATTCGATGTCCAACGACCCCCTGCAGTTGCTGAGCTATATTGCCGGGCGCACCAAGCGCGTGAAGCTGGGCACGCAGGTCATCATCGTACCCTGGCATCAGCCGGTGCGGCTGGCCGAGAAGATCATCAATCTCGACATTCTTTCTCGTGGGCGCGCCATCCTCGGCTTCGGAAACGGCCTCGCCCCGCACGAGTTCGAAGGCCTCGGGATCGACCAGAACACATCGCGCGAACTCTATGGCGAGATACTGGACCTGGTGATCCCCGCGATCGAGACCGGCGTGATCGAGGGCGAGGGCAAGCATATCAAGCAGCCGCGCCGCGAATTGCGCCCGCACCCGTTGCGCAGCTTCGAGGGGCGTAAATTCTGCGGCTCGCTTTCTGGCACGTCGATGCACACGGCCGCGCGGCTCGGCTTCGGCAACATGGTGCTGATGCTGCCCCAGCGCGGCAAGGAGGCGCCGCCGGACCTGTATGCCGAGATCTGGGCGCAGGAACGGCCCGGCACCCTGCCGCCGCCGCCAATGGTCGGCGGCAATTATTATATCGACGAGAGCGCCGACTATGCCGAGGAGCAGGGGCGCAAATATCTCGCCAACACCATGTATGCGGCGATCCGCAACTACAGCCTCGACAAGCCGGGGCTGTTCTCCGGCATCAAGGGCTACGAATCCTACGAGAAGATGGCGATGCGGCCCGAGCAGATCGATCCCTATGTCGCGGATTTCGCCAAGGGGGTGGTCGCCGGGACGCCGCAGATGATCCTCGAGCGCATGTGGGAGCTGAAGCAGATCTACAAGCCGCAGGGCTTCTTCCCGCACGTTTATTTCGGCGGCATGCCCCAGGCCGAGGCGATGAAGAACATCAAGCTGTTCGCCGAGAAGGTGCTGCCGGAGCTAAAAAGCTGGGAGGCGGAAACCTCCATCGACGACCGGTTCCTGCAGGCTGCGGAGTAAAGCGCGAGGCGCCGGCGTCGTCGGGGCTGAGCCGTGCTCGACATGGGGCGGGCCATGGCTGCTGAAACGTGTTCAGCACGCCGTTTGCCTATGTCGTCGCGTTCCTCAGCCCTCCCCGCCGGGATAGCGCTCGAACGCGGGCAAGGCATCAATGCCGGTCATCCACGCAATCCGTTCGGCGGTCTGGACGTGGATATGCGGCGGTAGAACGGCTGGGTCGTCCAGCGTGGCGGACTGGATGTCGACAAGGCCGGGCAGCGTGTGCGGATTACGGAAAAACAGGCCGGTGCCGCAGGTGGGGCAGAAGCTGCGCGTGGCGTTGGCCGATGATTGAAAGCTGCGTGGCTCGCCCATGAGCACGGTCAGCGCCTGCTCGGGAAAGGCCGACCAGGCGACCATCGGCGCACCAGCCGATTTGCGGCAATCCCTGCAGTGGCACAGCGCGACATAGGTGGGCGCTCCCTCGACGCGGTAGCGAACGGCGCCGCATTGGCAGCCGCCTTCAAGGGTCTGGCTCATCACTCATCTCCTAATGCTGTGCGAATGGAACATATCAGGAACGATAACCTGCGGCAATGCGTAACGGGGCTCGCGATGCGCATGGGCACGGCGGGTGGGGCCGGCTTGCCCGCGCGGCCATGGCAGGCGCGCGTCGTCGGGTGTTTCCATCGGCCCGCAAAATGCTTTAGAGGCGCGACCATGGCGAAGATCCAGACACCCCGGCCCATCCGCGGCACTCAGGACATGATCGGCGAGACGGCGGACCGTTTCGCGCATGTGGTCGATACGTTCGAGCGGGTACGGCGGCTTTACGGCTTCAAGCGGATCGAGTTGCCGGTGTTCGAGGCGACGGCGGTGTTTTCGCGATCGCTGGGCGAGACGACCGATGTGGTCTCCAAGGAGATGTACACGTTCGAGGATCGCGGTGGCGATTCGCTGACGCTGCGGCCGGAGTTCACGGCGGGGATCGCGCGGGCCTATATCACCGAGGGCTGGCAGCAATATGCGCCGCTCAAGGTCGCCACCCATGGCCCCCTGTTCCGCTACGAGCGGCCGCAAAAGGGGCGCTATCGCCAGTTCCACCAGATCGATGCCGAGATCATCGGCGCGGCCGAGCCGCTGGCGGACGCCGAGCTGCTGATCTTCGCCGACCAGCTGCTGAAGGAACTGGGGGTCGCCGAGGGCGTGACGCTGACGCTCAACACGCTGGGCGACGCCGCCAGCCGCGAGGCGTGGCGGGCGGCGCTGGTCGCGCATTTCGATGGGCACCGCGCGGCGCTGAGCGAGGATAGCCTGACCCGGCTGGAGAAAAATCCGATGCGGATCCTCGACAGCAAGGATCCGGCCGACCAGGCGGTCGTTGCCGATGCGCCGGATATCGACGCCTATCTCACCGACGAGGCGCGCACCTTCTTCCAGCGGGTCACGGACGGGCTCAAGGCGGCGGGCGTGGCTTGGCAGCGCAACGCGCGGCTGGTGCGCGGGCTGGATTATTATCGCCACACCGCCTTCGAGTTCATCACCGACCGGCTGGGCGCACAGGGCACGGTGCTGGGCGGCGGGCGCTATGATGGCCTGATCGAGACGCTTGGCGGCCCGGCGACTCCGGCGGTCGGCTGGGCGGCGGGGATCGAGCGGCTGGCGATGCTGCTGGAGGAGGCGCCGGCGGCGACGCTGGACGTGGTCATTGCGCTGGAAGACGATACGATGCTGGCGCAAGCGCTGACCGGCCTCGCGGCGCTGCGGGCGGCTGGGTTGAGCGCGGACAGCGTGACCAGCGGGTCGCCGCGTAAGCGCTTCGACAAGGCGGCGAAGATTCCGGCGCGGGCACTGGTCTCCGTCGGCGCGCGGGATGGCGCGCTGCACCTCAACATCCGCTGCGACGATGCGGCGCTGGCCGCCCGCGTCGAAGTGTTGATGCGGGCCGGGGCCTGATGCAGATCTCGCCCGACCGGATCGCGGCGATCCTGCGGCGGCAGGAGGAAGTGCAGGCGCAGATGGCGCGGCCGGACCTCGATCCGGCCGAGTTCGTGCGGCTCTCCAAGGATTATGCCGAGCTGGAGCCAGTGGTGCGCGCGGCGTCCGAAGTGGAAGGGTTGCGCGGCGAGGTGGCCGAGCTGGAGGCGATGCTCGCCGACCCCGAGATGAAGGCGATGGCGCAGGAGGAGCTGGCGGCGGTGCGCGCGCGGCTTCCGGAGGCCGAGCATGCGCTCGCCGTGGCGCTGCTGCCCCGCGATGCGGCGGACGAGCGCGCGGCGATGCTGGAGATTCGCGCCGGCACCGGCGGCGACGAGGCGGCCCTGTTCGCGGGCGACCTGCTGCGCATGTACCAGCGCTATGCCGAATCGCGCGGCTGGCGGGTCGAGCTCATCTCGGCCAGCACCTCCGAGCAGGGCGGCTACAAGGAAGTGATTGCCAGCGTGACCGGCGCGGGCGTGTTTGCGCGGTTCAAGTTCGAGAGCGGCGTGCACCGCGTGCAGCGTGTGCCGGTGACCGAGAGCGGCGGGCGCATCCATACCAGCGCGGCGACGGTGGCGGTGCTGCCGGAAGCGACCGAGGTTGACGTGCAGATCGACGACAAGGACCTCAAGATCGACATTTATCGCGCATCCGGCGCAGGCGGACAGCATGTCAACACAACCGACAGCGCCGTGCGCATCACCCATCTGCCCAGCGGCATCGTGGTCACGCAGCAGGATGAGCGCTCGCAGCACAAGAACAAGGCCAAGGCCATGCAGGTGCTGCGGGCCCGGCTCTACGAGATGGAACGCGAGCGGGCGCAAAGCGAGCAGGCCGGCGCGCGCAAGGCGATGGTGGGCAGCGGCGATCGCTCCGAGCGCATCCGCACCTATAATTTCCCGCAGGGGAGGGTGACCGACCACCGGATCAACCTGACCCTGCACCGGCTGCCCGAGATCCTCGAAGGCGGGGGGCTGGACGAGGTGATCGCGGCGCTGATCGCACACGACGAGGCGGCGCGGCTGGCTCAACTCGACATGGCGGCGTGAGCGGGGACCGGATTCGATGACGGCGCTGGCGGCGTGGCTGCGCGAGGCGGCCGGGCGGCTCGCGGCGGTGAGCGATACGCCGCGCCTCGACGCGGAGCTGCTCGCCGCGCACGCCCTGGGCATCAGCCGTGAGGCGCTGATCCTCGACCTGCCGCGTCTGGCCGTGCCTGACACAGCCGAGGCGCTGCTGGCGCGTCGGCTTGCGCACGAGCCGGTGGCCTATATCACCGGCACGCGCGATTTCTGGACGTTGACCCTATGCGTGACGCCGGCGGTGCTGATCCCCCGTCCGGATAGCGAGACGCTGATCGAGGGCGCGATCGCGCATTTCGCCGGCGGGGCGCGGCCGCGCCGGATCCTCGACCTGGGCACCGGTTCGGGCGCGCTGCTGCTCGCGGCGCTCGACGAGTGGCGCGACGCGACCGGGCTGGGCATCGACCGCTCGGCCGAGGCCGTGGCGGTGGCGCGCGACAATGCGGTGCGTTGCGACATGGCGGCGCGCGCCGAGATTCGCCTTGGCGACTGGGGGACAGGGGTGGCCGAACGCTTCGACCTCGTCCTGTGCAACCCCCCCTATATAAGAAGTGATGCGATGCTGCCGCGCGACGTGCTGGCGCATGAGCCGGCGGGCGCGCTGTTCGGCGGCGAAGACGGGCTGGCGGCCTATCGCCTGCTGGCGGGTCAGCTCGGCGGGCTGCTGGAGCGGGACGGCGTGGCGTTGTTTGAGATCGGCTTCGACCAGGGAGAGACCGCCGGCGCGCTGTTCCGTGCGGCAGGGTTCCGCGTGACGCTGCGGCGCGACCTTGCCCGGCGCGACCGCGCGCTTGTCGTCACATGGTGATGGGGTGCCGCCTCGCCTCGTCGGTGCATCGTGCCGGCTCTGCCCGGCCGTGCAAAGCGATGGCTTGGGGGCGGCCAACGCCATGTTCGTGTTTTTTTCACAGTAAAATGCGATTTCCTCTTGGTTTGAGGGCCGGGAGCGATTATCTGGCGGACATAGGACTGTGTTAGCCCACGCGCGTGGCGCAAGGCTGGCGGTCTGCTCCCACAGTTTTGGCGGCGTCCTCGAGTAGGAGCCGTTTGCCGAAGCGCGGGGCGCGAGTGGCGTGTGGCCGCTCCGCCAGCGGCAGATTGCACAGCGTTCCGGGCGTTGTTCGGGAATGCCGGAATTTTTAGCGAGAGCATAGGGACGAACCGTTGATCAACAATCGTCAAGCCGGCCGCCGTCGCGGTCGGAATAATCCGCGCCAGAATGGCGGCAACGGCAATCGCGGCAATGGTGATTCCGGCAACCGCATCGATAGCCGCGCGCGCGGCAATGCGGCGCAACTGCTCGAAAAATACCGCAACCTTGCGCGCGATGCGCAGCTGGCAGGCGACCGGGTAAACGTGGAATATTATCTGCAGTTCGCGGATCACTATTTCCGCGTGCTGGCGGATAATCGCGCTCGCCAGGAGGAGCAGCAGAACCGCTTCCGCCGCCCCGATGAGCGCGGCGATGATTTCGAGCAGGATGGCGAAGAGGGCGAGGACACGCTGGACCAGTCCGGCGACGATGGCTTCGGCGACCCCCGCCAGGAGCGCCCGCAGGACAGCCGCCGGCAGGAGCCGCGCCCGCGTCGCGAACGCCCCGCCCGCGCCGAGCGGCAGGAGCCGCTGCAGCGCATCGCCAATGACGATGGCGACAATGAACAGGATGGCGACATCGGCCTGCCCGGCCTGCCGCCGTCGATCGTCCGCAGCGATGACGTGGATGCGCCAGAGGCTGAGGCCGCCGCACCTGTCGTTGAGGAGGAAGCTCCCGCCAAACCGCGCCGCGGTCGACGCCCGCGTCAGCCGGAAGCC
>DASRXX010000001.1:70000-71317 GCA_035654015.1 Sphingobium sp.
TAGTGTATCATGCAAGCTTAAGCCGTTAGGTGTAGGCGCAGCGAAAGCGAGTCTGAATAGGGCGATTGAGTATGATGCATTAGACCCGAAACCCGGCGATCTATGCATGACCAGGTTGAAGGTGGGGTAACACCCACTGGAGGACCGAACCGATCAATGTTGAAAAATTGTCGGATGAGTTGTGCTTAGGGGTGAAAGGCCAATCAAGCCGGGAAATAGCTGGTTCTCCGCGAAATCTATTGAGGTAGAGCGTCGGATGATTGCCGTTGGGGGTAGAGCACTGGATGGATGCGGGGGTCGCGAGATCTACCAATTCTAACCAAACTCCGAATACCAACGAGTCTAGTCCGGCAGACAGACGGCGGGTGCTAAGGTCCGTCGTCAAAAGGGAAACAGCCCTAACCTACAGCTAAGGTCCCCAAGTCATCACTAAGTGGGAAAGCATGTGGGATTTCCAAAACAACCAGGAGGTTGGCTTAGAAGCAGCCATCCTTTAAAGAAAGCGTAACAGCTCACTGGTCTAAATAAGAGATCCTGCGGCGAAGATGTATCGGGGCTAAAGTGATGCACCGAAGCTTAGGGTTCAGATCTTTGATCTGAGCGGTAGCGGAGCGTTCCGTAGGCCGATGAAGCCATCTGGTAATGGGTGGTGGAGGTATCGGAAGTGCGAATGCTGACATGAGTAGCGATAAACAGTGTGAGATGCACTGTCGCCGAAATCCCAAGGGTTCCTGCTTAAAGCTAATCTGAGCAGGGTTAGTCGGCCCCTAAGACGAGCCCGAAGGGGGTAGTCGATGGGAACACGGTTAATATTCCGTGACCTGGTGGTGTGTGACGGATGGCGTAACTTGTCAGGCCTTATTGGATTGGTCCTGGCAGGGAAGTTGTCCCGGGAAATAGCCCCACCGTATAGACCGTACCCTAAACCGACACAGGTGGGATGGTAGAGTATACCAAGGCGTTTGAGAGAAGTATCCTGAAGGAACTCGGCAAATTGCCTCCGTACCTTCGGAAGAAGGAGGCCCCGTCTTTGGGCAACCAGAGGCGGGGGGCACAGGCCAGGGGGTAGCGACTGTTTAGCAAAAACACAGGACTCTGCTAAGTCGGCTTCAAGACGACGTATAGGGTCTGACGCCTGCCCGGTGCCGGAAGGTTAAGAGGAGGAGTGCAAGCTCTGAATTGAAGCCCCGGTAAACGGCGGCCGTAACTATAACGGTCCTAAGGTAGCGAAATTCCTTGTCGGGTAAGTTCCGACCTGCACGAATGGCGTAACGACTTCCCCACTGTCTCCAGGATATGCTCAGCGAAATTGAATTC
>DASRXX010000002.1:0-19163 GCA_035654015.1 Sphingobium sp.
ACAACGGGAAATACGGCTCAATCTGCCGCATCTGCGCCTCCGACAACCAGATCAGATCACTCATGGCAACGTCTCCTCACGCTGCCATCGAATCAACTCATCACACGCTACGCAACCAATTAATGGGTCCTGAGCCTAGCGAGTGGGCGATGGCCGCATTTGGTAATCGATGCGGATGCGCACCCATTCCCCAACCATGGTTCGGCCCCCAACGCGGGGGGGGCGGACCCGGAATTGCCATGCGGCGGCCAGAATGGCGCGCGTGATATTCGACCCCGGTGGATACTCGCCCACCGCGACACAATCTTCCACGCGGTAGTCCGGTACGGTGCGGCAGGCGATCAGGCCCCAGCCTGGCCCCTGCGCCGTGGAGAGATAGCCGCGCAGCTCGTCGGGATAGGGCTCGCGATACCAGGCGGCGGCATAAAGCGGTTCGCCGTTGGGGCCCTGTCCGGAGACGCGCTGGCTGTCGCCCGGATTAGCGGAAGCGGGCGGGCCGATCGGCGCGGACCGGGGCGCGGGCGGGGCGGGCGCCGGTCGCATGGTGCTGATATCTGCTGCGGCCAGCTGGTCGCGAGACAGCACCAGCAAGGGCGGGGCTGGGGGCGGAGGCTCCGGCGGCACCACATCAGGTTCCGGCGCAGGCTGTTCAGGCTTGGGCGGCTGGCTTCTTGGGCGCGCGTCGGGATCTTCCGGTTCGGGCCGGGTCGGCTCCGGTTGCGCCTCCGGCTCCGCATCCGGGGGAACATCGACGGTGAACAGCGCGATCTCTGCCTGTTCGCGACGCACGATCGACGGAGAGAGGGTGAGAAGAAGTACTCCGAGCAAGGCTTCGAGCAGCACGGCCAGGGCCATCGCTGCGGCGCGCTCTCCAAATCGCGCGCGAACGCGCTCGGACAAGGCGCGAAAACGAGAGCGGAACGGTTTGGGCAACGAACCTCGGCTTCAACGGACGCGCGATCGGGGGCACACGTTCCCCGCCGGGATCGATGCCAGCGCCTGTGGCCCAAATCAAGCTGGATAGGGGGGGCGGGGAAGGTTGGACGTGTTCTCGCACCGGTCCATCGAACCCGATGGATATGACACGCCTGGAAGAACGATGCCGCCGCGGTCTGTCTGGTCACGACAACCCCGGCCAACAAGTGTCGTCAGCGGTCGTCGCCAAGTGGGCGGACGGCACCGCCCAAAAAGAGGAACGCGCCCGGAGCCGCCGGTCATCTCCGCAGGATTTTCTCCATCGCTTTGCCCTTGGCGAGTTCGTCGATCAGTTTGTCCAGATAGCGGATCTCGCGCATTAGGGGCTCCTCGATGCTTTCCACACGCACGCCGCAAACCACGCCGGTGATGAGAGACCGCGCCGGGTTCATCCGGGGCGCCTGTGCGAAGAAATCCTCGAAGCTCACGGACTTCGCCAGTTGGTCGGACAGTGCCTCCGGGCTGTACCCGGTCAGCCAATGGATGATCTCATCGACCTCGGCCTTGGTGCGCCCCTTCTTCTCCGCCTTGGCGACCAAAAGCGGATAGACCTTCGCGAAGCTCATTGCATAGATGCGGTGCTGGGTCATGTGTCCTCCGAGATCGGTGCCGTTCAGGCCGCCACGGCTTCCTTCTGCTGGGTGGCCGCGTTGCGCAAAATGTCAGCCATCAGGCGGAAATCAGTCTCGCGCGGAGAGTTGCGGCGCCAGATAAGGGCGATGTCGCGATGCGCGCTGGGGGAGCCGATCGGGCGCGTGACGATCTGCGTGTTGGTGAGGATACCGCCCTGGATCGCCATGTCGGGTAGCAGGGTCAGGCCGAGGCCGTTATCCACCATCTGCACCAGAGTGTGGAGCGATGTGCCGGTGATGGTGGCCTCGTTGCGCAGCTCTGCCCGATTGCAGGCGGCCAGCGCATGGTCCTTGAGGCAGTGGCCGTCCTCCAGCAGCAACAGGCGGTTGCCATCTATCATGTCCGGCGAGATCTGCGCGGGCGGATCGCGCGGGTCGTCCTTCGGGAAAGCGACGAGCAGCGGATCAGGGAACAGCACTTCCGTCTCGACATCGCCACACGGGAAGGGGAGGGCGAGCAGCACGCAATCGGCATGGCCGTGGCGCAGAGAATCGAGCGCGGCGTGACTGGTTTCCTCGCGCAGATAAAGCTGGAGCGCAGGTCGCTCAGCGCGCAAGCGTGGGAGGAGGCTGGGCAGCAAAAACGGCGCAATGGTGGGGATGACGCTCATCCGCAGCTCACCGACCAGCGGCGATCCTGAGGCCTGCGCCATTGCGGCCAGTTCCTCCGCTTCGCGCAGCACGCGGTGAGCTTTCTCGACGATACGATTGCCGAGCGCGGTGAAGCGCACGATCCGCCGCGTGCGCTCGACCAGCGTGACACCGATCAGCGACTCAAGTTCGCGGATACCGGCCGACAGCGTGGACTGGGTGACATAAGCCGCCTCCGCAGCCCGACCGAAATGACCATGTTCCTTAAGAGCCACAAGATATTGCAGCTGCTTGAGCGTCGGCATGTAGCTCGACATTGATCGTTCCTCTCGATGGTCGAGTAGGAATTTAAGCGATTTAACCGATCAATTCAAGGGAGCGAGCAATACCGTAACTCGCGGTGAGCGTGAGAATCGAGCCCACCATGATGAGGAGCGGCTTGGCCGGAACATGTCGCGCGATCCATGCCCCGAACGGGGCCGCGATGACGCCGCCGACAAGCAGACCGATCGTGGCGGTGGTAAACGTCTCCCAACCGAGATGCAGCAGGAATGTGATGCTGATCGACAGGGTGAGGAAGAACTCGACGGTGTTGACCGTGCCGATAGTGTGGCGTGGACTCGCGCCTTGGATGAGCAGGTTGGACGTCACCACCGGGCCCCAGCCGCCGCCGCCGGTGGCATCAAGGAAGCCGCCGGCCAGCCCGAGCGGGGCTACGAAGCGCGGATCGCGCGCCTTGGGCGGGTACATGAAGCCGCGCCACAGCAGCCACAAGCCGATGCCGACCAGATAGGTCTGGATATAGGGCTTGATGACGTCGCCAGAGATATTGGAGAGGAAATAGGCGCCGGAAACGCCGCCGATCACGCCCGGAATGATGAGCTTCCAGAACAGCTTCCAGTCGACATTGCGGTGAAGGACGTGACTGAGCGCGGAGACGGCGGTTGTGCAGGTCTCCGCCGCATGCACGCTGGCGGACGCCGCGCGCGGCGGAACGCCGAGCGTGAGGAGCAGGCTGCTCGAGATCACGCCATAGGCCATGCCCAGCGCGCCGTCGATAATCTGTGCCCCGAAGCCGACCAGTATGAAAGGCAACAATATTTCTAGGAACTGGAGCCAGCCTTCGTGCACGCGCACCCCTTTCTCAATTCATTTGATCGACAAATAATTGGGTGGGCCCATAATGCAAGCGCTTTATCGGCCTGCCGGGCAGGGGCTTATCTCTCTGGAAATGCGCACACGCAACCTTTAGATAGGAGTCTTGTCATACAGCAGGGGCGTTTGGCCATGGGACTTTTGTCCTATCTCGATTCTGTCAAGGCGCGCGATCCCGCGCCACGCTCCCGTATGGAGATCCTGATCTATCCAGGCGTGTGGGCGCTGGGTCTACACCGCGTGGCGCACCGGCTGTTCCGCTGGCGGCTGTATTTCCTCGCGCGGCTGGTCAACCATTTCTCGCGCTTCCTGACTGCGATCGACATCCATCCGGGCGCCAAGATCGGCAAGAATTTCTTCATCGACCATGGCTTCACGGTGATCGGCGAGACGGCGGAGATCGGTGACGATGTGACGATCTACCAGTGCGTGACGCTGGGCGGGACCGACCCGGCCAACGGCATCGCTGGCAAGCGCCATCCGACGCTGTGCGACGGCTCGATCATCGGCTCCGGCTCGCAGGTATTGGGGCCGATCACGGTGGGCGAGCGGGCGCGGATTGGTGCCAACGCGGTCGTCACCAAGGATGTACCGGCCGGGGCGGTAATGATCGGCATCCCGGCGCGGGCCACGCTGGTCGACGCCAAGGAATATCAGAAAAGCTTCACCCCCTACGGCACGCCTTGCTCCGAGACGTATGACCCGGCGACGCAGCGTCTCGAAATCCTCCAGTGCGAGGTAGAGAATCTGCGCAAGCGGCTGGCCGAACTGGCCGCCGAGCGGGATGGCGAGCCCGAAGGCCAATCGCGCACCAGCGCGTGATGATCAGCAACGTCACGCCGTTTCCGCGGCCCGGGGCGGCCCCGACGCAGATCGCCTTCGATCGAGTCGAACTCTCCCGAATCATGGACCTCTACGGCCGCATGGTGTCCGCCGGACATTGGCGGGACTATGCGATCGACCTCACGCGCGACGTGGCAGTTTTTTCGGCCTTCCGCCGCTCGGCGGAACGGCCGGAGGTGCGAATCGAGAAGCGGCCGCTGCTGCGCCACCGCCAGGGCATGTGGGCGCTGATCGGTGAGACAGGCGCGGTGCTGCGGCGCGGACAGGAACTGGCCGGGGTGCTCGCTCCGGTCGAGCGGCGCCTGCTGAAGCTGATCGAAAGCCGCGACGGAGCCTAGCGCAGCCCATATTCCGATTAGACCATGCGACGGGCTCGCCCGACGCGTGCGGCCCGTTGCGCCATCCATCGCATTCCGTCCGTCGCGCGTGCCTCCCGCGCCGCGCAGCCGCACGTCACGGATCCGCAACATACATTGTCTTAAATACGTAATATAATTGTCATAGGCGCTCGCTCGCCACCGGACGACTGGAGCTTCCCCCTTGCGAACCCCTATGCTGTTCCCGCTGTTTGCTGCTGCCTTGCTTGCGCCGGGGCAGGTCCTTGCCGCGCCGACCGAGGACGCCGCGGCGCTGCGTGCGGAAATCGCGCGGATGCGTGCGCAACTCGATCAACTGGAGGCGCGGCTCGGCTCGGCCGAGACGGCGCAAAGCCCTGCCGCACCGGCGGAAAGCGCCGCCGTTCAGAGCCCGGCGGCCGCTCCTCAGCCCACGGCTGCGCCAGCCGAACCGCCGCGCGAACTAGTGGCCTCCGGCGTAACCATCAAGCCGCGTGGACGGCTGCAGATCGACACCAACGTCGTTTCCCGCCCGAACGGGATGACCGCGCCCACGCTGGGCTGGTCGGCCGATGTGCGGCGCGCCTATCTGGGCGTGGAGGGCAAAATGGGCGGCGGATTCGGCTATCGGCTGGAAGCCGACGTGGCACCGGACACCGTGCAGTTCACCGACGCGTGGCTGACCTATGACAACGGTCCGCTCACCCTCACGCTCGGCCATCATCGGATCACCTCGCTGGAAGACGTGACCAGCGACCTCGATACCAGCATGCTGGAACGCGCCGCCTTCACCCAGGCGTTCGGTATGGAGCGACGACTCGGCTTTTCCGCCAGCTACGGCGTGGGCGATGTGCTCGTCGCCGCGGGTGTGTTCGCCGACGACCTCGACACGCTGGGGAACGGCGGCTCGGCCAACAGCTACTCGCTCGACGGGCGGCTGGTCTATATGCCCAAGCTGGGGGGCACGCAGCTCCAATTCGGTGGGTCGCTGCACCATCGCGAGCTCAACGACCTCGCTTCGACGCTGCGCTACCGGGCGCGACCCGGCGCGCGGACGACCGAGGTGCGCTTCGTCGATACCGGCGCGTTCACTGCGACGGCGGAGACCGGCTACGGGCTGGAGTTCGCCGCCATCCATGGCCCCGTGCATGTCGCGGCGGAAGGCTTCTGGCAGCGCGTGGCGCGGCCGGGCCTGCCCGCGCCAACCTTTTTCGGGGGCTATGGCGAGATTGGGTATGTTTTCGCCGGCGGTAGTGGGCGCACCTACAAGAAGGGCGTGCTCGGCAGTATCAAGCCGACGCGCGGGCTGGACAAGGGCGGCGCGGGCGCCTGGCAGATCAACCTGCGCCACGACTGGCTGGACCTCACCGATCGCGGCATCGTCGGCGGCACCCAGCGCACGTTCGGTGCGTCACTGATGTGGGTGCCGGTGGAGCATGTGAAGTTTCTCGCCAATTACCTGCGGGTGCTGGTGCGCGATACACCGGTGCTGGCAGGAGGGCGCAGCGACTATGATGCGAACGTGTTCGGCCTGCGCGCGCAATATGATTTCTGAGCGAGGCTGGCGCCGGCCGAGGTTCCCGATCAGCAACGGAGCGGTGCGGAGAGAGCGGTAGCGCGCTATTTGCAATTTGGGCCATATGGGCACAAGCAGGTTGCTCGCTTTGCGCCCCGCTTTTTATGCGGATTGGGCATTTTCAAATAGCATAAGCGAACGCCGGATGGCTGCGATCAATTCACGAACGAAGCGATCACCCAGGCTCTCCAGAGCCGCTCTACCCTGCGTCGGCATCCAGCGAGTAGCCGGCGGAGCGGACGGTGCGGATGATGTCCGGGCGGCCGCCGGCGTTGATCGCCTTGCGGAGGCGGCGGATGTGGACGTCCACCGTGCGCAGCTCGATGTCGCTATCCTGCCCCCAGACGCTGTCGAGCAGCCGCTCGCGCGAGAAAACCCAGCCGGGATGCTCCAGCAGGTGGCGGAGCAGGCGGAACTCGGTGGGGCCAAGCGCGATCAGCTCACCGCCGCGCCGCACCTTGTGGGCGACCGTGTCCATCTCCAGATCGCCGAAGGTCAGCACCTCGCCGGCCAGTGCCGGACGCACGCGGCGCAGCACCGCGTTGACGCGGGCGATCAGTTCGCGCGGGGAGAAGGGCTTGGTGACATAATCGTCCGCGCCGGTCTCCAGCCCGCGCACCCGGTCCTCCTCCTCGCCGCGCGCGGTGAGCATGATGATCGGCACGTTGGCCGTCTCGTTCATGCGGCGCAGGCGGCGGCAGACCTCGATGCCCGAGAGATTCTCCACCATCCAGTCGAGCAGCACGATGTCCGGCGTCTGCTCCTGCGCGAGGATCAGGGCCTCCTCGCCGTCCGGGGTGGGAACGACATCGAAATCCTCGCGCTGGAAATGCCAGGTCAGCAGTTCGGCGAGGGCGGCGTCATCCTCGACCAGCAGCATCCGTGCGCGGGCCATGGCTCAGTCCTCCGGTCCGATGTCGACCACGTCGCCGCCCTTTTCCCGTTCGGGCGGCTTGGTGCCGGTCACGACATAATGGATCATCTCGGCCATGTTGGTGGCATGATCGCCGATACGCTCCAGATTCTTGGCGATGAACAGGATGTGGGCGCTTTCCGAGATGGTCTTGGGATTTTCCATCATGAAGGTGACCGCCGTGCGGAAGATACTGTTGTAGAAATCGTCAACCGCCCGGTCGCGATTGATGACCGCAAGGGCGAGCCTGGCATCGCGCGCGGCGAAAGCGTCCAGCGCGGACTTGACCATCTCGCGGGCGATCTGCGCCATGGCCGGCAACAGCGAGAGCGGCTCCATCCGCGACCCGGAGGCGGTGACGACCTCGACACGCTTGGCGATGTTCTTGGCGTAATCGGCCATGCGTTCGACCATGCCGGAAATCTTGAGGACGGCGATGATCTCGCGCAAGTCGTGCGCCATCGGCGCGCGCAGGGCGATGGTCTGCACCACCAACTGCTCGATCTGGGCATCGAGCTCGTCGACGCGCTCGTCACCGGCCACCACCTGCCGGGCCAGTGCCAGATCGCGCGTGGTGAGCGCCTTGATGGCATGATCGATGGCGGTCTCGGTCAGACCGCCCATTTCGGCGATCATCGCGCGCAGGGCGTTGAGGTCGTCGTCAAACGCCGTGACGGTGTGGTCCTGCATGGTGTTTGTCCTGTCGTCCTGTGTCATCCGTAGCGCCCAGTGATGTAGTCCTTGGTGCGCTCTTCGCGGGGATTGGTGAAGATTTCCGTGGTCGCTCCCTGCTCGACGAGCCGGCCGAGGTGGAAGAAGGCGGTGCGCTGGGAGACGCGCGCGGCCTGCTGCATATTGTGGGTGACGATAACGATGGCGTAGTTGCCGCGCAGGTCGAGGATCAGCTCCTCGATGCGGGCGGTAGCGATCGGGTCCAGCGCCGAGCAGGGCTCGTCCATCAGGATCACCTCCGGCTCGACGGCGATGGCGCGGCCGATGCACAGGCGCTGCTGCTGGCCGCCGGAGAGGGCGGTGCCGCTCTCGTGTAGCCGGTCCTTCACCTCATCCCACAGGCCGGCGCGGCGAAGCGACTTCTCGACGATCTCGTCGAGATCCGCCTTGCCGTGGGCGAGACCGTGGATGCGCGGGCCGTAGGCGACGTTCTCGTAGATCGTCTTGGGGAAGGGGTTGGGCTTCTGGAACACCATGCCGACGCGGGCGCGCAGCTGCACCACGTCCATGTCCGACCCGTAGATATCTTCGCCATCCAACGTGATGCGGCCTTCCACGCGGGCGCCGGCAACGGTGTCGTTCATCCGGTTGAGTGTGCGCAGGAAGGTGGACTTGCCGCAGCCGGAGGGACCGATCAGCGCGGTCACATGCTCCAGATCGACCTCGATCGAGACGTCCCGGATTGCCTGCTTCTCGCCATAGAAGACATTCACGCCCTGCGCGGACATCTTGGCGTTGGGGATATGCTGCATCTCAGCCATGGGGTGTCGTCACCACTTCTTTTCGAATTTGTTGCGCAGGTAGATGGCGATGCTGTTCATCGTCAGCAGGAAGGCCAGCAGCACGATGATCGCTGCGGATGTCTTTTCGATGAAGCCGTGCCCGACCTCGTCCGACCACAGGAAGATCTGCACCGGCAGCACGCTGGCCGGGTCCATGACGCCGCCGGGCGGGGAGGCGACGAAGGCGCGCATGCCGATCATCAGCAGTGGCGCCGTTTCGCCCAGCGCGCGGGCCATGCCGATGATCGTGCCGGTCAGGATGCCGGGCAAGGCGAGCGGCAGGACGTGGTGGAAGACGACCTGCACCGGCGAGGCGCCGATGCCGAGCGCGGCGTCGCGGATCGAGGGGGGCACCGCCTTGATGGCGTTGCGCCCGGCAATGACGATGACCGGCATGGTCATCAACGCCAGTGTCATGCCGCCGACCAACGGCGCCGAGCGCGGCAGGTGCATGAGGTTGAGGAAGATGGCGAGGCCGAGCAGGCCGAAGATGATCGACGGCACGGCGGCCAGGTTGTTGATCGAGACCTCGATCAGGTCCGTCCAGCGGTTTCGTGGGGCATATTCCTCCAGATAGAGCGCGGCGAACACGCCCACGGGGAAGCTCAGCGCCAGCGTCACCGCCATGGTAAGCAGGGAGCCCTTGAGTGCGCCCCAGATGCCGACCAGTGTCGGATCCGTGCCATCGCTGGCGGTGAGGAAGCGCAGGTTGAAGCCGGTGGAAAGCGCGCCGGCCCGCTCGAGGCGCGCGACGGCCGCCTCGTTCGCCCTGCTGCCCTGGCCCTTGGCGGCAAGGTCGATGCCTTCCGAGGCCGGGACGGTGATGGTAGCGGTGCCGTTCAGGATCGCGGGATCAGCGATAATCGCCTTGCGCACCGCCGCCTGCGCGGCCGGTGAGATCATCCGCGCGCCGCCTTCGCCGAACGCGATGTCCGCCGCCTTGTCGATGACGGCGGGGAGGTTGGCGCTCGCCAACGCCTGCTCGGCGTTGCCGCCGGTCAGGAGGGCCGGATCGATCAGGATGGCGCTACGCTGGAAATCGATCGGCAGAGCAATCTCGGTCCGCATGAAGCCGCGCGCGCCGTTGCCGACCATGGTGATGAGCAGGAACGCGAGGAAGCCGGCAGAGAGCAGCACTGCGGCCAGACCCATCATCTTGAAGCGGCGCTCGGCAGAGTAGCGGCGGGCAATGCGGCGTCGCATGGCATCGCTGCGCCACTCCGTCGGCGCGGCCGTGCGCGGCGTGGATATGGCGCCGGACGTGGGCCGCTGCGGGGTGAGGGTGGCTTGGCCGGTCATTCGTAGGCCTCCCGGTATTTCTTCACGACGCGCAGCGCGACGATGTTGAGCAGCAGCGTCACCACGAACAACACGAGGCCGAGCGCGAAGGCGGCAAGCGTCTTGGCGCTGTCAAACTCCTGGTCGCCGGTGAGGAGCTGGACCATCTGGGTGGTGACGGTGGTCACGCTGGCGAAGGGATTGAAGGTGAGATTGGCGGCGAGGCCGGCGGCCATCACCACGATCATCGTCTCGCCGATGGCGCGGCTGACGGCGAGCAGCACGCCGCTGACCACGCCGGGGAGCGCGGCGGGGATCAGCACACGGCGGATGGTCTCGCTGGTGGTGGCGCCCATGGCGAGGCTGCCGTCGCGCATTGCTTGCGGCACGGCGGCGATGCTGTCATCCGCCATGGAGGAGACGAACGGAATGATCATCACGCCCATGACGAGGCCGGCGGCCAGCGCGCTCTCCGACGAGGCGCCGGGGATGCCCACAGCCGCCGCGAACCCGCGCAGGGCGGGCGCCACGGTGAGTGCCGCGAAATAGCCGTAGACCACGGTGGGGACGCCGGCCAACACCTCCAGCGTCGGTTTCATCCACTTGCGGACCTGCGGCCGGGCATATTGCGTGAGATAGACAGCGCTCATCAGGCCGAGCGGGATGGCAACGACCATGGCGATGATCGCGCCGATGAAGATCGTCCCCCAGAACAGTGGCACCGCACCGAAGGCGTCCTCATTGCCGTAGCCCATGGCGGCCGATTGCGGGCTCCACTTGAGGCCGGTCAGGAAATCGAGCGGGTTGACCAGCGAGAAGAAGCGCATCGATTCGAACAGCAGCGAGCCGACGATGCCCGCCGTCGTGATGATCGCAATCAGCGAGGCGCCGAGCAGCCCCCACATCACCAGCTTTTCCACGCGGCGGCGCGCCGTGAAGGCAGGGCGCACGCGCGAGAGCGCATAGGCGCCGCCCGCGAACGCGAGAATGATCGCGAGCAACGCGCCCATGCCGCCATAGTGCCGGGTGGCGTCACGGAAGGGCTCGACCAGCGTCATGGATTGCGGGTTGAAGGCGGCGGCCTGCGCACCCCTGGCGATGGCGCGTGCCTCGCCAAGAACGGCGCTCCGGCTGAAATCGTCCGCCGGCAGGGACTGCGCGGCGGGCGATTGCAGCACGGTATCGAGCACCAGCGCGGGCGTGACATTCGCCCATATGGCGAGGAAGGCCAGCGCCGGCAGCGCCGTCCACAGCGCGACATACCAGCCGTGCTGCGAAGGCAGGCTGTTGGTCGCGAGGCGCCCGACCTCAGCCTGCATCCGCGTGGCGCGGGCGCGCGCGACGATCCAGCTGATCGACCCGAGCGCGACGACGACGAATAGGGTCATCGTTCCACTCATCGTTCGGGCTCCCGGTGCGCCATGGCCGGACCGCTCACTTCAACTTGTCGCCGGTCAACGCGGTGAGGTTCGTGACGACATCGGCATTGGCCTTGCGGACGTCCTCGGGCGCGGTGACCATGCCGCGGCGAGCGAGCGCCCCGTCCGGGCCCCAGTTGGCGGCAAACGCCTCGACATAGTTTTTGAGGCCGGGGACGGCGGCGAGATGCGCCTTCTTGACGTAGATGTAGAGTGGTCGTGCGCCGGGATAGGTGCCACCGGCGACGGTCTCATAGGTCGCCTCGACGCCGTTCAACGGGACATCCTTCAGCTTGTCGCGGTTGCCATCAAGATAGGAGAAGCCGAACACGCCGATCGCATCGGGGTTAGCTGTAAGCTTTTGAACAATGAGATTGTCGTTCTCACCCGCGTCGACATAGGCGCCGTCCTCGCGGATCTGGGTGCACAATTGCTTGTGCTTCGCCTCGTCGCTGCCCTTGAGGGCCTTCATCGCGGGATCGCTCTCACAGCCCTTGGTGAGCACCAGCTCGGCCAGCGAATCGCGCGTGCCGGACGTGGAGGGCGGACCGAAGACGGTGATAGCGATCTTGGGCAAAGTCGGGTCGATGTCGGCCCATGTCTTCGCCTTGTTCGGGCCCTTGCCATAGGGGTTGGCGGCCAGCGCCTCATAGACCTGCTTGGTGGTCAGCTTGAGACCGGGACCTTTGACTGATTCGGCGAAGGCGAGGCCGTCCACGCCGATCTGGACCTCCATCACGTCCTTGACGCCGTTCTGCTGGCACGCATCGAATTCGCTCTTCTTCATGCGACGCGAGGCGTTGGCGATATCCGGATACTGGGCGCCGACGCCGTCGCAGAACAGCTTGACGCCCGCGCCGGTGCCGGTCGATTCGATGATCGGTGCCTTCATGCCGGGGTTGGCCTGGGTGAACAGTTCCACCGCTGCCTGGGCGAAGGGGTAAACGGTGGACGAGCCGACCGCGCGGATCTGGTCGCGTGCTGCGCCGGCGCCGCCACCTGCCTGATTCTGGCAGCCAGCGAGCGTGAGCAAGGATGCCGCTGCGAAAAGTGCGTACCGCATCGGAAAAATCTCCTGGGCGATTGATGATCAGATCCGGAGTCGCCCTAGGTCCGGTCCATCGCGCCAATGTGACGTTTCTGTTTCGGTTTTGTGACAACGCCCCCTGCCGATGTGGAAAGCGTGCTAGCGGCCTTCGAAATTCGGGAGCGCCACGCGCACCGTCGTGCCCTCGCCGACCTTGCTCTCGAGGTGCAGCGTGCCGCCGTGGCGCTGGACGATATGCTTGACGATGGCGAGGCCGAGACCGGTGCCGCCCATGGCACGGCTGCGGCTCGAATCGACGCGATAGAAGCGCTCGGTGAGGCGGGGGAGGTGCTGGGGGGCGATGCCGTCGCCGCGATCGGTGACGGACAGCTCGGTCATGCCGTCGTCGATCCGCCGCGCCGCAACGGTGACCTCGGTGCCCTGCGCGCCATATTTGAGGGCGTTGCTGATGAGGTTGTGGAGCAACTGGTTGAGTTGCGCCCGGTCGCCGCGCACGGTGGCGACGTCCGGCTCGATATGGACCACGATGTTGCGGGCATGCTCGTTCTGGCTTTGGCGGAAAACGCCGACGACCTCCTCGACCAGCGCCGGGACCGCGACCGGCTGGTCGGGCGCGCGGTATTTGTCCGCCTCGATGCGGGAGAGCGACATGAGATCGTCGACCAGGCGCTGCATGCGCCGCGCCTCGCCGTCCATGATCGTGAGGAAACGCTCGCGCGTCGCCGGATCGCTGCCGGCGAGCGGGTCGCGGAGCGTCTCGATGAAGCCCAGGATGCCGGCGAGCGGCGTCCGCAGCTCGTGGCTGGCATTGGCGACGAAGTCGACGCGCATCTGCTCGGTCGCCTGCCGTCCACTCTGATCGAGGAGCAGGACGAGGTTGCGGTCTTTCTCCAGCGGCTGGATGTCGAGTTCCCAGCTTTGCTCGGCGCTGCCGAGGCCGGCAATCGCGATGCGCGCGGGCTCGCGCGCGCCGCCGGGCTGGGCGAGCAGCTCGATGGCGGCCGGATGGCGAAGCGCGAGTCGCATATCCTGCCCGATGATGTGCTGGCCGAGCAGATCGAGCGCGACCCGGTTGCAGCGCTCGACCCGGCCACGATGGATGATGAGGCAGGGGAGCGGCAATGCGTCGAGAAGGGTCGCCAACTCATCGCTACTCGCGCCGCCCGCCGTTGCGGAAGGCGGACGGCGGATCGCCAAGGCGATACGCTGTTGAATCGCGTCGTAGAGCAAGGCGGTTGCGAACAGACCGGCCAGGCTGCTGATCGCGGTCGCTTCCCAACTGCGTGTCAGCAGAAAGACGGCGATCGCCGCGAGGACCACCGACAGGAGCAGAATCCCGATCGAACGATCTACGCGTGCCATAGCGCCGATCCTTAGCCTTTGTTGCGGCGGGAAAGAAGCCCGTCAGTTCGGCCGCGTCGGGCCAGGGCGTGGCGGGTTGTGATCAGCGCGGCCAATTCTCTAGCAGCGGGAGTAGATCGGCATAGCCATCGAGGATCGCGTCGGCGCCGAGTTCGTCCGCCGCGTCGACGAAGCCGAAGCGCACCGCGATGGACGCAAGCCCGGCGGCGTGGGCTGCCTCAACGTCGTGCGAGGTGTCGCCGATGAACACCGCGCGGCCTCCGCCGGCGCGCTCCACCATCGCCCGCACCGGCGCGGGATCGGGCTTGAGTACGCCTTGTCCGAGCGTATCGCCGCAGACAATCGCTTCGAAATGCCTGGTGAGACCGAGTTGGTCCAGCAACGGCAGGGTGAACTGCTCGCTCTTGTTGGTACACAGCGCCACCCGGGCGCCGCGCTCCGCAAGTGTCTCCAGCGCAGCGACCGCGCCGGGGTAGGGCCGGCTGTGGTCGGCAAGATGCGCGCTGTAATAGTCGGCAAACACGGGCCGTAGCGCCTCCAGCCGCGCTTCCGAATAGTCGCCCGACGCCCGCAGTGCCCGCTCGAGCATGATCTTGACGCCCTTGCCGACGAAGCCTTTCACTTCCTCCACGCTGTGGGACGGCAGGCCGATGCTGGCGAGGGCATGATTGACGCCGGCGGCGAGATCAGCGCTGGAATCGATGAGGGTGCCATCGAGATCGAAGCCGACAACGGCGAACGGGATGTGTGTCATGGCGCTCCCATGCCCGCTCGGCGGTGGCGCGATCAAGTCAAACATGGCAATGGCTGCGCGGGCCGTTTCGCCATTCCGCCCACGGGCCTGATCTGGATGGCGCTAATGCCCGAGACGTGGTTTCAGCTCGAGGAGTCCGCCGTGACCAGCCCGCTTGCCGTGATCGTTCTTGCCGCCGGGCAGGGGACGCGCATGAAATCCAGCCTGCACAAGGTGCTCCATCCCATCGCTGGGCGGCCGATGCTGCTGCATCTGCTCGGTGCCGTAGCCGAGCTGGCGCCGGACCGGCAGGTGGTGGTGGTGGGCGCGGGGCGCGAGCAGGTCGAGAAGGCGGTCGCGGGAAGCGGCGTGGCGATCGCGGTCCAGGCGGAGCAACTCGGCACCGGCCATGCGGTGGCGGGTGCGCGCGACGCACTGGCGGGCTTTTCCGGCGATGTGCTGATCCTCTATGGCGACGTGCCGCTGGTACGGCCCGAGACGATGCGCGCGATGATCGACCGGCTGCACGGTGCCGACGCGCCGGCCTGCGTCGTGCTCGGCTTCCGGCCCGCCGATGCCGCTGCTTATGGGCGGATCATCGCGGCGGATGGGCGGATCGAGCGTATGGTCGAATATAAGGATGCGAGCGCGGCCGAGCGCGCGGTCGACCTGTGCAACAGCGGGCTGATGGCGGCGCGCTCGGAGGATCTGTTCGCGTTGCTGGAGCGGGTGGGCAACGATAATGCCGCGGGAGAATATTATCTGCCCGATATCGTCATGCTGGCGGCGGCGGATGGGCGACAGAGCGCCGTCATCGAGACCGACGCGGGAGAGGTGGCCGGTGTTAACAGCCGCGTCGAGCTGGCCGCGCTGGAGGCCGCCTGGCAGGCGCGCCGCCGCGAGGAGGCGATGCGCGACGGGGTGACGCTGATCGCGCCGGAAACGGTGTTTTTCGCGCACGACACAGTGCTGGGACGCGACGTGACGGTGGAACCTTATGTCGTGTTCGGTCCCGGCGTGACCGTGGCGGAGGGTGCGGTGATCCATGCCTTCTGCCATATCGAGGGCGCGCGGATTGGCCCGAACGCCTCGGTAGGGCCGTTCGCGCGGCTGCGCCCGGGCGCGGAGCTGGAGGAAAAGGCGCGGGTCGGCAATTTCGTCGAGATCAAGAACGCGACGCTCGGCCGCGGCGCCAAGGCCAATCATCTGAGCTATATCGGCGACGCGACGGTCGGCGCAGCGGCGAATATCGGCGCGGGCACCATCACCTGCAATTATGACGGCTATTTCAAGTATCGCACGGTCATCGGCGAGGGAGCCTTCATCGGATCGAACAGCGCGCTGGTGGCCCCGGTGCGAATCGGACGCGACGCCATCGTGGCGGCAGGCAGCGCGGTCTCGCGTGATGTGGGCGATGGTGAACTGCGGCTCGTCCGCGGCGAGCAACTGGTCAAGCCGGGCTGGGCCGACCGCTTCCACGACGCGATGCGCAAGAAGAAAGAAGCGGAGAAAAAGGGCAGTTGAAGGCTTCTCGCATCAGGATCGAGGAGTGTTTGCGACGAGTGGTGGTATCAATGTCGAAAACGTCCAATCCAGTCCACCTGTGCCCGTGGTAAGAGTATCCGCGTCGAGAACTGGTTGCGTGTCCCGGATGGGGCTGCCGCCCGGGCTCGCGCGTCGTTTGTGGGAGCGAAGCGCAACGGCACGGTGCGTGCGCACAGAGGGTATGTGGATGCCCATCACCCCAAAAGGGGTGGGTGCCACGGCACGCGCGACGTGGTTTTCGCATGGCCGCATGGCCAGTTTCATCTCCTGCTCCGTGGGTCGACCTCTGGTCGACAAGGGCGGCGGGGCGATGAGAAAGGAGGAGAGGGTAGCAGGCCTGCTGCCCTCTCCTTTTTTGGGGCATCCGGCCGGCACGAGCGCGGGGTGAGACAATGCCGATAAAAACGGCCGCTTCGCTTGCAATGATATCTGTATATGATATCGTCATATCATGCGACTCCTGGCCGACCTTGCAGAAGATGATGTGAAATGGCTGGATACCCGCGCGGCGGAGCTTGGCATATCGCGTGCCGCGCTGTTGCGCGAAGCAGTCGCGATGTTCAGGGCGGAACAGGCGGACAGGGGGTTGGAACGGTTCCTTGGTCTGTGGGCGCGGCAGGGCTCGGCGGTCGACGGGTTGGCTTATGAGCGCGGGTTGCGCGGCGAGCCAGGCGAGAAAGCCGGAGGAGGCGCGTGAGCGACATCCAGTTCGATACCAACATCCTGGTCGACGCGCTCCATGAGCATCCCCCGGCCTGGGCCGAGTTGCGCCGCGCGCGCCGCCGCTGGATCAGCCGGATCAGCTGGACCGAGCTGCTCGCCGGCGCGCCGGAAAACACTGTGGCGGAGACCGAGCGGTTCCTCGATCTGTTCGCCATTGCTGAAGTGGATGGCGAGGTGAGCCGCCGCGCCGCTGCGCTCCACCGCCAGCGCCCGGCGATGAGCCTGTCCGCGGCGATCATCCTCGCCTCGGCCCAGACCGGCGGGCGCATTCTCGTGACACGCAATAACAGGGATTTTCCGGCCAATATGCCGGGCATCCGCATCCCCTACACACTCTGATCAACGGAAGGCTCGCTGCATGTGCGGAATCATCGGGATCGTCGGCGCGGAGGATGTTGCGGACCGTCTGCTCGACGGGCTGCGGCGACTGGAATATCGCGGCTATGATTCGGCGGGCATCGCCACCATCGTGGACGGTCATATCGCGCGACGGCGCGCGGAGGGGAAGCTGATCAACCTCGCCCGTGCGCTGACGCAGGAGCCGCTGACCGGCACGACCGGCATTGCCCACACGCGCTGGGCGACCCACGGCGCGCCGACGACCAACAATGCCCACCCGCACGCCACCGACGAGGTAGCGGTTGTTCACAATGGCATCATCGAGAATTTCAAGGCGCTGCGCGATGAACTGATCGGGCGCGGGCGCGTCTTTCATAGCGAGACGGATACCGAGGTCGTCGCGCACCTGGTGAGCGAGCGAGTGGAGGAGGGCGCCAGCCCGCAGGAGGCGGTGCGCGACGTGCTGCCACGCCTGCACGGGGCCTTCGCGCTGGCGATATTGTTCCGCCGTCACCCGGACCTGCTGATCGGCGCGCGGCTCGGATCGCCGCTGGTGGTGGGGCATGGGGAGGGCGAGACCTATCTCGGTTCCGATGCACTGGCGCTGGCGCCGCTTACCCAGAAGATCGCCTATCTGGAGGAGGGCGACTGGGTGGTTGTCACCCGCGAGGGCGCGCAGGTGTTCGACCGGGATAACGCGCCGGTCGAGCGCGCGGTGACGCTCTCCGGCGTCTCCGGCGCGATGATCGACAAGGGCAATCACCGCCACTTCATGCAGAAGGAGATTTACGAGCAGCCGGTGGTGGTGGCGCAGACGCTGCGCAGCTATTTGCGGCGGATCGACGATCAGGTCTCGCTGCCGGTGCCGGACTTCGACCTCTCGACGATCCGGCGGGTGACGATCGTCGCCTGCGGAACCAGCTTCTACGCGGGCATGGTCGCCAAATACTGGTTCGAGCAATTCGCGCGCATGCCGGTCGACCTCGATGTCGCCTCAGAGTTCCGCTACCGCGCGCCGGTCCTGGAGGAGGACGGGCTGGCGCTGTTCATCTCGCAATCGGGCGAGACGGCCGACACGCTGGCGGCGCTGCGCCATGCCAAGGCGGAGGGGCAGAAGATCGCGGTGGTCGTCAACGTGCCGACCAGCTCGATGGCGCGCGAGGCGGACCTGTTGCTGCCGACCCATGCCGGGCCGGAGATCGGCGTCGCCTCGACCAAGGCGTTCACATGTCAGCTTGCGGTGCTGGCCGCGCTGGCTGCCAATTTCGCGCGGGCCAAGGGGCGGCTGACGGCGGCGGAGGAGAAAGGGATCGTCGAACAACTCGCCGAGGCGCCCGCCGCAATCAATCAGGCGCTGGCGCAGGACGAGGCGATCCAAGCGCTTGCCCCGCTGATCGTCCCGGCGCGCGACGTGCTCTATCTGGGGCGCGGTACCGATTATCCGCTGGCGCTGGAAGGGGCGCTGAAGCTCAAGGAAATCAGCTACATCCATGCCGAGGGTTATGCCGCCGGCGAGATGAAGCATGGCCCCATCGCGCTGATCGACGAGGCGGTGCCGGTGATCGTCATCGCCCCGTCCGGTCCGTTGTTCGACAAGACCGTCTCCAACATGCAGGAGGTGCAGGCGCGCGGCGGCAAGGTGGTGCTGATCTCGGATGAGGAAGGCATCGCGGAAGCGGGCGAAGGCTGTCTGGCGACGCTGGCGCTGCCCAAGGTCCACCCGCTGATCGCGCCGATGGTCTACGCGGTGCCGGTGCAGTTGCTGGCCTACCACGTCGCCGTGCTGAAGGGCACGGACGTGGATCAGCCGCGCAACCTCGCCAAATCGGTGACGGTGGAGTAGGCGAAAGGGGCGCTGGGGGGGCGAGCATTGTGGCAGGCCCTGTTGCTGCCCGACCGGCGCCTACGAGCGATTCGGGCCATCTTGATTCCTGCTTGTTGACCGGGACAACCTACCGCACGGAAGGCGGATGGCGCGGCTGCGTCAGCGCAAGCCAAAAAAGAAAGCCGGTGAAAGCCTGACAGCGCCGATTCCCAAGCTCCGCTAGGCTCAGGACCCATTAATTGGTTGCGTAGCGTGTGATGAGTTGATTCGATGGCAGCGTGAGGAGACGTTGCCATGAGTGATCTGATCTGGTTGTCGGAGGCGCAGATGCGGCAGATTGAGCCGTATTTCCCGTTGT
>DASRXX010000003.1:0-809241 GCA_035654015.1 Sphingobium sp.
ACAACGGGAAATACGGCTCAATCTGCCGCATCTGCGCCTCCGACAACCAGATCAGATCACTCATGGCAACGTCTCCTCACGCTGCCATCGAATCAACTCATCACACGCTACGCAACCAATTAATGGGTCCTGAGCCTAGCGCATTCCCAGATATTAATGACGGTACGAGCCGCTTCACCGCTTCGGCTTGGCTGTCCGCTATCTCATCGCCAGTGGTCGCGCTGATCGGAGCCCCGGCGGCCTTTGACACGTCGGAGGCGAGCCAGGCTCGTTGGCTCGAGCAGCTTGCCGATCGGACTGACGCCGATGCTCCGAGCACCTATCCGGCACTGCGACGCGTCCGGAATGCCCCCAGCCGCCGCGCCAGTCATCGGGGCCTTGGCCGCCCCAGCTTCCTGCCGACGCCCCTCTAGGCAGGCGTCTTCACCTCCAGCGGTCGCCGAGCAGTTCGCGGTTGCGATCGATGTTGAGGATGATGCCGATGCACAGCATCACCGTCAGCATCGACGATCCGCCGTAGGACATGAAGGGCAGGGGGATGCCCACCACCGGTGCCAGCCCCATCACCATCATCAGGTTGATCGCGATGTAGAAGAAGATCGTCGTGGTGAGGCCCGCCGCGACCAGCCGGGCGAAGCGGTCGTCGGTCTGCTGCGCGACGCGCATACCCCAGCGCAGCAGCAGGAAAAGCCCAACCAGCAGGCCGATTCCGCCCAGCATACCCCATTCCTCGGCCATGGTGGCGAAGACGAAATCGGTGTGGCCTTCCGGCAGATAGTCGAGATGGCTTTGCGTTCCGTTGAGGAAGCCCTTGCCGAACAGGCCCCCCGAGCCGATTGCGATCTTGGACTGGCTGATGTGGTAGCCTGCGCCCAGCGGGTCGGTCTCCGGATCGAGGAAGATCAGCACGCGCTTCTGTTGATATTCGTGGAGGAAGCTGAATGCGACCGGCACGATCGCCGCGCCGGCCAGCGCAGAGCCGACGAACAGCCGCAGCGGCAGCCCGGCGAGAAACATCACGGTGACGCCGCCCAGGCCGATCATGCTCGCCGTGCCCAGATCGGGTTGGACGAGAACCAGCAGCACCGGCACCCCGATCAGGGCCAGCGCCGGCCAGATGGCGGTGAAGGTACGCGTGTAGGCCGGCGGCAGCAGCGCGTAGAAGCGCGCGACGGCGAGGACGATGGCGACTTTCATGAACTCCGACGGCTGGAGCTGCATAAAGCCAAGATTGATCCACCGCTGGCTTCCACCCGCAATGCCGCCCACCAGTTCGACGAGGATGAGCGCCACAAGCACGACCCCATAGACCGGGAAGGCGCTCATGCGGATCAGCGAGAAGGGCAGGCGCGAGATCACCTCGGCCATGACGAGGAAGATGACGAAACGGCTGATCTGCATGCCGGCCCATGGCATGATGTGTCCGCCCGCCGCGCTATACAGCACGATGCTGCCGAAGCAGGCGATCGCCGTCAGCAGGGCGTAGAGGCGCCATGGCATCCGCGCGATGCCTTCCGGGACGAGACCGTAGCTCATTGCTCCCCTCGCGCGCGCTGGGTGGTTGGTGGCTCATCCGTGTCGTCGACGAGGGCCGCGGCGTCCCGTTCCCGAGCCTCGTCCGGATCAGCCGCGGCAGGCTCGGCGGCGTTGGCGGGGGTGCCGGCGTCGGGAGCCTCGACGGCGGGTGGTGGCGGCGCGGCTTCGAGGCCCTTGGCGATGCGCAACGCGTTGAGCTGCCGTTCCAGGCGTGCCTGCGGTGGGCCGCCCCACTCCTTTTCCAGCCCGTCCAGCTTTTCCAGCGCCTTGGCGGGCTCGTAGAGAAACGTCAGGCAGTCGGCCGAGATCATCGGCGCATCCTGCACATGATTGACGTGACCGCCATGCTCGATGATGCAGGAGATGGCGTAACGCGGATTATCGTGCGGCACGAAGCCCTGGAACAGCGCGTGATCGCGCAGCTTGAAGGGGAGCGAGGCGTTGCCACGCACGCCGCTGCGCCGTTCAGCCATGGTGATGCGGCGGACCTGCGCGGTGCCGGTCTTGCCCGCCATCAACACGTCCGGCACGGACATCCGCGCGGCGCGGCCGGTGCCGCCGCCGTTCACCACATCCTTCATGGCGTTGCGGATCACCGTGAGGTGGTCGATCGGCACGCCGAGCGGGGCCCCCTGGTGGCGCTTGCCATCCGCGATGAAGTGGGGGACCAGTTCCGTCCCCATCGCAAGCCGCGCGGCCATCACGCACATCTGTGTCGGGTTCACCAGCATATAGCCCTGTCCGATGGTCGCATTGACCGTATCGTAAGGCTGCCAATTCTCGTTATATTTCTTCTTCTTCCAGGCCGGATCGGGCACCGTGCCGTAGCTCTGGTTGGGGAAGGGCAGGTCGAAACGCTGGCCAAGCCCCAGCCGTCGGGCCATGGCGGCGATCGCCTCCATGCCGATCTTCTGGGCGAAGTGATAGAAATAGATGTCGCAGCTCTGCGCGATCGCCCGGTGCATGTCGATCCGGCCGTGACCGCGCCGGGACCAGCAGTGGAACAAGGTATTGCCGACGCGCAGCGCACCGGAACAGACCGTCGTTTCCTCCGGGGCGAGCCCCGCCTCGAGAAAGGCGAGGGCGACCATGGGCTTCACGGTGGAGCCGGGCGGGTAGAGCGCGGTCAGCGTCTTGTTGCGCAGCGGAACTCGCTCGTCTTCAGAGAGCATCTGCCACTCGAGATGCGAGATGCCGTCTGAAAAGCTATTCGGATCGAAACTGGGCATGGATGCGGAGGCGAGAATATCGCCTGTCGCGCAGTCCATCACCACCACCGATCCGCTTTGGGTGCCGAGCCGGCGTCCGGCGAATTCCTGCAAGCCGGCGTCGATCGTCAGCTTGACCGAGCGGCCTGGCGTATCGGGTCGCGTCGCCAGATCGCGCACGATGCGCCCGCGCGCCGTGACTTCGACCCGCTTCGCGCCGGGTTTGCCAGTGAGCAGTGAGTCCAGTGATTTTTCAAGGCCTTGCTTCCCGAGTTTGAAGCCCGGTGTAATCAGCAGCGGATCCTTGGTCTTTTGATAATCCTCGGCCGAGGCGGCGCCGACATAGCCGATGAGGTGACCCACCGAGGGGCCTGCCGGATAATAGCGCGAAAAGCCCTGCGCTGGTGCGACCCCCGGCAACTCGCTTAGCCGCACGGATATGGCGGCATATTGCTCGTAGCTGAGGTCGTCAGCCACCTGCACGGGCAGGAAGCCCGCGGCCTTGTCGAGATCCTCGTTGATCCGGTCGACGCGATTGGGGTCGAGGTTGAGCAGCCGGGTCAGTTCGCTGATGACGCGTTCGCGGTTCTGGAGCCGGTCGGGGATGATATCGACGCGGAAATTGGTGCGGTTGGAGGCGAGCGGTAATCCCTTGCGGTCGATGATCCAGCCGCGCCGGGGCGGGGTGATGGTCAGGTTGACGCGGTTGCTCTCCGAGAGCAGCTGATATTTCTCGTTCTCGGCAATGGCGATCCAGCCCATCCGCGCCACGAGCAGGCCGCCCACCGTATATTGCGCCGCGCTCAGGAAGAAGGCGCGGCGGGAGAAGGTGAAAGACTGGCTCGCTTGCGAAACGATTTTCTTGCGGAACGAAATCACGGCAAGCGCCACCGGTCCAGTGCGGCACAGAGTCGCACGATGAGAGGAAAGAGCCCGATGCTATAGGCAAGTTGCGGCAAAATCTGAACCAGGGGACCGCCTTGTCCCGCCAGATGCACGACCAGCCACGCCCCTGAGAGAGCGAAGGCGAGGGCGAGCGTGGCGATGAACCAGCTGTGCCAGTAATCGCGCCAGAAGTGCCGCTGGTTCTCGAGGTCGAGCGCCAGCAGGATGACGGTCCACAGCACCATAGCGCTGCCGATCGGCTGGCCGCTCATCACATCGTCGAACAGGCCGAGCGGCACGCCGGCCCACAGCGGCCAGATTTCCGGGCGGAGCAGCCGCCAGGCGAGGAAGATCATCAGGCCGAAGGGCGGTAGCAGCGGCGTCTGGGCGATGATCGGCAGCAGCGGGGCGATCGCCGAGCCGAGCAGCACCGAGACGATTGGCGTGCCGCGAATGTGGAGCGCTGTGCGCGGCCGGCCGATCCGTGTTGCGTAGCGGCGGCTCATGGCGCCTCGGCGCCGGACGCCTGCGCCTGTGCGGCGCTCTCGCGCGCGGCTTCAACCGGGCGGAACGGCGTCTGCACCACCACCAGTTCCACGCGCGAGGGGTTGGCGAGGGGGATGGCGATCGCCTTGTCTCTCTCCAGCCGGGCGACGACCGCGACCGGGATATTCGGCCGATAGAGGCCACCAATGCCGGAGGTCACGACGACATCGCCGGGCCGGAACGGATTGCGCTCGGTATTGAGCGCGCGAATCTCGACCGTGCCGTCACCGCGGCCGGAGCTGATGCCGGGAATATTGTCGCTGGTGCGCCGCACCGGCACGACATTGCCCTCATCGACCAGCAGCAGCACGTCGGCCGTATTCGGGCCGGATCGGATCACGCGCCCGACCAGTCCCTCAGGTGCGCGCACTGGCATGCCCGGCTGCACGCCCTGCGCATAGCCCACGTCGAGCCGGGCAAGACGGGCCGCGCTGGTGCTGGTCGAAGAGATGAGGTGTCCGGCCGCGGCAATGCCGGTTTCGGTCTCCGTGAGCCGCAGCAGCCGCTTGAGTCGCGCGTTTTCCTGCCGGATGGCGTCCGCCTCGATCAGCCGGGTACGGTTGGTCTCGACCTGTCGGCGCAGGGCCGCGTTCTGTGAGCCGGCGTTGATGTAGGCCGCTACCGCTTCGTCGAAATTGCCGATGCCGATCACCAGGGCCCGCAAATTGCTCGCCACCGGCCGCGTGATCTCCGCGCCCGCCGAGCGGAGCGCCGAGAAGCCGGTGGGGTCGACAATGGAAATGGCAACAAGCAGCAGCCCGACAAGCGCGCCGACGATGGCGATCACATAGCTCGCGAACAGGCCATATTGCGCTTTCCGATCATATCCGGGGCGCCGTTTACTGGGGGGCGCCATCGTTCAGCGCCCTTGCTCAGGCCGTCTGGAGCACGCCGCGGAAGACCGGGTCCTCCATTGCGCGCCCCGTTCCGATCGCGACGCAGGTCAGCGGGTCCTCGGCCACGGTGACGGGCAACCCGGTCTCGTCGCGCAGTTCCTCGTCCAGTCCCTTTAGCAGGGCGCCGCCGCCAGTGAGCACGATGCCCTGATCGACGATATCCGCCGCCAGTTCCGGTGCGGTGTTCTCCAGCGCGATGCGCACGCCCTCGACGATGGTGCCGATCGGCTCGGCCAGCGCGTCGGCGATCTGGCCCTGGTTGATCGCGATTTCCTTGGGCACGCCGTTCACCAGGTCGCGGCCCTTGATGTGGATGGTGGCGCCCACGCCGTCCGCCGGCTTCTGGGCGATGCCATATTCCTTCTTGATCCGCTCGGCGGTGGCTTCACCGATCAGCAGATTGTGGTGGCGGCGGACATAGGAGACGATCGCCTCGTCCATCTTGTCGCCGCCCACGCGCACGCTGGTGGTGTAGGCGAGGCCGCGCAGTGAGAGCACGGCGACTTCGGTCGTGCCGCCGCCAATGTCGACCACCATCGAGCCGATCGGCTCGGTGACCGGCATGTCGGCGCCGATCGCGGCGGCCATCGGTTCCTCGATCAGGAACACCTGGCTCGCGCCGGCATTGCTGGCGGCGTCGCGGATGGCGCGGCGCTCGACGCTCGTGGAACCCGAGGGGACGCAGATCACGATTTCGGGGAAGCGCGGGAAGCGCCGGTGGCCATGCACCTTGCTGATGAACCATTTGATCATCTGCTCGGCAATGTCGATGTCGGCGATCACGCCGTCGCGCAGCGGGCGGATGGCCTCAATCGAATCGGGCGTCTTGCCCATCATCAACTTGGCGTCCTCACCCACGGCCTTGACGCGCTTGACGCCGTTCAGCGTTTCCACGGCGACCACGGACGGCTCGTTGAGCACGATACCGTGCCCGCGCACATAGACGACCGTGTTTGCTGTCCCCAGATCGATCGCCATGTCTCGGGAGGTAAACTTGAACCAGTTTGAGAAAAACGCCATGGACGGTCCTGTTCTTGCCAGCGACGGGATGCGTGACCTTATGGGATTGTGCCCCTGCGTGTCGACGGGCATGCACGAAAATATCTTGCCCCGGCTCGCGCAGGGCGTTCGCTTGGTCTAGTCCCGGAAAGATGTCAATACGCCGCCTCCCCGAGACTCTCGTGAACCGCATTGCTGCCGGCGAGGTGGTCGAACGCCCCGCCAGTGCGCTCAAGGAGCTGATCGAGAACGCGCTGGATGCCAACGCGCGGGCAATTGCCGTCACCCTGCGTGGCGGCGGGCTGGACGGGATCGGCGTCACCGACGATGGTTATGGCATGGCGCGCGACGAAATGCCGCTGGCGCTGGAGCGCCACGCCACCTCCAAGCTGCCCGATGAGGCCATTGAGAGGGTCAGGACGCTCGGTTTTCGCGGTGAGGCGCTGCCGTCCATCGCCAGTGTCTCGCGCTTCACCCTGTCGAGCCGGCAGCGTGGCGGGGATGGATGGCGACTCCGGTGCGACAATGGCGTCGCCGGTCCTCCGGAGCCATGCGCCATGCCCTTCGGCACACGGGTGGAGGTGGAAGGGTTGTTCGAACGGGTGCCGGCGCGTCGTAAGTTCTTGCGCAGCGCCCGCGCCGAATATGCCGCCTGCCTCGATGTCGTCCGCCGCCTGGCCATGGCCCGCAGCGATGTAGGCTTCGTGCTGGAGCATGACGGACGGCGCATCTTCTCGCTTCCGGCCGGGCAGGAGCGGGAGGACCGCGTCGCCCAGATTATCGACCGCGAGCTGGCCGACAATCACGTCGTCGTCGCGCTGGAACGCGAGGGCGTCTCGTTGAGCGGAGTCGCCTCGCTCCCCACCTTCCATCGCGGCAGCGCGGATCATCAATATTTGCTCGTTAATGGCCGTCCCGTGAAGGATCGGCTGCTCGTCGGAGCGGTGCGGGGCGCCTATGCCGATTTCATCGCGCGCGATCGCCACCCGGTGCTGGCGCTGTTCCTCACCGTTCCGCTGGAGGATGTCGACGTCAACGTCCACCCCGCCAAGACGGAGGTGCGCTTCCGCGATCCCGCCTTCATTCGCGGCATGATCGTCAGCGGCCTGCGCCGCGCGCTCGATGCGGCGGGGATGCGTGTCGTCAACCGGGCGGAGGCCAGCTCGACCGATCTCTGGCAGCGCGAGGCTGCGCCTGCCTTCCCCCTGCCGCCGCTGGAGCGAAGCTGGTCGGCGGCTCCTTCCGGTGGCGGCGCTTATGGTGGCGCGCCGCTGCTGGCGGACGGGCAGGTGCGCTTCTCCGGCTTCGCCCCCTCCGCGCGTGACGACTCCGCGGCGCGTGAAGCCGTGCCCGCCGAGCGCGAATTTCCGCTCGGCACCGCGCGCGGGCAGGTGGCGCGCACCTATATCGTCGCGGAGGCGGAGGACGGGCTGGTGCTGGTTGACCAGCACGCCGCGCACGAACGTCTGGTGCTGGAGCGGATGCGCAAGGCGCTGGCGGACGGCACCGTGGCCCGGCAGGCGCTGCTGCTGCCCGAGGTGGTCGAGCTGGACGAACCTGCCTGCGACCGCATCGAGGCGCGCACTGCCGAACTGGCGGAGCTTGGCCTTGAGATCGAGCGCTTCGGCCCGGCCGCCGTGCTGGTCCGCGCGGCGCCGGCGATGCTCGGCCTTTCCGACATAGCGGGACTCGTGCGGGACCTGGCGGACGACCTCGCGGCGCTGGGCGATGCTGTCTCGCTCAAGGGCCGGCTCGATCTCGTCGCGGCGACCATGGCCTGCCACGGCTCGGTGCGCGCCGGCCGCGTGCTGTCCGTGCCGGAGATGAACGCGCTCCTCCGCGAGATGGAGGTGACCCCGCACTCCGGCCAATGCAACCACGGCCGGCCGACATGGATCAAGCTCGCCCATGGCGATATCGAGAAGCTGTTCGGCCGGCATTGATCCGGCTGGTCGGGTTTACGTGGGCCGTCGCCGCTGCATAACGATGGAGACGAGGCTCAGCACCTCTTTCTCATCCTGGTTGAACAGCTTCGTGCGCCACTTGATGATGCCCATCTCGCGCCGCGAGCGCGAGGCGATCTTGTCGATCAGTTCGCTCGTTCCCCGCAGCATGTCGCCGGGGAAGACCGGGTGGCGCCAGCGCAACTCGTCGATACCCATGGCGCCCAGTGAGTGCTCCTGCCAGCCTGGCACCTGCTGCCAGCGCGCGACCATCGCGCCCATCATCATCGCGCAGGTATGCCAGCCACTCGCCGCGAGCTTGCCGAAATGGGTCTGCGCGGCGGCGGCATCGTCGAGATGGAAGGGCTGCGGGTCGTAGCGCTGGGCGAAGGCAAGCACCTCGTCCCGATCGACGGGGATGGGGCCGAAGCTGTCGGTCATGCCGACTTCCAGATCTTCCCAGTAATAGCCTGCCATCCCGCGGTCCTCCGTCCTCAACTGTGCAGGAAGTGCATCACGTCGCCATCCTGCACGACATAGCTCTTGCCCTCGGCGCGCAGCTTGCCGGCCTCGCGGGCGCGGGCCTCGCCGCCAAGGGTGACGAAGTCGTCATAGGCGATGGTCTCGGCGCGGATGAAGCCCTTCTGGAAATCGCTGTGGATCTCGCCGGCCGCCTCGGGGGCGTTGGCACCCTTGTGCACCGTCCAGGCCCGCGCTTCCTTGGGGCCGACGGTGAAGAAGGTAATGAGGTGGAGCAATTCGTAACCGGCGCGGATCACGCGAGCGAGGCCGGTCTCGTGCAAGCCCATCGCCTCGAGGAACTCGGCGCGCTCGGCGTCCTCCATGCCGACCAGATCGGCCTCGATGGCGGCCGAGACGATCACCGCCTGCGCGCCGTCCGCCTTGGCCTTCTCGAACACGCGGGCGCTGTACGCATTGCCCTCCGCCGCGCTCTCCTCCTCGACATTGCAGACATAGAGCACGGGCTTGGAGGTGAGCAGCTGCGCCTGCTTGAAGATGCGGGCTTCCTCCTCGTCGTTCGGCTCGACCAGCCGCGCCGGCTTGCCCTCGCGCAGCAGGTCGAGCGCGCGGCCGAGCACGGCGGCGGCGATCTTGCTCTCCTTGTCGCCCCCGGTCGCCTTCTTCTGGAAGGCCGGCACGCGCTTCTCCAGGCTTTCGAGGTCGGCGAGCATCAGTTCGGTCTCGACCGTCTCGGCGTCCGCGATCGGATCGACGCGGTTGTCGACATGCTGGATGTCGTCATTCTCGAAGCAGCGCAGCACATGGACGATGGCGTCCACCTCGCGAATATTGCCGAGGAACTGGTTGCCCAGCCCTTCGCCCTTGGAGGCGCCGCGCACCAGCCCGGCGATATCGACGAAGGCAAGCTGGGTCGGGATGATCTTCTGGCTGCCGGCGATTTCCGCCAGTTTATCCAGGCGCGCGTCCGGCACCGCGACTTGCCCGACATTGGGCTCGATGGTGCAGAAGGGGTAGTTGGCTGCCTGCGCCGCCTGCGTCTCGGTCAGCGCGTTGAAGAGAGTGGATTTGCCGACATTGGGCAGGCCGACGATCCCGCATTTGAAACCCATGATGCTCAACCCGTGCAATACTGTTGGAAAGTCGCCCCGATAGGCGCTCGCCGCCCGCCGCGCCAGCCCCTAGGGCGGGGTGGCGACATTGAAGGCGGGCGAGGCCCTGAGGCAACCGTCGCTCCTCTCGCCAACCGGGCCGTTCCCGATCCCCCATCCGATCAACGCGAGGGGGGCCTCCGAGCTGCGTCACCCGGGCGCGAGCAGGGGGCCGCTTCCTCGCTCATCATGTGCGGTCGATGGTCCGGCACGATGGTTCGGCCATGGCAGAGTCGCGGCGCTGTTTGGTCGCGCCACCGTTGGCGGAGCGTAAGCGGGGCCCCGGCGGGGCGGCGGGGGTAACGGCGGGGCAGGGACGAAGTCCCCGCCCGCACAACCGAAAGCCTCCCCCGCACATGGCAGGGGAGGCTCCCATTCGATGTCCCGACCCGCCGTCAGGCGCCGATCGGCTGCGCGTCCGTGCGGGTGATGACCACCGTGGAAGAGCGCGGCTGCTCGCCGGAAACCGGCCAGTTCCCCGTGGGGTGCTGGATATTCACGAAGAAGGTCTTGAGGTCCGGCGTGTAGGCGAGGCCGGTGATCTCGCAGCCGAGCGGCCCGACGAGGAAGCGCTTGGATTGCTTGGTCGTCTGGTCGATGTAGAACATCGCATTGTGGCCGAACGCCTGGTCGATGGTCGTACCGGAGACGCCCGAGCTGCCCGGCACGCTATGGTCGGTCTGCACCCACAGGCGACCCTGCGGATCGATGCGGATGCCGTCCGGGCTGGAGAAGGTATCGCCCTTGATGTCGCCGGTGAGGTTGGCTCCGCCGGAGGCCAGCGCGGGATCGCCAGCGAGCAGGAACAGCTCCCACGTGAAGCCGGTCGCCAACGGCGAATCCCCGCTCTCGCGGAATTTCAGGATATGGCCGTGGCGATTGGTCACGCGCGGATTGGCGGCGTCGGTCACCTTGCGGCCGCTGTTGTTGGTGAGCGTGACGAACACGGCCTTGTTATCCGGTGCGACCGTGATCCACTCGGGGCGATCCATCACCGTCCCGCCGGCCACGCGCGCGGCCGATTGGCAGTTGATGAGCACATCCGCCTGGCTGTTGAAACTGACCGCGGCGGGGGCGGGCGGCGTACTGCTCTGGCTGACATCGCCGGGGTCGGACGCGGTAGCGGTCAGGCCATTCTCGCCCTGCACCAGTGCGCGCCATTCGCCCGTGCCATCGGCCTTGAAATGCGCGACATAGAGCGTGCCATAATCGAGCAGGTCGGTATTGGCGGCCCGATTGGTGGCGCTATAGGCGCGGTCCGGCACGAACTTGTAGATGCAGCCCGGCGTGCTGTCGTCGCCCATGTAGAAGGCGACACGCCGGTCGCTGTTCGCCATGAAGGCGACATTCTCATGGCTGAAGCGGCCCATCGCGGTGCGCTTGGTGGGCTGCGCCAGCTCCCGATAAGGGTCGATCTCGACCACCCAGCCATAGTTGTTGGCCGGCTGGGTCGGGTCGAGATAATTGTCGGTCGTTTCCTCGCAGGTGAGATAGGTGCCCCACGGCGTCCGGCCGCTGGAGCAGTTGTTCAGCATGCCCTTGATGGCGCCGGAGAGCAGGCCAGCGGCCGGGCCACCAGCGCGATAGCTGCCGTTGCCGGTGTAGCGCTTGTTATATTTTGAGCCGGCTTTCACCGCCCATTTGCCGGACGCATCCACGCCGATCTCGACCACGCCGATGCCCACGGCGGAGAGGGCGATTGCCTTTTGGTCGGCAGTGGCGGTGGCGGCGTCGTAGGAGCCGGCCATCAGGATGTTGTAGTCCGGGAATTCGAAATTGATGGCGAGCAGCCCGCCCTTGTTCGGATCGGTCCCATCCAGCTCGAAATATTCCATGCCGTCGTGATTGCCGCCGGCCCATTTCTCGGCCTGCGCGGGGGTTGGGAAGCTGCCGGCATAGCCAGTCGCACCGCTCTCGATAGCATCGCCGGCCTTGAGAAGAACGTCGACCTTGTACCCCCCCGGTACGGTCACGGTATCCGTCTCGTTGGCGGCGACGGCGGTGAACTTGACCTCGTAACTGGCGGTCGGCGTCGGGCTCGGCGTCGGGCTCGGCGTTGGGCTTGGTGATGGGGTCGGCGTCGGGATGGTGACGGGCCCGTCGCTATCGTCGTCGCACGCTGTCAGCGTCGCGGCGACGGGAAGGATGGACAGGCCGAGGAGGCCATTCTTCAAAATGGTGCGCCGGGACGGATTAGCCGCGACGATCGCCTCCAGGCTGGCCGTCGCGTCATGATCGTCTGCGGTGAGGCGATAGGGTGCGCGCGCCGCATCGGTCAGGTGAGACATGGAATTCCCCTTAGCTAACGGAGGTCCGGACGATAAAGCCGGTCCCCTCTGGCGGTCGCCTGATCGCAGCGGACCATGTCACGAACATTGCCGGGGGGTGTCAGGGCAATGACGGTCACATGACAGGAGCGTGACGGCGATCTGATCGGACGGGTCATACCAGTTGCGCCGCGCGTGCAGAAATCTCTGAGCTGGTCTCGCCTATTCCGGACGCGCAGCAAAAGAAAACAGGCCTTCGGGCAAGCTCAGGGCCACCGGTTGTGTCTCTCAGGAAGGTTTCCGGAGGCAAAATTCCAGCACGGCAAGGATCTGACGTCGCCCGCCCGTCAAAGGGCATAGCTTCCATTTGACGATGATCGATTCTAGACCCCCGCCATGTCCGCTTTCCCTATGTCTCGCTCCCCACTGCAACGGATAATTCAAGGCATGGTGCTGGCCGTGCTGCCGCTACTGGCGGCCTGTGCCTCGACCAGCTACCGCCCGGTCAGCGATACGCCGGTGCGGATCGGCAAGCCATATCAGGTGCGCGGCGTCACCTATGTGCCGGCGGCGGACCCCAGCTATGAGGAGCTGGGCTATGCGAGTTGGTATGGCCACGAATCGGGCAATATGACGGCCAATGGCGAGCGGTTCCGTCCCAATGGGATCTCCGCCGCGCACCGCACGCTGCCGCTCCCAACCTATGTCGAGGTGACGGCGCTCGATACCGGCCGGACGATCCTGGTGCGCATCAATGATCGCGGGCCGTTCGCGCCCGGGCGGATCATCGACCTGTCGCAGGGCGCGGCGTCGCTGCTCGGGATCCGTCGCCAGGGCGTGGCGCCGGTGCGGGTCCGCCGTGTGGAACCGCCCGAGCGGGATCGCAAGCGCCTGCGTGACGGCAAGGCGGCCGTGGAGCGCCCTCCCGTGCCAGAGGCGACGCTGGTCAGCTGGCGCGCGCGGCTGACGCGCACGATGAAGTGATCCTACATCTGTAGGATTTCGCAAAACCGTGAATCGTTGGTGATAAGTGTGTCGCTTCACCCTAATCGGCGAGGCGCAGAGCCACTTCGCTCATGAACCGTGCGTCGTCATCCTGCGCCAGCCAGCCGGCTTCGGCCGAGAGCGCGCCAAGCATCGCAGCCAGCGCATCCATCTCGCTCTTGGCGTAATTGCCGAGCACATAGCCAGTAACGCGGTCCTTGTGTCCGGGATGGCCGATGCCGATGCGCACCCGGCGGAAATCGGGGCCGATATGCGCATCCGTCGAGCGCAGCCCATTGTGTCCGGCGGTGCCGCCGCCGCGCTTCACCTTGACCCGCATCGGCGCGAGATCGAGTTCATCGTGGAACACGGTCACGTCCTCGGGAGTCAGCTTGTAGAAGTCCAGCGCGGCGCGGATCGCGCGGCCGCTGTGGTTCATGAAGGTGAGGGGCTTGAGCAGTAGCAGCTTTTCAGAACCGATACGGCCTTCGCTGGTCAGGCCCTGAAACTGCTTCTTCCACGGCGAGAAGCCATGGTCCTCGGCGATGACGTCCAGCGCCATGAAGCCGACATTGTGGCGGTGGAGCGCATATTGCGGTTCGGGATTGCCGAGGCCAACCCACAGCTGCACGATGCGCTCCTACCTGCGCGAAACGGATTATTCTTCCGTCTTGCCTTCTTCGTCCTTGGTCGTGTCGCCTTCGCTCGACTTGAGCGCTGACGGCGCGACGATGGTCGCGATGGTGAAATCGCGGTCCGTGATGGTCGGCTCGGCGTCCTTGGGCAGCTTCACATGGCTGATGTGGACAGCCTCACCCACGTCGAAACCGGTCACGTCGATGACGATTTCATCCGGGATGGTGGCCGCGTCGCAAATCAGTTCCAGCTCGTGGCGCACGACGTTGAGCACGCCGCCGCGCTTGAGGCCGGGCGAGGCGTCCTCGTTGATGAAGCGCACGGGCACGTTGACCGTCACCTTGGCGTGCGCGGAGACACGCAGGAAATCCGCATGCAGCGGGCGCTCGGTGACGGGATGGAACGCGACGTCCTTGGGAAGCGTGCGAACCTTCTTGCCGTTCACCTCGACCGTGACGACGGAGTTGAAGAAGACACCCGTGCCGAGCAGCTTGGCGAGGATCTTCTCCTCGACATGCACCAACTGCGGGTCTTCGTTGTTGCCATAAATGACGGCGGGAACGCGGCCCTCACGGCGGAGAGCGCGGGAGGCTCCCTTGCCTGCCCGATCGCGTGCCTCGGCCGACAGCGTAAGCGTGTCGCTCATATGCGTGTCTCCAGGAAGCAGATTGTCAATCGTTCCGCCACGCCTCCAGGGATGACCATGACGGAAGATGGGCGCGCTTAGCGGGAAAAGGGCAAGAACGCAAGGGTGAGGGCCGCCGGGATGACGAACGCCTGCTCCTTCCGCCGATTATTGCACTCTCTCGATATGCCACCCCAAAGCAGCGAGGCGCGCCTGCACGCTTTGTGCGCCGACCAGATGGCCCGCACCGACCGCGATGAAGGGAACGCCCGGTCGCGTTCGCAAGCGCTTGTCGATGAGGGCGCTCCAGGATCTGTTGCGCGCGTCGACGAGGATCTGACGCAACATTGGCGTGCGGGCGAGCGGTGCCAGAAACTGGCGCTCGAGGGTCGCTAGGTCGCCATTCGCCCAGGCATCGTGCAGAATGCGGTAGAGGCGTGGGGCGTCGCCTGCATCCCGGACGGCCTGAGCGAGCAGTTGCCGTTGGTCGGCCTCGGAAAGGGTGTCGAAGAGCCCGAGTTGGCCTTCAATCGTTTCCAAGCCCTCCACAGGTTTGCCTGCGGCTGAAAACATGTGGCCGAGCACAGCTTCGCCAGCGTTGTCGGTGGAGAGCGCCAAGTTCGCTGAGGCCGCGGCATTGACGAGGAGGGCAGCCGCCCAGCTCTCGTAACCGCCGAGGTTCCGGAGCACGGCGGGATGACGCTCCTCCAGATCAGCGAGAAGCTTGGCGTCCGCATCATTTTCCAACCGCGCATCAATGTCCGGCAAACCGGATGAGCGGCCGAGGCGCTCGAAGGTCGCGCGGGTTCGCCTTTCGCTATCAAGGCCAGTGACTTCGAGGATCAGCACATCGCTGCGTGCAATCGCACGGGCAATGTCGGGGGAGAGCCATCGCTCACCGCGCGGCACAGCGTGGATCGTTCCGAACAGATAAGCCTGCTTGTCGCCATTCGAAATGCGCCACAGCGCAGGTCGCGCCGTTATGTCCGCGTCGGCGGACCGGTGGCCGACCCACCAGCCCAGCGCCGCCAAGGCGGCGAGCAGTGCCAGCGTGGGGAGGAAGAAGCGGGGGGACCACGAGAAGCGCAGGCCAGTGCGCATGGTCAGTCCTCGATCACCCGCGCCGACTCGATGCCGCGCATCCGGAGCATGGCCTGCACGCTGTCCGCCCCCGCCAAATGTCCGGCGCCGACCGCGATGAACACTGTACCCGGCATGGCAAGCCGATCCTTGATCCAGTCCGCCCAGCGGGCGTTGCGTTCGGTAAGCAGCACCTTGCGGAGCCCAGGGTTATCATTGACGGATTCGTTCATCAGCGCTCCCAGCCGATCCGGATCGCCAGCGCCCCAGGCCGTGATCATCTGCTCGATGGTGGAAGGGAGGGTAGGCAATTCATCGATTGTCTGGCTGAGCAGGGCCAGTTGCAGGTCGTGCGGCATCGCGCTGAAGAAACCCATTTGCTCGGCTGCGGTCTCCAGTCCGACCAGCGCCTTGCCCGCCGCGAGCGCCTCCACGCGGATCGCGCGATCGACCCCACTTTCAGGGCTGTAACCCAGCTTTTGAAGCGGCAGAGTGGTCAAAGCCACCGCCGCTAGCCATGGCTTTACATGATCGAACAACACGGCTGGCGCGCCATTGTCCGCCAGCGCGGCGAGGAACTTCGCTCCCTGGCCTCCGGGGAGTTGGCTGGAAAGCGGTGGAGCATCGGGTTGCATCGCGCTGCTCAGAATCCCGGCCTGCCCCTCCTCATCAATAATCTCCAGAACCACCTCCTGCGCGGAGTCGAACGCGCGGCGCACTGGCCCGTCGAACCAGAGAATCTCCCGGCGCAGCAGGTGGATGGTGCCGAAGAGATAGATTGTGGTGTCTTCGTCCTGGATTACCCACAAGGCGGGATCGGCGTGGACGAAGCGCGCTACCGGCGGCGCGGTCTGCTCCACCGGCGGGTTGATGATGGTATCGGCAGCGGGTGCGGCGAGAGCGGGGGCCAGCGGCACTACTGCGATCAGGATGCTCAGGAGCAGGGATTTATAGCGCTTCATCTCTTTCCCGACATCCTCCGTACGACATCCGTCTGCATCGCGGAGTTGGCTGCTGAGCGCAAGTCTCCGTGACCCCGCCTTGACCGCGCATCGCCCATGCTTCAAAGCGCGCCCGTTCGCCGAACCTGAAATCGACGGACCAACGACTTCGACGGAATGGTTGGCATGCCGGATAATGCATCGACACCGCTGAGCTTTCAGCAACTCATCCTGACGCTGCACGATTATTGGGCGGCGCGAGGGTGTGTGATCCTCCAGCCGTTCGACATGCGTGTGGGTGCCGGCACCTTCCATCCCGCGACGACGTTGCGCAGCCTCGGTCCAGACCCGTGGAACTGCGCCTATGTGCAACCGTCCCGCCGGCCGACGGACGGCCGCTATGGTGAGAACCCCAACCGACTTCAGCATTATTACCAGTATCAGGTGATCATGAAGCCGAGCCCGCCGGACCTGCAAGAGCTGTATCTGGGTAGCCTCGCGGCGATCGGCATTGATCCGCTGGTGCATGATATCCGTTTCGTCGAGGATGACTGGGAGAGCCCGACGCTCGGTGCCTGGGGGTTGGGCTGGGAAGTCTGGTGCGACGGCATGGAAGTCACCCAGTTTACCTATTTCCAGCAAATGGGCGGCTATGATTGCAAGCCGGTGACCGGCGAGCTGACTTATGGGCTCGAGCGCCTCGCCATGTATATCCAAGGCAAGGACAGCGTTTACGATCTCATCTTCAACGATGCGGTGGCCGACCGGCCGGCGGTGACCTACGGCGACGTATTTCTGGAAAACGAGCGTCAGCTCTCCAAGTGGAATTTCGAGGTCGCGGACACCGACAAGCTGTTTCGCTGGTTCAAGGACGCGGAAGCCGAGTGTCAGGCGAGCATTGCCGCCGGTGTGCCGCTTGCCGCCTATGAGCAGGCGATCGAGGCGAGCCACATCTTCAATCTGCTGCAGGCGCGCGGCGTGATCAGCGTGCAGGAGCGGGCGAGTTACATGGGCCGCGTGCGTGATCTCGCCAAAGGCAGCTGCGAAGCCTGGATGGCGCACAATGGGTGGGCGGAATGAGCGCGGATTTCCTTCTCGAACTGCGCTGCGAGGAAATCCCCGCACGCATGCAGGCCAAGGCGAGCGAGGAGCTCGCCCGGCTGTTCAGCGAGAAGCTGGCGGAAGCCGGCCTCAAGGCAGCCCGGCTGACCAGCTATGTTACCCCGCGCCGGTTGGCACTGATTGCCCATGATCTACCGTTGGCGACCGAGGCCGTCAGTGAGGAATACAAGGGCCCTCGCACGTCGGCGCCCGCGCAGGCGCTGGAAGGCTTCCTGCGCAAGACCGGCCTGACGCAGGATCAGCTCGAGGATCGCGACGGCGTGTGGTTTGCGTTGGTCGAAAAGCCCGGCCGGGCGACCACGGACGTGCTGGCCGAGGCCATTCCGGCGATGATCCGCGCCTTTTCCTGGCCCAAGTCGATGCGTTGGGGGGAGGCCAGCCTGTCGACCGAGAGTCTGCGCTGGGTGCGGCCGTTGCAGGGCATCGTGGCGCTGCTCGGCGACGATATCGTGTCCTTCGCCATTGAGGATTTTAAGGCCGGGCGGACCACGGTGGGCCATCGCTTCCACTCGAGCGGCGAGATCGTCATCGAGCGGGCTTCGACCTATGTCGAGCAACTTCGTGCGGCTTATGTCATTGTCGACCAGGCGGAACGCAGGGCGACCATCGAGAGCCGCGCCAGCGTGTTGGCGTCCGAAGCAGGTCTGGACCTGATCCCGGATGCGGGCCTTGTTGCGGAAAATGCAGGCCTCACCGAATGGCCGGTGCCTTTGCTCGGCCGGTTCGATCCCGCTTTCCTGGATGTCCCGCCGGAGGTCATCCAGTTGACCCTGCGCATCAATCAGAAATATTTCGTGCTGCGCGACAAGGCTGGTGCGCTGGCCAATGCCTTCATCTGCACCGCGAATATCGAGGCGCGCGATGGCGGCGCCGCGATTGTCGCGGGTAATGGCAAGGTGCTCGCCGCGCGGCTCTCGGACGCCCGCTTTTTCTGGGAGCAGGACAAGAAGACATCGCTCGCGGTCCACGCTCAAAAGCTTTCGCGCATCACCTTCCACGAAAAGCTCGGCACCGTCGCCGACAAGGTCGAGCGCGTGGCGAAGCTGGCCGAATGGCTGGCGAGTGAAGGCATCGTGCCGGGTTGCGATCCCGCGCTAGCCCGACAGGCGGCTGAACTCGCCAAGGCTGATCTGGTCACGGAGATGGTCGGAGAGTTCCCCGAGCTTCAGGGCTTGATGGGCGGCTATTATGCCCGAGCGGAAGGCTTGCCGGATGCGGTTGCCGACGCGATCCGCGATCACTACAAGCCGGTCGGGCAGGGGGATGAGGTGCCGACGGCGCCGGTCACTGTGGCTGTGGCGCTTGCCGATAAGCTGGATAGTATCGCGCAGTTTTTCCAAGCAAATTTGAAACCGACTGGATCGAAAGATCCCTTCGGTCTGCGGCGATCTGCTCTTGGTGCCTTGGCAATTATCGTCCACAATGGATTGCGGCTTCACCTGGACGTTGCCGTTGCTGTTGCTCTACCGAATAAGCAACCCTTGGAAACCCCGGTGTGGGGGCAACAAGATATCCTCGACTTCTTTGCCGATCGTCTCAAGGTTCAGCAGCGCGAGGCTGGGGTTCGCCATGACCTCATCGACGCTGTATTCGCGCTCGGCGGTGAGGATGATCTTGTCCGCCTGCTCTCGCGCGTGCACGCGCTCCAACATTTTATCACGACCGAGGACGGCGCCAATCTGCTCGCGGGCTATAAGCGCGCGGCCAATATCCTGAAGAAGGAGCGGCCAGAGAACGGCAAGGCCACCAGCCAAGCCGGGGAAGAGGATCCGGGGGCCGCGCTGACAGATCCCAAGATCGCGGATGCGATGCGCGTGCATGATACGCTGCCGCCAGCTTACGTGCTCGAACCGGCCGAGGCTGCGCTCGTCGCTGCGCTTGACGCGGCCGAGCCACGCGCGGAGCAGGCCGTGGTAGCTGAACGGTTTGAAGAGGCGATGGCGGCGCTCGCCACATTGCGTGGGCCGATCGACACCTTTTTCGACGATGTGACGGTTAACGACCCCGACCCGACGAAGCGGGAGGCACGGTTGAATCTGCTGACCCGGATTCGCGCCGCCGTGCACAAAGTAGCCGATTTTTCGAAGATCGAGGGCTGAGGCGCCTATAAATATAAGGCGGGGCGCACACGGCAATCAGAAGGTATTTTCTGATCGCGCGAGCGGAAGGAACGCAAGTGACAACGGTCATGACGAAATATGTCTATCGTTTCGGCGGCGGTGTGAACGACGGCGGCGAGGGGAACAAGAACCTCCTTGGCGGCAAGGGCGCCAATCTGGACGGGATGGCTGCTATCGGCCTTCCAGTTCCTCCCGGCTTTACGATCACGACCGAGATGTGCACCCGCTATTATGCGGAAGGCCAAACCTATCCGGACAGCGTGCGGCAGGAGGTCGCGGACGGCGTCGCCCATATCGAGGCGGTGACAGGCAAGACTTTTGGCAATCCGGCCGATCCGCTCCTGGTTTCCGTCCGGTCGGGCGCGCGCGTTTCCATGCCGGGCATGATGGATACCGTGCTCAATCTCGGCCTCAATGACGAGACCGTGCAGGGCCTTGCGGCGGTATCCGGCGACGCGCGCTTCGCCTGGGACAGCTATCGCCGCTTCATCCAGATGTATTCGGACGTGGTGCTGGAACTGGACCATGGCAAATTCGAGGAAGCGCTCGAAATGGCCAAGGAGGACAAGGGGGCCTCACTCGATACCGAACTGACCGCCGAGGACTGGCAGGCGCTGGTCCTGGAATATAAGCGCATCGTCGAGCAGCTTTGGGGCAAACCCTTCCCGCAGGATGTGCATGAGCAGCTGTGGGGCGCGATCGGCGCGGTGTTCGGAAGCTGGCAGGCTGAGCGCGCCAGGGTGTATCGACGGCTCAACAATATTCCGGGCGATTGGGGCACCGCTGTCAACGTGCAGGCCATGGTGTTCGGCAATATGGGGGACACCTCCGCGACCGGCGTGGCCTTCACGCGCGATCCGGCGACCGGAGAGAACGCATATTACGGCGAGTATCTCATCAATGCGCAGGGCGAGGATGTCGTCGCGGGAATCCGCACGCCGCAATATCTGACCAAGGCTGCACGCGAGCGGGCAGGCGCGAAACCGCTCAGCATGGAAGAGGCGCTTCCGGAGACCTACGCCGAGTTGGCACGTGTGTTCGAGATTCTGGAGACGCATTATCGCGACATGCAGGATATCGAGTTCACCGTGCAGCAGGGCAAGCTCTGGATGCTCCAGACTCGCTCCGGCAAGCGCACCGCTAAGGCCGCGCTCAAGATTGCGGTGGACATGGCTAATGAGGGTCTGATCAGTCAGGAGGAGGCGGTCGCCCGTGTCGATCCCGCGGCGCTCGATCAACTCCTCCACCCGACGCTCGATCCGAAGGCGCATCGCGATGTGCTGACTAAGGGGTTGCCCGCCTCACCCGGGGCGGCCTCCGGCCAGATCGTGTTCGATGCGGAGAGCGCCGAACGTCTCGCTGAGTTGGGCGAGGCCGTTATCTTGGTGCGCATAGAAACCAGCCCGGAAGATATTCACGGCATGCATGCGGCGCGCGGCATCCTCACGGCGCGCGGCGGCATGACGTCGCACGCCGCGGTGGTCGCGCGCGGGATGGGGCGCCCCTGTGTTTCCGGCGCAGGCAACATCGCCATAGACACAGTAGCGCGGACGATGCGCGTCGGTGGTCGTGCCCTGAAGGAAGGCGAGATCATCACAATTGATGGCGCCAGCGGCGAGGTCATGGTTGGGCAGGTGCCGACCGTCCAGCCAGAACTGGCGGGCGATTTCGGTACGCTGATGGAGTGGGCGGATAGGGTCCGGCGCCTCAAGGTGCGCGCCAATGCCGAAACGCCGCAGGATTGCAAGACTGCCCGTGAATTTGGCGCGGAAGGCGTGGGCCTGTGCCGCACCGAGCATATGTTCTTCGATGCCGATCGCATCACCGCTGTGCGTCAGATGATTTTGGCCGACAGCGAGACGGAACGTCGCGCCGCGCTCGCCAAGCTGCTCCCCGCCCAGCGTGCAGACTTCACGGCAATCTTCAACGAGATGGCTGGGCTGCCGGTGACGATCCGTCTGCTCGATCCGCCACTGCACGAATTCCTTCCGCATGGCGACGGTGAGTTTGCGGAGGTGGCTGAGGCTGCCGGCGTATCGGTTGACCTGCTCCGCCGGCGGGCGGCTGAGTTGCATGAGTTCAACCCCATGCTTGGCCACCGTGGTTGCCGTCTCGGTATCACCTATCCCGAAATATACGAGATGCAGGCCCGTGCTATTTTCGAGGCCGCGTTGGACGTGGCCAAGGCGAGTGGTACCGCGCCGATCCCCGAGGTCATGATCCCGCTTGTCGCGACCAAGCGCGAACTGGAGTTGATGAAAGCGCTGGTCGACCAGACTGCGCTGGCCGTGTTCGAGGAGCGTGGCGCGGAGGTCGCCTATCTCGTCGGCACGATGATCGAGCTCCCCCGCGCTGCGCTCAAGGCCGGCGAGATCGCGGAGGTTGGCGGGTTCTTTTCGTTTGGCACTAACGACCTCACCCAGACGACGCTGGGCGTCAGTCGCGACGACGCGGGGCGGTTTCTCACGCAATATGTCGACAAAGGCATCTTCGCGCGCGATCCCTTTGTCAGTCTGGATATCGACGGGGTCGGTCAATTGATCGAGATTGCAGCGGAGCGGGGCAGGGCGACGCGCCCCGGCATCAAGCTGGGCATTTGCGGCGAGCATGGCGGCGATCCGGCGAGCATCGCTTTCTGCGAGAAGCTCGGCCTCGATTACGTGAGCGCCTCGCCCTATCGCGTGCCGATTGCCCGCCTCGCGGCGGCGCAAGCGGCGCTTGCGCATAAGGGGTGATCGAGGACGCGGAAAAAAGGGAAATAGGGGGTTGCCAGCCGAGCCGCCCCCGACTATTTGCGCGTCTCCCAAGGCGCTTAGGCGCCCTGAAATTGGCAATGCGCCCGTAGCTCAGCTGGATAGAGCATCAGACTACGAATCTGAGGGTCGGACGTTCGAATCGTTCCGGGCGCGCCATTTCTTCCTGGTAGGCCAGAAGCTTGATTAAAATCGGCGCATGTAGCCGATCGAGCACTGGAAATCCGGTGTCTCGCGGTTGAGGCCGATATTGGCGCCGATGTCCCATTGGCTGTCCGAGCTATCCTGCCAGGCAAATGAGATCCCGCCAACGCCGCGCGTAGCGTGGCCCGTAGGGTCGCGGTCACGATAAAGGGACAGCTCGGCATTGGTGGATAGCGCGTCTGATAGATGCAGGCCAAGGCCTGCAACTGCGCCATAGCCCAGATGGCGACCAGCTCGATCCGAGTCTGGAACGGCATCGATCCGAGCGGTGAGGGCGAAGGAGGCAGCACCGCCCGTCTCGATAGTGACCGGCACGATGAGGCCCATTCCCCAATCGCCAGCACCGATTGCTCCGCCACCCGTGGGGAGCGTTAAATAGGGCATGAGCGCTAGTGAGAGGTCTGACCCATCGGGGTTGCGGAGATTGTGACGCAGCGCCAGCGTGATGTCGCCGACGCTGCTTTGTGTCGATACGGACCGGGTCGTGGACTCACGCTTGCGCACATGGCCGAAGGCGACCCAGCCGAATTGCGCTTCCGTCGAATGGGATAGTCCGACACGCAACAACATCGTTCCGAACTGGAGGGTATCACTCCGTACCGGCCCCTCTTGGTCACGCGTCCAGTCGCCGATACCAAGTTCGATCGCGGCGCGCCCTTGTTCGAGTGTGCAAGCTGGTGTTCCCAGTCCCGGTCGATCCGCGCAAAGATCCCGTTCCTCATTCCGCGCAGCGGCCGGTGCTGCAATCGCCAGCGTTACTGCGAGGATGGGAGCTTTGTGCATGGTGGGCACATTATCGCTTGATGATGAGCGAGGCTGGACGTTTGCGGGGGACCCACTCGCCCTTGCCAGGGAAGTTCTTGAGAATTTCGCCGTCCCACAGCCGCACGGTGCGGCGGCGGAACAACCATTGGCCGCTTTCTCCTTTCACGGCATGGTCGTCATACCAACCGGTGAAACGCAGCAGATAGGGCGGCTCCCCTTCACATTCGGTGACGAACGCAAAGGAACGCATTTTCACCGATCCGTCGGGCTGCGGCCTATATTGCGTCTGCGTCACGTGATGCTGGCGACCGGGGAAGCCCGGGGCGTTGCGATAATGCTCTGCGATACCGCGAATGCCCTCATGGCCTTCCCAAATGTCAGGGTCCTCGAAGACCTCTTCCACCATGCGCGCGTCCGGGGTGAAGCAGGCGACCAATGCGTCCACGTCACCCGTGTCCAGCGCCCAACTGTAATTCGCGATCAGATCCTGCAGGCCAAGCCTGTCCTCGATTGCCAGCGTCATGCGTTTCCTCTCCCGCTGTGGGCGCCTTGATCAACCCTCGTTACCGGAGCCAATATTCGAGCTCAACGTCGCCCGTTGTGGCATATTAAGCGCGACATGTGCGAATTCGTTGGTCCACTGCCTTGTTCATGGACGGGTCAGGCTGGTGACATCATGGGCTAAGCAGCCTGTTACAATCAATTAAGTGGCCGCCATGCTCCTAACCCGCACCGCCAGTGTTTCTCTTGTTGCGCTTGTTATCGCCGCGCTCGCCAACGGTCGGGCACTCGCCCAGGATGAGATCGACGAGGCCACGCTGGAGGAGGTGGCCGAGGATATTGTCGTCACAGGGCAGCGGGAGCGCGGAGCTGTGATCGGCGACATCAAGCCGGAGCAGCAATTCAACGCCGCCGACGTGCGCGCGCTCGGCCTATCGACGATCAACGACCTGTTGACCGAACTTGGCCCGCAACTGCGCAGCGCCAGCGGCAAGCCCCCGGTGACGCTACTCGAAGGCAAGCGCATCGCGAGCTTTCGCGAGATCGCCTCGATCCCATCCGAAGCGATCGCCCGTGTTGATATCTTGCCGGAGGAAGCGGGCCTGCGATACGGCTATGGTGCCGATCAGAAGGTGATGAACATCGTGCTGCGCCAGCGCTTTCGTGCCTTCACCGGCGAACTGACCGGCCGCATTCCAACGGCAGGCGGTGGCAAGACCGGCGAGGTAGAGGCCGGCTATCTAGGTATCCGGCGGGGCGAGCGGATCAATCTTAATGCGGAGTTTTCTTCGACCGCACGGCTCTTGGAGACCGAGCGCGGGCTGACCGAAGAGGATAGCCCGGCGCGGACGTTGCGTCCGTTTAGCCAGGAACTGACGATCGACGGCAGTTATCACAAGCCTTTGACAGAGCGAACCCAAGCGACGGTCAGCGGTGAATTGAGCACCCGTCGCACCGAGAGCAATGTCGGGCTAGCGCTGCCTCCTGTCACCATCCCCGGCGGGACACCTTATGCGGCAGGGCCGCTTGACGGCCGTTTCCTTCCGTTTGCCGACGGGATCGGGGCGCTAGAGCGGTCCAACAGCGCGCAAAGTGGCAAGCTGGGACTGACCGTCAATGGCCAGCGCAGCACTGGGCAATGGACATTGACCGCGACATATGAACGGAACGAATCACGCGGGATTACGGCGCGCCCCTTTAACCTCGCCGGGTACGCCGAGGCAGTTGCGATCGGCGATCCACGAGCCGATCCGAAGGTGCCCGTCGCTCCGTTGTTCCTGAACGGCCGTCCAGCTGATGAGACGCGCAGTCGCGGCGACACGGGCAATATCGACTTCGTATATAACCGCAGCTTGTTTCCTCTCCCGGCTGGCGACGCGACCGCGACGCTGCGTTTGAGCGGCGCGACCATGGAGCTGGAGAGCACCCTGGAGCGCGATCTCATCGTGACCGGCAAGAGCATTAGCCGACAGAGCGGCAGCGGCTCGATCAGCCTCGATCTGCCGATCGCGCGCGCCGGTGCGTTGGGGAGACTGTCTGCCAATGCCAATGCAGGCATTGATCACTTTTCCGACGCAGGCACGCTGCGCAGCTTTGGTGGCGGGCTCAACTGGACACCGCGCAAGGGCATTGCCTTCTCCGCTTCCTATCGGGATGACGAGGTAGCGCCAACGCCGCAGCAGCTCGGTGACCCCCAACTCTACACGCAGGGGGTGTTGGTTTTCGACAATATTCGTGGTGAGACGGCGCTGGTCACAACCGTCACCGGGGGGAATCCAACCCTGGAGGCATCCCGTGTCCAAGCAGTGCGGCTCGGTATGGTCTTGACGCCGCTGGAAGATCCCAATCTGGTCTTCAGTCTCAATTTCAACCACCGGCTCAACAAGCGTGGAATAGCGGGGTTTCCGGGTATCACCGATGCAACCGCGGCGGCGTTCCCGGAACGGTTCCAGCGCGACGGCGAGGGCCGCCTGACGCTCGTTGACTTGCGGCCGATCAACATTGTGAGCCAGAAGCGGGACTCACTGCGTTGGGGCATCAATATCAGCAAACGCCTGAAAACCCCGCAGAGCCAGATCGACGCGATGCGCGCGTCCTTCCAGCGTCGCTTTCCCAATGGTGCGCCGGGCGGACGAAACCGGCGAGGTGGCCCGGACGAAGCGGCACCGGCTGGCGGCGCGCCCGCCGCTAACAACGCGGCAGCAAGCACGAACGAAACGCCGCCGTCGACTGCTCCGACCCCGCCGCCGGATAACGCCAGCAATCCGCGTGGGGGCTTTCGAGGTCCGGGTGGGCGCGGTTTCGGTGGTGGACCAGCTGGCGGTGGTCGCCTGAACTTCGCGATCTATCACGAGATTGCGCTTACCAACTCAACGCAGCTTCTTCCCAATCTGCCGGTGCTCGATCTGCTGGATGGCGATTCTCTCGGCGGCGGGGCCGGCCCCTCGCGGCACGAGGTGGAGGTGCAGGCCGGCTTTTCGCAAAGTGGCTATGGCATGCGGCTCACGGGTGACTGGAAGAGCGCTTCCCACGTCAATGGCGTGACGGGCGTCCCCTCCAGCCAACTCCGTTTCGGCGATCTCGCGACCGTCAACCTGCGCCTGTTCGCCAACTTCTCGCAAATGCCTTCGCTGGTCGAGAAGGTGCCGTTCCTGCGCGGCGCACGGCTTCAGGTCTCGTTCGACAATCTGTTCGATACGCGGCAGCGCGTGACGGACGGCAATGGCGATGTGCCGTTGGCTTACCGGCCGGCGTTCATTGACCCGATCGGCCGCTCGGTGCGAGTGAGTTTCCGCAAGCTGTTCTTTTAGGCTGTTTCGCGCAGGTCGATCACCTCGCAGGAGACAGCTGGGGGTTGGCCCCCAACCAACTGCTCGGCCCAATGAGTGAAGGCGCGTACCGTGCCCTCCCGCCGCCAGTGCGCAACGCGCTCGGGGTCGACCGTGGCAAAAACCCATTGCGGTTCACCTAAAGCTCCCAAGGCGAGAATGCCATCGTCAGGGGAGTCGCCATCGGGCGGTGCGAACAGGGCGGCGGCGCCGTAATTGGCATCAAGCACCGGTGACCAGGGCGCCATGCCAACCATCGGCACCTGCGCAACGAAACACTGGTTCTCCAACGCGCGGGCCTGCGCGCCAATGCGGACGCGCCAGTAGCCCTGCATCGTATCCGTACAGGACGGCGATAGGATAAGCGCCGCGCCCGCCTCGGCTTGGGCGCGGGCGATGAGCGGGAACTCGACATCGTAGCAGATCGAGATGCCGATCCGACCTAGATCCGTTTCGAACACCCGGACCCGATCACCGCCGTTGATACTCCAATGCTCACGCTCGAAACGGGTCATCACGATCTTGTCCTGGTGGCCGCAACGCCCTGCCGGGGTGAACAGGCGCCCCCGGTTGACCACCCGGCCGTCCGGCAGTGCCCAAGGCATAGTGCCGGCGAGGATGTGCACATCATGAGCCATTGCCAACGCACGGTGATGGGCGTCGATCTGCTCAACGAGGCCCTCAACAAACCGCAGTGTGCGTTGCAGGTCGCCCATGCTTTCTGGATCGAGCGAAGCGAGCTCCATGCCAGCATATTCCGGGAAGACGAGCAGCCGTGCCTCGTTGAGCACCGCCTGCTCGACCCAGCGAGCTATCCGTTCCTGCCATGCGGAAAAGCTTGCCACGGGCTCGATGGGATATTGGGCGAGGGCGACGGTGAAGGCACTCATAGCGCACGATACCAGAACTGCATGGGGTGGCTCGTCTCCGTGGGCTGGTCGATATCCTTCCATTCGTAATGGCCGATCAGCCCTTCGACGGGCGCATAGCCCCGTTTGCGCCAAAATGGCGCCAGATCGCGTGCATTGGTGGGACGCAGGGCATGATCGACCGGGCGAATGACGCCGCAAAAGCAGGCTGCGTTAGCGCCGGCTGTACGCGCCGCCGCTTCACGGGCGTCGAAGAAGGCATGACCGAGGCCGTGGCCGCGATAGGCGGGCAGCAATACGGATTCGCCGAAATAGAACAAAGTTGTGATGTCCTTACCCCCTGTCTCAAAGGGCGCGCGGAACGCCGCTTCCTGCCCCGACATAGGGGCAGCTGTGGCCGCACCGACGATCACCCCGCCATCGCGCGCGACAATCAGCGCCGCATCGGTCTGGTCCATGAAGCCTGCGAGATATTGCTGCTCATAGGCCAGCGAGCCGTCGTAGAGATAGGGCCACTCCCGGAAAACCGAGATCCGCAGACGAGCGAGATCATCCACCGCCGCTTCCAGATCCGCTCTCCGGCGCAGCGTCTCCAGCGTGATCGCGCTCATGCCGCCGTGTCGGCGCTGACCTGCGCGATCCAATGTGCAAGGTTGTAACATACTGAAACGCGGGTGATGAGGTCATCCTCCAGCGTGAAAAAGGCACCGGCGGCAAGCGTGTAGGATTGGCCACGGGCGGGCGGAAGGCCATCTTCGGCAGCGAGATAGACGCCGTGGACGGTAAATTCGGCGGCCGCGCGTGTCCCATCCTCATTGGCCATGATGACGATATCATCGAGCCGCTCGCGATAGGCGTTCGCCATGCGCGCGAGGAAGGCGCGGAAGGCATCCTTGCCGGTTTCGCGCTTTCCCTGGTTGACGTCATGCGCAATATCGTTGGAAAGGCAGGCCAGCATGGCAGCGTGGTCCTCAGCATTGAATGCGGCATAATAGCGTTCGATGAGAGTGATTGCCTGTTGCCGGGCTGTCATAGGAAATCCTTTGCCGATGTGAGTCGGCGTCCCCTAACGCGCGGTACGCGATCCGCTAAGGCCAAAATCGGACAATACAGGAGTGAAGCTATGCGCGTGGGCACCGTCAAGGAGACCAAGACGCACGAATATCGGGTCGGTTTGACACCCGAAAGCGTGCAGGAACTGTCCTCGCAGGGGCATGTCGTGCTGGTCGAGAGCGGGGCGGGAGCCGGCATCGGGGCCAGCGACGCCGATTACCAGAGCGCTGGCGCGCAGGTTGTCGACACGGCGAGTGAGGTGTTTGCCGCCGCCGAAATGATTGTGAAGGTCAAGGAGCCTTCGCCAGCCGAACGGGCGATGCTGCGCCCCGGGCAAATCTTATATGCCTATCTTCATCTTGCCGCCGATGCAGAGCTTACGGCCGATCTGGTCCGCTCGGGCGCGGTGTGCATTGCCTATGAGACGGTGACGGATGCGGGTGGGGGACTGCCGCTGCTCAAGCCGATGAGCCAGGTGGCGGGCCGTATGGCGATCCAGGCAGGCGCGACGGCGCTTCAGCGCGAGCATGGCGGGCGCGGCGTGCTGCTTGGCGGCGTCCCGGGGGTGCTCCCGGCCAAGGTTGTGGTGATCGGTGGCGGCATGGTCGGCGCCAACGCGGCGCAGATGGCGGCCGGGCTCGGCGCCGACGTGACCATTCTCGAACGGAATGCCGACGTACTCGAGAAACTTGGGCTGCATTTCGAGGGGCGCGCCAAGACGCGCTATTCGAGCAAGGCCAATCTCGCTGACAGCGTCGCCCAGGCGGACCTGGTGATCGGTGCCGTGCTCATTCCGGGCGCTGCCGCACCCAAGCTCGTCTCGCGCGCGATGCTGGCGACAATGAAGAAGGGCGCGGTGCTGGTAGACGTCGCCATTGACCAGGGCGGTTGCTTCGAGACGAGTCGGCCGACAACTCACGCCGACCCGACCTATATCGTCGATGGCATCGTCCATTATTGCGTCGCGAACATGCCGGGCGCGGTGGCGCGCACCTCCACTTATGCGCTCAACAACGTGACGCTGCCGCTCGCGAGCGCAATCGCAGATCTGGGCTGGCAGGAAGCCATGCGCCGCGATCCCCATCTGCTCGCGGGCCTCAACATCTGGAACGGCCATGTCACCTGCCCGCCGGTCGCCGACCAGCATGGCTATGACCTGCTGCCCGCCGAGGCGGCGCTGGTGTCGGCATGACCCGTTCGGAGTCAGCGAAGGCGTGACTTGAACCTTGTGTCCTTGCGCCTGCAGGGGCACGCGTTTCTGAAGGGCGAGCGGCCCTTCTGGGCTGGACGATTCCTATGGGAAGAGGGCGCGGTCTGGGAGCTTATTCGCCGTAGAGCCGCTTGAGTTCGACACCGTCTATCATCAGGCCTCCTACCACCATCACTGCGCTACAGCAGGCAAGAAACAAGAGTTTTCCGCCAATGCCGGGATATTGTTCCAAGTAATGCATCCCGCGTGCTGAAGCGCCGAGGCCCAGAGCGTAGATCGCCAGGAAGGCCTCGAATTTGGTCCTGATGGTAAAAAGGCGCTTGATTGTCGTCATGGCCGCATCGTGCAAAGCACCATGGCACGCGCCAAATTTCAAATGAAATGATGGTTAATAGGTTAATTTTTCGGAAACCATATTGGGACACCTACAGAAGGTGGCGGAATTCCTGCACGACCTCGCGATACACGTGGCGCTTGAAGGGCACGATCAGGTCTACCAGGCTGTCCGCGTCCACCCAACGCCAGGCGAGGAATTCCTGATGAGGCGTGGCGATATCGATGTCTTCGTCACGGCCCCGGAAGCGCATGAGAAACCACCGCTGCGCCTGCCCGCGATATTTCCCGCCCCAGAGCTTGCCGACCAGTTCATCCGGCAGATCGTAGAGATGCTCATGGGCGGAGCGGGCGATCACGTCCACCAACTCGGCGGTGACACCGGTTTCCTCACTTAGCTCGCGAATGAGGGCCTCCTCGGCCGTTTCGCCCTGGTCGATTCCTCCTTGAGGCATCTGCCAGGCGTCACCTTCCTTCGAATCGATCCGCTTGCCGACAAAGACGTGGCCGTTCCGGTTCGCCAGCATGATGCCCACGCAGGGACGATAGGGCAGGTCAGCCTTGTCTCGCATCAGTGTCTTCTCGTCCGTCCTCATGATCAGCTCCCACGCGCTGCGTCTGCTCCGCTAACGCGGCGCAAAAAAGGCAATACTCGGGGGGGATGCAACTTTTCTACTTTGATCGACGTGATCGGAAGGACTAGGTGCGGAAACATCCGAAACCCATCCGAGTTCGCCATGGCTTCCGCCGCATCCACATCGACCGTACCACATGCCACCCCTGATACCACGCCAGAGGCCGTCGTCGTCCGCTTTGCGGGCGATAGCGGTGACGGCATGCAGCTTACCGGTGGGCAGTTCACGCTGTCCACCGCGCTGGCCGGTAACGATCTTGCCACATTCCCTGATTTTCCTGCTGAAATCCGGGCGCCACAGGGCACGCTGTTTGGCGTCTCCGCGTTCCAGATCAATTTTGGTTCGTCAGACATTACCACTGCGGGCGACGCGCCGGATATCCTCATCGCGATGAATCCGGCGGCGCTTAAGACGAACGTCAGCGATCTCAAGGCCGGCGGTCTCATTATCGCCGACACCGGCGAGTTCGGTGAGCGCAATCTGATCAAGGCGAAGTACGAGTCCAACCCGCTGGAGGACGGCAGCCTGGCCCGTTGGCAGGTGCTGGCGTTCGATATCTCTGCACTGACGCTGGAGAGCGTGAAGCCGTTCGGTCTTGGCAACAAGGAAGCGCTGCGCTGCAAGAACATGTGGACGCTGGGGCTGGCGCTCTGGCTTTTCGACCGCGAGCGGCAGCCCATCGTCGACTGGTTGAAGGCCAAGTTTGCCAAAGCGCCGGAAATCGCCGAAGCGAACATCGCCGCGCTCAATGCGGGCCACGCCTATGGCGAGACGGCCGAGCTGGCGGTGCCGGTCAAGCAGCTTCATCTGCCGCCGGCGGCGGTGGCGGAAGGGCTTTACCGCACGGTGACGGGCGCCGAGGCGATCTCGCTCGGTCTGGTGGCGGGCGCGCAGCTTGCCGAGCTGCCGATGTTCTTCGGCGGCTATCCGATCACGCCAGCCAGTGCGATCCTGCACCATCTCTCCCGCCTCAAGGAATATGGGGTCACCACCTTCCAGGCGGAGGACGAGATTGCGGCCATCGCGAGCGCGATCGGCGCCAGCTATGCCGGATCGCTTGGCGTTACCTCGTCGTCTGGCCCGGGCATCGCGCTCAAGGGCGAGGCGATGGGTCTGGCGATCATGACGGAACTACCGCTGGTAATCGTCAACTCGCAGCGCGGCGGCCCCTCGACCGGCCTGCCGACCAAGACCGAACAGTCCGATCTCTATCAAGCTGTCTATGGGCGTAACGGCGATGCGCCGATGCCGGTGATCGCGGCGCGTTCGCCCACCGATGCGTTCGACTGTGCGATCGAGGCGTGCCGCATCGCCATCCAGTACATGACCCCGGTGATGCTGCTGACCGATGGCTATATCGCCAACGCTGCGGAGCCCTGGCGCGTGCCCGACATGGCGGATTACGCCAAATTCCCCGCCAGCTTCCTGAGTGAAGTGCCGGAAGGCGGCCTCAAGCCCTATGCGCGTGACGCCAAGCTGGCGCGCCCATGGATCAAGCCGGGCACGCCAGGGTTGATGCACCGCATCGGCGGCATCGAAAAGGAAGTGAACACCGGCCATCTCAACTATTCGCCGGCCAATCACCAGGCGATGACCGAACTGCGCCGCGACAAGATCCTCGGCATCGCGCGTGGCCTGCATCAGGATGTCGCGCTCGGCGAGACGCACGGCAAGCTGGCCGTGGTGGGCTGGGGCTCGACCTTTGGCCCCATCCATCAGGCGGTCCGCCGTGCCCGCCGCAAGGGGCTGGACGTGGCGCATATCCACATTCGCCACATCTGGCCGCTTCCGGAAAATCTCGGTGAACTTCTCGGTAATTATGAGCAGATCTTGATACCGGAGATGAACACCGGCCAGCTCAAGACGGTGCTGCGCGACCAGTATCTGGTCGATGCCAAGTCTCTCAACAAGATTTCGGGCCAGCCCTTCCGCATCGCGGAGATTGAGGCGGCCATCGAAGGGATGCTCGCATGACCGACATTGCCACCCTTACCAAGCCACGCGTCGAGACCACGATCAAGGATTGGGAAACCGATCAGGAAGTCCGCTGGTGCCCCGGCTGCGGCGACTATGCGATTCTCAAGGCTGTGCAGCGCACTTTGCCGATGGTCGGCGCGGACCCGGCCAACACGGTGTTCGTCTCCGGCATCGGCTGCTCGTCGCGCTTCCCTTATTATGTCGAGAGCTACGGCTTCCACACCATCCACGGCCGCGCGCCGGCGGTGGCGACCGGCGTGAAGCTCGCCAATCCCGATCTGGACGTGTGGATCATCACCGGTGATGGCGACGGGCTGTCGATCGGCGGCAACCACACCATGCACGTGCTGCGCCGCAATCTCGATTGCCAGATCCTGCTCTTCAACAACGAGATTTACGGTCTCACCAAGGGGCAATATTCGCCGACGAGCCGCGCGGGGACACGCAGCCCTTCCACGCCGTTCGGGTCGGTCGATTATCCCGCCCGCCCAGCCGCCTTCGCGCTGGGCTCGGGCGCGCACTTCATCGCGCGGGCTTATGATGTCTCGAAGCAGCTGCCGGAGGTGTTGACGGCCGCGTACAACCACAAGGGCGCGGCGTTCGTGGAAATTTTCCAGAACTGCATCGTCTACAACAAGGATGTGTTCGCCGACTTCACCGAGAAGAAGAACGCGGACGAAGGGCAGCTCTGGGTCGAGCATGGTAAGCCGATGCTGTTCGCCAAGGGGACCAAGGGCATCGCGCTCGACCGCGAGGCGCTGGCGCTCAAGGTGGTCGATGTCGTCGATGGCGACTGGCAGGCGGCGGATGTGATCGTCCACGACGTGGCCAACCGCTCGGTGGCGCATATGCTGGTCGAGATGCCGTTCGGTGCCTTCCCGATGGCGCTGGGCGTCATCTATGACGATCCCGCCACCAGCTTCGAGCAGGCCGTTGTGGCGCAGAACGAGCAGGGCGCACGCGGCAAGGCACCGGATCTCCAGAAGCTGGTCAGCCAAGGTCAGACATGGACGGTCAAGGCGGACGCCGAAAAGGGGCCGGAGCTTTAAGGGACCTGATCTCGCTCGGGCGCTGGCACCGACTTGCGATAACGGCCTGCGGTGGCGTTGGAAAGCCTATGCTCCTGTGCGCCCGCGATGGACCATATTGACCTGCGCCTGACAGCTGCCCCAAGGCAGGCCGATGGATAACCTGACCCACAGTCTGGCCGGCTGGGCGCTCGGCCAGGCCGGACTCAAGACAAAGACCCGCAAGGGTCTCGCCGCGCTGATCCTGGGCGCGAACATGCCGGACCTCGATGTGTTCGTCGGCTGGGTGAGTTGGGCGCCGCTGGCGACCCACCGCGGGTTCACCCATGGCCTGGTCGGCGGGGTCGTACTGATGCCGCCATTGCTTGCGGGCCTGCTGTGGCTCCTCGACCGTTGGCAGATTTCGCGCGGGCAGACGTTCCGCAGCGGTCTGCCGATGCAGGTGGGGTGGTTGGTGGCGCTGGCCTATCTGGGGGCGCTGACCCATCCCCTCCTTGACTTGCAGACCACCTATTCGGTTCAACTCCTGTCGCCGTTCGAGACAACGTGGTTTCACACCGAGACCTTGTTCATCATCGACATCTGGATCTGGATGGGGCTGGGATTCGCGATATGGCTTTCGCGCAAACGAGAGAGAACGGACGGGCATTGGCGCCGGCCGGCCGTTGCGGGCCTCATCGGACTATGTGCTTACATCGCCGTGAATGGGGCGATCTCGCTCATGTCCCGTGCGGCCTTGATCGACACGCCGCCTTATCCCGAGCCGGACATTCTGTTCACCAGCGAACAACCGGCCTTATTCTGGAAGCGGACCCTGATATGGCGGCAGGATGGCATGATCGGACGAGCCAGCTACGATCCGCTGCGCAACCCCAAGGCAGTGGTCGCGCCGCAGCGTTTGGTGCCGGACAATATGGGGGATCCGCTCGTCCGGCGGGCGATGACAGCCAATCAGGACATTATCCGTTTCATGCGGTGGTCGACCATGCCCATGGCGCATGTCGAGCGCGGGCCCTGCACAGCCACCGTGCTGTTCAGCGACGCCCGCTTCGGGGAGCCCCGGCCGGGTGACCGTTTCCTGCGCCAGGTCACCGTGCCGTTGGGAGGGGAAGGATGCGTTTCGCCGGCGAAGTAGGCCGAAGTCGGGCGGGCCACTTGCCATCCCGCCCATCCCGCCCATTCGGTCCTCTGGAGGCGCGAACATGACTGGCGTGGGCTCGGTTGCGGCCCCGCGAAATTTGACTTGCAGCGTGCGCCACGGCGCCGCCCAAGAGGCCATTGTGCTCGACGCGCGAACATCCCATTATGCAGGCATGACCGTTCACAGTCCGCCTGCCGGGCGCCAACGCGCCTTCCTGCGCAAGTCCGGCGCACGGATGCGGCGCAGCCTGTGGCGACTGATTCCGCAGCGTCTGTTTCTGCCCCTCATCGACCGGATTGACGAGCGGCTGCTGACCGGAACGCTGGAGCTGCACCTGCCGGATGGGACGGTGCGCCTGCTTGGGGCCAACGAGCCCGGATTTTCGGCTATCGTCCATCTCCAGAATTGGCGCGCGTTGGCGCGCCTCGCGGTTGCCGGCTCGACAGGCTGGTATCGCGGGTGGGCGGCCGGTGACTGGTCGAGTCCCGATCCGGTGGCGCTGTTTGCGCTGTTCGCCGCCAACGCACGCTCGCTGGGGAACAGCGCCCGCTCGTCGGGCCTGCCGCGCCTCATCGGCAAGCTCAATCTCCATCGACGGCGCAACAATCGGCGCGGCGCACGGCGCAACATTGCCGAGCATTATGACCTCGGCAATGATTTCTACAGGACGTGGCTGGACCCGAGCCTGACATATTCGAGCGCTCGCCCGGCTTACCCCAACGAACCGCTCGAACGCGCGCAAATGCGCAAGATCGACGATCTGCTGGACCGGCTTTCTCTGGCGCCGGGCGATCGGCTGCTGGAGATTGGCTGTGGCTGGGGCAGCCTGGCACAGAGGGCGCTGGAACGGCAGCGCCTTACCTATGTCGGTCTCACCCTCTCGCACCAACAGCGCGACCACGTGCTGGGCCGCCCTGCAATCCAGGCGGCAGGCGGTGCGGCGAGCGTGTTGCTCCAGGACTATCGCGATGTGCAAGGGACGTTCGATGCCATTGCCAGCGTCGAGATGGTCGAGGCGGTCGGGCAGCAATATTGGCCCGCCTATCTGGAGAGCATCGCGCGCCTGCTGCGGCCGGGCGGGAAGGCGGCGATTCAGTTCATCAGCATCGACGACGAGATTTTTCCCGCTTATGCCGCACGGGCGGATTTCATCCAGCGCTACATCTTCCCCGGCGGTTTTCTCCTCTCCGAGCGGCGTTTCCGGGAGATTGCCGAGCGGACCGGGCTGGAATGGCGTGACCAGCAGCGCTTCGGCCTCGATTACGCCTGGACGCTGCGCAAATGGCGCGAGCAGTTCGATGCGGCGGTGGAGGCCGGGCATCTGCCCCAGCGCTTCGACCAGCATTTCGTCGACCTGTGGCGTTACTATCTCATGTATTGCGAGGGCGGTTTTGCCGGCCGTGGCATCGACGTTTCGCAGGTGACTCTCGTCAAGCCTGAGGCATAGCCGCGTCGATCTCCCGTCGGATCTGCTCGATCTGCTCCGTCATGGCCGGCAGGCGGGGAGTCTCTTCATCGAGGATCGCGAGGAATGCTTCCCGCTTCCATGCCTTCGCGCGGGCGGGATCAGAAGCCATCTCACCAGGCAGGGTCGAGAGAAGGATGTCGATCAGCCTGTCAGCGCCGTGGAGGCGGCCCCAGAGATAATCATTCTCCCGGTAGGCGCGGCTAAAGAACGCCCCGAAGCTATTGAACTCGATCCCACGCAGCGTCGCGGCGGCGCCGCCGGCTCGGATGGCCGTGGCATCATCGGGCGAGATGCGATCGACCTTGATCGGGTCATATTCGTCCAGACCTTCGCCCTGAAGCAGCGGAAACGTCGCGATATCGTAGAAGGGGAAGCCGAGATATGACTTGAGAAGGATGCGTCGTTCGTCGGGATCAAGCCGCATTACCGCAGCGGCAAAGCGCGCGTCGACCATATCGTCGAGCGCGCGCAGGTCGCGCTCGTGGGCGATCAAGGCGAGCATGCCGGCGGGGTCGGTACGCGCCCGGCCTGCTTGTTCGCGGGCGGCTGCGCCAAACCAGCCGGCCTGTTGCCGCTCGGAATAAAGCGCGATCGCTTCATACAGCAGCTCGAGCAGGGCAGCCCGGCCGGCGTTACGCGGCTCATCGTCCTCGTGCTCTCGCGCGGCGGCAGAGAGGCGCCGAGTAAGAAAGCGCAGGCGACGTGCACGGAAGGCGACATCATGACTGCGATAAAAGGCGATCAAGGCCTCGCTCGCTCCGTCCGCGGTGCCGTAGCCGACGCGATCCACGCCCTGGGCATGCAGATGCGCCCGCAACGCCTGCAGGATCGTCTCCTTGCCGATGGGCGTGGCTTCGCCGGCGAGCGCGGCGATCAACGCGGCAAGTTCCTCGACGATACTGGAATATTTGAGATAGCCATAGGCGGGGTAGGCAAAGCCGGCGGCCCGGGCGGCTTTCTGCTGCATGCGCGCACGCCAGTGCGCAAGGCGACGCGCCGTGGGGCGGGTCAGGAAAAGCGTGCGGCCCAACGTGCGGTCGACGGTCCGCTCGATATCCGGCCGCAGCGCCTCGGAAATATGCTGCATGTGGCGGATTCGGCTGGAGCGTTCGGTAATCAGCTCCAGATTGTCGCGGATCGGCTGTTCGCGCGGGATCTCGCTGACCGCGCCGAAGATGGTGCGGAAGAATCCGGGGAGCAACCCCTCGCCGGTGACGCGGTGACGCAGCGGTGAGGTGAGGCGGAAGCCTCCCGCACTCGGCGCTGGCTCGATATAAACGAAGCGGCGGTCGACGGGGCGGCGCGCGGGCCGATCGCGCAGTGCGTTCATGGCCTGTGCAAAGGGCGCATTGGCGAGCACTGATCCATCGATAAGCACCGCGTCTTCCGCATTGCCGGCTTCGCTGTGCTGGGGCAGCACCCGGCGCAGGAAGGTGTTGCGGCCCGGCCATGGCCGTTCCCGTTCGGCGAGCACAGCGTCCAGTTCACGCACGGTGAACGGCGGAAAGGCCCCGGGGAAACTGGCGGTCGCTCGCGCGGCAAAGACCAGTTCGCTCGGGTCAGCGAGTTGGCGCGGACGGAGGCCGCGAGCGTGGAAGCTGATCGTCAGGCGATGCTCCGTCTCGCTAATCTCGGGGGGACTGTTGAGCCGCAGCACCTCCTCATGACCCGCAAAGTCGGTGGCCGTCACATAGAGATCGAGCGGGTGATTGTCCGGGAGGAGGGGCTCGCCCGGTTCTCCGCCAGCCATGGCGTCGAAGGCGTCGAGGATGAGACGTGAGAAGCCCTTGCCGCCAAAGGGAGGGGCAAACCAGCGAGCGCGCACGAAATTGGAGAGCTTGCGGCGGACCTCCTCGCGCATTTCCGGTGCCACCGTGCGGTCCACCGTGTCGCCGCGCCGCCGTAGCAGCAGCCAGAGGATTGGCGCTGCCCAGAATTTGGTAAAGCGGGAGAGCGGGCGGGCGTCTGGATCGAGCAGGATATCGGCGTCGGCACAGCGGAGCCACAGATCGGTCAAAGGGTCGAGTGATTGGCCCGTCTCGATGGCGTGGGCGAGGAAGACGCCGTTGATGCCGCCCGCACTGGCGCCCGCGATGATGTCCGGCAGAACCCGCAGCTTGAGGTTGGATTCGGCGCGTGCAGCGGCGAGGATCTGGCCGTAGACCGTCCCGTCGGGCCCGATGGCATGTTCATTGTTGTGGCGGCAGAAGTCCCGGCTGGCTCGCGCAAGCCGCCACACTTCCTTGGTGACGCCGTGCATGTAAACGGCGAGGCTCACGCCACCATAGCAGACGAGCGCAAGCCTCAGTTCCTTCTCCCGCATGGTCTACAGATAGGCGGGGGGCGGGGCGCTTGTCGACCCGTCAGACCGGGAGGGTGAAATCGGCCCAGATGGGCAGATGATCGGAGGCCCGGCGCGCCAGCGGAGTCATGTGTACCCCGCAGTCGGCCAACGTCAGGTCGCCGCGCCACATGATGCGATCGAGCGAGGCCACCGGGCGACGCGCATGGAAGCTACGGCCGCACGGTGCGATCTCGAAATGCCGACCGAAATCGGAGAGGCAGCCCCGGCCGTTGCTCCACTCGTTGAGATCGCCCATCAGGATCGTCCCCACGGCGGGATCATGCTCGTGGCGATGCTCGACCTGGCTGACCAGCGCCGCGGCCTGGCGGCGGCGCCACAGCCCGGAAAGATCGAGGTGCATACCGACAATGCGCAGCCGCTGACCCCGCACGTCCAAGCTCGCGGTAACCGCGCCGCGCGGCTCCAGGCAGGGGAGGTGGACGACATCCCCCGCCGCCTCGTCATGATGATCGCGGCGGACCAGCAAGGCGTTGCCGTGCCAGCCCATGCTCTCCGCGCGGGTGGGAATGGAGACGACGCGATAGTCCGAATGGGTCTCCAGCAGGCGGTCGGGCAGCACCGCGTGGCGCGGGCCGAAACGGCGGTCCGCCTCCTGCAGGGCGATCACGTCGGCATCCAACTCGTTGAGCACGTCTATGATGCGCTCCGGCGCCCGGCGCCGATCGGTGCCGATGGCCTTGCGGATATTGTAGGAGGCGACCTTGATCATGAGCTCCCTGCTTGCCGTTTCATCCGTTTATGCGCAAGAAAATCGCGCTAGCGTTCGTGGTTCGTTCTGATATGGGAAGCGACATGGCCAAGGTCAAACGTCGTTTCGTCTGCCAGAGTTGCGGATCTGTCGCCTCGCGCTGGCAGGGCCAGTGCGACGACTGCGGCGAGTGGAACAGTCTGCTGGAGGAAGCACCGGCGACAGCCTTCTCGGTCAAGCATGATCTGCAGGCCGGCGGCCGACCGATCGAGCTTGTCGGGCTCGACAGCGACGGCGCTCTGCCCGACCGGTTAGGGACCGGGCTGGCGGAGTTTGATCGGGCGCTGGGTGGCGGGCTGGTTGCCGGATCGGCGACGCTGATCGGGGGGGATCCAGGAATCGGCAAATCGACCCTGCTATTGCAGGCGGCGGCGCAACTGGCGCGCGCAGGCCGGCAAGTGGTCTATGTGAGCGGCGAGGAGGCGGCCGACCAGGTGCGGCTCCGTGCGCGTCGGCTCGGACTCGGTGATGCGCCGGTACAGCTCGCCAGCGCCACGTCGGTGCGCGACATATTGACGACATTGGGGCAGGCGGCAGGCACCGATCTGCTCATCATCGATTCGATCCAGACGATGCACAGCGACATGATCGAGGGGGCGCCGGGCACTGTGAGCCAGGTGCGGGCTTCCGCGCAGGAGCTGATCCGCTTCGCCAAGAAGGGCGGCGCGGCGCTGATACTCGTCGGCCACGTCACCAAGGACGGGTCGATCGCCGGGCCGCGTGTGCTGGAGCATATGGTCGACACGGTGCTGAGTTTTGAGGGCGAGCGAAGCCACCAGTATCGCATCCTGCGGGCAATCAAGAACCGCTTCGGTGGCACTGACGAGATCGGCGTGTTCGCCATGGCGGAGGAAGGCTTGCAGGAAGTCGGCAACCCCTCCGCGCTGTTCCTGACCGACCGCGACGAGCGTGTGCCGGGCGCGGCGGTGTTCCCCGCGCTGGAAGGGACGCGGCCGGTGTTGGTCGAGATTCAAGTGTTGACCGTGCGGCTGGCGAGCGGCGCCACGCCGCGTCGCGCCGTGGTCGGCTGGGACAGCGGCCGGCTCGCCATGATCCTCGCCGTGCTGGAGGCGCGCTGCGGGCTCAGCTTCGCAAGCTGCGAGGTCTATCTCAACGTGGCGGGCGGCTATCGCTTGCAGGATCCCGCCGCCGATCTCGCGGTGGCCGGCGCCCTGATCTCCGCCCTCTCCGAAAGACCGGTGCCCAAGGATGCGGTCATGCTGGGCGAAATCGCCCTTTCCGGCGAGATTCGACCAGTTGCGCACGCCGGGTTGCGCCTGCGCGAAGCGGCGAAACTGGGCTTCCAGCGCGCGCTGCTGCCGACCTCCAGCGCAAAGCTGGCCAACGGGTTGGCCACGTCCGGTTTCACCCGATTGAGCGAGCTTGTTGACCATATGCTCGGGCGCGATTAGCCAGCCAGCCATGACCGCCCTTGATATTGCCGTTCTCCTCCTCATCGGCGGCCTCGCTATTCGCGGCTTTATCGCCGGGTTCACCACGGAATCGCTGGGACTGGCGGCGCTGGTCGGCGGTATCGTTGCCGTGCGGCTGTTCCACGCGCCCGTCACCGCGCTGTTCACGGTTTGGGTCGGCTCGGAATATGGCGCGGCGCTTCTCTCCTTCGTGCTCGTCTTCGGCGTCGTCTTCGTTCTCGGGAAGATGCTCGCCAAGGCCATCGGCGGAAAGACCAAGGCTTCAATGCTGGGCATGGTCGACCGGCTGCTCGGGCTCGGCTTCGGCGCAGTCAAGGGCCTGCTAGTGGCAACGATCTGCTATGTGCTGTTCACCATAGGCTATGACGCCCTATATGGCGTGGAGAGCAACCGACCGGACTGGATGCGCCTCTCGCGCTCCTATCCACTGCTCAGCGCCAGCGGATCGGCGATGAGCGAATGGATCGCGGAGAACAGCCGCCAGGGCGGACTGCTGAGCAACGTGATGCCGGACGAGACGAAGGGCGCTGGCGATGACGGGCAGTGAGGCAAGGGCAACGGGCGAAACGCTCTACAGCATCGACGTGCTGCGCATGGCGGCAAGCGTGGCGGATTTCCCACCGCTTGCCGCCGCCGATGCGGTCGAGGAACGGCGTTCCCCAACCTGCGGCAGCCGCATGACGGTCTCGCTGCGTCTGGACGACGCAGGGCGTGTTGCCGCGATCGGCCTCGATGCCAAGGCATGTGCGCTGGGGCAGGCCGCCGCCGCCATACTGGCACATGGCGCGATTGGCGCGGATCAAGCCAGCATCGAGCAGGCGAGCGAAGCATGGCGCGCCTATCTGGCTGGCGAGAGCGATGCCATGCCGGACTGGCCGGAGCTGGCGCTGCTGGCCGCCGGACGCGATTATCCGGCGCGCCATCCCTCTATGCGCCTGGCATTTGAGGCGGCTACGGGCGCTTTTGCGGACGCACTCGCCGGCCGATCCACACATGGCTGACCCCGCAGCGGCTGTCTCCGCGACGGAGCTGCTGCTGAGCGAGGGTGTCATCATGCTGGGCGTGGCCCTGGCGCTTGTCGTTGTGTTCCGTCGTCTGGGGCTGGGCGCAACGCTTGGCTATCTTATCGCCGGGGCGCTGATCGGTCCGCACGGCCTTGCTCTCGTGGGCGGTGGCGAGAGCAAAATGCACATTGCCGAGATCGGTATCGTGCTGCTGCTGTTCCTCGTCGGGCTGGAGCTCAACCCGACTCGGCTGTGGCGGCTGCGACGTGATATTTTCGGCCTCGGCGTCTTGCAGGTGGCGCTGTGCGGCGTTGCTCTCGCAGCGCTCATTTATCTGGCGACGGATTTCACGCTCGGCGCAGCGATTGCGCTGGGCCTGCCGCTCGCGCTCTCCTCCACCGCGCAGGTATTGCCCGGCCTCAAGGAAAGTGGACGGATTAACTCGCCGTTCGGGGAGAAGGCCTTCGCTATCCTGCTGCTTCAGGATCTGGCCATCGTCCCGCTCATCACGATCATCGCCGCGCTCTCCCGCGCCCCGGCTGATCCTCATGCCCCGCCAGGCTGGATGCTTGGCCTCTACACGGTCGGTGCGATTGTCGGGCTGGTGCTGGCCGGGCGGTTCATCCTGCAACCGCTGCTGCGGCTGATCGGGCGGCTGGGCGAGCGCGAACTGTTCGTCGCCATCGGCCTGTTCGCGGTGCTGGCTTCGGCCGCGCTGATGCAGGCGCTGAACCTGTCCACCGCGCTCGGCGCCTTCATCGCCGGCGTGATGCTGGCGGATTCGCCATATCGGCACGAGATTGAATCGGATGTGGAGCCGTTCCGCACCATCCTGCTCGGTCTGTTCTTCGTGGCGGTCGGCATGGTGCTGGATCTCGGCGTCATCGCCCGCGAACCCTTCTTTATCGTCGGCATGGCGCTGGCGCTGGTTACGGTGAAGGTGCTGCTGATCACGCCGATTGCGATGCTGTTCGGCGTGCCGCGCCTGCAAGCGCTCGCTCTCGGCCTCCTGCTAAGTCAGGGTGGCGAACTCGCCTTCGTGCTGTTCGCCCAGGCGCGCGATGCGCTGCTGATCGCTCCGGAGGCGGCGAGCATGTTCAGCGCGATCGTCACGCTGTCGATGATGTCCACGCCATTCCTGCTGATGATCGCCCGGCGGCTCGAATTCTCGAAGGAAGACGCGGCTGGCGACGGCCTGGACGGGCCGGAAAAGGCGCCGCGCGGAACCGCGATCATCGTCGGCTACGGCCGGTTCGGCCAAACTGTCGCGCAAATGTTGATGGGGCAGGGCTGCGGCGTAACGTTGATCGACCGCAAGCCGGCGCAGATCGAACTATCCAGCCAGCTCGATATCAAGGTCTATTATGGCGATGGCACCCGCATCGACCTGCTGCGCCGCGCCGGCGCGGAGGACGCGGCGCTGCTGATCTTCTGCCATGATGACCGTCATTTCGGTCCCGGCGCCCTCACGCCAATTCTGAAGGCGTTTCCGGACGCGGCCGTGCTGGTGCGGACGTTTGACCGGAGCCATCTGATCGCAGTGCACGATCTGCCGCTGGGCGGCGTGGTGCGCGAGGTGTTCGAGTCGGCTGTCACGCTGGGTCGGGCTGCGCTCACACGTCTGGGACTCGACGAAGCTGAGGTGGACGAGGTGGAACGGCAATATCGCGCCAACGATCGCAAGCGGCTCGATGTGCAGATCGCCTCGGGGCTCATGGCTGCCAAGGAGCTTCTGTTTCGGCCCGGGCGGACGATGGTCCTACCGGAAAAGCAGGTGTTGGGAGACGACGCATGATCGCATCCATAGCGGCCGTAAGCGCGGCCATTGCCATTGGTTTCTCGGCATTCGGAGCCCATGGCGCGGCCAATCCGCAAGCGGCCGAATGGCTACGGACCGGTGGCCTCTATCAGCTCATCCATGCCGTGGCGGTGGTGGCGGTGGCGCTGTCCCCGGGGAGCGGTCAAGGCACATTGAACGGCCCCGCCGCGATCTTGCTGGGTGGCAGTGCGCTGTTTGCCGCGACCCTTTACGCCATGGCGTTCGGCGCGCCACGCTGGCTGGGCGCGATCACCCCGATCGGCGGTGTCCTGATGATCCTTGGCTGGCTCTGGCTGGCCTGGCGCTTTGCCGGCAGCCGGCTCAGCTAAGCAGCGCTCACCCGCGCGTCTCGTCGAGAAACGCGGCAACGTCGGTCAGGTCGACATCCGTCGCGAGGTATGTCTGGCCGATTCCGCGCGCGAGCAGGAAAGGGAGGGTTCCGCCGCTCATTTTCTTGTCGTGCAGCATATGGTCGACGAGGCGGGCACCGGGCGCGTCCACGCCGGCCTCCCGGAGCGAGGCGGGGAGACCGGCCGCGCGCAGATGGGCAATGACACGGCCAGCATCCTGTCCGGAACATTCGCCGCGTCGCACCGAATAGGCGAAGGCGAGCGCCATGCCGGCCGCCACGCCCTCGCCATGGAGCAGGCGGTCCGAGAAGCCGGTTTCCGCCTCAAGCGCATGGCCGAAGGTATGGCCGAGATTGAGCAGCGCGCGCTTGCCGCTGGTTTCGCGCTCGTCCTGCGCAACAATGGCGGCCTTGGCAGCCACGCTTTTGGCGATGGCATGGGCGCGGGCGTCCGGGTCTCCGGCGACCAGAGCCGGGCCGTGCGCCTCGCACCACTCGAAGAAGGCCGCATCGTCGATCAGGCCGTATTTGACGACCTCGGCATAGCCCGCGCGGACCTCACGCCCGCCCAGCGTATCCAGCGTCTCGGGGTCAATCAGCACCAGGGAGGGCTGATGGAAGGCGCCGAGCAGGTTTTTGCCGGCACGACTGTTGATCGCCGTCTTACCGCCCACTGAACTGTCGACCTGCGCGAGCAGGGTGGTCGGGATCTGGATGAACGCGCAGCCACGCTTGACGATAGCGGCCGCGAAACCGACGAGATCGCCGATCACGCCACCACCAAGGGCGATGACGTGATCACGCCGCTCAACGCCGTGGGCGATCATCCTGTCGGTGAGTGCCTCCAGATGCGGCCAACTCTTGGTCGCTTCCCCAGCGGGCAGGGTGACAAGCTCGGCCCTCAGCCCCGCGGCGCGCAGCGCGGCATCGAGACGGGGCCATTGTGCGGCAGCGACATGTTCGTCGGTGATGACCAGGAATGGCCGGTCAGTCGCGTAGGGCGCCAATGCCTCGCCGGCTCGGTCGAGCAGGCCGCTCTCGATGCGGACGTCGTAGCTGCGCGCGCCAAGCGAGACGGGAACGATTGTCATTGGCCGATCGCCTCCAGAATCTTTTCCACGGTCGCCTCATGCGGCGAGTCAGAACTCATGATACGGATCGGCGCCTGCGCATAGAAAGGCGCGCGCGCGCTGGCGAGCGAGATCAGGACCTCGCGCGGATCGCGGTCCTTGAGCAGCGGGCGCCCCTCACGGCGGGAGACGCGCTCGACAAGAATATCGATATTCGCATCCAGCCAGATGGCTGTGGCCTTCTCCAGGATGAGCCGCCGCGTATCGTCGTTCACGAAGGCGCCCCCGCCGGTCGCGACGACCTTGGGCGTGCCGTCGATCAGCCGTGCGATGACGCGCCGTTCGCCGTCGCGAAACTGTGCTTCGCCATAGGTGTCGAAGATTTCCTGAATGCTCATGCCGGCGGCACGTTCGATCTCGTCATCGGCATCGACGAAGGGCAGGCCCAGCCGCGCAGCAAGCCGCCGGCCAATGGTCGACTTGCCGACACCCATCAGCCCTACGAGGACGAGCGAGGTGCGCGCCGCCTCTTGTGCACATTTATCGTTTCGCCCCATGACCTGCGCGGCTATACAGCCGCCGACGCCCGAGGCAACGGCGAACGTCCGTCCTCGCACCCTTGAACGTTGGCAAGGCCTGAAAAGAGCATCATGAAAATCAGCCGTAACGATCCCCTCCGCCGCCGCAGGCATCCCCTGTCGTTGATCGTCTGGATCGTCCCGTTGCTCATCATTTTGCTGCTTGTTCTCTCCTGGTGGAACGGCGGCGAGCAAACGGTGAAACAAATCGAAATACCCGTCGCCGCCGATCAGCTCGGCAAATAGGCGCGGATCGTGCGCGTTCCTCGGACATATTGGCTGATTGGGCTGAGCGCGCTGGCGCTCGCTATTCCCGTGATCGCGCAGGGTGGGCCGGAGTCGCTATTGCCCGAAGGTTTCGGGGAGCCGACCCCAGCGCCGAGTGCGCCGCGATCCCCGGCGCCAACGCCAAGCGCCCCGGCCGTTCCTGCGCCTGCGGCACCGAGCGCTCCGTCCACGGCCGCTGTGGTCAACGAGGCGGCAGACGTGCTGCCGGGCGAGGCGGCGAACGCGACCGAGAGCGATCAGATCGCCGAGAAATACGATCTGCCGCCATCCGCGCGGCGATCGCTGGACCTGATCGGCCCGCTGACCCCGGCGCTGGGCGGGCTGGACCGCGGCGCTTTCGGCCGTGAGCATGGCAAGGACCTCGCCGCGATCATGCAGGCGACACGCGCTCCTTTCCTCTCACGTTGGGGTAGCATTCTGCTCCGCCGTGCGCTCATCTCGCAGACCGATACGCCGCGCGATATCGGCGGCGCCGACTGGACGGCCGAGCGCGCATGGCTCCTGCTGCGCATGGGTGAAGCGGACAACGCCCGGCTGCTGATCCAGGGCGTCGATTCGGACCGCTATACTCGGCGCCTCTATGCGGTCGCGATGCAGGCTCATCTCGCAGCGGCGGATCCGGCCGGTCTGTGCCCATTGCTGCCGCGTGCGCGCGATTTCTCCGATGAGCCGGGCTGGTTCATGGCGCAAGCGATCTGTGCGTCCTTCTCCGCCGATCAGGGCACGGCCAGCGCGCTCCTCAACCAGGCCGAGCGGCGCGGCATCGCGCGGGGCATCGACTATCGCCTTGCCGAAAAGGCCGTGGGCGCAGGGCCGAACAGCCGCCGTTCGGTCAAGATCGAGTGGGATGGCGTCACCAACCTGACGAGCTGGCGGTTCGGCTTGGCCAACGCGACCAATGTGCCGATCCCCGAGGCACTTTACGCTACGGTCGGCCCGCAGGTGCGCGCCTGGGAGGCACGAGCACCCTTACTCACCCGCACGCAGCGTTTGCCGGGTGTGGCCGTCGCCACGCGGCTCGGTGTTTTTTCGGGTAGCGCATCGCGCGACTTCCATGCCGCGCTGGCCGACGAGGATGACGCTGATGACGCCGCCACAGCGCGGGGTGACCTGCTGCGAACGGCCTATACAGGCGGTTCGGCGTCCGAGCGGATCGCTGCGATGCGGCAATGGTGGACAGGCGCGTCCGCTGACGGCGGGCGGACCGGTCCGGGCGGGGTTCATTACGGCAACTTGCCGGCCTTGGCTCGCGCGGCGGCCGTGCTCCCCGCCAGCGACGAGGCAGGCGAGGATACGCCGTGGTTGATTGCGGCGATGCTGGCGGGTGGATACGACAATCACGCTGCACGCTGGAGCGCGGTCGCAAACCGGCTCGATGGTGAGGCTGGGGAACGCAGCTGGGCATTGCTCGCGACCGGGCTGCCCAGCCCTCAGATCGGCCTGTCCGGTGATCGGATCGCAAGGTTCGTTTCGCGGGATGAGAGCGAGGGAAAGCAACTCGGGCGCAGCCTCGTGGCAGCGCTTGCTGGCCTTGGGCGCCTTCCTGCGGGTGATCGGGTGAAGCTGCTGCGCGACAACGGCATCGAGACCGCGCCGCGCACGCGCTGGCAGCGCGCCTTGCTGGCGGCCGCGCAGCGGGGCGAGGCTGGTACGGTGGCACTCCTCGCGGCGGTGGGCATGCAAGGCTCGGACTGGCGCGCCCTGCCGCCCCAGCATCTCTATTTCATCGTCGCGGCGCTCGACCGGGTCGGTCTCAATCCCTATGCCCGCATGATCGCGGCCGAGGCGATGGCCCGCATCGGATGAGCAAGGTGGGCGCAGAGGCGGCGCCCGTCAGCGCACGCGACGCGACCATGATAGACCGCTATCTGGCCATGCTTGCGGCGGAGCGTGGCGCTACACGCAATACGCTGCTCGCCTATCGCAACGATCTGACCGATGCCGCCCGTCACCTGCGGAACCTGACCGACGCCACACAAGCTGCGCTCAACGACGTCAGCCGGCTCTGGGCGGATCTTTCCTCCGCTAGCCTCGCCCGCAAGGCATCGGCTCTGCGCGGTTTCTTCGCCTTCCTCGAGGCCGAATCGGTCCGGACTGACAATCCCTCCGATGCGCTGCCACGGCCCAGCCTGCGGCGGCCTTTGCCCAAGGTGCTGAGCCATGGCGACGTGGACGCGATTTTCGCTGTCATCGCCGCTCGCGTCGCTCGAACACCGGTCAATGCCCTCGACCTGCGGCTCTCGGCACTGTTCGAGCTGCTCTATGGGTCGGGTCTGCGGGCGAGCGAGCTTGTCTCTCTGCCCGCCCGCGCACTTGCCACCGACCGGCCATTCCTCATCCTGCGCGGTAAGGGCGGGCGCGAGCGGCTGGTGCCGATCTCGGACCGGGCCCGCGCCGCCGTGGCCGCCTGGCGTCCACATGTGCCGGAATCAAGCCCGTGGCTGTTCCCCTCCGGCAAGGCGCATCTCAGCCGCGTACGCCTGTTCCAGATCGTCCGTGCGCTGGCCGCGGAGGCTGGTATCGACCCGCAGCGCGTCAGCCCGCACGTGCTGCGGCACGCATTCGCTACGCACCTGCTGGAAGGCGGCGCGGACCTGCGCGCGCTGCAGGCGATGCTCGGCCACGCCGACATCGCCACGACGCAGATCTACACCCATGTCGATGCGGAACGGCTCGTCGCTCTGGTCAATGCACGTCATCCGCTCGTTGACCTGACGCCGCGCCCGTCCTAACGCGCGGCGATGGTCAGTTATCTCGATTTTGAGAAGCCGGTCGCGACGCTTCAGGCGCGGATCGACGAATTGCGCGAGACCGCCGATGACGGCGCGCTGGATATCGACGCGGAAATCGGGCGGCTTCAGCAGCGCTCGACGACGATGCTTGCCGATCTCTATGGCAAGTTGACGCCGTGGCAGAAGACACAGGTCGCCCGCCACGCCGAGCGGCCGCATTTTCGCGATTTCGTCGCCGGCATGTGCAGCGAGTTCCTTCCGCTGGCGGGCGACCGCGCGTTTGGCGACGACAAGGCGATCCAGGGTGGTTTTGCAACCATTGGCGGCCGCAAGGTGATGCTGATCGGCCACGAGAAGGGGCACGACACAGCCTCACGCGTCCGCCATAATTTCGGCATGGGCATGCCGGAAGGGTACCGCAAGGCGGCGCGGCTCATGGAACTCGCCGACCGTTTCGGCCTGCCGGTGGTGACGCTGGTCGATACCTCCGGGGCCTTTCCCGGTGTGCAGGCGGAAGAGCGCGGGCAAGCGGAAGCCATTGCGCGCGCGACGGAAGCCTGCCTGGCACTCGGCGTGCCGATGGTCGCGGCCGTGGTGGGCGAGGGCGGTTCCGGGGGGGCGGTGGCGCTGGCGGCGGCCAATCGCGTGCTGATGTTCGAGCATGCCATTTATTCGGTCATTTCGCCGGAGGGGTGTGCCTCCATTCTGTGGCGGACGGCCGACAAGGCGGCTGACGCTGCGCAGGCCATGCAGGTGACCGCCCAGCAACTGGCTACGCTCGGTGTGATCGACCGCATCGTGCCCGAGCCGGTCGGTGGGGCTCATCGCGATGGCGATGTTGCGATCCAGGCACTCCAGAAGGCGATTCTGGAGGAGTTGAGCGCGCTGGACGGGCTCGCGCCGGATCAGCTTCGCCACCAGCGCGCGGAGAAGTTCCTGGCGCTCGGCTGACGGCCCGGGAACGCGGGGTCCCCGTTTGCATTTCGCAAATGGCGGATTAATCTGCCCGGACAACCGAACAAGAGGGAGCGCCATGGCACGCGGTTATGTGACATTCTGCCTGGGCGCGGCCGCAATCGCCGGCTGCATGACGCTGACCGCGACGGGCGTGGCCCAGCAACGGCAGATCCAGACCGTTAGCTCGATGAGCCAGGCCGAGCGTGCAGAGGGCGCCAAGGCCCACCCGGAGTTGCTGGCGGAGTTCGGCGGGCTCTACGCAGGGCCGCAAGCTGCCTATGTGACCAGCGTAGGGCGGCGGATCGCCGTGCAGTCCAGTCTGTCCAGCCAGCAGAATGATTTCACCATCAGCTTGCTCAACAGCTCGGTGAACAACGCTTTCGCCATCCCCGGCGGCTATGTCTATGTCACGCGGCAACTCATGGCGCTGATGAACGATGAGGCCGAACTGGCGGGCGTGCTCGGGCATGAAGTCGGCCATGTCGCGGCGCAGCACGGCAAGAAGCGGCAGAGCGCGGCGCAGCGCAACAGCATCCTCGGCGTCCTCGGGCAGGTGCTCGTCGGCGTCGTAGCCGGCGACTCGGGGCTCGGGCAGGTGCTCCAGCGCGGCATCGGCACGGGCGCGCAACTCCTCACCCTCAAATTCTCCCGCACTCAGGAATATGAGGCGGACGATCTCGGCATCCGTTATCTCGCCAAGGCGGGTTATGACCCCACGGCGCTCTCGTCCATGCTCGCCTCGTTGGCCGCGCAGACCGTGCTCGACAGTCGGACGCAGGGCCAGAACAGCAGCATCCCCGAATGGGCGAGCACCCACCCCGATCCCGCCTCCCGCGTGCGGCGCGCACTCACCAACGCACAAGCCACCGGTTCGCGCAGCACCGTGCGCAATGCAGAGGTGTTCCTCTCCAATCTCGACGGCATGCTGTATGGCGATGACCCCAAGGAGGGGATCATCGCTGGCCAGCAGTTCCTGCATCCGGCCTTCAAGCTCAAGTTCACGGCCCCCAACGGCTATGCCATCCAGAACGGATCCAGTGCCGTTTCCATCGTCGGGCAATCCGGGCAGGCCCAGTTCAGCGGGGCGGCGTTCAACGGCAATCTCGAAGCCTATGTGCAGAGCATCTTCACCCAGTTGGCGGGGCAGGGGCAGCGGCCCTCCATCGACATCCGTCGTAGCAGCATCAACGGCCTGCCGGCGGCGTGGGGTGCGGCCAGCATGAGCAACTCGCAGGGAAAGCGGTTGGATGTGACGGTGGTCGCCTATCAGTTCGGCCCATCTACCGCCTATCACTTCATCGTGGTGAACCCGGCGGGGCAGGGGCTAGGTGCGCTCGGCAGCCTGGTCAATTCGGTGAACCGGATGAGCGACACGGAAGCAAGCGGCATCCGGACGCGGCGCGTGCGGCTGGTAACGGTCAAGGCTGGCGACACCGCCAACAGTCTGGCGGCACGCATGGCCTATGACGATTATAAGCTCGATCGGTTTCTGGTGCTCAACGGCCTCGCTGCCAACACGCCGTTGCAGGCCGGCAGCCGCGTGAAGATCGTGACCTATTGAGGCTTCTCCGGTGATGCGCTGGCCCATGTAAAAAGCGGCGACACTTTCGTGCCGCCGCTTCCATTGTTGTTCGAGGAGTCGTCGAACAATAATTAACCCGCGTTGTTCAACTCGTTGCCTACCTTGTTGAAGGTGTTTCCGAGCTTGCTTCCAAGAGTTGACATAGCGGTGATGGCCGCAACAGCGATAAGAGCCGCAATCAGGCCATACTCAATGGCGGTCGCACCCTTGCTGTTCTTCAACATCTTGCGAAAGAACGTCATCATAAACCTCCTCAAATTATCAATTCGTCATCAGCCCCGCAGCACGTATCGATCTTCAGACTACGTACATGCGACCATGTAGGGGAGGAGAGATTTATAAATCGCTAATTTTTGGCATCGCCTGTAAAGAATTGAGAGTTAATCGCCATTAACTTCGTTTGCGACGTTGTTCCACATGCCGTTGGTCTTGCTGGCAACCTCGGTCAGCATGCCGACCATGGCCAGCACGATCATTGCAATGATAAGGCCATATTCCACGGCGGTCGCGCCACGCTCGGCAGTCAGTAGCTTGCGGAAGAATAGGCCCACCGAAATTCTCCTGCGAGGATACAGAATGGCCAGCTATGTAAACGTCGATGCGTTAACAATTGATAGAGACAGTCGCCTCAGCATGACTCCCGATTTCAGGATCCAGCCTCTCGTCGTCGTCGCGGCCGCTTTGGTCGACGCGCAATCGCGGATATTTGTCCAGCAGCGGCCAATGGAAAAGAATATGGGCGGCCTTTGGGAGTTTCCCGGCGGCAAGGTCGAGCCGGGCGAATCTCCCGAGCACGCACTTATCCGCGAATTGGATGAAGAACTCGGGATCGCCACCGAAACCGCTTGCCTGGCGCCTGCGACTTTCGCGACCGGGCAGATCGGTGAGCGACCGCTGCTGCTGCTGCTCTATGTCTGCCGCAAGTGGCGGGGAATGGTTGCCCCCACCCAAGCGATCGACAGCCGCTGGCTCCGCAGCCATGAACTGTTCGCGCTGGAGATGCCGCCCGCTGACCAACCACTCGTTGCGATGCTGGACGCATTGCTCTGAAGGCACGGTGGGCCTGAACCGCCGATGGCCGCGTGGGTTATGATTTGGCGGCCTTCAGCGCATCCGCGAGCGATATTTTCGCGCTGCCGCGCCGCGCCGGCTTGGGCTGGCTGGCGCTGGGGTGCCATCCGCTGCCATGCAGAATTTCAAATCGCTCGGTGACCCGCCCATCGGCGTCGCTCCCAAGCGCGAACTGTTCCGCCGCGCGCGCCAGACCCGCGCGGGTCAGGGGCGGCGGCGGGGAGGCGAGGCATTGCGCCGCGCCCATGCCGCGCAGATCGGCCAACAGCCTGAACAGAGAACCATAGCGCACGTCGAGCGGCTGATGATCGGCGACCGGCATGGCGAAACCCGCGCGGGTCAGGAGATCCCCGAGCGCGCGCACGTCGACTTGTGGATGGATGCGCTGGGCAGGGCGGTCGCCGTCGGCCGCGAGCAGCGCGGCACGCAGCCGGGGTAGGGATCCTGCACCGATGAAGCTGACCAGCAACAAGCCGTCGGGCTCCAGGATGCGGTTGAGGCCGAGAAGTGCCCCCGGTAGATCGTTGATCCCGTCCAATGTGCCGCAGCACAGGACGAGGTCGAACGCGGCATCGTCGTAGGGCAACTGATCCTCGCGAACTGCCAAGCCGCCACAGCGCGCCGCCCAGATGGGGCCGGGATCGCAGCATGTGACCGTGCAGCCGAGCGCCGTCAGAGCTTCCGCCAGGCGCTGATCGGGACACCCGATGACCAGTGCGCGATGGAAATCCCGCTTTACGTCCGCCAGGCGCTCCAACATGTCTTCGGCCATGGCGGCATAGATGAAATCATGCGCGGCAAAGGTTGCTGCCGCGCGATCGCGCCGGCGCGCGCGCAATTGCTCGTTGAAGATGTAGGGAACGCTCATGGCGGGCTTGTGCGCCGTCCGTGCGCGTGGGACAAGATGCCGGATGTCTGCAGCCGTCATTTTTAAGCGCAGCTTTCGGCCGCTGCTTGATTACGCTTTGCCGCCGCGCTGCGCCGCGTGCGGGACGATCGTTGCGCAGCCGGGTACCTTTTGTCCCGACTGCTGGACTTCGATCGCCTTCCTCGGCGAACCCATGTGCGCCCGCTGTGGCGCCGATCTTCCAGCTGTGATCGGACAGGACGCGCTATGTGGGGCCTGTCTCGCTGTGCCGCCGCCCTACGACCGGGCGCGAGCGGTGCTGCGGTATGGCGACGTCGGGCGGGCAGTGGCGCATCGGCTCAAATATGGCCGCCGGCTCAGCCTTGCCGGCGTGATGGCTGCGCATATGGCCCGTCTGCTTCCCGAGGAAGGGGCGCAGCCGGTCCTGCTCGTCCCGGTGCCGCTGCATCGCTGGCGCATCTGGACACGGGGCTTCAATCAGGCGGCGCTCGTGGCCGGGCGCTTGAGCAAGAGGACTGGCATTCCCACCGCGTTGGACCTGCTTCGCCGGACCCGGCATACGCCGCCCCTGCATTCGCTCAAGCCACGCGAGCGAGCGAAGACCGTCAGCGGCGCCTTCGCGTTGGCACCCAACGCACAGGCGCGGCTGCGGGGGGTCACGGCGATCCTTATCGACGATATTTGGACCACCGGCGCGACCGCGACCGCTTGCGCCCAACTCCTTCGGCGGGGCGGGGCCGCGCGGGTGGAGGTGCTCTGCTGGGCGCGCGTACCACGCCCTGCCGATTGACTTTTTCCGCCCGCTTCCCAACATCATGTCGACGGGACAAGATCGGACTTAAGCTGCCATGCCTCATGTTGAAATATATACGCGCGCTTTCTGCGGCTACTGCGCTCGCGCGCTGGCGCTCCTCCGTGAAAAGGGCGTGGATTTTGAGGAATATGACGGCACCATGGGCGGCCCGGTTCGCGCCGAGATGATCCAGCGGGCGCACGGCCGCTCGACTTTCCCGCAAATCTTTATCGACGGTGCCCATGTCGGTGGCTGCGACGATCTGATGGCGCTTGAGGGTGCGGGCAAGCTGGACGCGATGCTGGAGGCCTGACCGGTCCGTGATGAAGTCATGAAAATTGCTCTTTTCCAGATGAATGCGGGGATCGACCCCGCGATCAATGCGCGCGCGCTCGTCAATGCTGTCCACACCGCGGCGGCGGGCGGTGCCGATATGCTGTTCACGCCGGAAATGGCCGGCTGCCTTGATCGCGATCGGGAGCGTTCCGGAGCCGTCATCGTCACCGAAGCGGACGACCCGGTGCTCGCTGCGGTGCGTGGGGCTGCGCGGGATGTCGGCCTTTGGGTCCATCTCGGCTCGCTGGCACTGAGTGATCCCGCGAGTGGCAAACGGCGCAACCGGGGCTTTCTGATCGACACGCAGGGCGAAATTCGGGCGCGCTACGACAAGATCCACCTGTTCGACGTAGATCTGCCCGGCGGCGAAAGCTGGCGGGAATCGAGCAGCTATGTCGGCGGTGATCACGCGGTGATGGCGCGTACCCCATGGGGCAATCTTGGCCTCACCATCTGCTATGACGTGCGTTTCCCGGATCTGTATCGAGCCTTGAGCAATGCCGGGGCGGATATCATTTCGGTACCCGCGGCCTTCACCGTGCCGAGCGGGGAGGCCCATTGGCATGTGCTGTTGCGCGCGCGAGCGATCGAGTCCTCCGCCTTCGTCATCGCCACCGCGCAAGTGGGGCTGCACGAGGACGGTCGGCAGACATATGGTCACAGCCTGGTCATTGATCCCTGGGGGACAGTGCTGCTCGACGCGGGCAAGGAGCCGGGCCTTTACTGGGCCGACTTGCCGCTGGAACGCATTGCCGAGGTGCGCCAGCGGATCCCATCTCTTGCGCACAGGCGCCCGATAGAAGATATTGTTATCTCATGATTTCATTCGATCTCAAATGTGATAGCGGCCATGTGTTCGAGATATGGTTCCGCTCCAGCGCGGACTATGAGAGGCAACGCGCCGAGCGGCAGATTTCGTGCCCTTACTGTGGTGTGCACGATGTCTCGAAGGCTGTGATGGCTCCCGCTGTCGGCGCGAAGGGAAATCAGCGATCCAAGGTTCAGCCAGTTGAAGCCGCGTCGGAGCCGCAGCCCGTGGCCGCTATGGCGAATGGGCAGTCCAGTGATCAGATCAAGCTGTTGATCAGCAAGCTGGCGGAAGCTCAAAGCCGCGCATTGGCCCATTCACAGTGGGTCGGTGCCGCCTTTGCTGAGCGTGCGCGCGCCATGCATTATGGTGAAGCGGAGCAGGCGGCGATCCACGGCACAGCTAGCCTCCAGGAGGCGCAAGCGATGGCCGAGGAGGGGCTGTCTATCGCGCCGCTGCTGGTGCCGATCGCTCCGCCCGACCAGACCAACTGACTGCCAGCCCCAATTCGCACCGCGATTGACAGGCTCATACCGTAGCATAGCCACACGCTCGTCGTGCGTCCGTGAGCGCGAGAATCTCCCGGTCGCCCTGGGGCATTCGCTACCGTCGCGAACCGGGCAGGGAGCGATGCAGGCGATGGCCGGGGCCACGCTCGGCACTCTTCCTGCACCATGTCCCGCTGGCCGCGAAAACTGCTCAATAGGGAGGGGCGCTTAATTGGCCACAGGCCATTTCACTGCGTCGCGCTTGCGCCGAAAGTGCGAATTTGCACAGTATTAACACGCTCAATCGCCTCGTGGCACTTAATACACATCCGGGCGCTCTGACGAATGGCTCAAATCTGTTCATAATTGACTGCCTTCAACTACTTAGGAGCCATTCGGTCTGTCGAAGGCTTAGCGCACTGAGTTCTCAACGTTACGAGAACATCTCTCCGCGTGATAAAAGTTAACAACGATGCGCGTGGAGGACACCATGGGAACTATCACAAATGGATTGGTTGCAGCGACACTCCTTTTATCGCCGCTTCCCGCTACAGCAGCCACGCTGCTTGGTTCAAGCATCAGTGCGGAATATCGCTATCCGGACCTCGCTACGCCCTACGGTCCAGTGGTGTATACACCACAGTCCTTCGTGGTCGGTGGTGGCCAGGAATCAAACATTTCCTTAGAGGGCGTCACGACGTTTAACGTCGACTTCTCTGCTGCCTCTCTGGATATCGCATTTGATACGACGCTCGATAATCCAACCTTTTTAAACACTGGTTTCAACGGCTTGGTATTTACCAGTGACGCGTTCAGCGAGTTCACTGGAGTGACCGTGCGCGGAATTACCAACTTGTCGGGTTTCGATTCGAGCCACGTAACTCTCGTCGGCAACGAACTGCAGATCAATTGGGGCGGCCTAAGTTACAATACGAACACCGTGGTTGCATTGGACTTTAGCTCGGCGATCCCTGAGCCCGCCACATGGTTGATGATCATCGGCGGCCTGACATTGGTCGGCGCCTCGATGCGGCGTCGCAAAGTGGCCACCGCGTTCGCCTGATTGCCGCTTCTCGGAAAGGTTGGACAGCCTCGTTCCTGCCAAAACGCGGGCGTACAGAAGGCCTCTGCTTGAGGAGGGCTATTATAATGCGCGGGGCATTATCTCGGGCATATTGGGTTGTTGACCGTGCGCTTCGTTAACCGGAACGCTGGGCCGTTCCTGGCTCGCTGGGACAAACGACACTCTGCGAACGGACGAGGCCTACCCCTCCGCGGCGTGCAAGGATGGGACGATCAGTCGGGTTATGACAACGTCCATAATATAGCGGGCGGAGGGCAGGGGAGCCTGGCCATAATTAGGGTGGCCTCCACCCGCGCCGGCGTGAGGGCGGACGATGGGCTCGCAAATCTGCTCTCCCTGCCAACTCGCTCCACTTTGCGTTGACACATGTCGGGCGGTCACTTAGCCCAACGGCTGGAAATCAGTCGATTATCAACGCGCGCCCGTAGCTCAGCCGGATAGAGCATCAGATTCCTAATCTGGGGGCCACAGGTTCGAATCCTGTCGGGCGCACCATCAACTCTTTTTGGTGAAATCCTTAGAAAACCTCGGCTTACGCGGGCTAGGTACGTTTGCCGTGTGTTGTCTGGGTGCCTCTGGATCGGTCCGTGACACAAATTTGACACACGGGGCGATGGGATGGCGTCAATTACGAAGCGAAAAAGCGGTTGGTCCATCCAAGTTCGTCGGAAAGGCTATCAGGCCGAGTATCGCACTTTTGAGACGAAGGCTGAGGCCCCACGATGGGGCCGCTAACGAGGAGCGCAGATGGATCGGGGGCGTGGAAGCGCCGGACGTTCGTGTTCTGAAAGATACTACCTTAGCGCATCTAGTCCGTCGCTACCTTGTGGAGGTTACACCAACTAAGAGGGGGGCAGAGAGTGAAGGGCTACGGCTGAGCAAGCTGCTTAATGCCCCCCTTTGCGAGACGCCCCTTTACACGCTTTCTGCCGCACCGATTGCTGCCTTTCGAGATAACCGACTTGAAGAGGTGCGGCCTGCTACGGTGATCCGCGAGCTAGGCCTCCTTCGCTCGGTTGTTGAAGTTGCGCGCAGAGACTGTTGCTTCGCTCGGCTCGTTCCATCCGTGCCTCGAATCAGACTTCACGCCGCAGGGCAATCCCTCAATCCGTTTTTCCAAACAGCCTCCCAGAGGCCATTGCCGGCTGGCCGTCCCCCGCGACCGCACGTCCGTCTGCGCCCCATCTGATAGATGCTCCGCCGAGGTCCGTTTTATTCAATACTCATCACTACCCGACCGGCATTGTGAAGAGGAATTCGTTTGGGTTGCGGCAGTTGGAGAGCCAGATGAAATGTTTATTGGTCTCTGCGCTGTTGCTCGCGGGTTGTGCGGAAATGCCGGATTGGCAGGGCAACGCGACGAATGAGGCGCTGACTGCGGCCGATCCTGCAGGCGAGGTGTCGGGGCAAAATGCCGTGATGAACGCAGCGACGGCACCGGTCGGCGCTGTCCCGCGGGATGACGGCCTAGGCGCACCGCCCGAAGCCTATGTTACCACGATCAATGGCAAGTTCCAGCTATGGCAAAATGACCGGGGCGAGGACGGCTGGATGTGCGAAATCGAGCTGCTCGGGTCGCGAACCATTGGTGGTTATGGGATCAGGGGTGATGATCCATGTCTCCGCAAGTTGGGATTCGAGGATCTCTCTGCCTGGTTTGTCGAGCCGGATGGTTACCTAGTGCTTATCGATGCGACGCGCAAACCAGTGATGCGGCTAAAGCGCGCCGATGAGGGATATTTTTATTTTGGAAACAGCGAGTTCTACTTGAGCCGCTCGGCTGAGGGTGAGGGCGAAAACTAGGTGTATAGAGAGGGTAAACGAGCATGATCAGACGGTTTGGCATGGCGGTGATGGCGGTTACGCTGTCCGCTTGCGGCGGTGGCGACAACGCGGACCAAGGCTCAGAGCGTTCTGTGGCTTCACGCGAAGCCCACGTCGCGAACGCCGATCCTTGTACCTTCATAAGCCCGGCCGAACTGACTGAGATTACGGGCGACGTCGTGACGCGCACGTCCAAATCGGGAGAGTCGTGCAAATATCATACGGATCCCGATGACGGTGTCGAAACGACCGTGAGCCTGAGGGACGGCGCCGCGAAGCTGGAAACCGCCCGCAAGTCGATGGCGCTGCTGAGCGGTATCGGAAAGGAAGTGGCGAACGAGGGTGGGGCGGGTGCGGATACCGGGGCGCTGCTGACAACCAAGAAGGATTCGCCCGAGATTGGCGATGAATCGCTGTGGGGGCTCAACGGCACCGTCTATGTCCGCAAGGGCGACGTGTATGTCGAGGTGATGCCGCCGTTGATGCACGATCCGGCAACGACGCCGGGCATTCCCTTAATCAAGCCTGCCGAGCGCCGTGCATTCGCCAAGGCGATCGCCGAACGCATCCTTGGCAATATCGAAAAAGGCGCGCGCTGACGCGCGGCGGTTTCTAAAGGAAGGCTAAAGTGAAAAAACTTTGGGTCACGAGTGTTGCGGCGGCAACCGCAACGCTGGCACTGGGCGCCCCCACTGCATATGGACAGACGGTGGCGACGAGCAAGGCGGCTGCCAATCAGACACTCCTACAGCCGTTGCACACCACGCGCTGGCGCTGGGCGAGCCAGAATCCGCCGACAAGAATGGAGCCCGTTGCAACACACATTTGCCTGGTGACCAAGGTCTCGGGCAAGTTTGCCGGCTATGGCGAACGGGTCGGGCTTTCGATCGACACCGGCGCTACCGGCGGAGCGCGGTGGGTCCTGAACGGCACGAGCGGGCAGCAGCAGCTGGCGATCGAGGCGACCTGCGCGCCGAAGGCCCAGTTCGTCACAAAGACGGCATTCACGATGAACGCCACGGTGCTTCCAGCGCAGAACCACAACAAATGCGTGCCCAAGACCACGCTGTATAAGACAGACGCATCGCAAGCGCTGTTTCTGGCAGGCCTCGCTGGAAAGTTCGGTGGGGGCGGCGAGGCTGTCATCGTCGACGAGAAGACAATGGTAATGCACGGGTGTTCTGGCGCGGTGGAAGGCTCCGCGTTGGTCGTGCGGGCAAGTCCGCTGCGGGTCTATCGCACGCAGACCGGGCGTACGCCCTTTGCAAAAGATTCGACCTATACGATCGGAATTTCGCAGCCCAAAGATCACTGGCTGTGGGGCGAGCCCTATTACAAAGAGGGTGAGCGCAAGGTTTTCCTGGTGCCAGCAGATGAAGCTTTGTGCGGACTGACGCGCGTGCAGGGCAATTTCCAAGGCTATGGCGAAAGCGCGGCGGTCGACGCTGAAAAGGGACCGGATGGCCGTCTATGGTGGGTCCTGTCCGCAGGGACGCTGGCGTCTGCAAGCACAACGACGGCAGGCGCACGCTGCTTGGCCCGCGACCAGCGCTGACCTCTGGCTGCCCGCTCAGCTCCAGAGCGAAAGCGGGCGGACGATTCCTGCCTGCCGGCGCCCCGCAAGGGTGCTGGCGGCAGCGTTGCGGTTTTGGGCGACGAAGGCGCCGGGGGCCCAGCCGGTAAAGCGGCGGAAGTCGCGAATGAAGTGGGCCTGATCGGCATAAGGAGCCATCGCCCGGCTCAGCGCGGGCGTCCCATGGAACGCGATCGACGCCGCAGCACGGAGCGCACGATATTTCATCGCCAAGGCCTTCGGCGCGGCACCGTGCGATTCCATTACCAATCGTCGCATGTGGCGATCCCCTACGCCGAGCAGCGCCTGCAGCTCCGCGAGATCGAGGCTGGGCGAGTGTTCCAGCCAGTAATCGACCGCATCAGCGGTTGACGAAGAACTGGCCGGCTCGCGGGCCTGTTGAACGAGGAATCGTTCGACGATCGCGCCGATCGCGGTCTCGTCGTGCTGGCCAATGAGCTGATCGAGAAGGCGGTCGATGGCGCGTTGCCCCCAGATCGCTGTCGCGTCGACGATGCGATCGGAAAGTTCGCGGGCAGGCACTCCGATCAGACGGGTGCAGCCATCAGGCAAGAAGCCGGTGGCGACCAAGTGCAAGCCGGGCCCGAGTAGGACACGGTAGCTCGAAAGGGTCGGGCCGAGGAGTGCGACCTGTGGCGCTTCGACCACCGCACCATCTTCGAAAAAATATGTGGTGGAACCGCCGAGCCGAATGTGCAGATTGGGCAACATTGCGGGGAAGCGCTCGAACATCGGCGTTGGTACCGAGTCCACGATTGCATGCGCGGTTAGCCAGTCCTGAAAGGGGGGCGAGGGTTTAAAGTATTTCAGGCGCATGGCGATACAGTGACACGTATGGTCGAGATAAAGGGCGCGCGATTTTGCTCGTAACCATCACCTTCATAGAGCCGGTAGACCGCTTTCTGTACTATCTTCGGTCAAGCGACGTCTTCCACGTCATTCCCGAGATAGCGCCCACATATTCTCGATCTTGTATGACCAACAACCATAGCAGCCTTTCTGCCCGCGGCCTCCGGGGCGGTCGCTCCGTAACGACACTCAGGCAGACGTTGATTGTCCACTGGAGACAAGAGTGAACGGTCATCCGTGATTTTGAACGTCAGGAGTGTTCCAAGTGTGGTCCTATCCACCGTCGGTCAAGCTCATCAACGAATGCTCACTTCCGGACGCGTGGCATCCGGCCGGTATATGGTCTTCTCAAAAGATTAATACCCAGTTCTCATCTTCGTCCTTGTCGGCGCGCCATAATCGCCGTTGATACTGCGCCGGGCTACGCTGAAACCGAACGCCGTCACCTATCACTGATGGTTTCGTTACATCACCAAAACCGTTGGGACATGGCGGGATGGATAACACCCGTTCGAAGCGGCTTCAAATGGGGGTTGGATCCGAATCGCGTCGGGTGGAACGTTCGCTTATCGCCCACTCTCAAACTGCCTGGCGGCCTATGTCCGTCGTCCGACCTCGGCAAATCGATGCGGGCCGCGTGATGATCAACGCCGCGCCGCACGAGCCACTCGCGCCGCATTCGGGGATCGGCCGCGAGTTCGGTGCGTTTGGCATAGAGGCGTTCCTTGAGCCGCGCGCCATTATCGCTTGAGGAGCATCGGGGGTGCCTGCTTCAAGGTCGGTACGGGCTATCCCACCTCTAAACGGCTTCGCTCAGGTTGCTGGTGGAGCGCCGATATTACCCGGCCGTCGCCAATACGATCGGCCGGGTAATCACCTTAGAATTTCATCCGGAATCCCCCTGACCCTTTCAAGCTGTAGCTTTCGCCAAAATCGCGAAGTGCAGTATTGGCTGTGGCTTCCGCAAAGAGCATGAACCGGTCGCCGGCCCAGCTGTAGCTGCCGCCGAGGCCGATGCCCCCCCACAGCCGCTCTTCCATGTGAATGAGGCGAGCGTCGGCTACATTGGTTCGCGTGCCATCCAGGTACGCATAGCTCAGGTTGACGAGACCATATATGTGGCTGCGCCGGCCATTTCCGGAACGATCTTGCCAGCTGCTCTGATGATCGAGGCTCAACCCGGCGCGTCCACCAAGGCTCTTGCCGTAATCATTGGACACGCTCAGCCCATTGGGATCGACGAAACTGTCGAAATCGACATCGGACCAGGTAAACTGGATCTGCGGCGTCAGTGTCAGCTTGCCACCAATGGCAGACCGCTTGCCGAGCTCGATGCTGAATGCCTTGCCTTTCCCGTCATTGTCTTTGGCGAGGCTGGCGCTAACGGAATTCAGATCGCTGTTGAACCAGCTGAACTGAGCCTGCGCATCGGCGTAGAAGCCGTCCGGGCTGTACCAGGTGAGCGTCGCGCCAACCCCGTAACCGTCTGTCTTAATGTATCCATTGCCGAAGACCGAACCGACGTCGGCGCGAGCATGGCCATAGCGAGCCGTGATTCCGGCCACCAGCGTATTGCCATTCCCGCCCTGATGGAGAACGCGATCGACGCCGATTTGCATTTTCCAGCTATCGATATCGTTGTTGACGAGGCTGCTTGATCTCGCAGCGTGGCCGCGATGGCGTTCACCCTCGATCCAACCCCATATGCCCTTGCCGCGGCGGTGACGCCCCGGCGCCCACTGGCGGTTGCCGACGCGCTGTTGAAGCGTTGGCAGGCTATTCAACGCCAACATGGTTTGGCTATAAACTTCATACACGGGGACATCCGGTTGGTAGATAGGAACCACCACTACCGGACCGGCAGGCGGGACAGAGGTGTCGATGGGCGTGGAGGGATCGCTCGCCAGGGCAATGTAGCTCGAGCGAAGATACCAATCGCCATCGGTGGGATTGTCGATGCCATTTTTCTGAAGAACATAGGCATAGGCACCGGCGATCACCGCCTGCTGCCCCTTGAATATATAATTGCCGTTGAGCTGGAAGGTGCCATTGGACGTACCGTCAATCTCGATAATCTTGATGCCTTCGATCGTTTGCTCGCCAGCGCCCCCCAGATTGATGACGGTTAAATTCGTCGTGCCGGATGTGGAGCCGGTAACGACAAGCCGGTCGGCCGATGAGTTGTCACCGCCAAGCACCGCCTCGATTTCCAGCGAGCCGCCATTGCCGACATAATCGCTCGCGATGGTCAGCGTACCGATGGAATTTCCGGGCGCGATGACGCCTGCATTGGTTGTGGCGCCAACGACACCGGTGCCTTGCAGTCGCCCGTCAGCGAGAACGTCCAGCGTGCCGCCCAGCGTTCCGGTCACGGCCAGCGTCGCGGCCTTTACGGTGGTCGTGCCTGCGAAGGCGGCGCTGTTGCCGCTCAGCGCTTGTTTGACGCCGGTGATATGAAGCGCACCCGTACCGCTGACGGTGCCGGAGAATTCACTATTGGCATTGGCGATCGTCAGCGCCGTCCCACCAAGCACCACCGCGCCGGAACCGGAGAGGTTGTTGATGCTGGCGCTGCCGCCTGACACTCCGGAAAAATCGAGCGTCCCATCGGCAACGACGTGGCTGGATTGGGCGATGCTTGCCCCGCCACTCAGCGCCAGGGTTCCCTGATGGACTGTGGTCGCTCCCGTATAGCTGATGTCGCCGGTCAGGGTCAGCGCGCCGCCGCCTGTTTTGGTGAGACCGCCAGTGCCCGAAATATCGCCCGACAGACCGACTGCATTATCCTGCGTATCTACGGTGCCACCGCCTGCGTTCAGCGTCATGGTGCGCGCAGTCGCAAAGGATCCACTCAGCTGCAGCGTGCCGCCATCGAAGATGAGGTCGCCCGCGACGTTGCCCAGATTATCGTCCGCGGCCACGGAGAGAGTTCCGGCGTTCAGAAATGTGCCGCCGGAATAGGTGTTGACCCCGCTCAGATAGGTTGTGCCCTTACCTGTGATGACCAGTCCGCCGGTGCCTGAGATCGGGTTGGCGAATGAAAAGCTGTTCCCGGCGTTGACGGCGTTCAGTGTCAGGTTGAAGGCGTTAAGATTGATGCCGCGTCCCGAAGCTGCATTCGTCAACTGGCTGACGCGGCCGCTCGTACTCTCGACGCGCCATTCCTGGCTGTTGCCAAGGGCGATCTTGTCGGTGAGGTTTATCTGGTGATCCACCCGGCTATCGACACCCAGACCGTCAATTCCGTGAAGGGTCATCACACCCTGGAACAGGGATTGGGCATGCGTGACGAAGCCACTGCCGGTATATGGCGCAAGGAACACAAGCTGGCCGATCGATCGCGCAGTGGCCGCGATTGATTGAGCCGTACCAGCGCGGTCATATATCAGGCGGCTATCTGGTCCATTGGCCGGGTTAACGCCGTCGAACCCACCATAAGGAATCATGTTCATGATGGTATCCGTCATGGCCGTAAAATGGGTGTCGCCTGCCCAGGCAGGGGAGGTGGCCGTAAGGAGCACGCAAAATGTCACCGTGCGGCTGCGTAGCAGACCTTTGCGACGTTGTGACGCGGTCCGCGTAAAATCATGCATAATCAAGTCCCTACCTGGATTTTAGGAAGCTAATGGACAGGATTCGTTACGGATTGGAATGATTAAGCGGTTAATCTACTGGTAATTTTTGTAGAGAGCGCGGGGACGGAGCCCTCTAAATTATTCGCTGGGATAATGTGAGGTTAGCGCCCACATCTTTCATGAACCGCTTGAAATGACGATCGACTCGTTCCCATCTTCATCACGGGTGCGCCATTCTCGCTACGTCTGGGGCATTCTGGCGTGGTGTTCCGGTGCTGGGGTGATGTCTCCGCGGCGAGGGCGCGAACTTCCGGATCGGTCAGTGGATCACCGCTTCTCGCGCAGGTAAACCGGACTGTTCGCGACGCGGGCGGGGCGTGTTGCCGCTCAGCCTGTGATCTCGCGTAGCGCGGCCAGCCTCTCCGGGGGCTGGACAACCCTGGGCGGCCAGTTGCTCCATGCTGCGATAGCGCTCGGCATCGGGATGATCCTGTTCAGATTCGGCCTGTTCGGTGGGGGCGATGCCAGTTTTTTGCTGCCGTCGCCGCCTGCTTCGCGCCGGCGCACGCCGTTGCGCTGCTGCTGGCGGTCGCTTTATGCGGCTTGTTGCTGCTTGTGCTCCGGTTTTTTTATCGCCGGATAAAAGGGAAACCGGTCAGGCGGTCCAGCAACGACCCGAGCGACAGTCTCCCCTATGGCATAGCGATCGGCATGGGCGCCATCGTGGCCACATTCACCCTGGTCTGACGGGAGCCTTCCACCAGGCGACCGCCCGAGCCAGTCCGCGGCTTGGCGCGGATGAGCGCGCCGCCGTCTCTGCACTCTCGCGGGTGGGTATGGACGAGGGCGGGGGCGGCGAACATACTTTTCCAGTTTAACCTGATCTAAGCCCTGATAATGGCCATGGGCGCGCAAGGCATGTGACAAGACATGTGAGTGGCCTTTGCGGGCATGATCGACGCGGGCGTTTTGGCCCGCGTCCAGAGGAGGAAATGATGCGTACTGAGCGGGTTGTTGAGCGAAACGGGCACAGTCCCTGGCGCGAAGCCCGACTCCTCAACGTCTGGGTCGACAATTTGTCCGTGCAGGAGATTGTCGAAAGGCTGGACGAGGATGTCCTCTTCACGGTCAATGTCGATCATCTTTGCCGCTTGCAGCGCGATCCAGAGTTCGCCACCGCTTACGCCAACGCGACTATTGTCTCGTGCGACAGCAAATATGTCAGGGGCGGGGTGCTGGCGCTTGGGCGGGGCCCGATGAAGAAAGCCTGCGGGTCGGATATCGTGCCAGCTTACTGGCGCCATCATGCTGGTAATCCGGACGTCCGCATTTTCCTGCTGGGTGCCCGCCCGGGCGTGGCGGCGACAGCGCAAGCACGCATCAACCGCCTGGCCGGGCGAGATATCGTTGTGGGGGCATTGGGGCCCTCCATGAATTTCGTAAATGATCAGGAGGAATGCCGGGCGGCGATCGACGCGATCAATGCCTCCGGCGCAACCTGTCTGATTGTCGGTCTGGGCGCGCCCAAGCAGGAGGTCTGGATCCATCGTCATCGGCATCTGATGCCTGGCGTAAAGGTGTTCATGGGTGTGGGCGCGACGATCGACTATGAGGCCGAGGTTGTGCGCCGCGCGCCTCCGTGGGTGCGTAAATTGGCATTGGAGTGGCTGCACCGTGTCGTGACCGATCCGAAGCGTTATGCACGCCGCTATCTCAGCAATCTGGAATTCTTCTGGCTGCTGGTTCGCGATGGCATCGGCGCTTACCGGCCGCCAGCGTTTTCAACACGGCCGGCGACCTTCGAGGAACATGGCCGCGCGGCGAAGATCGAGAGCGGACCGGCGGGCAATTAGCGGTACCGTTCTGAAGGCTCGTCGCGTCAAGAGCGGACCCGTCCGTACAGCGTGAGGGCAACGATCAAAGCCTGAGAGGCGATCAGCCGCAGGCGGCGGGTCTCCCTGATTGCGCGACCCTTGATTTAACATAATATATATTATCGAACTTACCGATCTCCGTGGAATGGCCTCAGTGCGCCCTCTTCCGGCCGGAACCTCAAGCTGGCGCGAGGCCGCGCCCCTCACGCCGCGTGATGCGGCTCATTTCCCAAGTCCCCACAGACAATCCAGAACCCGCGCGCACGATGGTCGTCCGGCGACTTATTCCTTCGCTTCCGCAGCCTTCAGCTTGTTGAGCAGCCGCCGCACCTTCACGGGCGCGATATCGTTGCTCATGAGCACCGGGTTCAGGCCGAAAAAGTCGCTGGTGCGCATTTCCGCCTGCACGGCCTCCAGCATGGCACCATCTTCATTCTGGAAAGTATCGTGCAATATCTGGATCATGTGTTCGTTATGTGCGGCGTGGTCGATGAGGTGGTTGCGCCGTGTCGCAAAGAAATAATGGGTGGTCCCATCCCTTTCCGGCGTCACAGTATGCAGGTCATATTGGCCGACGGTGTTATGAAGACCGAGGGGCTCATTCACCTTGTCCTGCGTCGCGCCGACCGAGAGTTGGATGTTGGCCGGCGGCGTCCAGGTGATGTCGAAGAAGAGCTGCGTTTCCCCCGCCGGATCAGGAAGATAAGGCGAGAATAGCAGGCTCGCTGGTGTCTGTGTCCAGTCCCAGCGCGCCTGCACGGATCGCGGCGTTTCCCGCACCTTGGCCATTAGCGGCGACAGCGTTCCCTTTGTGCACAGGAAATCGCCGTGGAGATGATCGACATGGCTGAGATCCATGACGTTGTCGCTGATGAGCTCATAATGGCATTTGACGTGGAGATAAGTGTGGCCCAGCGCGGTGTCCGGGCCCTCGTCGAGATAGCCGAAATCGGGCAGCAGACTCTCGTCGGCTGGTTGGTCGCCCATCCAAACCCAGATGAAGCCATAGCGCTCCAGCACCGGAAAACTGCGCACCTGCGCGGCCTTTGGGATATTGCCATTGCCATGCGGACTGTGGGTGCACTGGCCGCTGCAATCGAACTCCAGTCCGTGATACTTGCACACGACCTGGTCGCCATTTCGCGTGCCGAGATGAAGCGGCGCGAAACGGTGGGGGCAGCGATCATGGAGGGCCACCGCCGTGCCGCCGGCCTTGCGATAGAACAGCATGGAGGTATCCAGCAGGATGCGGTGGAACAAAGCGTCCGGACCCACCTCGCTTGACAGGGCACCGACATACCATGCGTTCATCAGATATGTTGCAGCAGAGGCGGCTTTATTGGGTTGATGCTGGGCCAGAATATCCATCTCGACCTCTCTCCCTTATATCTTATATTTCTTCATCAATATTTTGAATTGGTTTATATTTTTATAGAGCCTGAGCTAAACAGGTTGCGTCCGAAACGTCTCTGTCCGCCTTGATCTTGTTGCTCTTGTCTGGGACCCATCAGCGGCAGGCCCGGCGCCTTGGCGGCGCTCTTATAGATCATTCACGCTGCACGTCGGAACGACTCCCGTCTTCCAGAAAACCGATGTGGCGTATCATAACTTTGCCATTCCGCTCCCCCGCCCCGTCAGGCTGCCGCCGGTTCGGGAACCGCAGGTGTGGCTGCCCGGCACAGCGCGGTGCGGAGCAAATGCATCATCGCGTCGCTGCTCGCGCCGCCATCATCCTTGGCCCGCCAGGCGACGAAGCCATCTGGCCGGAGCAACGCCGCGCCGCTCGGGCCGATGTCGAATGCCTCGGGAAAGGCACCCTGCGGATCGGCGACCGGTCCCTCTCGATCAAGCCGCGCAATTTCCATCGTGATGCCGAGTTGGGCTGCTGCCTGCCGGGTCGCTTCGCACCAGGCGTGGCCCTTGGGGCCGGCGAGCAACGCGAAGTGTCGAGCGCACAAGTCCAGCGTGGAAATAGTTTTTCCGTCGCGCACCAGCGGCACATGCGGCGCCCGGCTGCCGGGCCGACCCCGCGCGGTGGCCGGGTTTTCCCACACGCTGTCCAGTGCATCGTCCCCGGGAACGATAGCCGGCGACTGATACCGATAACCGATTTCCATGCTCAGTTCATCGACGAGGGGCTGGATATCATCCATTCCTAGCTCCGGCGCGATACGGCGGACGTAGCGCGTATAGGCCTGTTCGATGGTGAGCGCGCCGACTGGGTGACGCTCCTGCTCATATGTATCGAGCAACGCGGGGCCGGCCTCCCCCTTCAATACCATCGCCAGTTTCCAGGCCATGTTGTGCGCATCCTGCACGCCCGTATTGCCGCCAAATCCCCCGGTCGGCGGCACGACATGCGCGGCGTCGCCCATCAGAAAGACCCTGCCCTCGCGGTAACGGTCGGCGATGTCGGCCACCGCCTCCCATGTCGCGATGTCCTCGATCTCGATCGGCAAATCCGGCACGCCAATCGCGGAACGGACGATCTCGACGCAACGCTCGACGGTGATCCCCTCGGCCACGTTGGTCGCTTCCGGCTTGCTGACGTCGCCCACCGTGTTGACGACGAGAAAGCCCGACGAGCCGTCCCGCACGAAGCGGAAGAAGCCGCGCACGTCTGGATTCAGCACGTAGATCACGCCCAGGTTGCGGTTCGCCACCCATGGGCCGCAATCGGCGCGGAAATAGATGGTGATGCTGTTTGAGAGCAGGCCGTGGCCGTGCATGACAATGCCCAGCGCCTCACGGATCGGGCTGCGGTTGCCGTCCGCCGCGATCATATATTTGGCGCGGATCGTGGCGGTTTTACCGGTGTTGACGTTGCGCACGCGTGCGGTCACGCCGGTCGCATCTTGCTCGAAAGACAGGAGTTCGGTCGCAAAGTGAAGCTGTGCGCCGCGATCCTGGGCCCCGTTCCGCAGAATCGGCTCCAGGCTCTGCTGGGTCATGAACAGCCGCTTGGTCGGGCTGAACCGCTCCACGCCCTCGTTGAGATTGCCGATATAGCTGGCGATCTCCCTGCCCGCGAGCGTTTCCACCGCATTGATGCCGCCGTCCGGATCGAACTGTCGCTCGGATTCGGCGCGCACATCCGGTTCAAGACCGGCAGAATAAAACGCCTCTATGGTTCTCAAGTGGAAGTGGCCGGCACGCGGATGGATCGCCGTGCCCTGATGCTTCTCGACCACCACCGCGCTGACTCCGTGGACGCCGAGCAATGTCGCCATTGATAAACCGACAAGGCTGCCACCGACCACGAGTACATCGCAGTCAGTAACGTTGGCTCCGCCATTCTCCTCGCTCAAGAGTTGGTTCACGGTTCTCTCCATCCCTTTTCTATTCATTTTATTATTGGTGACTTAGAGACTATCACCTTTGTTATCATTTTTACGGACTCAAGCCTCGAAACGGACCTCAGGGGACCGTCGAAAACCTTGCAACCTGCCGCCATTGTGCATAGACTGCCGCAGCGCGGCTATCAGGAACCCCCACATGGCCTTACAGAATCCTGCTTTTTCGGCAGTTTCTCAGCCAGTTTCCGTGAGTGAGACGCATGGTATCGCGCTGTGGCCGCAGAACCGGCTGCTGATGCATAGCGACGGGCTCAACTGGCGCGGCCTCTACGCCTCCTACGCCAGCGAGCAGCCATGGACCGCATCGCTACCGGCGATCGACCATCACTGCGTGGCTTATTGCGTCAACCAGGCCAATGAGATCACCCGCCGGTTCGAGGGTGATGGGCGGACGCAATCGGCGGTGCTTCGCCCCCGCATGCTCGGCACTATCCCCGCCGGTGTCGCCTCCCACTGGAAGGTCAATGGTTCGGCCGACGTGTTGCTGGTCTATCTGCACCGTTCGGTCATTGCCCGCGTTGCCGCGGAGATGTTGGAGATGGACGCCGACCGGGTCGAGTTGCGCCCCGTTCTCGCCGAAGTCGACGCGCTGCTGGAGCAGCTTGCGCTCTCGGTCCTCGCCTCGATGAGAAGTCAGAGCCCGCACGGCGCGCTCTATGTCGAGTCCATTGCGCAGATGATCGCGGTGCAGTTGCTGCACGAGCACGCCGCGCACCGTCAGCGTCCCCCGCCGGTCTCGCCGCAGATAAGCCGTCCCGGCATGCGGCGCGTGGTGGAGCTGATTGAATCCGCGCTGGACGAAGATCTCGGTCTCGATGCGCTCGCGGCCGAGGCAGGCATGAGCCCTTTTTACTTCGCGCGCTCGTTCCGCCAGCTTTTCGGGGAAGCGCCGCACCAATATCTGCTGCGGCGGCGGATCGAACGCGGCAAGACGTTGCTGCGGCAGACCGACACCAGCCTGGTCGAGATCGCGCTGGCGACGGGCTTCTCCAGCCAGAGCCACTTCGCCACCACCTTCAAGCGCCTGGTCGGTGTGACGCCCGGGGAATTTCGCCGGGCCATGTAGGAGCGGGCGGCAGTCACGCCATTCGTCAAATGCGGTGTAACTTCCGACGAGCGTGGGTGTCCTTTATCAAGCCGGACCGAACAGGACGGGCTGAGAGCGCCATCGCGCCCATTCCGTACATCACCGCCGACGCTCCCGGGAAAAGCAGCCTCACGACCGACTTCAGGACCAGCCACCCAGCGCGACAATGCCGCAGGCGGCCATCCAGAACAGGAGATACTCGCATCCGCCAAGGTTCCAGAGCCACTGCCCCCGCGATACCTTGAGCACGGACAGGGCCGCCACCAGCATGAACAACGCCGCCAGCCCGGCGGCATATGGCGCCCACCAGCCGACAATCAGGCAGGTCGCCACCACAAGCTCGATCCCCAGCGCGAGATACATGAACGCCGCCGCGGGCCGGTAGCCGGCAGCCTCGAAGAATCCTTGCGTGACGGGCCGCGCGACAATCTTGGCCACGATGTGTGGAATGAAGAACAGGCCGCACAGGATGCGCAGTGCCGCCATCGGCTCGATCATCGTGAGAATCATCTCCGCCCCCTCCCCGGCCCGGTCGTCGTCAGACGATCTCGAACACGTTGTAGATCGCGCCATTGGGTAGGCGGTGCCCGTGGGCCACGCCGATCACCCGGTTCAACCAGTCATATTTTTCGGACGCGGTTTCGAAGCTGGTGGTGATCCGCATGTAATAGGCCAGCGGGCTCACGGCTGCCCCGCCGGCCAGCGCGGCCAGCACCTCGCGTTCGCCATGGCGCAGGCCCTGATAGCGCAGGCCGATCAGTGCGCCGTCGTCGGTCTCCAGCAGCGTCCGCACGTCGATGACCCAGGCGCCGTCGGAGCGGACCACCTGCCAGTCACTGCCGCTCGGCAGGATGGTGCCGCGCAGCCGCTCGCCCTCGAAATAGCCGCCGGGTAGCGCAGCGATCCGCCGGTCGGCGGTCGGCGTCTTGCCGAGATTATAGGGCGGCATGATGTCCAGGAAGAAGGTCATCAGCGGCCGCCAGCGCAGCTCGCGCATCTCCTGCGGAAGCACGGTATCGAGCGGCGGACGGTTGGCGGCCATGGCGTTTCTCCTCGTTGCGTTACTCAGGCGATGCCGCTGGCGCGGGCCTGCTCGTGCGCCATCACCGACCAGTCGGCGCCGGCGTGGCCGTTGGCGATCGCCGAGAGCAGCCGGTCGCGGCAGATGCCGGCGCTCGGCAGCGGCACGGCCAGCGCCTCACCCGCGCCGAGCGCCAGGTTGACGTCCTTGAGGCCGGTCGTGGCAGTGAATCCGGGCGCGTCGAAATAGCTCTTGTCGACAATCATCTTGCCGTAGATCTTGTAGGCCGGCGCGGCGAACAGCCCGTCGGTCAAAATCTCCAGCAGCGCATCGCCGGGCAGCCCGCATTTTTCGCCAAGCGCGAAGCCCTCCGCCAGCGCCTCGATGGTCGCGGCGAGCAGAAAGTTGTTGACGATCTTGGCGGCCGCCGCGCTCATCGGCAGCGGCCCGGCCGGGTAGGTGCGGCGCCCCATCGCGTCGAACAAGGGTTGAACCCGCGCCACTGCGTCGGCCGGTCCACCCGCGACGATGCCGAGCTGGCCCGCTTCCGCGACTGGCGGGCGCCCCATCACCGGCGCGCTGACGAATTGCTGGCCGGCTGCCTCATGCGCCTCGGTGATCGCCTTCACCTGCGCGATGCTGTGCGTGCCCATGGCCACATGGACGGCGCCCTTGGTCAGCCCGGCGACCAGACCGCCCTCGCCCAGCGCCACCGCTGCGAGCGCCTTGTCATTCTCCACCATGGAGACGACGACATCGGCAAAACCGGCTGCATCTGCCACGCTCGCCAGCCGCGTCGCGCCACGCGCAACCAGATCGTCCCCCTTCGCGGCGGTGCGGTTATAGACGCCCAGATCGTGCCCGGCGGCGAGGATCTGCCCCGCCATCGCCACGCCCATCTTCCCCAATCCGACAAATGCGACTTTCATCGTCTCTCCCCCCTCATTGTGTTGCGTGCGGCCCGGTCAGATGCCGGCCATGCAGAGATATTTGAGTTCCACATAATCCTCGATGCCATGGCGCGATCCTTCCCGACCCACGCCCGATTGCTTGATGCCGCCGAACGGCACGACCTCGGAAGAGATCAGCCCGGTGTTGATCCCCACCATGCCGCACTCCATCCCCTCCGCCACGCGCCACACCCGGCCGAGATCGCGGCTGTAGAAATAGCCCGCCAGCCCCACCTCGGTATCGTTGGCCAGCGCCACCGCCTCTTCCTCGCTATCGAACAGGAAAATGGACGCGACCGGGCCGAACGTCTCCTCGCGCGCCACCAGCATATCGGGTGTGCAGCCGGTCAGGATCGTCGGCTCGAAGAAGGTGCCGCCCAGCGCGTGCCGCCGTCCCCCCAGCACGACACGCGCGCCCTTGCCCACCGCGTCGGCGATATGCTCCTCGACCTTGGCGACCGCCGCCATGTCGATCAGCGGCCCTTGCGTCACCCCCTCGGCGGTGCCCGGGCCGCAGCGCAGCGCGCTCACCGCAGCCGTCAGCTTATCGATGAACGGCTTGGCCACGCTGCGCTGCACCAGCACGCGGTTGACGCACACGCAGGTCTGCCCGCTGTTGCGATATTTGGACTGGATCGCGCCCTCGACGGCCGCGTCAAGATCGGCATCGTCGAAGACGATGAACGGCGCGTTGCCGCCCAATTCCATCGAAACCTTCTTCACCGTGTCGGCGCTCTGGCGCATCAGCAGCCGGCCAATCTCGGTCGATCCAGTGAAGCTGATCTTGCGGACCACCGGGCTCTCGGTCAGCGCGCCGCCAATCTCCCGCGCGCTGCCCGTCACCACGTTGAACACGCCCGCCGGCACCCCCGCCCGCTCTGCCAGCACGGCCAGTGCCAGCGCCGAGAGCGGAGTCTGGCTGGCGGGCTTGAGCACCATGGTGCAGCCGGCGGCCAGCGCCGGGCCGGCCTTGCGGGTAATCATGGCAGACGGGAAGTTCCACGGCGTGATCGCGGCGGTGACGCCCACCGGCTGACGGATGACGACGATGCGCTTGTCCGCCTGCGGGCTGGGGATCGTCTCGCCATAGAGCCGCTTGGCTTCTTCCGCGAACCATTCGATGAAGCTCGCGGCATAGCCGATCTCGCCGCGCGCCTCGGCCAGCGGCTTGCCCTGCTCGCGGCAGAGGATCAGCGCGAGGTCGTCAGTCGCTGCCTCGATGAGGTCGAACCAGCGGCGGAGGATCGCCGCGCGCTCGCGGGCGGTGCGCGCGCGCCACGCAGGCAGCGCGGCCTCGGCGGCAGCGATTGCGGTCTCCGCCTCCCTCCGCCCGAGCGCCGGCACATGCGCCAGCGTTTCGCCCGTCGCGGGATCATTCACGGCAAGGGTAGGCTCCCCGATCCATTGCCCGTCAATCAGGCAGGCCTGCCGGAGCAAAGTGGGGTCGGCAAGGTCGATCATCGGCGTCCGTCTCCTATGCGGCCACCTTTGGCAGCCCACGCGGTCAGCATCGTGCGCCCCGCTGGCATGGCGTGCAAGCGCGGCCCCTCACCTGCCGGTCCACTACCCTCGCATGATGGAGGCGGTAAACGATCGGGGTGAGTGGATGTCATCGCGCGCATTTATGCCACGAGCCGCAACGGTTGTTCGATCAGCGCCTTGAACGCCGCCAGCCAGCGTGCCCCCACGATGCCGCTGACCGCACGAGGATCGACCGACAGCGTGCAACGCATCATCGTCGCCGGCACGCAAACATCGCCTTTCACCACTGCCCGGCGCTCCATCGCGCCGATCGATAGGGTGCATCCGTGGGATGGGGTGACAGGTGCGCAGGCCGATTCAACGCCATAAGCGCCAAAGTTAGCAACGGTGAAGCCTCCGCCAGCGCAATCGATTGGCGTCAGTGTGCCCGCGCGTGCCCGCTCGGCCAGAGCGCGCACCTCTGCGGACAGTGCGGCCAGTCCCTTGCGGTCCGCGTGCCGCAGGATCGGTGCGGCCCCGTCGACCGCTGCGACGTCATGCAATAAAATATCAATATTATCAGATAGTTGGGTTGATTTTCCAAGCCAGAGAACATTCGCCTGCGGCACCTCTCGCAAGGCGAGGGCCGCCGCTCGAATAGCGAAATCATTGACTAAAAGTGTATATGTGCCGCCTCCCGCTTCGTTCAGCCGCGCACACAAGTCGAGCAGGGCATCCACCTCGCAACGCGCGTTCAGGTAGAGATGCGGCGAAACCTCCTCTCCCTGTCGGTCGTGGTGTGAAGATGGTTGGGGTTGCGCCACCGGTGGGGAGGCCGGTGGCGCAACCACGGCGGGAGGTGCAGCGACCGCCGTTTGGGATGCTCGGTTAATGTCGATGCGGACGATCCGCCCCCGCGCTCCGCTGCCAGATATCCCTTCGAGCGCGATTCCCCGCTGCGCCGCCATGCGACGCGCCAGCGGTGAGGCGGCAGCGCGTCGAGTGCGCGCCACTTCCGGCTCCGCCCGAGGAGGGCCTGCGAAGCCGGCGCGTGACGACGACGGAACGGACGGTCCAGCCCCTTCGGCCGGGGCCGTGCTGGCTTCTCCCTCCAGCAGCAACGTCGCGATCGCGCTATTGACCGGCACGGTAGCCCCATCACCGGCTAGGATCGCGCTCAGCACGCCATCGTCCTCGGCCTCATATTCCATCGTCGCCTTGTCGGTCTCAATCTCGACCAGCACGTCGCCCCTGACCACCACCGCGCCAATCGGCTTGCGCCAGCGGCCGATGGTTCCTTCTTCCATCCCCGCCGAGAGCGCCGGCATCATGATCGTCCTGGGCATGTGGCGGCCTCCGATCGCGCTCAGACGAGCGCCAGCCCTTGGTCAGCCATCACGCTGCGAAGGCCGGCCTCGATATCCGCCGGACTGCAGCAGGCAGCCGCTTCCAGCACCTTGGAGATGCTGGGCGACGCCTCGCCACCATGCACCCGGCGCACCGGCTGATCGAGCATATCAAAGCAGCGCGCCTGGATCGCATCGGCAAGCCAGCCGCCATAAGAGGTGCCGATCGATCCCTGCTCGACGATCAGCACATTGCCCGTGCGATCCAGCGACTCCTCGATCAGCGGCCAGTCAATCCCCGCACGATCCAGCGAACGCAGGTCGATCACATCCGCAGAGATGCCGAGCCGGTCAACAGCTTCCACCACGGGACGTACCATCGCCAAATAGGTGAGAACCGTCATCCGCTCGCCCCGGCGCACCCGTTTCGCCTTGCCCAGCGGTATGTGATAGTCGAGGTCACCGACCGGCGCGGGCCCCTTGCTGTTGTAGAGATCGACATGCTCCAGCACGAGCACCGGATCCTTGCAGGCCAAGGCGCTGTTCATCAGGCCGACATAGTCATAGGGCGTTGACGGCGCGACGATGCGCCAGCCGACCGACGTGGCGAAAATGCCCGTCGGGTCCATCGAATGCTGCGATCCGTAACCAGTGCCCATCGCCACCTTGGTCCGCAGCACCAGCGGCATCTCGCTGTCGCCGCCGAACATATGGCGGGCCTTGGCGATCTGGTTGAACACCTGATCGGCCGCGACCCACATGAAATCGGGATACATGAACTCGACGACGGGGATGAACCGCCCGTCCATGGCGATGCCGCCGGCCAGGCCGACAAAGGCGTTCTCGGCGATCGGCGTCCCCAGTACGCGGTCGGGGAATGCGGCAGCGAGCCCCCGCGTTGCGCCGTTGGTGCCGCCCTTCAGCCGGTGCACGTCCTCGCCCATCACGACGATGCGCGGGTCCACGGTCATCCGTCGCTCCATCACGTCCGCGACGACATCCACGAACCGCCTTTCGACGACTTCGCCCGCAAAGTCTTCCATCTCGACCATCCGCGCGCTGGTCAGCTCGGAAAGATCGCCGCGCACCCCGAAATCGCGGAAATCGGGTGACGGCCACAGTGCTGGCACGATCCGGCGCTTGCCCTCATGCTCTTCGACCAATTCACTAGCGATGCCGTCCATCAGCGCCTTTGTTCGCGCCCGGAGCGCCGCAACCGCATCCTCGCCGATGAGTTGGCGCGCAACCATTTCGCTCGCTACCCGTTCGATCGGGTCCCGCGCACGCCACGCCTGCTCCTCGTCCTTGCTGCGATAGCCGAAGGCGCTCCCCGGCAGCGGGCCGTTCTGGTGGAAATAGCGATAGACGTCCGCCTCGATAATGGCCGGCCCCTCGCCCGCGCGCATCCGCGCAATGGCCTCCCGCGCCGCGAGGTGGACCGCCAGCGGATCCATGCCGTCGACCTTCCAGGCAGGTATGCCGAACGCGAGACCACGCGCGGACAGGCGTGGTTCGGCCGTCACCTCCTCGACGTGGGTTGAGACGGCATAGCGGTTGTTTTCGATGAAGAAGCAGAGTGGCAGTTTCCACGCCGCCGCGAGGTTCATCGTTTCAAGGACGGAACCGATATTGATCGCGCCATCACCGAAATAGGTGAAGACGACGTCACCCGTGCCGGCGCGTTTGTGGGCCCAGGCAGCGCCCGCCGCCATCGGTACGCCGCCGCCGACGATCGCGTTGGTTCCGAGATTGCCGGCCTCTGCCCAGCGCAGATGCATGGAGCCGCCGCGGCCACGGCAGAAGCCCTGAGCGAGCCCGAGTATTTCTGCCAGCGCGCGCTGGGTGATAGCGCGCACCGCATCATCGAATGGCCCGTCCACCGCTACCCCACTGGGCACCGCATAATGCAGGGCTTTGGCAAGAAACTGGTGATGAGCCCGGTGCGATCCGTTGATCTGGTCGCTGCCACGCATAGCAAGGATGGACCCGGTCGCGCCTCCCTCCTGGCCGATCGCGGAATGTGCCGGGCCATGAACGAGCCCTTGCCCCGCCAGCTCCAGCACTTTCTCCTCGAAGCTGCGGACCAGCATCATTGAGGAGAGCATGCTCGCCAGCAGCTTTGGATCCACTGCAGCCCAGTCGTCCTGCGTCGAACTGAGCTGCACCCACGGGCTCGCGGGCGTGAGTTGTTGGATTCGGGCCTTTTCCACGGCACCCTCTCATTATCTTGTTGCCCATCGGAACCATGTCGAGGGCGCTTTGTCAATTCATAGGATCCAATCAGTTCATTTTTTCTGGAAAATCGGACAAAATTGATGATTATTCGATCCATTGTATCCGAACGTGGAAGGGTTGGCTTTGATATGGTGCAGCGAACAGGCATTCCCGGGCTTCGCGGAGTCGAGCATATCGGCTTCACCGTGCCCGATATCGAGACAGCGACGCACTTCTTCGTCGACGTAATCGGCTGCGAATTTGTTTATACCTTGGGACCGTTCCGGGACCTGGAGGGGGACTGGATGACACGACACCTCAACGTCCATCCGCGCGCTGAGGTGAAGGAACTGCGCTTTTTCCGCTGCGGATTTGGCCCCAATTTCGAGATCTTCCAATATGAGGGGCCGGATCGACGCAGCGAGCCGCCACGCAATAGCGATGTGGGCGGACACCATCTGGCGTTCTATGTCGACGATATCAGCGCGGCCCTCAGCTACCTCAAGGGCCATGGCCTGCGCATTCTGGGCGAACCGACCGTGCGGCACGATGGCCCCAGCGCCGGACAAACCTGGGTCTATTTTCTCACGCCCTGGGGGATGCAGCTTGAACTGGTCAGCTTTCCCAATGGCAAGGGCTATGAGCGAGATACATCGGTACGCCTCTGGCATCCCGCGAACCCGGCCGCGTAACGCTGGCCCATACGGGATGGCCTGCTATGAAGCCTGTGTTGCGTAATAACGCCGCGCCGCGGCAGGACACGATGAGGACATGGTGAACGATCATTCGGACATGGAAGGCGCGCCAGCGAGCGAAAGTGCGCTCAGCACCCAGCGCGTGACCGAGGAATTGCGCGCCCTGATCCTGTCGGGCGCACTGGCCCCGGGTAGCCGCATCGGCCAGGAGGAACTGGCGACGCGCTTCGCCGTCAGTCGTATCCCGGTGCGCGGCGCACTAGCCCGGCTGGAGAGCGACGGCCTGGTCGTGCTGAAACCGAGCAGCGGCGCGTGGGTCGCCAAGCTGGACCTGAAGGAATGCTTGGAAATCTACCGCATCCGCGAACGCATCGAGCCGCTGGCGCTCTGCGAGGCGGTGCCGCTGATGCGCGAGGCGGACGTCGCGGAGCTCGAAGCGCTGGTCGAGGAGATGGTCGACAGTCCGGACACCGAAACCTTCTTGCGCCTCGACCGGCAATTTCATTTGGCGTCATACCGCCACGCCGACATGAACCAGCTGCTGCAGATGATCGAACGCTTCTGGAACACCACCCAGCATTACCGCCGCGCCTTCACCAAGCTGCTCGGCCGCGAACGCAACTGGATCATCCACGCCGAACATCGCCTGATCGTCGACGCCATCCGCCGCCGCGACGCGAGCGGGGCTGGCAATTTGCTGATGGAACATATCCGGCGCACCCGTCTTGAGTTGGCCCAGCACGAGGACCTGTTCCCGGCCGCGCAGACGACGGGGCGCAGGCGCGCGCGGAAATAGGGGTTGGCCGTCACCCAACCCTCTCCCGCGAAGGCGGGAGAGGACTAAGGTCGGTGCCCGATTTCATCCATTGCGGGCTTCCGCGCCATGTCGCAACACTATAACAAGCAGCCATTTCAATCCCACCGAACGCTGCTGAGTTGAGACCGTGTTCCGAAGGGGTGCGTTGATGCTTTTGCCTATCTTGCTTTCCGTAGCCCCCGCCATGGCTCAGGCTCCCGACGAACAAACGGCTCAGACGGAGATGCTTGGCATTGACGTGCCCGACGAGTTCGAGGTGGGTTATCAAGCCCGTGGTGACACGACACAGATCATGGAACTGGTCGAGCCGCCAGAGACGGTGGATAGTTGGTCCAAGCTCGTTACAGGCCTGATATTCTTGAACGCGGCACAACGCGGGTTAGACTCGTTCTATGGGCAGTGGCGCGACAACATGGGCCGCTCGTGCGCGGGAATGACCAACACGATGGTCAGGGGATCAGTTGATGGGATGCCTGCTCTAAGAGCGACATTTTCCTGCCCCAAGAACCCGCAAACGGGAGAGCCCGAAAATCTCGAAACCGTTCTGGTGCAAGGCAGAGTGAACTTGATGATGGTTCAGGTCGCGTTCCGTCGGTCAGTGACCCCCGCCGATATTGCGCTCATCGAGCGGGTCGCCGGTTCTATGAAGGTCTGCGACCAACGAGCTCTTTCATCGTGCTCAGCCCGAACGGCGACTGGCTTTCTGCCAGTGAACGACGCATCCCGTTAGCACACCCCCGCGCCGCGCCTGACCGCTCCTTACTGCCCACCTTCCCTTACCCCGCGCGCGCCGCCGCGCTCCGCGTCGCGACGCGGTCGAGCAGTTCCACCATATCCCGCAAATGCGCCGTGCCGATGCCGGCGGCGATCAGGACGAAGCGGGATTTGCGGTCGGGGAAAGGCCAGTCCTTCAGCCAGGTGACATTGTGCAGCAGGTGCTGTGCGCCCTGGATGACTGCGGGGCCGTCTTCCTCGCCCTCGACGGCAACGATCGCCTTGATGCGGAGCAGGCTGGAACCGAGGTTGCGTTCGATCCCGTCCAGCAGCAATCGCAGCGCCAAGCGCGGTAGCGGCGCGTCGCGAACGAAGGACAGGCTGCCGATCTCGACATGATCGGGGCCGTGCGCATGATGGTGGTGCCCGCCCTGCGGATCCGCGCAGGCCTCCGCATTGTGCAGCGCGTCCTGGGCCAGCCAGGCGCTGACTTCCGCTGCGCCGCGTTCCAAATCATGGCCGCTCCAGGCGAGCAGTTGCGCCAGGTCCAGCGTCGCGTCGTCGGCCAGCCGCACCGGCGCAATGCGGTTGATCCCGGCGATCACGGCGCGCGTCGCTGCCTCGCGGTCAGCGCGCTCTGCCGCCGGCACCATGTCCAGCTTGGTCAGGATGATATGGTCGGCCAACGCGATCTGGCGGGTGGCTTCGTCATGCTCCCCTATGGTCGTGGCATAGTTGACGCCATCGACGACCGCGACCACCCCGCCCAGCCGATACAGCCCCTCCAATGTCGGGTCGGACAGGAAAGCCTGAACCACCGACACCGGATCGGCCAGCCCCGACGTTTCGATGACGACCCGGTCGAACGGATCGATCTCCCCCGCCTCGCGCCGATGGTAGAGCGCATTGAGCGTGCCGATCAGGTCGCCAAACACGGTGCAGCACAGACAGCCGTTCTGGAGCACCACGATGCTGTCGTCGGACGACGCCATCAAAGCATGGTCAAGCCCCACCTCGCCGAATTCGTTGACGATCACCAGCGCGCCGCGCATCGCCGGATCGGCGAGCGCGCGGTTCATCAGCGTGGTCTTGCCGCTGCCGAGAAAGCCGGTGACAATGGTGACCGGCGTTCTGGGCAATGGATCTCTCTTCGGCTTGGCCGGGTCCACGATCAAAAGATTTCGCAGCCGGGCAGGCCGCAGGAAATCAGGCGATCGGACGGGAAGTTGGTGATGATTTCGCACCCGTCCTTGGTCACGACCACTTCCTCCTCGATCCGCGCGGCACCGGAGCCGTCCGCCGCACCTTTCCAGGTTTCCAGCGCGAACACCATGCCTTCCTGCAATGGTGTGTTCTGCCCGCGATAGCGCTTCGATATGATCGGGCGCTCCCACAGCGACAGGCCGATGCCATGGCCATATTGCAACAGGAAGGCCTCTTCCTCGTTGCGATAACCGAAGTCGGTGGCGTCGGGCCAGACCTGAGCAATCTCGTCGATGGTGACGCCGGGGCGCACCTTGTCGATCGAATCGCTGATCCACTTCGACGCGCCCTCATAGGCGTCGATCTGGGCATTGTTCGGCTCACCGCAGATGAAGGTGCGATAATAGCAGGTCCGGTAGCCGTTGAACGAGTGCATCACGTCCAGGAATACCATGTCGCCCGGCTGGATGATCCGGTCAGAGAAGGTGTGCGAGTGCGGCCGCCCGCGTGCGCCAGACACGGAATTGACGCATTCGACCCGTTCGGATCCCAGCCGGAACAGCTTGTCGTTGGCGATAGCCACCAACTCATTCTCGCGCGTGCCTGGCCGGATAGCGCGAGCGATATCCACATAGGCAGCATCCACCATGGAGGCGGCAAGCTTGAGCAGTTCGATCTCATCGGGGGTCTTGATTTGCCGGGCGTCGAGCAGCGCCTGTTGGCCATCCACCACCTCGATGCCTGCTTTCTCAAGCGCACGGAGCATCGGCAACTCCATCACGTCGATGCCGATCGGCATTTTCTCGATCCCGCGATCAACCAGCGCCTTGCGGATTTGCCGGGCGAAATCATCCTCAACGTTCATCCATGGTGGCAAACCGCCCTGCATAGTGGAAATGGGCGCAGCAACATTGTCGGCAACCCATGGCGAGGAAATTCGCTTGGCAGGTGCGGCGGGATCCCACAGCAAGGGAGCGCCTTCGGTACCGCAGAGGGCGTAGCGCATGAACTTGTCGCGTGCCCATTCGCCGATATGGGTTCCGGTGACATAACGGATATTGTCGAAGTTGAAGCATATGACCGCACCGAGGCCGGCTTCGCGGATGGCATTTTGGGCGCGTTTCAGCCGGGCCTTGAACAGCCGGTCATAATCGATTCCCTGCTCCCAATCCTTTGCCTGGGTTCCGAATGAGGCGGTCGCGTGGGGCCGATTATATTTCATGGCATCCTCTCTATTGTATCCCGTTCGCACCCTCTGCCCAATTCCCGACCCGCATTGGACACTGTGCGACCGGATCAGAAAAGTTCAGAAAACCCCAATTTATCGGGCCACGATACGGATTCTCCCTGACCTGGGTGTATAAGGCCATTGGTTGATGAGCAAGATCAGAAAACCAAAAATGGATCCAATCCGTGGAGGCTGTACCGCCTTTTTTGTAGGGCGCGGTTGCTGCCTCGCCGTCCCCTTTATAAGCTGGGAGATCGCAACAGCCCTTTCGGAAAATTGGTTTACCCATATGCACGGCAGAGAAGCCGACATTACACCGCTCCAGCATATTCTCGAACGCCTTCGCGATCCAGACTGCGGGTGTGATTGGGCAATCGCGCAGAGCTTTGCCACCATCGCGCCATACACGATCGAAGAAGCCTATGAGACGGCGGACGCGATCGCACGTGGGGACATGGCGGCGCTGAAGGATGAGCTGGGCGACTTGCTGCTGCAGGTGGTTTTCCACAGCCGCATCGCGGAAGAAGCCGGTGCGTTCGATCTGGTCGACGTCATCCAGGCGATTTGCGACAAAATGGTCCGCCGGCGTCCACATATCCTCGGCGACGCGGTGGAATCGCCTGGATGGGAAAGTATCAAGGCCGCGGAGCGTGCAGAGGCTGGCAGCGACGGATCTGCGCTGGCCGGCGTTGCGCTAGCTCTTCCGGCGCTCAAACGCGCTGAGAAACTTCAGAGACGTGCCGCCGCCACGCACTTCGACTGGGACGATATCGCGGACGTGCGCGCCAAACTTATGGAAGAGCTGGATGAACTTGACCAGGCTTCAGGTGCCGAGCAGGTCGCCGAGGAAATGGGCGACTTGCTGTTTGCCGCCGTCAACCTGGCGCGACATCATGGCGTGGACGCGGAAACGGCTCTCATGGCGGCCAACAATAAATTCGAGCGCCGCTTCAGGGCCATGGAAGCTAAAGCGGGTCAGCCCTTCGCTGATTTGTCCCTCGATGAAAAAGAGGCGCTCTGGCAGGCGGTGAAGCGGGCGGAATAACCGCTTCCGAGGTCATGCGCGCCGCTGGCGTTCACCCTATTCTTGACTGAAATCCAATCCGATGTCCGCGGCCGGCGCCGACTGGGTCAACCGGCCGACACTGATATAATCCACCCCGGTTTCCGCGATCGCGCGAATGGTTTCCAGATTGACGCCGCCCGAGGCCTCCGTCGGCACGCGCTTGCCGATCAACGTCACCGCGCCACGCAATATTTCCGGCGGCATATTGTCGAGGAGCAAGTGCGTAGCGCCAGCCGCAATGGCTGGCTCGATCTGATCGATGCGGTCAACCTCGACGATGATCGTCCCGATGCCTGACGCCCGTGCCGCACCGACAGCCTGACCAATGGAGCCGGCCACCGCGATGTGGTTGTCCTTGATCATGGCCGCGTCCCACAGGCCCATGCGGTGATTTTTGGCGCCACCCATGCGGGTCGCATATTTCTCCAGCACGCGCAGACCGGGAATGGTCTTGCGGGTATCGAGCAATGTCGTGCCGGTACCGGCGATCCGGTCCACATAAGACCGCGTGAGTGTGGCAATGCCGGTTAGATGCTGCACGGTGTTGAGGGCCGAGCGCTCGGCGGTCAGCATTGCCCGCGCGCGACCGCGCAGGCGCATCAGGTCCGTGCGGGCGGGCACACGCTCACCCTCCTCCGCCAGGCGTTCGATCTCGACATCGGGGTCGAGCGCGCGGAAGAAGGCCTCGGCGATAGGTAAGCCGGCGACGGTCACGGCGTCGCGGCTGTCCATGACCCCGGTGAAGATCGCGTCAGCGGGGATCACGCTCTCGGAGGTCACATCTCGTCCCCCCGCCCCTGGCAATCCACCCAGGTCCTCAGTCAATGTTCTTGTGACAAAGGCGTCCAGATCGAAATCCGGCAGCGCAAAGCGCTCCTCACGGGCACGCACGTTTATCATCGGCTTCCCCCAATTCTTTCTGGCAACTGGCAAGGCGCGCGCGAGCGATACCTGTTCAGGCGCGCGTGCCGACGTCCCCTTTGCCCACCGTGCCGCTCGCCATCTCCAGCATCCGATCCAGGCTGCGCTTGGCGGCCACTCGGAGGTCCTCGTCCATCTCGATGCGCGGCTGCAGGTCACGCAGCGCGAGGTAGAGCTTCTCCAGCGTGTTCAGCGCCATATAGGGGCAGACGTTACAGTTGCAGTTGCCGTCTCCACCCGGCGCGCCAATGAAGGTTTTCTCGGGCAGCGCCAGTTCCATCTGATGGATGATGTGCGGCTCGGTCGCCACAATCAGCGTATCACCGGGCATGGTCTTGGCAAAGTTCAGGATGCCGCTGGTGGAGCCGACATAATCGGCATGGTCAACGATATAGGCGGGGCACTCCGGATGCGCGGCGACGGGGGCGTCGGGATACTGCGCCTTGAGCTTGAGCAGCTCGGTCTCGCTAAAGCTCTCGTGCACGATGCACACGCCGGGCCAAAGCAGCATCTCGCGGCCCAGCTTGCGCGAGAGATAGCCACCCAGATGCTTGTCCGGCCCGAAGATGATCTTCTGTTCGGGCGGGAGCTGCTTGATGATGGTTTCGGCCGATGAGGAGGTGACGATGATGTCGCTGAGCGCTTTTACCTCGGCCGAACAGTTGATGTAGCTCAGCGCCAGGTGATCCGGGTGCGCCTCGCGGAACGCCTTGAACGGCCCCGGAGGGCAACTATCCTCCAGGCTGCACCCGGCGTCCATGTCAGGCAACACCACGATTTTCTGTGGGCTTAATATCTTAGCGGTTTCCGCCATGAAGCGAACGCCACAGAAGGCGATCACGTCCGCGTTCGTCTCTGCCGCCTTGCGGGAGAGTTCGAGCGAGTCGCCGACGAAGTCCGCCAGATCCTGAATCTGCGGTTTCTGGTAATAATGCGCGAGGATCACGGCATTGCGTTCCTTGCGCAGCCGATCGATCTCCGCAAGCAGATCCAGTCCCGCCAAATTCGCGCCGATGCCGCCCCGTGCGTCCATGATCGAATCCTCTGAAAAGCTTGCAGGGGAAATGGGCCCGGAAGCGTTCAGGATCAACCTCAAAGCAAGGCTTATCTGTTCGCGAGCTGGCTTTCCCGCCCTGATGCCGCGTGAGCATGGCCTTTGTCGTTGCAAATGGATGGCTTTCCCCCGATGCGCGTGCCCCACGAACGGAAAATGAGGACGAAAACGTGAATCGTAGCAAATGGGCCGTGTTGATTGTCGCATTGACCGCCTGCGGAGCGGGCCTTGCCATTGCGCAGGCCAACGATGATCCGGCCGATCACTCGCAGGATGCCGCCTGGCACAATCAGCAGATGTTGGCGTTGGCAAAGCTCAAGCCCGCGGACGGCTGGCAGACAATGGATGGTGGCCTGCGCTGGCGCCGCGTGAAGGGAGACGGTAGCGGGGCGCACCCGAGCATTGAGGACGTGGTGACCCTGCATTACGCCGGCACACTTGTTGACGGGACAGAGTTCGATAGCTCTTATGCGCGCGGCCGCCCCGCCACCTTTCCCCTCGCCGGCCTGATCCCGGCCTGGCAGATGGCGGTGCCGATGATGGGCATCGGCGACACCATCGAGATCGCGGTACCGTCCGACCTCGCTTATGGTCCACGCGGGGCCGGCCCCATTCCGGGTGGCGCAACGCTCTTTTTCAAGATCGAGTTACTCGGCATCCGGTGAGGCACGGAGGAACGAGGCTTCAAGTCCGCGCCCAGCGCTCGCTTTCCTGTGTCACCAGTCCACGCCGGTGAAGGTCGAGGAGATGCGCTAGCACCGAACGCCCTGCCGCGCCGTGCAGGCGCGGATCCAGACCACGATACATACTCGTCACCATCGCCGGGATAGGCGATGGGCCATGGCGGTCGAGGAAACGCAGAATTTGGCCTTCGCGCATTTTGCGATGGCCGAGCATGTGGCGTACGAAGCGCTGCGGTCGCTCGATGGGCTCGCCGTGAGCCGGATAATAGATGCGGTCGCTCCGTGCGAGGAGCCGTTCCAGCGACGCCAGATAATCCGTCATGTCGCCATCGGGAGGAGAGACCACACTCGTCGACCAGCCCATGACATGGTCGCCAGAAAATAACCCGCCCTCTTCCGCCAGTGCAAAACAGAGATGGTTGGAGGTATGGCCGGGCGTCGCTACGGCCGTCAGCGTCCAGTCCGCACCGGCTACGGCCTCGCCATCGGACAGCACGACGTCCGGGCGATAATCCGGGTCGAAGGCGGCGTCAGCGCGCGGACCGTCATCGTCCAGCGTCAGCGGCGCACAGCCTTTGATCGGTGCACCGGTCCGCTCCGCCAGCAATCGCGCCGCCGGACTATGGTCGCGGTGCGTATGCGTGCACAGGATCGCACGCACTGGTCTGTTATCAATAGCAGACACCAGCGCTGTAAGATGCTGCTCCTCGGCCGGGCCGGGATCGATCACCGCCAGATCCGCGTTCCCCACCAGATAAGTCTGGGTGCCCTGATAAGTGAATGGCGAGGGGTTGGGGGCCAACACGCGAGCTACCAGCCGCGAAAGGCTCATCGCTACGCCGGTTTGCGGGGCCAGCTCAAAAGCACCGGAAGTCATGCCCTCATGTGCGCTCTTGTGCCGTGAATGCAAGGCGGATCACAGCTGGGAACATTGGAGGCGACAGCCGCCCCGGGCGTCGGGCAATGCAGGGACGATAGGAAGCAACGGAGGCGAAATGCTCGCCTCCGGTCGCATGTCAGATCGGCATCAGCTGGCGTGGGAGGCTCCTTGCGGCGCAAGGAGCTGCTGCAATTCCCCAGCCTCGTACATCTCCATCATGATGTCGGAGCCGCCAAGAAATTCACCCTTCACATAGAGCTGCGGGATGGTCGGCCAGTCCGAGAAGCTCTTGATGCCCTGGCGAATTTCCTGATCCTGCAGAACATCCACACTTTCATAGGGCACGCCGATCCGCTCCAGTATCGCGACCGCCCGGCTTGAAAAGCCGCACTGGGGAAACAGCGGCGTGCCCTTCATGAACAGGACGACCTCGTTCTTGCTGACGAGGTCCTGGATACGGGCGTGGGCAGAATCGGTCATGGTCGGTCTCCGGCGAATGGCAAGGTGGCGCGTTCGCCACATGCCCTAAACATATATCATCGGCGCATCAATTGGGGGCGGCGGTCGTCAGTTGCAAGGCGTGAAGGTCGCCGCCCATCCGTTCTCCGAGCGTGGCATAGACCGCCCGCTGCTGCGCGAGACGGCTCAAGCCCCGAAAACTCTCGGACACGACATGCGCAGCATAATGATTACCGTCACCAGCCAGATCGGTAATGCGCACCTGCGCGTCCGGCAGCCCCGCGCGGATCAACGCCTCAATCTCATCGGCAGCCATCGCCATGGTCGTCTCTCACTCTTCCTTCATGAACTGGCGACGCGCCTCGGCGGCTCGATCGCTTAAGGCTGCGCGGACCTTCTGGTCGTCGGCATCCACTCCCGCCGAAACAAGATCGCCCAGCACCTTGCGAATGACGTCCTCATCGCCGGCTTCTTCAAAGTCCGCCTGGACGACGGACTTGGCATAAGCTTCCGTCTCTTCTCGGGTCAGTCCCATAAGACCTGCCGCCCATTCGCCCAGCAGGCGGTTGCGGCGTGCCGTGACACGGAACGCCAGCTCCTGATCCCTGGCGTACTTGTTCTCGAACGCCTTTTCACGATCTTCAAAACTGCTCATGTCGGCAATGCCTCTCGTCTCTCGGTCAGTGTCAGGCTAGGTAGGGAGCGCGCATGCCGATAGCAACGCGCTACCCGTCTGAATTAGGGCTGGATCACGCTGCTGCCGGCACCAGCCACGGTCGCCGCTCGGCGTCGGCCTCCTCAAATGTCGCGATCGCCTTGCCTCGCGCCATGGTCAGGCCGATTTCGTCGAGCCCGCCGAGCAGGCATTCCCGACGGAACGGATCGATTTCGAACGTGAAACGGTCCTGAAACGGCGTCGTTACCGTCTGATGTTCCAGATCGATGCATATGGTGTCTGTCTTTGCGATTTCCAGCAGTCGATCGACAGCGGACTGCGGCAACACTACGGTCAAAATACCGTTCTTAAACGCATTGCCGGAGAAAATGTCCGAGAAGCTCGGCGCGATCACCGCTTTCACCCCCATGTCGAGCAGGGCCCATGCGGCGTGCTCGCGGCTCGATCCACAGCCGAAATTGTCGCCCGCGATGATGATCGGCGCTCCGGCATAACGCGGATCGGCGAAGACATTACCTGGTTCCTTGCGCAGGACCTCGAACGCGCCCTCGCCCAGACCGGCACGGCTAATCGTTTTGAGCCACTCGGCGGGGATGATGATGTCAGTATCGACATTCTTCATCCCGAGCGGATAAGCGCGCCCTTCGACGCGGGAAACGGGCTGCATCTCTCTGCCTCCGAAACAATTGAGCAAGCGCTCATATGGAGAGGCTCGTGGCCGATGGCGCGGGGCGCGTCAAGGCCCGGCTCTCGCATGCCTTCCGGGGCTCGCCCCTTAACACTCGCGATGCGAACAGGTCTAAGCGGCCGCGCCACCGGCGCCGGTGGCAACCGCCTCGCAGAGTGTATAGACGAGCGCCCCCGGCTCCAATTGGAGAGGTGTCACCGCGCCGGCGCCAAGGCGCTGGGCTTCCTCATAAGCCGCGATGCCTTGCCCCATCGCTGGAGCGGACATCTCACGCAGGCGCCCGGCGATGAAGCGGGGCACAAGGTCCACGAAAGCCTCAAGGCGTGGGCGGGCACCGACCGGCGAAAGGGCTGCTACCAGGCGCGCCCGTTCCGTCTCGGCCGCACGACCGCCCCGTGCAACGATCTCCAGCGCGCGCTCGAGCGCCGGCAGGTCGAGGTCACGCATGGCGACGGCCTGGCCGGGCGAACCTTCCGCGGTGTGGGCCAGGGCGTCGCGTTCGGCGGCTGGCATGTCCGGCAGCGCTTCCGCCAGCGCATGGGCCATAGCGGTCGCGTTTAACGCGCTGAAGCGCAGGACACGGCAGCGTGATCGGATGGTCGGCAGCAGTCGGCCCGGTCGATGGGCGACGAGCAGGAATACCGCGCCTTCCGGCGGCTCCTCCAGATTCTTGAGCAACGCATTGGCCGCGCCGGTCTCCAGGTCATCGGCACTGTCGATCAAGACGATGCGGCGCGTCCCCATAGACGGCGCACTGTGCAACAGCCGCGAAAGCCCCCGGATTTGCTCGACTGTGATATTGCGGGCGAGTTGGCCGGCCTCCCCCTTTTTGTCATCCTTCTCCAACCGCTCTAGCAGGGCGAAGTCGGGGTGGGCGCCACTCTCGAGCAGACGCACCGCCGGGTCGCCGTCATCAGGAGCCAATCGGTCAGGCGGCACGCGGCGCCCCGCTCCTGCCACCAGCAACCGCTTCGCGAAATCATACGCAATCCCGGCCTTGCCGACGCCGCGTGGACCGGCGAAGATCCAACCGTGGTGCATGCGGGGCGTGGCGCTCGCCTCGATCAGCGCCGCAATCTGAGCGTCATGGCCCTGCCAGTGTGTCATGGCAGCAGGTCGGCCAGCGCCGTCATCAACCGGGCATGAACCGCCTCGACAGACCCCGCTGCATCGATCTGGCGGAAGCGCATTGGCTCCGCAGCCGCGAACCGCCCGAATGCGTCGTCCACCGCGCGGTGAAAGGCGGCATCGCGCCCACCGATTCGGTCCGCCTCGCCGCCATCGCGCTGTTCCGCGCGCGCACTGCTCTCGTCCAGCGGTAGAGCAAGCAACAAGGTACGGTCCGGCAGCAGGCCGACGGATCCGATACGGTGCAGCGTGAGGATATCGGCGTCGTTCAGCGCACCACCGATGCCTTGATAGGCCCGGCTGCTGTCCAGGAAGCGATCGCACACAACCCAACGCCCGGCTTCGAGAGCGGGTCGGATGGTCTTCGCGACATGATCGGCACGCGCAGCGGCGAACAGCAATGCCTCTGCTTCCACCGACCAGCGCTCGGCCGGCCCGGAGAGGAGCAGCTCGCGAATGGCTTCCGCCCCCGCGCTGCCGCCCGGCTCTCGAGTGAGCAGCGTATCGACCCCGCACTCGGCCAGCGCCGCGACGAGCAGGCGCGCCTGTGTCGATTTGCCGACGCCTTCGCCGCCCTCGAGAGAGATGAAGCGGCCGCGCAAGCCCCGGTTCCTCAGCCGAACAGCGAGAGGAAGCCGATCCACAGCCGGCCGAAGAAGCCCGCTTGCGAGACGGCCTCCTTGGCCACCAGTGGCAGCGACTGCGGCACGCCGTCACCGGCGTCGACGACGAGATGGGCGATCTCCTGCCCCTCGGCGATGGGCGCCTTGATGGGCCCGTCATACACAATCTTGCCGCTGAGCGAGCCGGTCGTGGAGGCAGGAATGGTCGCGGAAAGATCGCGGGGCACGACCAGATCAACCGTGCGAGCCCAGCCGCCCTGCACCTGGGCCTGGCCGAGCACCGCGCCCTTTTTCGCGATAGGCCGGGCTTGCCATGCCTTGAAGCCCCAATCCATGAACCGCACCGATTCCTCGGTCCGAGCCCGTTCGCTGGGCAGACCGGCAACCACCATGATGAGGCGGCGGCCATTCTGGACGGCCGAGCCGGTGAAGCCGTAGCCCGCCTCCTGCGTGTGCCCGGTCTTCAGGCCATCCGCGCCGGACACCCGGCCCAGGATGGGGTTGCGATTGGGCTGGACGATCGGCGTGCCGCTCAGCGTCTCACCCCAGGTGAAACTCGGCGTGGCATAGAATTTCTGATAGAGATCCGGCGCTTCTTCAACCGAGGCGCGTGCCAGCGTGGCGAGATCGCGCGCTGTAACCTTGGTAACACCCTCGTCGGGCCACCCATTGCTGTTGCCGAAATGGCTGCCGGTCAGCCCCAGGCGCTTTGCCTCGGCATTCATCAGATCGGTGAATGCCTCCTCGGAGCCGGAAATCCCCTCCGCGAGCACCACGCAGGCATCGTTGCCGGACAGGGTGACGATGCCGTGCAGCAGGTTCTCCACGGTGACGGCCTCGTTAGCCTTGAGGAACATGGTGGAGCCCTGGCTATGCCATTTGCGCCATGTTTCGGGCCGCGTGGTGAAGGTCTGGTCGAGCCGCAGCTTGCCTTCCTTGATAAGGCGGAAGGCGACATGCGTCGTCATCATCTTCGCCATTGATGCGGGCGGAATTTGGCGGGAGCTATCGCGCTCGAACAGCACCCGGCCAGACGACAAGTCGATCATGTAGGCGACGGGAGCTTGGGAATCATAGCTGGGGGTGCTCGCCGGAGCCGCCGAGACGAGGAACGGCAAGGCCAGGGCAAGCGGCAGGAATGGTCTCATGAAACAATCCGTTATGATGTTCGAGGCGCGGCGAGGGCACCGCAGCGCTCTCCGTCATTAACCAGCGGGCACGGCTCTGCCTAGCCCTCGGCGGGGGAATTGCCGCCTGTCTCGTTGGATCGCGGTGCGCTTATCGTCGCACTTCATCAGCCAACAGTCCGACCGAAAGACCATAGAAGTTGGAGCAGTTATAATCGAGAATCGCGCGATAGTTGCTGGTGAGGAGATAGGCCGTCTTGCCCGCGCCGTCCGGCTCGATGAGCGTCGCCATAACGCGATCATCGGGCCAGTTCCCGTCCATCGGGAGGACGCCGAGCGCCCGCCATTCGCGCATCGTCAGCCAGCGGCTGTGGCGCTCCATCACTCGCGCGCAACGAGGCGGGCGAAGGCGATTGGCGATCGCCGCGCGATTGAACGTGGCTGGTAAACGCACGGCGAATCCCCAGGGCTCCCCCTTACGCCAACCGGCGCGCACGAAATAATTGGCGATGGAAGCGAGCGCGTCGGGCTGGCTGGACCAGATATTGGCGACGCCGTCCCCGTCCGCATCCCGCGCGTCGCGCAGGTAGACCGAGGGCAGAAACTGCGGATAGCCGAACGCGCCTGCATAGCTGCCAAGCAGTCGTTCACGCGGCACACCCCGTTGCATCATCACCATGACGGCGACCAGCTCAGGTTCGAACAAGGCTCGCCGGCGCCCCTCATAAGCCAGTGTGGCGAGCGAGCGCAGCAGGTCAAAGTCACCGGTCACACGGCCATAGTTGGTTTCATGGCCAAAGATTGCGACCATGATCTCCTCGGGAACCCCCGTGTCTCGCTCGATGCCGCTGAGCAGCCGTCGGTTGGCCTGATAAACGGTGCGCCCGCGCGTGATGCGGTCAGCGTCGACATGGCGCCGGCGATATGGTTCGAAATCGGGGATCGGCGCATCGGCGGCGGTCGGCTGGTTGGCTCGGTCCAGCGCGGCGACGCGTGGATTGAAGGTAAGCCCGGCAATCGCGCGATCGAACGTCGCATCACTCACCCCCTGCGCGCGCGCCTTGGCGTGGAGGCTCAGAAGATAGGCGGTGAACCCGGCCTCGGTGGTCGTACCGACATTGGACGCCGGTGCGGCAGTGCTTGTGGGCTGCGCGACAGCCGGCGCACTCGATACAAGGGCAGCCGTGGCGGCAAGGCTGGCGAATATTATGGACGGTATCGACATGGCTTTCTTTTGCCAGACTTTTCCGCCGAGGCAAGGCGAGCGGTCGATTGCCCGGTGCCAGAGGAGGCCGATCCGGTAAGTCCCACCGCTCCGATCAGCATGCAAGAGCGCTTGCCCTACCGTCATGCTTTGGATAGGCGCGCTGGATGCGTGGCGTTACGGCCGCGGACAGGTGGCCGAGTGGTTTAAGGCAGCGGTCTTGAAAACCGCCGTGGGTGCAAGCTCACCGTGGGTTCGAATCCCACCCTGTCCGCCAGCCGACCGCTTCTTCCCACATCAGCGAGGCGTTCGCCAAAATTCCACGGGGGCGCTCGGACCAAAACCTTCTTTAAATCACCGACTTGCAGGCCATTTCTATCCGCGGTTGCCGCCTGCCGCTGAATGCGCACGGTTCATCTCCCGGTCGAGGGGTTGGGACGGAAATCAACCTTTTGTTAACCAGTGACGTGGAGCATGGGCCTCGCCTTTCAGGCAAAGCGAATGAACAGAAAAGCTCGGGCAGGTTATTATAGTCCCCATCGGCCTGCTTGAAAGCTCCTCCTCCAAACTGCCCCGCCCTTAATCGGGCGGGCGTTTTGCTTTCGTATCCTGCGGGATATGTGAACCTGCCTTCAATCCAACACGGCGAATGTCTCGAAATTGCCCTTGGCCGTAGCCGTCACAATGATGGGCCTGTTGGTATTGTTCTTCCAATACCAGCCATGCCGCCCGGCAAAAGTCGCGCGGAACGTGCCTTCGTCGCTGGCGGCGTCTCCCTTCTCGTAGCTGGTATAGTCCGTGCCATCGCCGCCTGCCGGGTCGCCGTGAAACTCGAACTCAACGGTGGCCCCATCGGTCGACCAGCGGTAGCGCATCTCCTGCCCCGCCGTCATCGTCGCCTTGGCCTCGATGCCTTGGTAGGGACGCAGCGTCAGGCGAATTTGGGCGGAGCCATCGGAAAGAGTCGTTGTCTCTGGCGTATCACCGGGCGCCTTGGCGACGGCTGCCGCCCCTTGCTTCATCTGTCCCATGGCGGTGAGCCCGAGTGCCGTGCCGACCCCGGTCGGATCGACACCATATTCCGCCGGCAATACCGCCGTGACAAGCACGACTGCCGCGACACCAGCGGCAAGCAGGGTTGCGCGGTTGAGTTGGCGCGTGGTCGGCAACTCGGCCGGACCGGGGGCGGATGGGTTGGTCATGAGAACGATCCTTCCAGGAAGTAACCCGTCATCTGAAGCCCGAACAGAATGAAGCCGGCGGTCATCAAGGCGACGTTGGCGGCAAAGGCGTGCCGTGCGAAGCTCGCCGTACGGCGCCAGTATCCCATCGCAATGAGGATGGCGGTCAGAGCGAGGATCTGGCCGATCTCGACGCCAAGGTTGAACGAAATGAGGTTTGTGAGCAGGCCGTCACGCGACAGGGCGAAATCCTGCAGCTTTGTGGCGAGGCCGAAACCGTGGACGAAGCCGAAAATCAGCACCGCCGCCTTGGTGTTCGGCTGTACACCGAACCAGCGCTGATAGGCACCGAGGTTGTCGAGTGCCTTGTAGACGACCGAGAGACCGATCACCGCGTCGACCAGATAGGCACTGACGTGCGTACCCAGCAACACGCCGGCGATCAGGGTGGTACTGTGGCCAACGGCAAACAGCGTGACATAGGTGGCGATGTCCCGCATCCGGTAGAGGAAGAAAATGACGCCAAACAGGAACAGCAGGTGATCGTAGCCGGTCACCATATGCTTGGCACCCAGGTACAGAAACGCCGCGATCTGCGGCCCGCTCGTCTGCTCGATATAGCCTTGGTCGCCCGCTGCGACACCGTGCGAATATGCTGCGCCGGCCAGTCCGAATGCCAGCAGACTGAATGCGGCAGGTAGCCATAAGGATCGTCTTCTCGCCACGTGTCCGCCCCTCCTCCGGCACTTCGCCCGCGTTGGCCCAAAGCCATGCTATCGCCCGCGTGCTTCGGCATATCAAGCACTTGCGATCGCGACGGCGTTATGAAGTTCTCACTCAGGGGCTTGCCGCGCCTCGGGGCTCCCCACCTTCTTTAAACAGGCGGTCGCAGCCGTGGCAGGCGCTGCGAGATCGAACACAAAGTCGCGCAAATTGAACGTCTGTCTTCAAAGAGCCGGTGAGTGAAGCGCCATAACCGGCGCCGACATCCACGGGCGCCTCGCCGTCAGTGAAAATCATAATGGCGCGCAGTGAGCAGGGATCTCGACAGCCGACGCTTATGGCAGACGATTGACAGAGGCCGGCGCCCAGACCCATGGACTGTTCCATGCTCGATCCAGCACCCGCACCCGATGCCCCCGTCCTGTTTTTCGATTCGGGGGTTGGCGGGCTGTCGATCCTGAAACCTGCCCGCGCACTGATGCCGACCATGCCCGTCATCTATGCGGCGGATAGCGCCGGTTTTCCTTATGGCACCAAGAGCGAGGCGGAGATCGCCGCGCGCGTGCCGGCGTTGCTGGGCCGGCTGGTTGAGCGCTACCGGCCGCGTATCGCCGTGATTGCCTGCAACACCGCCTCGACGATCGCACTCGACCATGTGCGCGCCGCGCTCGACATTCCCGTTGTTGGCACGGTGCCGGCGATCAAGCCGGCAGCGCTGTCCTCCAAGACCCGCGTCATCGGCGTGCTTGGCACGGATGCGACCGTGCGTCAGCCTTATGTCGATCGCCTCGCCGCAGCGCACGGCGCGGATTGCATAGTTCTCCGTCATGGCAGCGCTGCGCTGGTCGCCTATGTCGAAGCGCGGCTGCGGGGGGAGCCGGCCGATCCCGCCATTCCCGCCGGGGCGCTCGCCGGGTTGCTCGACCAGCCAGGTGGCGATCGGATGGACATGGTGGTGCTGGCCTGCACGCATTTCCCGCTGGTGGAAGATGAACTGGCAGCCGCCGCGCCGCGTCCTCTCACCTTCCTCGACGGTGGAGCCGGGATCGCCCGACGGATCGCATGGCTTAATGGCGACGCCTCCTGGCCGGAAACGGCGCCAGAGGGGCGCGCGGTCTTTACGCGGATGGATGCCGGGGTGGAGGCCCTGCGCCCCGCCCTCGCCCGGTTCGGTTTGCGCCAGATCAATTCTCTTTAAATTTGGTCGCCGTAGAAGGCGATCTGGCCGAGGTTCATGCAGGGGTGCCTCGCTTTGGCCCTGTCGACCGGAGAAGGTGATTTTGTCCTTTTGCAAGCCATTAGCAGTGGCTTTCGGAGCGGGAGGCCGCTAAGGGCGCGAAAGAGGGACATGAGGTTTCCGTCTAAGATGAATTATCAGCATGTATTCAGTCAGGCGATTGAGCGCCTGCATGCCGAAGGACGCTATCGCGTCTTCATCGACATCCTCCGTAACAAGGGCATGTTTCCCAACGCCCGTTGCTTCGCCCACCATAATGGGCCGCAACCGATCACCGTCTGGTGCTCCAACGACTATCTTGCGATGGGTCAGCACCCCAAGGTGATCGCCGCGATGGAAGAGGCCCTGCACGATGTCGGTGCGGGATCCGGGGGCACCCGCAACATCGGCGGCAACACGCATTATCATGTCGATCTGGAGCATGAGCTGGCTGACCTGCACGGCAAGGAAGGCGCGCTACTCTTCACCTCCGGTTACGTCTCCAATGAGGCGACGCTGGCCACGCTCGGCAAGTTGCTACCGGGCTGCATCATCTTTTCCGACGAACTGAATCACGCCTCGATGATCGCGGGCATCCGCAACTCGGGCTGCGAGAAGCGCGTCTTCCGCCACAACGACCTGGCGCATCTGCGCGAACTGCTGGACGAAGCGGACCCTGAAGCCCCCAAGCTGATCGCATTTGAAAGCGTCTACTCGATGGACGGCGACGTCGCCCCGATCGCGGAGATCTGCGACCTGGCCGACGAGTATAACGCCCTCACTTATTGTGACGAAGTGCACGCCGTCGGCATGTACGGTCCGCGCGGCGGCGGCATCACCGAGCGGGACGAGGTTGCGCACCGCGTCACGATCATCGAGGGAACGCTGGGCAAGGCGTTCGGAGTCATGGGTGGCTATATCGCTGCCGACAAGATGATCATCGACGTGATTCGCAGCTACGCGCCTGGTTTCATCTTCACCACCTCGCTCTCGCCGGTGCTGGTTGCCGGCGTTCTGGCGGCAGTGCGTCACCTCAAGGCGTCGCAGATCGAGCGCGATCAGCAGCAGGCCGCGGCGGCCTTCCTCAAGGCGGAGATGGCCAACAATGGCCTTCCCGTGATGCCGTCCGTCACGCATATCGTGCCCTTGATGGTCGGCGACCCGGTCAAGGCCAAGCGGATCAGCGATATCCTGCTCGCGGAATATGGCATCTACGTGCAGCCTATCAATTTTCCGACCGTCCCGCGTGGCACGGAGCGGCTCCGCTTCACCCCGGGCCCCTCGCATAGCGAAGCCATGATGCGCGACTTGGTGCGGGCACTGGTTGAAATCTGGGACCGGCTGGATCTGGAATTTCGCCAAGCCGCCTAGGGCAGTACGATCGGACAGGATGTCGGGCACACCCTCTGTGGATCGGGGGTGCCCGCCTTCACATGACTCCTGACAGGACGGCGCTCAGGCAGAACTCCTTGAGCGCGCGCGCGTCATGCAGTGCATTGTGCGGCACCTTGCTGTTGACGGCGGCGCTGAAACCCGCCCCGTTGATGAGTTGGAGACGCAGGCCGTTGAGGGCGATCATGTTGCCCGGCCCGGTCAGCAAAAGCTGGCAGAAATGCGCGAGATCGTCCGGCCAGTCGGCCACGATCAAAGGGTCATCGTCCGGCGCCAGATACGCCTCGAGATGGCGCGAGGCATCCGCCCGGCTGAGGTCGTAATCCAGCCCCGGCGGTACGAAGCGCAGATAGGGCACGACATGCTGCTCGACCCATGGATGAATGTCGTCCGGCAGCGGCAACGAGACATAAAAGTCCTGATCGCCATATTCGGGTACCAACGCGAGGCTGATCAGTGCACCACCAAAGCCGTTGAATTCCGTATCTAGAAAATAGCGCATCAGCGGAGGACTTGCGGCAAAATAAAGCTAAGCATGATGCGCCCGCTATGACGCCGCGCGAGCGCAACGTAAAGCGTCCAGCGATTCCATCCGTCGAAAGGACTGTCCGCCCGTGCAACCACGCGAACTTATCGGGACCGCCGCTGTCCCGGGCGGCGAGCCGCTGACGCTCTATCGGCGGGGCTCGGATTATATGATCGTGCTTGACCGCAACGAGTTGATGAGCAGCCGGATGAGCGGCTCTGAGATCGCGCTGGCGGAGATGAGCTGTGCGCGGTTGGCCAAGCTTGGCCGTCCGGCGCCGCATCTGTTGATTGGCGGCTATGGCATGGGCTTCACCCTGCGCGCTGCGCTGGCGGCGCTGGGGCCAGCGGCACGAGTCACGGTCGCGGAACTGGTGCCTGAAATCATCGCATGGGCGCGCGGCCCTATGGTGGACCTCGCCGCGGGCTGTCTCGATGATCCGCGCGTGGACCTCGTCCAGCGCGATGTAGCGCTGCTGATCGATGAGGCCCGGGAGGTATACGATGCGATCCTGCTGGACGTGGACAACGGGCCGGACGGATTGGTTCGCGCCGCCAACAACCGGATTTACTCGGCGGCCGGCCTCGAAGCAGCGCGTACAGCGCTTAAGCCCGGCGGCGTGCTCGCCATCTGGTCCGCCGCGCCCGACCCAAGCTTCACCCGCCGACTCGCGCAGGCGGGACTGGCCGTCGAGGAAGTGGCGGTCCGGGCGCGCAGCAACGGCAAGGGGCCACGCCACGTAATCTGGTTTGCGAGCAAGCGCGGATAGCCCAGAGCGGGGCACAGCGGCGTTTGCTCGCTCGAGATGCACGCTTCAAGCGTATGACAGGCGCCTGCGCAGGGCGGAAGCGGGATCGCCAGGAAATCGAGGCCGGGGGCGGCATTCCACGCTTTCGGTTGATTACCGCGCCGGTGCGGGTTCCGCGGCCAAATGCTTCTCAAGGGCGGCGCTCGTTATCGGCGGGGAACGCAGGAAGCCCTGGTAGCTTGTGCAGCCGGCCCGGGCGAGCAGAGCCAGTTGCTGCTCGGTTTCTACCCCTTCGGCGATCACCCCTAGATCGAGCGACCGCGCCATGTCGACGATCGCGCGGACAATGATCCGGTCCCGCCCAGAGCCGGTGATATCGCGAGCGATGCTGCTATCGATCTTGAGATAATCAAGCGGCAGCGCCTTGAGATAGGCGAGGCTCGAATAACCGGTGCCGAAATCGTCGATGGCGACCGCCAACCCCGCCTCGCGAACCTGGTTAAGCAGCCGCGCGGCGCTGTCCAAATTCTGCACAAGGCCGCTCTCAGTGAGTTCCACGGTCATCTGGCTCCGCACCAGCCCGCTCTCATCCACCAGACGCAGGAAATTGGCGAGGAAATCCGGCTCGGCAATATCCGCCGCCGTCACATTGACAGCGAGGCGCAGCTTCCGAAGAGGCTGCGGCCACGTACCCGCTTCCGCCAGTGCGCGGGCGTGAATATGGCTCGAGAGCGGGAGCATGAAATCCGATCGCTCGGCGATGGCGAACAGCGCGCCCGCGCCGATCTCGCCATAATGCGGGTGCTGCCAGCGGGCGAGGGCTTCCACGCCGACGATGGCGTCGCTGGCCATGTCATATTGGGGCTGAAACAAAATTTGGATCTGGCCGCTGTCGAGCGCGAGGCGCAGATCGTTTTGCAGCCGGTCGTCGTCGAGAATGCGGCTGGCGCTGTCCGCGATGCGCACGCGAATGCCGCCCTGCGCACCGCCGCGTCGCGCATCGGCCAGCGCGTTGCTCGCGCGCCGGAGCACCATGTCGGCAGAATCTCCTTCCTGCGCGGGCGCGATGCCACAGCGGCCGGACAGGCGGATGAGATAGTCGCCCGCGTTGAATGGGCGGCTGATCTCCGCAACGAGCTGCCGCGCGAGCAAGGCGGCGCGCTCCATTGGCGGATGGGTCGCGCCCGGCTCGCCGGTGAGCGCGACGAGGAATTCGGTGCCGGTGAGGCGCGATATGAGCGCGTCCCGCGCGCCCATCGCATCCACGAGGCGGGTGATTCGTAGCGCCACGCGGCTCAACATCGCGTCGCCGACCAGCCTGCCATAGGCACTGTTCACCCGGTCGAATTCGCCGAGGCCAATCAGGAGCGCGACTGGGCGGCGGCCCTCCCCCTGCTTCCGGTCGAGCCAGCGTAGCGCCCCCTGCCGGTTGACGAGGCCAGTCATGGGGTCGCGGTCGCGCGCTTCTGCGCGGTGGCGCATGTCCAGTTCCTCCACCTCGCCGCTGAAGCCGTGGGCGTCTGGATAGAGGTGCTGCACCAGGCGCCGCCCGGGCTGGCCTGGAACGGCATGTGCAAAGGCGGAGGGCATCAAATCGTCCATGGCATGCCGGATCGCGGCGATTGCCCCCGTCCGATCCGATCGGCCCAACGCCAGGACCAGATCACGGATCGTCCAACGACTATGATCGACGCCGGGCGCCATGAGCGCGAGCAGATCGGCCAGCGCCGGGCTGATCGAAAGGGTTCGCTCGACTCCATTCCAGCGCCAGAACAGGGCATCGCTGCGCTGCACGGCATGCCGATCGCGGGCCGCCACAAGGCTGCCGATCAGCCTTTCCGCCAGCTTATCGGCCGCGCGCAGGGCCGTGGCGAGCCGTGCCAGCGTGACATCGCCATCCAGCAGATGGGTGACGCCGGCCGCCACGAGGTCCGGGATGTGTTGGGCGCCGCCATCATCGACCAGCGCGAGGATGGCGCCGCCGGAGGCTTCGACGGCGGGCGCGAGACCGCCGACCATCGCCATCGCCTCCTCTGCCTCCGCCCCGCGCAGATCGACCAGGGCGACGCGCGCCAAGCTGCTCAGATAGCGGCTCTCAGCCCGCTCGCGGCTGCGCGCGCCAACCGGCCGCCAGCCCGCGCGGCTCGCCAGCAGCGCCAGCGGATCACGTTGCCCGGGTGAGAGGATGAACAGCGGCAGAACGTCCGGTCCGCCGGCCGATCCGGTACCGGATCGCGTCGTCCCTGCATCGTCCACGGCTGAAACCTCCGTCAAAATAAGCGACCGCTCTCCTCCGCGCTGTCGCGGCGGTTGCGCCTGCTCCCGGCATGGCCTAGTTCATGGCTATGGCGAACGCAATCGAGACCACCTCCACGGTGAGAGATGGCATGCGCGACCAGCACGGTCGGCGCATCGACTATCTTCGCATCTCCGTGACGGACCGCTGCGACCTGCGTTGCCGCTACTGCATGAGCGAAACGATGCAGTTCCTTCCCCGGCATGAAATCCTCACGCTGGAGGAGATTGCGATCATCGCCAGCCGCTTCATCGCGCGCGGGGTGCGTCGCATCCGGCTTTCCGGCGGCGAGCCGCTGGTGCGCCGCGACTTTGCCGATCTCGCGCGGGCGCTCGGCCGCCACGTCAAGTCCGGTGCGCTGGACGAGCTGACCCTGTCGACCAACGGCACCCAACTCGCCAAGCACGCGCAGATGCTGTTCGATGTGGGTGTGCGCCGGATCAACGTCAGCCTCGACGCGCTCGATCCCGCCATTTTCGCCCATATCACGCGTGGCGGCGACGTGGCGCAGGTGCTTGCGGGGCTGGACGCGGCGCGCACGGCCGGCCTCAAGGTCAAACTGAATGCGGTCGCCCTGCGCGGGGTCAATCAGGATCAGATCCTGCCGCTGCTTCATTACTGCGAATCGCGCGGTTTCGACCTGACGCTCATCGAGACGATGCCGCTCGGTGAGATCGAGCAGGCGCGTGCCGACCAATATCTCCCCTTGAGCGAGGCGATCGAACCGATCCGCGCTCAGCATGAGTTGGTTCCGCTGGATTATCGCACGGGCGGCCCGGCCCGCTATTTCGGGGTGAGCGGCCTCAACACTCGGCTCGGCCTGATCACGCCGCTCTCCGAAAATTTCTGCGCTGGCTGCAACCGCATGCGGCTCACCTGCCAGGGACGCATCTACATGTGCCTGGGCCATGAGGCGCATGTCGACCTCAAGGCGGCTTTCCGAGAGAAGGGCGTAGCCGGAATAGACGCCCTGCTGGATCGCGCACTGGCGAGCAAGCCAATCGCGCACAGCTTCAGCGTAGCCAGGGACGCCACTCCCTCGACGCAGCGTCATATGAATGTGACAGGCGGCTAGACGGGCTGTGGAGCGCAAGCTCGCCCTGCTTGCGTCGCCCACGGCGGCGGCGCAGGAAGCAGCCAAGCGGCTGCGGGCCATCACCCATTTCGTCGATATCAACCAGGCCGACGCGATCATCGCGCTGGGTGGTGACGGGTTCATGCTGCAGACCCTGCACGGGATGCTGGAGAATCACCGCATCCTGCCGATCTTCGGCATGAACCTCGGCACGGTCGGCTTTCTGATGAACGAGTGGCGGCTGGAGGGGCTGGAGCAGCGGCTGGAGCGGGCCAAGATCTACCGCGTCAATCCCCTGCGCATGTTCGCCTCCACCGTCACCGGCGAGCAGATCGCGCTGCCGGCAATCAACGAGGTATCGCTGCTGCGCGAGACGCGCCAGACCGCCTGGCTCGAAGTCTCGGTGAACGAGCGCGTTGTCATCCCCGAACTGGTCTGCGACGGTGCCCTGGTGGCAACCCCGGCCGGCTCCACTGCCTATAATCTGTCAGCACAGGGGCCGATCCTGCCGCTCGGCTGCGGGCTGGTGGCCCTGACGCCGATCAGTCCGTTCCGTCCGCGCCGCTGGCGGGGCGCACTGCTGCCCGAGCGCACGAGGGTGAAACTGCGCGTGCTCGATCCGGTCAAGCGCCCGGTCTCTGCCGTGGCGGATCAGCGTGAAGTGCGCGACGTCTCCTCGGTGGAAGTGGCGATCGACCAGGCCATGCCGCTCACCCTGCTGTTCGATCCCGAGCACACGCTGGACGACCGCATCGCCGCTGAGCAATTTATCTCCTGACGGCTCTTGCCTTCCCGCGAAAGCCGCTGCTATAGGCCCGGCCTCGTCAGGCGAAAGCCCGACTGCTCCCCGATAGCTCAGCGGTAGAGCTCTCGACTGTTAATCGAGCGGCCGTTGGTTCGAATCCAACTCGGGGAGCCACTATGTTTCATATACCCTACCTTTTCTGCGGTTTTGCGTGGCCTGATTATCTCACCCTGAAACAGGGTGAGACATTCAATCCGTCGCTGTGAACCTGTAATCGTCATTCTGCGACGCCGGCTTCACCTGCATTTCCCAGCGTGCCAGCATCGTCACTGCATAGTCAGCAAGCCGCTTCTGGTCGGCTGCTGCGGTATAGACTGCGAGCGTCTCATCCTTGTCATGGCCGCATCCGCCATCGGTATCTGCCATCGTCGCGCGGTTCCGCTGTGGCTGCCTAGGTAGGCGACCACCGAGCCTGATCGGTCGCCCGTATCGGGAATCGCCTTCCACCATCCTCGCGCTTGATTCGGCCGCTATCCGTCAGTGCCGGATTGTCGCCAGCGCGCCGCCGTCCACGCCCCACGCCGCGCCATTGACGAACGATGCCCGGTCGGACAGCAGGAACGCGACGACCTCGCCGATCTCGGCTGGCTGGGCAATGCGATCCATCGTGGCGACCTTGCCGAGGGCGCGCTGCCCTTCCTCCACGCCGCCCGGGAACATCTGCACCAGCATGGCATTGAGCAGCGGCGTCTCGACCACGCCGGGCATCACGCAATTGACGCGGACCCCCTGCCCGCCATGCTCGCTCGCCGCCGTCCGTGTGAGGCCAACCACGCCGTGCTTGGTGGCATTGTAGGCGCACGCCCCGGCCAGCCCACGCTCGCTGGCGATGGAAGCGGTATTGACGATGGCGCCGCCCCCCTGCCCCAGCATCACGGGCAGAGTGAATCGCAGCCCAAGAAACATCGAGCGCAAGTTGATGCGGATGATTCGGTCAAACTCGGCGATGTCATACTCAGCCGTCGGCGCCAGCTTGCCTTCTGTTCCAGCATTGTTGTGCAGTCCATCGACCCGACCGAATCGCGCCAGCGTGGCATCGACATAGCGCTGCACGTCGGCTTCCGACGAGCAATCGGCCTCCACCGCCTCGACCTGCGCACCTGCAGCCACAAGCTCTGCCGCCCGCGCACGGACGCCCTCGCCGTTGATGTCGACCAACGTCAGCCGGGCACCTTCGCGAGCCAGGATCTGCGCGGTGGCGAAACCAATCGCGCCGGCCCCGCCGGTCACGATCACCACCTTATCTTTCAGGATGGTCATTTCCCTGTCTCCTTCGCTTTGCGGAACGGCAGCGTGAGCAGAAACAGGATCAGTGAGGGCGTCAGCAGCTTAAGCGCCGCGCGCGCCTCCTCCGGGCGCAGCCGTGCGTTCATCGGCATGGTCCCGAACGCCTTGCCCTTGAGCACCAGTTCGTTGCCCTTCCGCTCGATTTTGCTGATCGTCATCAGTTCGCCGCCATCGGCCGAATAGATCTTCATGAGACGCGCACATCCTCGAAATCGACGTCGAGATCCTCGAGCATCACCTGTGCGGTCGCGCGGCCTGCGCCGAACACGCCGCCGCCCGGATGCTGGAACGGCCCGACCAGATAGAGCCGGTCCACGCCCGGCACGCGATACTGGCCGAGTTCCGGCGTCGGGCGATGTGCGCCGGACTGGTAGGTCGTCGTGGCAATGCCGTGCAGGTCGCCGCGCATGAAGCTGGGAGAGGTGCGCTCCATGTCAACCGGCGAGTCGATGTGCGCGTCCAGAATGATATCGCGGATATTGGGAATGAAGTCCGCCATGCGGCCGATCATCACATCGGCATAATCGGCTTTGGTTTCGTCCCAGCTCCGCCCGTCTGGCCGGTTATAGGGCACATAATCCCACGCATGGAGGATCGCCTTCCCCTCCGGCACGCGGCTTGGGTCAAAGCGCGAGAGCGAGCCGATCCCGACGAGCGGCGTGCGCACGAAGCCGCCATAGCGCAGATCGTCGAACGCGCGGCGCAGCGTCTCATAGCTGTCCGGCATCAGTTCGATCATCACCGCGTCCACGTCTGGCGCCTTGAACTGCAAGGGCGCGTCCAGCGCGGCATGGATGGTGATGCAGGCGGCGTCGGTGATCTGGGTGCGCAGCGCGTCCTGTGCGGCCTGCGGAGCCATCGCCGGCACCATGTCGGGCAGCAGATGCGGATGGATCGCGCCGATCACCGCATCGCGTGCGCTATGGCGCGTGCCGTTATCCAGCACCACGCCGGTCGCGCGGCCGCTTCCTGCCGTCACCTCGCGCACGGGCGCGCTGGCGATCACGGCACCGCCATGGTCCTCGATGCAGCGGATCAACGCTGCGGTGAGGCTGCCGCTGCCGCCCCGCGCCACGCCGAAGCCGAACTTCTCCAGGAAGCCGAGGAACACGTACATGCCGATGCCGGTCGCCTTCTCGTCGGGCGAGACGAGGTTCTCGCCGGCGACGCGGGCGAAGTGCATGCGCACCTCGTCGCTCTCGAACAACTCGCAGAGATGATCGTGGCTGCTCATCTGCATGACGCGCCAGAGTTCGCGGCCCTCATAGCTCGAATCCAGCATGGCGTTGCCTGCGCCGACCGGCATGGGTGGCGTGTAGAGCGAGGCCTGGATCATCGGCAACCACGCTGCCGCCTGCGCCGAAACCCGGCGGAACGCCTCGGCATCCTTTCGTGAGAATTGCGCGATGCTGGCCGCCGACTTCTCGCTGTCGCGATAGAGCTTGAGCGTGCGGCCGTCCTCGAACACCGACATCATCGGAACCTCGGGGAAGAGATACTCCAAGCCGTATTTCGATTTGAGTCCCAGCTCATCGTTCACGAGCATGGGATTGCCCTGGATGAAGATGTGGCTCATCGAATGCTGGTCGTGGCGGAAGCCCGGCAGGGTCAGTTCGCGCGTGACCACGCCGCCGCCGAACCACGCATTCCGCTCCAGCACCAGCACGCGCTTGCCCGCTACCGCCGCATAAGCGGCGGCAACCAGCCCATTATGGCCGGAGCCGATCGCGATGACGTCATAGTCGCTCATGGAAATTTCCTTAGATACAGGCGGATACGACGATATCCGAGAGTTTCTGGAAACGGGCGATATTGGCGGCCTGGGTCATCACCCCGGCGGTGAGGCAGGCAAAGCTTACGTCCAGCGCCGGATCGACCCAGAAAAGCGCGCTACCCGCGCCATAGTTGCCGAAGGTCTCCGGGCTGGTCAGCGTGCCGAGCTGGTGCGGGCCGATCTGGGTGCCCCGCACGTTGAAACCCAACCCCATATAGGCCGGCATCTCCGCCCAGCCCGCGCGCAGATGGACCGTGCGGTAGAGCTCGTTGGGGAAATCCTTCGTCCACACTTGCCGCGCCATCTCGATGATGCGGGGCGAGAGGATGCGCACGCCGTCCAGTTCCCCGCCGCGCCGCAGCATCTCGGCAAAGCGCGAGAGATCGGGCACGGTTGAGGCGCAACCGACATGCGGCGCCTCCACGTCCGGATCCTCGAACAGCGCATGGTCGCCGGGGATCGTACGTGAAAGGTGCTTGATCGGCACGGTGCCGCGCATGTCGGGCCGCACGTGGCGCGCGTTGAGGTCGGCGCGCAGGCCCATGCTGGTGTCGTGCATGCCCAGCGGCTCAAACAGATCCTCGCGCAGAATATCGCGGTAGCGCCGGCCCTTGGGATCGGTGCGGCGCAGCGCCTCGCCCATCAGCACATGGTTGGCGAGGGGGGAATAGTCGCAGCGTGTGCCCGGCTCGACCACGCCGTGGACATTCTCGATCACCGCCTCGAACAGCTCGTCCAGTCGATCCAGATACATGCCCGGCTTGGGCATCCACACGCCGGGCAGGCCGGAGGTGTGGGAGAGCAAGTGGAAGAAGGTCGCGCGGTTGCGCGGTTCGCCGGAAAACTCTGGCAACACGTCTGAGACCCGCGTGGTCAGCGCGAACCGACCCTGCTCGATGGCCCGCAGGATCAGAATGTTGGTGAACGCCTTGCTCGTCGAAAAAATGGAGAAGACGTTGTCCATCGCCAACGGGGTCTTCCCCTCCCCGTCCGCGAAGCCGATCGCTTCGTCAAAGCCGACCACACCGTGGCGAGCGACCCGCAGCACCGCGCCATAATAAGCGCCCGCCGCCACATCGGCCGCGATCACGGCTTTGAGGTGGTTGAGCCTGTCCTGCCAGAAACCGCTCATCGTCTTTCTCCCGTTCAGCCGGCGGCGATGATGCCGCCGTCGATGGCCAGCATCGCGCCGTTGATGAACTCCGCCTCGTCGCCGAGCAGGAATGCGACCGCCTTTGAGACATCGTCCGGCCGGCCATTGCGGCGCAGCGGAATATTCTTTGCGCGCCGTTCATAGTCCTCGGCGCTGACGAAGCCGGCGGTCGCTGGTGTCGGCACCGAGCCGGGGGCGATGGCGTTCACACGGATGCCGCGCGGGCCAAGCTCGCCGGCCAGCACGTTGGTCAGCGCCGCCACCGCGCCCTTGATGGCGGTATAGGCGCCCGTATTCGGCCGGCCGCGATAGGCAACGGGCGAGGAATAATTGATGATGTGGCCGATGGGCGCGTTCGGGTCACGATGTTCCAGAAACGCCTGCACGCCCCAGAACACCGCCTTGAGGCCGCTGGCGATCATCCGGTCCAGCGTCTCCTCCGTCACCTTCTCGATCGGCTCATAGACCAGATAGGAGGCGTTGTTGATCAGCGCATCCACCGGGCCGTGATCGCGAGCGAAGGCAGCCATCACGTCATGGAAGACCTGCCGGCTGCCGAGATCGCCGCCATAGGCCGCAGCCTTGCCGCCCGCTGCTCTGATCCGCGCGACGACGGCCTGGGCGCTCGCCTCGTTGAGATCGCACACCGCCACCACCGCGCCGAGGCTGGCCAGATGCTCGGCAATCGCCTCGCCCAGCCCCCGGCCCGCGCCGGAGATGAGAACCTTCTTGCCCGCAAGCCCGCTCATAGGCCGAACAGCCGCGCGACATAGTGGCTGTCCATATATTCATGGAGCGAGCCGATCTTGCCGTTGTTCATGCGGAACACCCAGCTGTAGCGGTTGTAATATTCCCGCCCATCCCGGAGCTTGCCGTCGCTATAGCTTTCCACCGCGACATAATCGCCATCGGAGAAAATGGTCCGCGGATGAACCTTGGGATCGCCCGATGCGAACATGCCGCGCACCGGGCCCAGGAACTCGTCGATGATCGCGTCGCCCTTATAGGCGCCCGCACCGGGAATATCCTTCACCATCGGTTCCCAGACGCTGTTTTCGTCGAGAAAGGGGCGCAGCTTTTCGAGATCGCCCGTGCTGAGGGCTTCAAAGAAGTCCAGCGCGAGCTGCTCATTGGCGTTCTTGGCCTTTACCGTCATCGGGGCGCTCCTGTTTCTTCGATGGTGGGAACGGGGAGCACCGGCACATGGCCACCCTGATAGAGAGCGACGTTGCCGGTGCGGGATTTGAACTTCCAGCCGGCGTCGGTCTTGACGAAAATGTCGTCGAACGCGCCTATGAAGATGCCCTCGCCCTCACGCGGCCATTTCGCCTCGGGGTCGGGCGCGGACATCATCGTCACGTAGCTGTTACCGCGCGCCTGCGTGGGCGAGTCCACGGTGATGAGGATGTTGGTCATGACATGGCGGGTGAGGCGCGCCTTGCGGTCGCGGAAGATCGCGTGGACCTTGTCTTTGCCGTAGTAAGGATGCTCGGGGTCGAGCGGCCGGGCGAATACGCAATCCTCGACGAACAGGTCGGCCAGCGCCTGATGATCGAGGTCGTCATTATACTTGGCGAATTCGAGGACGAGCCGGGCGCAGGCCCTCTCGATCTCAGCTCTCTCTGCCTCGGTCATCCCCATCCTCCTCCTATTTTTGTTCGGCGTCGATCTCGGCCAGCGCCTCGTTGGCGACGCGGAAGCTGTCCACCGCTGCGGGGACGCCGCCGTAAATGGCGACCTGAAGCAGCACTTCGCGGATTTCCTCGCGGCTCAGGCCGTTGTTGAGCGCACCGCGCACATGGGCCTTCAGCTCGTGCGAGCGATTGAGCACGGCAATCATCGCCAGATTGATGAGGCTGCGATCGCGCCGCGCCAGACCCTCCCGGCCCCAGACCTCGCCCCAGCAATATTGGGTGACGAGCTCTTGCAATGGCTGATTGAATGGGTTCGCGTTGGCGAGGGCGCGGTCGACATAGGCATCGCCCAGCACCGCCCGGCGAATCTCCAATCCCTTGTCGAACATGGCTTTATCCATTTGTTTATCCTTCAAATCACGGAGTAGAGTGCGTCGATCAGGCGGCGGGCGCGCGGCCCGTTGTCGCCCACCGAATGAAGCTTGTTGCAGCAGTAAGAGAAGCCGATGCGCGCGTCGGGGTCACCGAAGCCGATCGAGCCGCCAATGCCGTGGTGGCCGAAGCTGCGCGGATTGGGGCCCATATAGACCGCCTCCGCCGTGTTCAGCAGGACACCGAGGGCCTGATGATAGGGCCGCTCCTGCATCAACTCGATCTGGTTGTGCTGCTCGGTAATCATCCGCTCGACACCCTCCTGCGAGAGCAATGTCACCGCGTTGATCGAAACCGGGCTAACCACCGAGCCGTAGATGCGCGCCACGCCGCGGGCGTTGCCGTGGCCGCTCCCGCTGGCAATCTCAACCTCGCGCCAGAGCGGCTTGTTGAGCGTGGTGTGCCAGGGCTCGTCCGGATTCTGGCGGAATGCGAGCGGACGCAGCCTCTCGCCGGTCCACGCCTCATCCTCTGGCATGTCCACGTCTTTCGCCGCGAACAGCCGCGCATTCATGTTCGGCATGATCTCCGCGACGCTCTCCTGCTCCTTCGCGCTCATGCCGCCGATCCAATATTCCGCTCCGAGCGGCCCGGTGATCTCCTGCCTGATGAACGGACCGACAGTGAGCCCCGTCACCCGCCGCATCACCTCGCCCAGCAGGAAGCCCTGATTGTGGACGTGGTAGGCCGCCCGCGTGCCCGGCTCCCACAGTGGCTCCTGCACTTCCAGCGCCTTTACATAGGCCTCCCGGTCGAACATGCCGCCCGGGTACATAGTGTCGTTGGTGAGGACGGGGATGGCGGCGCGGTGATCCAGCAGCCACCGGACCAGAATGCCTTCCTTGCCATTCTGTGCGAACTCCGGCCAGTATGCCGCGACAGGTTGGTCAATATCAATCAGCCCGCGATCCACCAGCATGTTGAACGCGATGCCCGTGACGCCCTTGGCGACGCTCATCATGCAAACGGTTGTGTGTGCCTCCCACGGCGTGCTCATCGCGCCATCGCGATAGCCACCCCATAGGTCGACCACGGTCTTGCCATCCACGACCACGGAGCAGGCGGCGCCGACCTCGTCCTCCTGCCGGAAATTCTCGGTGAAGGCCTCGAGCAGCGGCGCGAACCGATCGTCCACCGCGCCTTCGATGCCATACCATTTACCGCGCGCGTTGATCTTCTCGCTGACGTTCACGCTGCTCTCCTCTCGCGGATATCCCGGTACGTTATGGGGGTTACGGCAACCCGTCGCTTGGCCGGGGGCGAAGCGTGCTTGGCGGGGTGCGAAGCTGGCCTCATGCCGGCCGGTCCGGATCGAGCCCGGCATCAGCCTCGACCACCTTGGCCATGGCGGTGAAGTCGGCATCCTCGCCCACTTCGTCCAACGTGCGACGCAGCAGGTCGCGAACGTGGGTACCGAGCGTCAGGTGGACGCCGAGCGCCTCCGCCTCATCCACGCACAGTCGCATGTCCTTGTAGCTGAGTGCGGCAGCGAAGCCGAAATCGAAGGTGCGCGGCAGCACCGAGCGCGGCCACTTATCTTTGGTCGCGGCGTTGACGCCGGTGGACTGGTTCAGCACATCGATCATTGTGGCAGGGTCGAGCCCCGCCTTGATGCCCATGGTCATGCCCTCAGCCGTCACCGCGATGGCGACCGCGCCGAGCAGATTGTTGACCAGCTTCATCGTCTGGCCGGCGCCGGGCGTCTCGCCCATGAAGAACGTCTTGCCGAAATGTTGGAGAATGGGCTCGACCTGCGGCCAGAGCGCCGCCGGGCCGCTCGCCATGAGCGAGAGGCGGCCTTCTTGCGCGCCTTTGATGCCGCCGGAGACGGGGGCATCAAAGCTTGCGATCCCACGCTGTGCGAGCCCATCGGCGAGGCGTTGGGCGAGCTGCGGGCCAGAGGTGGAGAGATCGACGGCGATCTTCGCCGCCTTGCCTTGCGCCACGCCGTCCGGGCCGAGCAGCACTTGTTCGACGATCTCCGGCATCGGCAGGCTGACCAGCACGATCTCAGCCGCATCCGCCACCGCCCGCGCACTGTCCGCCGCCTGTGCGCCCGCCTCGACCAGCCGGGTGACGGCCTCGGGCGACACATCGTGGACGATCACGGGCAACCCCGCCGCGCGCAGCCGCAGCGCCATGCCCGAGCCCATACGGCCCAAGCCGATAAAACCGATATTACTCAAACCACGTCTCCAATGGGGTGAAGCGGGGCCAGATCGACCCGCGCCACGTCCGGCGCGGCGCCGGGCGGAAAGGCGATCAGCACGAGCGGATCGTGCCCCGGAATGATGTAATCGAGCCCGCCCGCCAGCGCCAAAAGACGGCGATGCGCGTCAAGGTAAGCGGGCACGTCTATGACGATAGGGAACGGCGTCTCGCGGACCAGATTGGCGTAGAGATGGCAGGCATCCGAGGCGAGCAGGACGGGCCCTCGCGCGGTGGCGACCTCCACCCCTTGCAGCCCGGCTGTGTGGCCGGCGAGCAGGCGCAGGGTGATGCCCGGCGCCAAGACCTCGTCGCCATCGTGAAAGACGAGGCGGTCACCGAACAGCAGATGCACCATCTCGGCGACCGGGCCGGCGTCGAAGGGTGCCCGCACCGTCTTGTGGAGCATGGCACGGCCGGTAGCGAAGGCCAGCTCATCATCCTGCACATGAAAGCGCGCATTGGGAAAGAGCGCGAGACTGCCGGCATGGTCGTAATGCAGGTGCGTGAGGATGACGTCCGCTATTTCCGCCGGGTCGATGCCGAGGGCGCGCAGTCCCGCCTCCACCGGGCGGATCATCGTGCGCCCCCGTCGCGCTGCCGCTTCGGCGCCGAAGCCGGTATCGACCAGCAGCGGCGCCATGCCGTCGCGCTCGATCACCCACACGAAATAATCGAGAGGCATTGGCGCGGCATGATCGTCCCCACCGATGAAATTCTCCGCCGCCACCCGCTCGTGCCGGGCGTAGCGGATGGCGTGGATGCGGTGGGCCGGCGCGACCGTCATGCGAAGTGCAAGCGCACAGGCAGTTTCGCCGGGCCGTGGCCGACCGTGGTCATCCATGGCTCGATCGCGCCCGCCAATTCGATCCGGTCTAATTCGCGGACCAGCGCGCCGAGCAGAGCGTCCGCCTCCATATAGGCCAGCGTGCGGCCGACGCAGGCGTGGACGCCATAGCCGAAGCCAAGGCTATGCTTGAGATCGCGCCCGACCTTGTAGCGCTCCGGCTCGTCCCAGAAACGGGGATCGCGGTTGGCCGCCGCAAACATCAGGCCGACCCGCGTCCCGGCGGGCACGACCATGTCATCGATCGGCACGTCAACCGTCGTGATGCGCCCCGCCATGCGTGAGGGGCTGTCCCACCGCAAGCTCTCGTCGAAGGCGTTGCGGAGCAGCTTGGGGTTCTCCTTGACCTTCGCGAACTCCTCGGGAAATTCCGCCCAGGCGCGCAGCGTGTTGGCCATGGTGATATAGGTGGTGTCCGCTCCGGCGGAGAGGATCGTCTGCAGGAGCAACTTGGCCTCGGCGAGCGTGATCTTGCCCTCGTCGGCCGCCTTGAACATGAGCGCGCCGAACCCGTCGGGATTGAGTACATCCCGCTCGCACACCGCATTCAGCCAGGCAATGACCGGCCCGAAATCCTCCGCCATCGCTTCATGAAACAGCGCATTTTCCGGCCCCATCGTCGCCCAGACCATGTGCGAGAAGCCGTGCATGTGAGTGCGGTCGCCCGGCGGCAGGCCGAGCGCATCGGGGAAGACGGTGTAGACATATTTGCGTGTCACCTCCTCCACCGCGTCCAGCACCTCACCGTTGCGCTCTCGCAGCTGCGCGACATGCTGTTCGGCACCGGCGGTGAAGATGTCCCGCATGGACTCCAGCGTGCGAGGCGAGAGTGCGTCGCCCAGAACCCGGCGCACGCGGGTGTGCTCTGGCGGGTCATCGGTCAGCAGGATCTCTGGCCGCAGGGATTTGGGGTCGTGCCAGGGGCGCGACGTGGAGGAATAGCTCTTCCAATCCATCAGCCCGGCGGCGACATGCTCGTGCCGGCCGATCATCACCACACCGTCTGCGAGGCGCACGGCCGGGGCGAACTCGCGCAGCGCGTCGTCGACATTGCGGGCATCGCGCACCGCCTCATGGGTGAAGATGTCGAGCGGATAGTCGGGGATCGGCCGTGTCATCAGCTTCCCTCCAGTCCAACGCCGAAGAAGCGCGTCCCATCCCCCTCGGTGCGGATCCAGCCGGCGGTCGGGTCCGCAAAGTGCGCGCCGATCACCAGCACGCCGCTATCCTTATATTTGTCGACGAAGCCGATCCGTGTGGCCCTCCCCGCCTGCGGGTCCATGTCGAACCGTGCCGGCCGGTGGGGGAGCGCCGTCTGGATCGGGTGGTGCATCAGGTCGCCGGTGATGACGCCTCGTTCACCCAGCGACTCGATGCAGAGGTGGATATGGCCCGGCGTATGGCCATGGCTTGGCTCCACCCAAAGCTCATCGCTGATGCGGTGATCGGTATCGATCAGCTCGGCAAGGCCGCGCGCCATGATCGGGTCCACCGAGTCGGCAAAGTGGCGCACATCGTGCAGCCCATGGTCTTCATGACTGCGCAGTTCGGTCCACGCGTCGAACTCCTTGCGGCCGAACAGATAGCGCGCGTTGGGAAAGGTCGGCGCCCATTGCGTGCCGTCCCAATAGGTATTCCACCCGACATGATCGAAATGCAGGTGGGTGCAGAGCACCACGTCGATATCCTCGGGCCTGAGGCCGAGCGAGCCGAGATCCTCCAGGAAGCTGGTGTTGAGATTGGTGAACACGTCGAAGGCGCGGTCGCGGCCGTTGCCGATGCAGGTATCCAGCATGACGTTCAGGGTCGGCGTCTGCACGACGAACCCCTGAAAGTTCATGATCTGCTCGCCCTCAGGCGTGGCGTAATGCGGATGGAGCCAGCGCATCGCGATCACCTCATCCGGCGTCGCATCGGCGATGGTCATGTTAATATGATCGCAGAATTTCCATACTTCGACGAGCCGGCTGACGGTGACGTCGCCAATCTCCCAGCTCCTGATATGTTCCTTCGCCATGTGCCTCTCCTCAGAGGTTTTCCACGTCTTTTAGCTTTTGCGTGCCACTGACTCCGGCGGCAGATCCGCGGGCGGCAGCGGCGCCCTCCCCAGCAGCTTGTCGGCGGCGCGTTCGCCCACCATCACCGCCGGCGCATTGGTGTTGCCGCCAATCAGCATCGGGAAGACCGAGGCGTCGGCCACGCGTAATCCTTCGATCCCGTGCACCTTGAGGTCGGGATCGACCACCGCATCCTTGTCCACCCCCATCTTGCAGGTGCCGCACGGGTGGTGGACAGTATAGCCGTTCTGGCGGATGAACGCCTTGATATCCTCGTCGCTCTGCACCGCTGGCCCCGGTGCCACCTCCGTACCGTGATATTTTGCGAAGGAGGGGGCGGCGAAGGCCCTGCGCGCGATCTTTACGGCGCGCACCAGCGGCTCGATATCCTCCTCCACCGCCAGCAATTGCGGGTCGATCAGCGGTGCCTCGCGCACGTCCGCCGAAGCAAGGCGGAGGGTGCCTCGGCTCTTGGGGTAAAGCGCGACCGGGCTGATCGCATAGCCATGGCCCACCGGCAGCGGCAACTTCGTGGTCAGGCGCTTGGCAGGCTGGAAGACGAACTGCACATCCGGCTTGCTGAGCGACGGATCGGTGCGCAGGAACGCCACCGACTCGAACACGTTACCGGCCAGCGGCCCGGTGCGGTTGTAGAGATACTGCAGCACGTTCCACAGGCCGCGCGGCAACGCCTTAAGGCTGATGCCGTAAGAGGTGGCCACATCCGTCTCCATGTGAACCGGACAGGCGACATGGTCATGATAATTGCCCCCGACCCCTGGCAGGTCGTGCAGCACCTCAATACCGAGCCCGCGCAGATGCGCCGCCGGGCCGATGCCCGACGCCATCAGCACCTGCGGCGACTGCACCGCGCCAGCGCACAGCACGACCTCGGCGCGCGCGGTGATCACCCGGCCGTCGGTCAGCGTGACGCCGGTGGCGCGCTTGCCCTCCAGATTGATCCGCGCCGCCTGCGCCTGCGTCAGCACGGTGAGGTTCCGGCGCTTCTCGGCGGGGTGGAGCATCGAGCGGGCGGTTGACTCACGCCGGCCATCGCGGATTAGCCCCTGGCGAAAGCCGTAGCCTTCCGAATTGGGACCGTTGAAATCGTCGCAGCGCGGGAATTGCAGCGATGCCAGCGCATCCATGTAGTCATAATTGAGCTGGTTGGGGTTGCGGACCAGCTTGACGTTGACCGGCCCGCCTTTGCCGTGAAAGACGGAGGCGGGATAATCCTCATTATGCTCGTTTCGGGTAAAATAGGGCAGCACCTCGCGGTAGCTCCAACCTTTGGCTCCCATGTCCGCCCATGTATCGAAATCGGTCGGATGGCCGCGGAAATAGACCATGCCGTTGATCTGGCCCGAGCCGCCGATCACCTTGCCGCGCGGCACGCCGATGCGCCGGCCTGCCATGCCCGGCTGCGGCACCGTTTCAAACCGCCAGTTAATCGACCTGGTGCCAATCGCCGCCGCAACCCCCGCCGGAATATGGATGAACGGATGTGTATCGTTACCGCCCGCCTCCAACACGGCGACGGTCACGCTCTCGAGCTCGCTGAGCCGCGCCGCCAGCGCCGCCCCGGACGAGCCGGCACCGATGACGACATAATCAAACTCCAGATCGGCCATCGGCTTTCCTCTCCCTGGGAGGAAGCTTAGGAAGGGAGCGATGGGCTGGCTTGGCCGAGAACGAAACCGGGTTGAGCAGGCGCGAACCGTGGGCGCATCACATCGCCGTCCGGCCTCGCTGGAAGTGCGTCGACCTGCGGGCCCTCAACTGCCCCGTGAAAGCAGGAGCACGGTAACGCTAGCCCTGCCCCGTCGCCAAACGGACCGCCAGCCACGCAAAGGCGAAGATCCCGACCCACAAGGCGACGAGGCCCACCAGCCGGCCGCGCGGCAGGCGACGCAAGGCAAGACTACTGCCGACGAGCACCAGCGCCATGACGATCCAGAGCGTATTTCCAGCGATATCGAGCAGGATTAGCCTCCCTCCCGTCGCCCGGCCACTGAGTTACAGCCGGATCGTCTGGCCATCATAGCCCGGCTCGACGCCGGCGGGAAGCGCCGCTGCCAGCGTGGCATAATCCATGCTCCAGTCCATGTGGGTGAGGATTGCCCGCGCCGGCGCAATGGTCGCGATTGCATCCAGCGTCTGGTCGAGATGGAGATGCGTGGGGTGCGGCTTCCGCCGGAGGGCATCGATCACGAGGCAATCGACCCCGCGATACAGAGCGACCATATCCGGCGTCACCGCGTGGCAATCGGTGGCGTAGGCAACCGACCTGCCATCGAGATCGAACCGGAAGCCGCTGGAATAGATGCTGCCGTGCGGCTGAGCGACGGTGCGCAGCGCGATGTCGCCGATCATCAGCGGTCCGTCCGGCAGGTCGTGCGCCGCCACGGTCGGACGATAGCCCTGACCGCCCGCAAACACGTAATCGAACCGTTCTCTCAGGCGCGCCATCGTCGCACGATGGCCGTAGCCCGGCACCGGCGTCCCGCGATGCTGCATGATTTGCCGCAGATCGTCGATGCCGTGACTGTGGTCGGCATGGTCGTGGGTCCACAGCACCGCGTCGAGATGGATCACGTCGGCGGCGAGGAGTTGGGCACGCATGTCTGGGGAGGTATCGACCAGAATGCGCGTGGTCGCGCTCTCTACCAGAATGGAGACGCGGGTGCGGCGGTTACGCGGATCAGTTGGATCGCACGCGCCCCAATCGCCGCCGATACGCGGCACGCCGGACGACGTGCCGCATCCAAGGATCGTCAGCGTGAGTGTCATGCCATCACGCTGCGGCCGGGTGAGCCTTGTTGAACAAAGCGAAGAAATTGTGGCTGGTCGCCGTCGCTAGCGCATCCAACTCCTCACCGCGCAGATCGGCCAGGAATCGAGCCGTATCGGCGACGAACGCCGGCTCGCACGGCTTGCCCCGATGCGGCACGGGGGCGAGAAAAGGCGAGTCCGTCTCGACCAACAGCCTGTCCAGCGGCAAGCGGCGCGCCGTTTCCTGCAGGGCCTTGGCGTTCTTGAACGTCACGATACCGGAAATGCTGATGTAGAAGCCGAGCTCCAGCGCGACATCCGCGAAGGCATCGCTCGCGGTGAAGCAGTGGATGACGCCGGTGAACGAGCCCTGCTTCATCTCGTCGCGCAGGATGGCGGCGGTATCCTCCTCTGCATCGCGGGTGTGGACGATGAGCGGCAGACCGGTTTCGCGTGCGGCGGCGATATGCGCGCGGAAGCCGCGCTGCTGCTGGGCGCGGTCGCTGTGGTCGTAATAATAATCGAGGCCGGTTTCGCCGATACCGATCACGCGCGGATGCCGCGCCGCCGCCACCAGACGGGCGGTGTCGACATGCGCATGCTCGTCCGCCTCATGCGGATGGATACCGATGCTGGCCCATACGTCGCTCTCGCGGTCCGCCACGCCGATGATGGCATCCCACTCGCGTTCGCGCGTGGAGATGTTGAGCATGGTGGTGACGCCGGCGGCGCGGGCTCGGGCCAGGACGGCGGGCTGATTGTCGACCAGCCCCTCATAGTTGAGGTGGCAGTGGCTATCGACCAGCATCAGGCTGCCTCCGCCGGTAATTCCAAACGAGGAAACAGAGGCTTGGGCGGTGTTAGGGTGAACCCGTCGACGCGGAGCGCGCCATACCAGTCGGCGGCCAACGCCGCATAAGTGCGCGCTGAGGCGGGCACCCCCATCTGATCGAGCAGCGCCGTCGCGCTAGCCGGGATAACCGGGAGGATCGCAACGGCCAGTTCGCCGATCGCTACATAGAGCGTCGCGAGCACCGCCTCCATCCGCGCCGGATCGGTTTTGCGGAGCGCCCAGGGCGCCTGCGCGTCGATATAGGCATTACATGCGAAGCAGGCGTGCAGCCAGGCCTGGATGGCGTCGGACGGCGCGAACGCCTCGAATGCGCGCGGCACCTCGTTCCGGGTGGCCTCGCGCACGATGGCCAGCAAGGCCTCGTCCTCCGGCGACGGCGCCGGTGCCGGAAGCCGCCCTTCGAGGTTCTTGGCGATGAAGCTCAACGTGCGCTGGGCGAGATTGCCGAATGCATTGCCGAGATCGGTATTTGTTTTCTGAACAATGGCTTCCGCACTATAGCTTCCATCATTGCCGAAACTGACCTCGGCCAGCAGGAAGTAGCGGAGTGGATCCGTCCCAAACGTTTCTGCAAGCACCATCGGGTCGACGACATTGCCGAGCGACTTGGACATCTTCTCGCCTCGATTGAGCAGGAAGCCGTGGCCGAACACCGTGTGCGGCAGCGGCAGCTTCGCGCTCATCAGGAAGGCCGGCCAGTAGACGGTGTGGAAACGCACAATGTCTTTGCCGATAATATGGACGATATCGCCCCCTTCAGCCCAGTAGCGCGCCATGCGCTCGGCGTCGTCCGGGTAGCCGCAGCCGGTGAGATAGTTGGTCAGCGCGTCGACCCACACGTACATGACATGCTCGGGCGAGCCTGGAACCTTGACGCCCCAATCGAAGCTGGTCCGCGAGACGGAGAGATCGCGCAGCCCCCCTTCGACGAAGCGGAGTATCTCGTTACGGCGGCTCTCCGGCTGGATGAAATCCGGACGTTCGGCATAGAGCTTCAGCAGGCGGTCCTGATAGGCGGACAGGCGGAAGAACCAGCTCTCCTCGACCGTCCATTCCACCGGCGTGCCGTGCGGCGAAAGCTTCTGGCCGTCCTCGGCGGTAACCAGCTCACTCTCGTCATAATAGGCTTCGTCGCGGACCGAATACCAACCCTCGTACCGATCCAGATAAAGATCGCCATTGGCAGCCATCGCTTCCCAGATTGCCTGGCTCGCAAGGTGATGCTGCGGCTCACTGGTCCGAATGAAGCGATCGTAGGAGATGTTCAGCCTATCATCCATCTCTTTGAAATACGATGATAGTTCATCGACGAACTGTTGCGGCTCGATGCCGCGCGCGCGCGATGCCTGGGCGACCTTGAGGCCATGCTCATCCGTACCGGTCTGGAAGTAAACATCACGCCCCATCATTCGCGCTGCCCGAGCGAAGGCATCCGTTGCGATCGCCTCATAGGCATGGCCGATATGAGGGCGGCCATTGGGGTAATTGATAGCGGTCGTGATGGTGAGCGGCGTCGGCATGGGTCCTGCTGATCTGTCTGGAGGCCGCCCCGATCGCGGCCGTTGGAGGCCTCTCTCTAGCGAGGTGGGCGCGATATGCCTAGGACGGATCGATCGCAGCATTGGATGGTCCGCGCCCATCGGCGCGGCAGCTAATCTGGCCGTCGCCGCTTCGGCTCCCGCCTACCAGCATCCTGCGAAGCTAAAAGCACGACGGTCTCGCAAAGAACAGTCGACTTTGCTGTCGGCATAGCCGTTGGACACCAGCGCCATTTCGCCGCCCACGCCACAGTGCCAAGGATCAACGCAAACCCGAGCCGGCCTCGTTGCCATCCACCGCTTCGACAGCTTGCTTCACCTCTCGGGAGGGAAATCAGCGGCTGGTCGGTGCTGTCCGATTGTCCTGCGCCTGCCCTAGTCCAACAGCCATGGCGGCACTACCAATCGCACCAAGCACTAGAATCCAGAAGATTTTCTTCATGCGGCCCCTTTAAGCTCGTTCGTTCCCCATTAGGTCACGAACGTCCGCAAGTCGACCCCTGATCGCAGCGGCCGCGGCCATCATCGGCGAGACGAGGTGCGTGCGCGCTCCCGGTCCTTGCCGGCCCATGAAGTTGCGATTGCTGGTCGAGGCGCAACGCTCGCCGCTCGGCACGCGGTCCGGGTTCATCCCCAGGCACATGGAGCAGCCCGGCTCGCGCCACTCGAAACCAGCCTCGATGAAGATGCGGTCCAGCCCTTCCGCTTCGGCCTGGCGCTTGACCAGTCCCGAGCCCGGCACGACCAGCGCCTGCTTGATGCGGTCCGCGACCTTGTGCCCCTTGAGCACAGCTGCGGCGGCGCGCAGATCCTCGATGCGGCTATTGGTGCAACTGCCGATGAAGATATGCTCGACGGTCACGTCCTCCATGCGCTGGCCGACGGTCAGGCCCATATAAGCGAGCGACTTGGCGGCGGCGGCGCGCTTGGATGGGTCCGCGAAGCTTTCCGGATCGGGCACCGCGCCAGTAATCGCCACCACGTCCTCCGGGCTTGTGCCCCACGTGACGGTGGGGGCGATGTCGGTCGCGTCGAGCCGCACTGTCTTGTCGAAGCGGGCGCCTTCGTCCGTAACGAGCGTTTTCCAGTAGGCGACGGCCTTCTCCCAGTCCGCGCCCTGCGGGGCCATCGGCCGGCCCTTGAGATAGGCGAATGTCTTCTCGTCCGGCGCGAACAGCCCCGAGCGAGCGCCGCCCTCGATCGCCATGTTGGCTACCGTCAGCCGGCCTTCGATGCTCATGTCGCGGAACGTCGATCCGCGATATTCGATGACATGGCCGGTGCCGCCCGCCGTGCCCGTGCGGCCGATGATCGCCAGCACCACGTCCTTTGCGGTGACGCCATAACCGAGCGCCCCCTCCACCTCGATGGCAAAGGTCTTGGAGGGCTTGAGCAACAGCGTCTGCGTGGCCAGCACATGCTCCACCTCGCTAGTGCCGATGCCAAAGGCGAGCGCCCCCAGCGCGCCGTGCGCCGCCGTGTGGCTGTCTCCGCACACCAGCGTCGTGCCCGGCAGGGTGAAGCCCTGCTCTGGTCCGACGACATGGACGATGCCCTGTTCCGCCGCGACCGCGTCAAAATATTTGATGCCGAATTCGGGCGCGTTGCGCTCCAGCGCGGCGAGTTGCTGCGCGCTCTGCGGATCAACGATGGGGATGCGCGCGCCATGGGCGTCCACGCGCGGCGTTGTCGGCAAATTGTGATCCGGCACCGCCAGCGTCAAATCCGGGCGGCGCACCTTGCGGCCGGCGAGACGCAGGCCCTCGAAGGCCTGCGGGCTCGTTACCTCATGGACCAGATGGCGGTCGATATAGACCAGGCAGGTGCCATCGTCGCGCTTCTCGACGACATGCGCGTCCCAGATCTTTTCGTACAGTGTGCGGGCTTTGCTCATATCACGTCGCCCCTAGCGCCGCAGGGCGCAAGGTGAAAGCCCTATATTGGGCGACGGTAGTCGGCTTCAATGCTGTGCGAGGCCCGCCAGTAATGAAAAGCGGCCCACAGGTAGAACACGCACATGCTCGCCATTGCCAGCCCCAGCGCAAGGCCGGGGGCGATGCCATCCGCCGCATAATGGTCGCTCACCAGCCCGAGCAGCAGCGGGCCGAACCCGCCGCCGACGAGCGTGTAGATCATCGAGGTGAAGGCCGTGCCCGTTGCCCGCATCCGCGCGCTCAGCATATTCTGGAAAGTGCCCTGCGTCGGTCCGAGATAGGTATATTGGAAAAGGCCGCACAGGCCGACAAGCGCGATGATCAGCGCCGGCTCGTCCCGCGTGATCGCGAAGGCATAGAGCGGTGCGGAGACCAGGAGCGTGATCGCCGGCATCAGGGCGTAGCCGCGCCGGTTGCCGCGCGCCGCCAGCCGGTCCGAAATCCAGCCCGCGCCGAGGATGCTGAGCGAGGAGGGCAGGCTCGCGACGAGCCCCGCCACCAGCCCCGCTTCGACCAGAGAGAAGCCGAAACGGCGGATGAGATAGGCGGCGAGGAAGGCGTTGAGCCCGAAGCCGACCATGCTGGCGATGGTCGATCCGGCCAGCATGTGCCGCATCGTCGGCCAGGCGAAATAACGCCCGAGCACCGCGCCGAGCGACGGGACGGTTGCCGTATCGCTTCCCGCATCATGGTGGCCGCGCATCGGCTCGGCCACGAATAGCGTGAGCAGGAGCGCCAGCACGATGCCCGGGACGGCGGCGACCAACAGCGCCGCCCGCCAGCCATAGAGCTGAGCCACCAGCGCGCCGCCGCTGGCGCCTAGAAAGGCACCGATTGGCGGGGCGAGATTCAGCGCGGACATCATCGTCGCCCGCTTGTGTGGCGGGAAATAATCGGAGACGACCGAGTAGGTCGACGGAAGGCCGACCGCCTCCCCCACCCCCACGCCGATCCGCGCGAGCAGCAACTGCACGAAATTATGAGCCAGCCCGCACGCCGCCGTGGCGATCGACCAAAAAATCGTGCCGATCGAGATGAGCGTCAACCGCCGTTTCCGCTCGGCGATGCGGGCGACGAACAAGCCCAGCCCCACATTGAGCACGGCGAAGGCAAGACCATTGACGATGCCGATCTGCGTATCGCTCAGATCGAACTCAATCTTCAGCGGCTCGACCAGGACGTTCATGATGATCCGGTCGACGAAGCCGATCACGCCGATGGACGTCAGCAGCACCAGCGCCAGACGCGGGCGCTCCTTGACGAATGTGAAGGCCATGCCACTCCCCTGATGGTCTTGCGCCGTGTTGCCTCAGGCCGGTGCCAAGGCCAACGGGAAAAGCGGTGTCGGGCGATTCAGCAATCCAGTTTGTCTCAGTCTGGCAGCCAAGCTGCCAGCGCGCCGCCCGGTCCCATCAGCTCAGCACGGGGCTCCGGGCCACGTCCGCTTCGTCGGGCCAACCGGCGAGTCTGGGTAATTGCCGGTTGAGGAAGATCGCCGGCAGGCGGATGAACATCAGCTCGCGATGGATGCGCAGGTCGGTCAGCCGCTCGCGCCAGCGCGGCTGCGGGCGGCGATTGCGGGCGAGCCAATCCCGATAGGGCATCCAGTGGCTGGGCTCGTCGCGCTCCACCACCTTGAAAATGGCCTTGAGTGCCGGGTCGGCCAGCACGAATTTGGACCGCAGTAAGATCTCGACCTGTCGCATGCCGCGTTGCTCGGTGAGCATGATGACCCTGCACAGCCGCTCGAATAACGCCCCGTCCGCCACCACCGCCCGCGTATCCAGCTCCTCGATCGACCGACCGAAAGCGATACGGATGAAGTGGTCGATATGGCCGCAGCTTTTGTCGACGGCGAGCGGCATGCGCCCATCCCGCTCGAAATAGCGCCGGAACATGAGGTAATGTTTGCGCTCATCGGCGCGGTGCTTCTCCACCGCCGCGATGAACGCTTCGTCTTCCGGGCAACGCGCGCGCGCCGCCTCCAGCACGCGGTCGAGGCTCGTATAGCCCCGATGCTCATTGTAGATATAGATGGAGGCCAGCACGTCGCGATAACGCCCCGCGAAACGCCGGCCCAGTGACCAGCGCGCGGGGGCACCCGAGTCTGCGGCCCAATCCTGCGCCATGCCGCGACCATGCGCCGCCAATCCGGCAAAAATACGGCGACGGCAGGCGCGCCCGATCGGGTGTCGGTGCGCGCAAGCCGCCACTCAGATGAAGCGCAGCCCCCCCCGATCAGGCCGCCGCGAGCGCCACCTCATAGGCTGCGCTGGTCTTGGCCGCGACCTCCTCCGCCGTCACGCCGGGTGCCAACTCGACGAGGCGGAACGGTGAACCATGGTCGGCGCGCTGGAACACGCACAGGTCGGTCACGATCATGTCGACCACATTCTTGCCGGTCAGCGGCAATGTGCAGGCGGGGATGAACTTGGGATCGCCGTTCTTGGAGACATGCTCCATCACCACGATGATCTTCTTGACGCCGGCGACCAGATCCATGGCGCCGCCCATGCCCTTGATCATCTTGCCGGGGATCATCCAGTTGGCGATGTCGCCAGCTTCGCTCACTTCCATCGCGCCGAGCACGGCGAGATCGATGTGCCCACCGCGGATCATCGCGAAGCTATCGGCTGAGGAGAAGAAGCAGGTTTGCGGCAGTTCGCTCACGGTCTGCTTGCCGGCGTTAATGAGATCGGCATCGACCTCATCGTCATAGGGGAAGGGACCGATGCCAAGCATGCCGTTTTCGCTCTGCAGCGTCACCTCGACCCCCGCCGGGATATGGTTCGCCACCAGTGTCGGGATGCCGATGCCGAGATTCACGTAGAATCCATCCTGCAGCTCACGCGCCGCGCGGGCAGCCATTTCATCGCGATTCCAGGGCATTATGCGGCCTCCCTCTGGCGAACTGTGCGGAACTCGATCTTCTTGTCATAAGGCGCGCCCATGATGAGGCGGTTGACGTAAATCCCCGGGAGGTGGATCGCGTCGGGGTCGAGGGTGCCGGTCGGCACCACTTCCTCAACTTCGGCTATGCAGATCTTACCGGCGGTCGCCATCGGATGATTGAAGTTGCGCGCGGTCTTGCGGAAGATGAGATTACCGCTCTCGTCCGCTTTCCAGCCCTTGATGATCGAAATATCGGCGACGATGCCGCGTTCCAGCACATATTCCTGGCCGTCGAAAACCTTGGTTTCCTTACCCTCGGCAATAACCGTCCCCACGCCAGTCTTGGTGTAGAAGCCGGGAATGCCCGCGCCACCGGCCCGGCAGCGCTCAGCCAGCGTACCTTGCGGGCAGAACTCCACTTCCAGTTCACCCGCCAGATACTGCCGCTCGAACTCCTTGTTTTCGCCCACATAGGAAGAGATCATCTTCCGGATCTGCCGGGTGCGCAGCAGCTTTCCCAATCCCTCATTATCGATGCCGGCATTGTTCGAGGCGACTGTGAGATCCTTCACCCCGGAGTCGCGAAGGGCGTCGATAAGGCGTTCGGGTATGCCGCAGAGGCCGAACCCGCCGCAGCAGATCGTCATGCCGTCGAACAACAGGCCGTCGAGCGCGGCACGGGCATCGGGGTAGAGCTTCTTCATCAACGACTCCCTGCACGGATGAGCAATGATGGAGCCGGCAATAGGAGCCGTCCGCGCTCCGGTCAAACCCGCATCCTTGCCGAAAACGGCCAAAAGACGCGGTGTCCGCTACGCGAAATCAAGACGGTTTGGCGCGCTGTTGGCGCCCACGGGATGGGGCTGCCTGGCCATGCCGGGCAGCCCGATGGCATCACTCCGCGACGTCAGATTTTGTCGCCAAGCGCGCCCTTGATAGCCCCCTTGATCTTTTGAGCTTTGCCTTTGAGCTCCTGCCCTAGCCCTTCAGCCTTCTTGTCCGGGTTGTCCGTGGCATCGCCGTGTGCCTGCTTGAACTTGCCGGCAGCTTCGTTGGCGACGCCCTTGGCCTTGTCGATGAACTCACCCATTGGTCTCTCCTGATTGGACGGCCACATCCAGGCCGCCTGGTAGGGAGAGAACGAGCGGCTGCGCGAGGCGTTCCCGTGGCGCGATCAAGCGAGCAGACGGGTTTAGATCAACCCGGCGAGCGGACTGGACGGATCGGCATACAGGCGACGCCCCATCCGCCCCGCGCGATAGGCCATGCGGCCGCTCTCAACCGCAGCGCGCATGGCCGCGGCCATCAGGACCGGATCCTTCGCCTCGGCAATGGCGGTGTTCATCAGCACGCCGGTGCTGCCCAGTTCCATCGCGATGGCGGCATCGGAAGCCGTGCCCACGCCCGCGTCGACGATCACCGGCAGCTTGGTGCCTTCCACGATCAGACGGATCGTCACGCGGTTCTGGATCCCGAGTCCCGAGCCGATTGGCGCGCCGAGAGGCATGATGGCCACCGCGCCGGCATCCTCCAGCCGCTTGGCGGCGATCGGGTCGTCCACGCAATAAACCATGGGCTTGAAGCCCTCCTTGGCGAGAATTTCGGTCGCGCGGATTGTCTCCACCATATCCGGATAGAGGGTGCGTGCCTCGCCGAGGACCTCCAGCTTCACCAGATCCCAGCCACCCGCCTCGCGCGCCAATCGCAGCGTGCGGATGGCGTCCTCGGCCGTGTAGCAGCCGGCGGTGTTGGGCAGATAAGTAACCTTCTTGGGGTCGATGAAATCCGTGAGCATCGGCGCCTTGGGATCGGTCACGTTCACCCGGCGCACAGCGACCGTTACCATTTCCGCACCAGCAGCTTCCACCGCCGCCGCGTTCTGGGCATAGTCCTTGTACTTGCCGGTTCCGACGATGAGCCGCGAGTGAAAGGTCTTGCCCGCCACTGTCCAGCGATCGTCCGTCAGCGTTGCGGCGCCATCGCCGCCTCCGACGAAATGGACGATCTCGAGCTGGTCGCCATCCTCCACCGTCACGCCGGCGAGCTTGGCGCGCGGTACCACCTCAAGGTTCCGTTCGACAGCAACCTTCTCGGGAGCCAGCCCCAACTCCTGCGCGAGATCGGCGATGGTAAGCCCCGCGCGCACGCGGCGATGCTCGCCATTCACATGGATGCCGATGGTCCCGTCCACGCTCATCGCCTACTGCACCTTTCGCTTTGAGAGCTGTCCTGCTCGCCATATAGGGATGGCACCAAGCCTCGCAACCGAAAGGACGGACAGCCGATGGCGGCTCCCAGGAAAATTTTCGTGCTCAACGGCCCCAACCTCAACCTGCTCGGGACGCGCGAGCCTGAAATTTATGGTTTCGAGACGCTCGACGATATTGCCGAGCGCATGGAGGATGAGGCGCGGCGCGCCAATGTGGAGATCGACTTCCGCCAGTCCAATCATGAAGGCCATTTGGTGGATTGGTTGCAGGAGGCCAATGGCGAGGGCGCGCTGGCCGTCATTCTGAATGCGGCTGCCTACACCCATACGTCGCTCGCCCTGTACGATGCGATCAAGGCTATCAGCGTGCCGGTGATCGAGGTGCACATCTCCAACCCCGCGTCACGCGAAGCGTACCGACACCAAAGCTACGTCGGCATGGCCGCGCGCGGGACCATCGCTGGGTTCGGGACGCTCGGCTATATGCTGGCGCTGGAAGCTGCGCTGGAAATGGATTGAGCGCGGCGACGGTGAACCCACAGCCCTGACGCCGGGAAGCAGTTGCGTTATGGGCCGAACGGCAATAGGCCCGGCGCCAATCGCATGAACCAGAACAAAGATCTTCAAGGGACGTATAATGGCCGACAAGACCGATAGCGCAGGCGCGATGAAGGTGGACGTGAAGCTCGTACGCGAGCTCGCAGAGATGCTCGACGCGACCAACCTCACCGAAATCGAGGTGGAAGACGGCGATCGCAAGATCCGCGTCGCGCGCACGCCGCAGTCGCAGGCAGTCAGTTACCCCGCCCCCGCCGCTGCGCACGCGCCGGCACCCGTTGCCGCACCTGTTCCCACGGCAGGTCCGGCCGAAGCTGCCTCGCCGGCTGCCCCGGACCATGCGGGCGCCATCAAGTCACCGATGGTCGGCACCTGTTACCTGACGCCCGAGCCGGATGCCCCCGCCTTCGTCAAGGTCGGTGACAGTGTGAAGGCCGGGCAGACGCTGCTCATCGTCGAAGCCATGAAGGTGATGAACCCCATCACGGCGCCCGCCGCTGGTACCGTCAAGGCGCTGCTGGTCGACAACGGCCAGCCGGTCGAATATGACCAACCGCTGATCGTGATCGGCTGAGGGGCCGCACGCCATGACCATCGAGAAGCTGCTCATCGCCAATCGCGGCGAAATCGCCCTGCGCATTCATCGCGCCTGCCATGAGATGGGCATTAAGACCGTCGCCGTGCATAGCACCGCCGATGCCGACGCCATGCATGTCCGCCTGGCGGACGAGGCGATCTGCATCGGGCCCCCGGCGGCAAAGGACAGCTATCTCAACATCCCCGCGATCATCTCGGCCGCCGAAATCTCAGGCGCGGATGCGATCCATCCCGGCTACGGCTTCCTCAGCGAGAATGCCCAGTTCGCCGAGATCGTCGAGGCGCATGGCTTCCTGTTTGTCGGCCCCAAGCCTGAGCATATCCGCGTCATGGGCGACAAGGTGGAGGCCAAGCGCACCGCCGGCGCGCTCGGTCTGCCGCTGGTGCCGGGCACGGAAGGCGCCATCGAAGACGTCGCCGCCGCCAAGGCGCTGGCGCTGAAGATCGGTTATCCGGTCCTCATCAAGGCCGCCTCGGGCGGCGGCGGGCGCGGCATGAAAGTGGTGCCGGACGAGGAGAGCTTCGAGAGCCTCATGTCCCAGGCGCGTAGCGAGGCCAAAGCGGCGTTCGGCGACGACACCGTCTACATGGAGAAGTATCTCGGCAATCCGCGACATATCGAGTTCCAGATCTTCGGTGATGGCAATGGCAATGCCATCCATCTCGGCGAGCGCGATTGCTCCCTCCAACGGCGCCACCAGAAGGTGCTGGAGGAGGCCCCTTCCCCCGTCATCTCCTCGGCCGAGCGGGATCGGATGGGCGGTATCGTCGCCAAGGCGATGGCCGATATGGGTTATCGTGGCGCGGGCACCATCGAGTTCCTGTACGAAAACGGCGAATTCTACTTCATCGAGATGAACACCCGCATTCAGGTGGAGCATCCGGTGACGGAACTGATCACCGGCTTCGATTTGGTGCGCGAGCAGATCCGCATCGCGGAAGGGCTGCCGCTCTCGGTGGCGCAGGAAGATCTCGTCTTCTCCGGCCACGCCATCGAGTGCCGGATCAACGCCGAGGATCCCGAGACATTCATGCCCTCGCCCGGCAAGGTCACCATGTATCATGTGCCCGGCGGCATGCATGTCCGCGTCGATAGCGCGCTTTATCAGGGCTATCAGGTGCCGCCATATTATGATTCCATGATCGGCAAGCTGATCGTCTACGGCCGCACGCGCGAGGGCTGCCTGATGCGCCTGAAGCGCGCGCTGGAGGAATATGTGATCGAGGGGATGAAGACGACCATCCCGCTTCACCAGAAGCTGATCGCCGATCCCGACGTGCAGAACGGCGATTATTCGATCAAGTGGCTGGAAGAATGGTTGGAGCGCCAACAGACGAAGTGATGGTGCGCGCTGCGCGGCCGGACGATGCCGCGCAGATCGCCGCGCTTTACGGGCATCACGTCCGCCATGGCACCGCGACCTTCGACACCGAACCGCCACCGGTCGAACATTGGCGCGACATGGTCGATTCCATGCGGGCGCGCGGATGGCCGTTCCTCGTCGCGGAGGCGGACGGTGCCGTTTTAGGTTTCGCTTATGCCGCGCAATTTCGCGACCGTCCCGCCTACCGCCATTGCTGTGAAGACAGCATCTATATCCGCGCCGATCGGGTGGGGCATGGGATCGGCACCGCGTTGCTCGGCGCGCTGGTGGAGGCCGCGCGCGCGAGCGGGTTCGCCCAGATGCTCGCCGTCATCGGCGGTGCTGAGCCGGCTTCGGTCGCGCTCCACACGAAGCTGGGATTCCGCCATTCCGGGCGCATGAAAAATGTCGGCTACAAATTCGGCCGCTGGCTCGATATCGTTTATATGCAGCGCGCGCTTGGGGCGCACGACGAGGAGAACCTATGAAAGCGACCATCTGGCATAATCCCCGCTGCTCCAAGTCGCGTGAGACGCTGGCCATCCTCGAATCGACGCCCGGCATCGAGGTCGAGGTCGTCGACTACCTGAAGTCTCCGCCGAGCCGCGATCGCCTCGCCGGGCTTTATGCTCGCGCTGGACTGACCCCGCGGGAGGGCCTGCGCAAGGGCGAGGAGGGCGCCAAGCCCCTCAAAGACGCCAGCGACGATGCGATCCTCGACGCCATGGTCGCCGACCCCATCCTGATCGAGCGCCCGCTCGTCGAGACCGACAAGGGCGTCCGCCTCGGTCGCCCGCCAGATCGGGTCAAGGAGATCCTGTAAGCCTGCTCCGCCGATTAAGGTCCGGCTTATCGGCACGGCATAACGCCGAGTGGTTTCGTCACCATCGCATATGTTGGCAGCGATCCCGGTGACGGGGCCAAGTCTCTCGCGCTTGCCGGGCCGATACACACGGCGGCTCTAGGGAGCTTCGTTTGCACGAAGGGAGGAACGCCGCCGTCCTACGCCCCGCCTGTCATGGCAAGGGCGACGGCTCCGCTTCCATCAACATCGCCACGCATCCAAGGACCGCGTCCTCTCGGCCGCTCGCAGGCAACCAGCGCCATGGACGCTGGGCATGACTGTCGAAAACCGGCTTGCTCAAACCAGTTGCGACGGCACCACCGGCAACGAGCGAATGCGTTTGCCGGTCGCCGCGAAGATCGCATTGGCGATGGCCGGGATGATGGGCGGCAGCGCCGGCTCGCCCAGGCCGGTCGGCGGGTTGTCGCTGCGCACGAACTCCACGACGATATCCTGGGGCGCCGCGCCGATCCGCGCCAGCGGGAAATCGTGGAAGTTGGTGCGGTTGGCGCCTCCGTTCACGATCTCGACCTTCTGCCCGATGATGGTCTGGGCGATCCCGTCGATCACCGATCCCTGCGCCTGATGCACGGCGTTGATCGGGTTGATGATGTGGCTGCCGACATCGCCCGCAACCCACACCTTGTCGACCTGCACGCCTCCGCCACTGCTTATCGTGATGTCCGCTATCTCAGCGAAATAGCCACGGTGGCTGAAGTAGAAGGCAAAGCCGCGTCCCTTGCCATTACCGCCCGAGCGCCCCTGCCAATTGGCCATGGCGCATACCTTGTCGATCACGGCACGGGCCCGCCCGGTCTGGAAGTCGACGGCCCGCGGTCCTGTTCCGCCGCTGATCGTGCGTGCTTCCCCGAGCGTGCGGCGCAGGAACTCCGGCAGATCCAGCCCCGCAGCTAGCGCCACCTCGTCAAGGAAGCTCTGGAATGCGTAAGACAAGCCATTGGACAGCGGTGCGCGCAGGAAGCCCGTCGGCACGTTGTTATCGAGATATGTCGCGCCGTAGGAGACATCCGCAATGAGCTGCGCGGGTAGTTCCGTCGGGTTCATTGCCGCACCTGGCGCTGGCTTGCCGTCACGACTGAGGCTGACGAAATGATTTTTGAATGCGATCAGCTTCCCCTGCGCGTCCAGCCCGGCCTCGAAGCTGTGCCAGCCCGCCGCACGGAAGAAATCGTGCCGCAGATCGTCGGTGCGAGAATAGATCAACTTAACCGGCCGTCCGGGCAGCGCCTTCGCAATCTGCGCGACAATCACCATATAATCGTTGCTCAATCGCCGACCGAATCCACCCCCGATCCGCGTGAGATTGATGGTGATCGCCTCCGGCGCAATAGCGAGCGCAGCGGCGACCTGCAGGCGACCGGCCTGCGGCAATTGCGTCGGCGCCCAAATCTCGATCCGGCCGTCCTTGAACAGCGCGGTGCAGTTCTGCGGCTCAAGGGTGCCGTGAGCGAGGAACGGATAATGGTAGCGGGCGCTCACCTTTTTCGCGGCCCCGGCCAAGGCCTTGTCGGCATCGCCGGTCTTGACGACTTCGGTCTCCGGCCCTTTTTCCAACGCGGCGTTGGCGCTCGCGTCAAATGCTGCCGACGAGTAGCGGCGCGCCGCCTCATCATCCCAGACAATCTTGAGGTCTGCCCGTGCCTTGTCGGCGGCCCACCAGCTTTGCGCCACGATCGCCACGGCGTCGTTCGCTCCTTGGGGATTGTAGCCGCTGTTAATCGGCACCACCGCGATGATGCCGGGCTTTCCTGTCACGGCTGAATCGTCGAAACTGCGGAGCGTGCCGCCATAAGCGGGGCATATCTCCACCGCCGCATGAACCAGCCCCGGCATTGTCACGTCGATGCCGAACAGCGGCTTGCCCGCCACGATGGCCGGCGTATCGACGCCGATCTGCGATTTGCCGATGATATTGAATTTGGCCGCATCCTTGAGCGGCACCGTGGCCAGATCCGGCGCGGTCTGCTTTGCCGCATCGGCGGCGAGTTGAGCATAAGTGGCCGTGCGCTTGCTCGCCGCATGGTTCACCTTGCCGGCACCGGTGGTGAGGGTCGCCGGATCGACGCCCCAGCGCGCCGCCGCCGCCTGAACGAGCATCTGCCGCGCGGCCGCTCCCGTCTGGCGCATCGGCAGCCAGTTCGTTGGGGTTGCGAAACTCCCACCGGCAAGTTGCACCCCATAGCGCTTCTCGTCGGCGATGGTCTGCTCGATATGGACCTGCGTCCAGTCGACATCGAGTTCCTCGGCGATCAGCATCGGCAGCATTGTCTTGATGCCCTGGCCGACTTCCGGGTTTTTGGCGCCAATGGTCACGCTGTTATCTGCGTTGATGCGGATGAACGCGTTGAGGACGGTGGGTGCTTCCCCCGGTTTGGTCGCCGCGAACGCGATGCGCGCATCAAACGCCAGCACCGCGCCGCCGACCAGCGTCGCCTTGATGAGTGAGCGGCGGTCGAGGTCCAGGCCCGTACTCATGCTTCTGCTCCCTCGGTGATACCCGCAGCCTGCTTGATGGCGGCGCGGATCCGGAGATAGGTGGCGCAACGGCAGATGTTGCCGCTCATCGCCGCGTCGATTTCCTTGTCGCTCGGCTTGGGCGTCTTGGTCAGCAGTGCCGTTGCGGACATGATCTGTCCGGCCTGGCAATAGCCGCACTGCGGCACGTCCAGCGAGATCCACGCCTCGCTCACCTTCTTGCCGGCCGGCAGCGTGGCGACATGCTCGATGGTCGTGATCGCCTTGCCGGCCGCCGCGCTGATCGGCGTGATGCAGGAGCGCACGGCAGTCCCGTCGATATGCACGGTGCAAGCGCCGCACAGGCCCATGCCGCAGCCAAACTTGGTGCCCGGCAGGTCGAGGTCTTCACGCAGAGCCCAAAGCAGCGGCTTCTGGGGGTCAACGTCGACGCGCCGCTCCTTGCCATTGATCGAAAGGGTGGTGGCCACGCTCATCTCTCCCCGTCAGCGTTAGTAAGAAAAGAACATGCCGATCCGATCACCCAATTGTCAATCTCCCCGACGCTCCCTTAAACATTGCTGGCATGCGCCGAAGCAGTAAGGATAATATCCAATATGTCGTGAGTTACAGGATGGGCCTTGGACGATATTGAAGACATCATCACGGCGGCCCGCGCTTGGGCGGGACAGCCCATGGCGCTGGCCACCGTCGTCTCGGCGGCGGGGTCCGCGCCGCGCCAGCGCGGCGGGCACATGCTGGTCGCGGCAGACGGGCGCTTTGCCGGCTCCATTTCCGGCGGTTGCGTCGAATATGAGGTGTTCGCCCTGGCCGAGCGGGTGATCGGCGGGGCTCCGGCGGGGGTCACCTATTACCGCACTAGCCAACCCGGTGAATGGATGCCGGGCCTGCCCTGTGGAGGCGAGATCGGCGTGCTGGTCCAGCCCGTGTCGTCGGCCGGGTTCGCACCGGCTCTGTTCGATGAGATCGCGGCGGCCCGCTCCGCCGGCACGCCCCTCGCCCTGTCGACGGACCTCGCGACTGGCCTCACCGTCAAGGGCGCGCATGAGGGGCAATTCATCAATATCTATGAGCCCGCGCGGCGTCTGCTCATCGTCGGCGCAGTGCAGATCGCGCAGGCGCTCGCCGCCATCGCGCGGACGATCGGCTTTGCCGTCACCGTCAACGATCCGCGCGAGCGATTTCTGCGGGCTGATCGCTTCCCGGATGCGACGCTCAGCGACGCCTGGCCAGATGCCGCCGTTGCGGCCTTCGCCCCGAATGCGCAGGCGGCGGTGGTGACGCTCAGCCATGACGTCAAGATCGACGACCCCGCGCTGGCGGCCGCGCTTGCGGCGCCAACCGGCTACATTGGCGCGCTTGGCTCACGCGCAAACCAGCGCCGGCGCCTCGACCGGCTCGCCACGCTGGGCTTCGGCCCAGCCGATCTCGCCCGCATCGACGGACCAGCCGGCGTGCCCATTGGCGGCCTCGGCCCACAGGAGATCGCCCTTTCCATCGCGGCCGGGATGGTAGCGAGGTTGCGTGGCGCGCGGTGATCCGATTGCCCTCGCGCTGCTCGGTGCGGGCCGCTCGGTGCGCTTTGGCAGCGCCGACAAGCTGATGACTCCGCTCTGCGGCCGACCGCTGATCGCCTGGGCAGCGGATACCGGGCGGATGCTGCCGGCCGAGTGGCACCTGCTGGTCGCCGGCGGGGACGCCGCGCTTGCCGCCGCCGCGCCGGGCTATCGGCTGATCGCCAATCCGGCGCCGGAACAGGGGCTCTCCGGCTCGCTACGGATCGCGGTGGATGAAGCGAGTCGCCTGGGCGCTGCCGCGCTGGTGGTCCTGCTGGGCGACATGCCGTTCGTTACGCCCGCTCATCTGCACCAGCTTGTCGCCGCGTTTGGCGGACACGAAGCGCAGCCGGTGTTTACAAAGCCGCCGCAAGGCGCGCCGCGCCCACCGGCGTTGTTCCCGGCGGCCTGCTTCGCCACGCTCCGGCAATTGGACGGGGATCAGGGCGCGCGTGCCCTCGCCTCCGGCGCGCCCCTCGTCACCGCCGACAGCCAGTCGTTGCTGGATATCGACACGCCGGACGACATCATCCGCGCCGAGGCGATCTGCTGCGGCTCTGGCAGGCGGGGATGACGGCCTCTCCTCACGCCATGCCGACGGACGGGCTGCCACGCGAAGGCGATATTCCCTGAGCGGATGGAACCGGGGTCAAGAAAGCTGGCGGCGGGCAATCAGCCCATATCGATGCCGCCTGTCGCTAAATCTCGACCTGGCTACCCAGCTCGATCACGCGGTTGGTGGGCAGGCGGAAAAACTCCATCGCGCTTTCGGCGTTGCGCAGCATCCAGGCGAACAGTTTTTCGCGCCAGATGCGCATGCCCGGGCGGGATGATGGCAGCAGTGTCTGCCGTGCCAGGAAGAAGCTGGTCTCCATCATCTTGAAGGTCTGGCCGCAATCCTTCACCTGCGCCAGCGCGGCGGGAACATCCGCCTCCTCCATGAAGCCGTAGCGCAAGATCAGGCGGAAGAAACCGCGGCCCAAATCCTCGATCTCATAGCGTTTGGCAGGCTCGACGACCGGCACGTCGGCTATTTTGACGGTCAGCAGCACCACGCGGTCGTGCAGAACCTTGTTGTGCTTGAGGTTGTGGAGCAACGCATGCGGCACGCCGTCCGGCGTCGAGGTCATGAACACGGCCGTGCCGGGCACGCGCACCGCGCTGTTGGAGGCCGAGGCGATGAACACCGGGATCGGCATCGCGGACTCGCGCAGGCGGTCCATCATCAGCTTGCGGCCCTTGGCCCAGGTCGTGAGCAAGGTGAAGGCGATGAAGCCGATGAACAGTGGGAACCACCCGCCATCCGGGATCTTGGTGAGATTGGCGGCGAGATAGGCACCGTCGATCAGGTAGAAGATCGCCAGCAGCGGCACCGCGATCCAGCGGTTCCACTTCCACAGCTTGAGGAGCAGCACGGTCAGCAAGGCGCTATCGATGAACATCGCGCCCGTCACCGCTATGCCGTAGGCCGCCGACAGGTTGGACGATGTCTGGAAGCTGAGCACCAGCAGGATCACCGCCACCATCAACCCCCAGTTGATCAGCGGGATATAGATCTGCCCCGCCATCGCGGCGCTGGTGTGCGCGATGCGCAGGCGTGGGATGAAGCCGAGCTGGATCGCCTGGCGGGTAATCGAGAAGGCGCCGCTGATCACCGCCTGCGACGCGATGATCGCGGCCAGCGTCGCGATGCCGACCAGCGGCAGGCGGAACCAGTCGGGCGCGAGATTGTAGAACGGGCTCTCCAGCGCCGCCGCGCCCTCGCGCAGCAGCAGCGAGCCCTGCCCCATATAGTTCAGCGTCAGCGCCGGCAGAACAAACCACAGCCAGGAGATGCGGATAGGCTTGCGACCGAAATGTCCCATGTCGGCATAGAGCGCCTCAGCCCCCGTCACCGCCAGCACCACGGAACCCAGCGCAAGGAATGCCTGCACGGGCGTCAGCACGAAGAAGTTGATCGCATACCAGGGATTGACCGCCAGCACGACGCCCGGCCTCTGGACGATACTGAGCACGCCGAGCACCGAGATGCTCAGGAAATAGAGCAACATGATCGGGCCGAACAGCGTCGCCACCCGGTTGGTCCCGGCCCGCTGGATCGAAAAGAGAAAGATGAGGATCGCCAGCGCCAGTGGCACGACAAGCCTGCCGAACGCGGGATTGACGACCTGAAGCCCTTCCACTGCGCTCAGCACGGTGACGGCAGGAGTAATCATGCTGTCGCCGTAGAACAGCGCCGTCGCGAACACGCCGAGCAGGACGATGCCCGTCGACCAGCGTTGCGAGGGGATGCTGCGGCTGACCAACGCCAGCAGGGCCAGGCTGCCGCCCTCCCCCTTGTTGTCCGCGCGCATCAGGATGGAGACGTATTTGACCGTCACCACCGCGATCATCGACCAGAAGATGAGGCTGATTGCGCCCATGATATGGGCGGCGTCCAGCGTCAGCGTGTGGTGGCCGGCAAATGTCTCGCGGAAGGCGTAAAGCGGGCTGGTGCCGATATCGCCGAAGACGACGCCGATGGCGCCAACGGCGAGCTTGACCGCACCCTCGCTCTGAGGGCTATGCGCAGGCTCTCCAGCATGAGCGGGCATGCTGGCAGCTTCGCTTGCTGAACCTTGATCGGGCGTCACGCCCGTGCCGGAACCGCTGTCATCGGCCGCCTTTCCCCTGCTCAGGCTAGCGCCTGGACGCGCGGCGCCCTAGCACTTCACCCTCCATGGTGCAACGCACAATCACGGAGCCGGATTCCCGCCTTGCGGCGCGGTTTCAGACTGAACGCCAGCGTCTCGCCGTCGGATCAAGGCATTGAGCAGCGCGACGTTGCGAATCAGCTCCTCGCGGAGCTCCGCGTCCTCTGGCAGGCGCGCGGCGAGCTTGAGCCAGACATCGCGCGCGGATTCGAATTCACCCGATTGGGCAAGCGCCAGACCATAGAAGTAACTGGGCGATATGCCGTCGGGCTGCGCGCTCAGTGCCTGTTGGAAGGCATAATTGGCGGCCGGCGTCATCGCCCCGTTGGCATGGGCCATCAACGCATTGCCGAGGCCGACCCAAAGGTGAGGATCGTCCGGATATTTGCGCAGGCCCGGAAGGAGCACATTGGCGGCGTCCCGGGTCTCGCCCCGGCTCGCATAACTGTCCGACATCACCAGGAACGGCGTCGCACGACTGATCTGCTCGCCAATTTCGCGGCGTTTCTTGGCCAGTTCCTCGTCGAAGCGGATCTGCGCGACGCCTGCCTTGACCGGCTTTCCCGGGAGCGCCGGGCTGCCTTGCCAGGCATATCCGGCAAGGCCAAACAACAAGGCGGCAGCCAGCGGCGCGGCCCGGCGCACGCTCATGCGTGACCCAAGCAGGACCATGGCGCCGATCCCTATCGCCAGAAGCAGGGCGATCACAATCCCGGTCATGCGTCGCCCTTCCGATGTTTGCGAATCCGCCGAAATGCCAGCGCTCCACCGGCGCCGAGCAGCAGCACGGGGGCACCCCACAGCGGCCAGAGGATGGGTTCGGCGGTCGGCTTGTAGCTGATCCAGTCGCCGTAACGCTCGATCAGCCAGGCGCGGATCGCCTCCGGCTCCTCCCCACGCGCAATCCGCTCGCGGATCTCCGAGCGCATGTCGGACGCCATGCTGGCGTTGCTGTCCGCGATCGACTGGCTCTGGCAGGTGAGGCAGCGGATGGTATGCATCAGCGCCGTCGCCTTGGCCTCCAGCGCCGGGTCGTCAAGCTGGCGATCGGCATAAGGCGCGGGCGGCAGCGCGGTCTGTCCATGAACAGGCGCGGCCAGCGCGGACGCGAGCAGGATCAACGGTAGCGCGCCCCTCATGTCTCGGCCTCGCGCAGCTTGGCGAGGATGGTGTCGACGTCCTGCGGGCCGATGGCGCCGATATGCTGGTAGCGGATCACGCCCTTGCCATCGACGACGAAGGTCTCCGGCACGCCGGAGGAACCCAGGTAGAATTGCAGCGTGCTGCGCGCATCCAACCCGATTCTCTGGAACGGATCACCGTGGCGGGCGAGGAAGGCGTCGACATCGTCACGGGCGTCGCGGATAGCCACGCCGTCGATGCGCACGCCTTGCTCGGCGAGCTGCGCCAGCACCGGCGCCTCCGCCGCGCAGGGGACGCACCAGCTTGCGAAGATATTGAGCAGGCGCGGCTTGCCGTCGGCCATCTCCTTGGTCGAGAGCGCCGGCTTACTGGACGAGGCCGCCGGCAGTTCGATGCCGGGTACCGGTTGGCCGATCATCCGCGATTGGATGGTCGTCTGTTGCTCCCGGTTGAGCCCGAGCGAGGCCACACCCAGGAAGATCAGATAGCCCAGCAGCGGAATCCACAGGATGAGCGAACGCTTCATGCGGTCACCGCCCCTTCCGGCACGGTCGTGGTCGGCTCAGCCACCGCGGCCGCAGTGCGATCCTGCTTGCGCCCGCGCCGTACGCGGCCGACCAGCGCCAGCGCGCCACCCAGCGCGATCAGCCCACCGCCGAACCAGATCAGCGTCACGAACGGCTTCCACCAGATGCGCAGTTGCCAGCGGCCGTCTTCCAGCGCGTCGCCGAGCACCAGATAAAGCTGCCCGTTCCAGCGCGTCATCTGCACCGATTCGGTCGTCGGTGTCGGCGGATCGGTGAAGAAGCGTGCCTGCGGCTTGGCAACACCGATCACGCGACCGTCGCGGCTGACGGTCAGCGTCGCCTGCATCGCCGTCCAGTTGGGTCCGGCAATCGGCATCACCGTATCGAAGGCCACGGTGGTGCCGGCAATCTCGAAACTGTCGCCCGGTCGCGCTGCGGCCAGCTTCTCCTGCGAGAAGGCGCTTTCCGAGGCCATGCCGGCCATGCTCACCGCGCAGCCGAGATGCGCGATTACCATGCCGTAGGTAAACAGGGGCGTGCGGCGCAAGTTGCGCTTCCAGAGCGGCGCGACGCTCGCCACCGCCACGCCGGCGGCCGCCCCGAACCCGATCGTCGTCAGCCACCCGACCGTGCGGGGCGCGAAGGCGATCACCGCCACCAGCGCGAGCAAGGCCGCGATCATGGCCGGCGCGGCGCGGCGTATCACCGCGCCCGTATCGTCACGCCGCCAGCGCAGCAGTGGCCCGACGATCAGCGCGATCATCAGCGCAACCGCCAGCGGGCCGATGATCGCGTTGAAATAAGGCGGGCCCACCGAGACACGCACCCCCATCATCTCGGTCAGCAGCGGGTAGAGGGTGCCGACGAACACCAGTCCGAGAATGACGCAGAGCAGCAGGTTGTTGACGACCAGCATCGCCTCCCGGCTCACGGCGTCGAACCGCGCACCCTCATTCACGGTGTGGACGCGCAGCGCAAACAGCGCCAGCGCGCCACCGATATAAATACCCAGCAGCGCGAGGATGAAACTGCCGCGCGTGGGATCGACCGCGAAGGCATGGACGCTGGTCAAAATGCCCGAGCGCACGAGGAAGGTGCCGATCATCGACATGGCGAAGGCGATCACCGAGAGCATGATCGTCCACGCCCGCAGCGCGTCGCGCGTCGCCAGCACCGTGGCGCTATGGAGCAGTGCCGTTGCCGCCAGCCATGGCATGAGCGAGGCATTCTCGACCGGGTCCCAGAACCACCAGCCGCCCCAGCCCAGCTCGTAATAGGCCCAATAGGAGCCGGCGGTGATGCCGATGGTTAGCATGATCCACGCGGCCAGCACCCACGGCCGGATCGCACGGGCAAACCGGGCATCGACCGCGCGAGTCAGCAACGCGCCAACCGCGAAAGAGAACGCCACCGAGAGCCCGACATAGCCGAGGTAGAGCGTGGGTGGATGGAAGGCGAGGCCGGGGTCCTGCAACAGCGGGTTGAGCCCCTGCCCGTCCACCGCCGGGGGGTCGAGTCGCTTGAAGGGATTGGAGGCAAGCAGCAGGAATGCGTAGAAGCCCAGACTGATCGCCGCCTGCGCTCCCAGCGTCGCAATGTGCGTGCGCCGGTCCAGCCCACGCTCGAACAGCGCGACCGCCGCGCCCGCCACGCTCATCACTGCGACCCAAAGCAGCATCGAGCCCTCGTGATTGCCCCACGCGCCGGCGAATTTGTAGATGAACGGCTTGGCCGAATGACTGTTCGCCGCGACCAGATAGACTGACATGTCCGATCGCACGAACAGCAGGATGAGCAGCGCCATCGCGAGGCCGGTCAGCCCGCCCTGCGCCACCGCGACCGAGCGGATCAGCCGCCGCGCGTCCGCATTACCCTGTACCACCGCTGCCCAGGCGAGCAGCAGTTGCAAGCCTGCCAGCACGGCAGCCAGCCACAGGGCGGCAAGTCCGGCTTCGGCGATCATGGCTGGCTCGCTTCGACCTTATGGGTCTTGGGGTCGTACTGGATGCCTTCCATCTCGCGCGGCATGTAGCGTTCGTCATGCTTGGCGAGAATGTTGGTGGCGCGGAACGTGCCGTCGGCGTCGAACGAACCCTCGGCAATCGCGCCGGAGCCTTCCTTGAATAGATCCGGCGTGATGCCGCTGAAGGTGGCCGGCACGGTGCCCTTGCCGTCGGTCAGGTCGAAGGTGATCGTCACGCCGTCAGCCTCGCGCTTGAGGCTGCCGAGTGCCACCATGCCGCCCAGCCTCACCGCCTTGCCCGGTTCGATCTCGGCGGCCTTGGCTTCGGCCGGTGTGTAGAAATAGGCCGCCTGGTCGCGCAGGGCGGACATGGCGAGCAGCACCCCGCCGATCATCGCCGCCAGGGCCAATATCACCAGAACAAGGCGCTGATGCTTGCGCTTGGGGCCTTGCCGGCTCGATGCCACCGCGACCATCGTTTTCAATTCCATTCCAGAAGCTGTTTCGCGCGGGCTTCCGACTGGCGGGCGCCGCGCCACGCCCACAGGCTCGTCGCTACGGTGGCAAGAGCCGTCAGGCCATAAGCGGCGATCACGAAAGGCCAGGGATTCACGACATCATCCTCGCGACATGCGGCGCAGGCGCGCCTCGATGCGGTTCTCCGCCAGGATCGCGCGCATCCGCAGCAGCACGATGGCAACGAACCAGAAGGTAAAACCGAGCACGGTCAGGCCCAGCGGCCAGAGCATCGAGCTGTCGATGCTGCTGCTCGTGAACGTGATCGAGCGCCCCTGGTGAAGGCTGTTCCACCACACCACCGAGTAATGGATCACCGGCAGGTTGAGCGCGCCGACCAGCGCATAAATCGCGGTCACGCGACTCACGCCGCCCATATCGCCACGATCGGCGCTGGCACGACCGAGCGCGATATAGCCAAGGTAGAGAAACAGGAGCAGCAGCATGGAGGTCATCCGCCCGTCCCACTCCCACCATGTCCCCCACGTCGGCCGCCCCCAGATCGAGCCGCTGGCGAGGCAGATCGCGGTAAAGACGGCGCCCGGAACGGCCGTCGCCCGCCCCGCCACGGCCGCGAGCGGATGGCGCCAGACGAGTTGCGCGATGGCGGCGGCCGTCAGCCCGCTCCACCCGCCCATACCCAGCCAGGCGGCCGGCACGTGGATATAAATGATACGGAAGCTCTCACCCTGCAGATAGTCGGCGGGGGCGACAAACAACCCCGCCCAACAACCGATCAGAATCAATGCGATACCGCCCCAGAAGGACCAGGCGGTGACGGGCACGGCGATCGACAGGAATCGACGCGGATTCGCGAGGGCATGCATGCGGCCTCCTTTAGTGCGAGGCGCGCGGACATGCCAGTCCGTTGATTTGGCAAGGCGGGAGGAAAGCACCTTATCCGCATTATTTTGTGACGATGGGGCGACAAAGCCATTTTCCCCTCCTATATGGCCGGCAAATACAGCGTGCATGGAGAGTCTCCGCCCTCTCGCCTGCTTCGAGTAGAACCGATGCTGACCACCAATCCGTTTGACGATGACAAGCTGCGCGAAGAGTGCGGCATTTTTGGCGTTCATGGCGCCGCAACAGCCTCTGCCATGGCGGCGCTCGGCCTACATGCCCTGCAGCATCGTGGCCAGGAAGCCGCGGGCATTACCAGCTGGGACGGCAAGGAATTTCACACCCACCGGGCGATGGGCCACGTCGCCGGCAATTTCGATAATGACGAAATCATCCGAAGGCTCGCCGGTACCGTCGCCTGCGGCCATGTGCGTTATTCGACCACCGGCGAGACGGCACTGCGCAATGTGCAGCCGCTCTATGCCGATCTGTCATCGGGCGGTTTCGCCATCGCCCACAATGGCAACATTTCCAACGCGCTGAACCTGCGCAAGCGGCTGGTGCGCGAGGGAGCGATCTTCCAGTCCACCAGCGACACGGAAGTCATCATCCACCTGCTCGCCAAGTCGCGCTACCGCACGTTGCTCGATCGGTTCATCGACGCGCTGAAGCAGGTCGAGGGCGCTTATTCGCTCATCTGCCTCACCCCCGAGGGGCTGATTGCCTGCCGCGATCCGCTGGGGATTCGCCCGCTCGTCATGGGCCGGATTGGCGACGCGATCATCTTTGCGTCGGAGACCGTGGCGTTCGACGTGGTCGGTGCGGAATATATCCGGTCCGTCGATCCCGGTGAACTCGTCGTGGTGGCGCATGACGGCGAGATTCGCTCACACCGCCCCTTTGGCGACACGCCGCATCCCCGGCCCTGCATCTTCGAGCACGTCTATTTCTCACGTCCCGACTCGATCGTCGATGGTCACAGCGTCTATCAAGTGCGCAAGGCGATCGGCGCGCAGCTGGCCATCGAAGGGCCGGTCGATGCCGACCTCGTCATCCCGGTGCCGGACAGCGGGGTGCCCGCCGCGATCGGCTTTGCGCAACAGTCCGGTACGCCGTTCGAGCTGGGGATCATCCGCTCGCATTATGTCGGCCGCACCTTCATCCAGCCCGGCGACAAGGTTCGCCATCTGGGCGTCAAGCTCAAGCACAACGCCAATCGCGCGCTGATCGCCGGCAAGAAGGTGGTGCTGATCGACGATTCGATCGTGCGCGGCACAACCTCGCTCAAGATCGTGCAGATGATGCGCGATGCCGGCGCGAAGGAGGTGCATATGCGCATCGCCAGCCCGCCGACGCGACATAGCTGCTTCTACGGGGTCGATACCCCGGAGCGCGGCAAGCTGCTCGCCCACAAGATGGACGTCGCGCAGATGTGCGCCTTCATCCACGCCGACAGCCTCTCCTTCGTCTCCATCGAGGGCCTTTACAAAGCCATCGGCGAGAGTCGCCGCAACGGCGACGTTCCGCAATATTGCGACGCCTGCTTCTCCGGCGATTATCCGACCACCCTCACCGATTTCGATGACAATGCGCAGGTGAACCAGCTCGAGCTGCTGCACGAACGCGTAGTCTGACCCTATACGGATATCCATGACCAATCAGGACAATAAGGGCCGGCCGCTGGCCGGACGGATCGCTCTCGTGACCGGCGCCAGTCGGGGTATCGGCGCCGCCACAGCGCACGCGCTGGCACAGGACGGCGCCCACGTCGTTCTCGTCGCTCGGACGGTGCCTGATCTCGAGGCTGTCGAGGACGCCATCCACGCCGCCGGCGGCAGTGCGACCATCGCTCCGCTCGACCTCACCGACGGCGAAAGCATCGGCCGGCTTGCGCAGGCCATTAGCGGCCGGTGGAAGGCGTTGGATATCCTCGTGCTCAACGCTGCCACGCTCGGCACGCTGGCCGCGGTGCCGGCCATCGATAGCAAGGAATTCGCTCGCCTGCTGACACTGAACATCGCAGCGCAGCAGGCGCTCATCGCGGCTTTCGACCCCATGCTAAGGGCCAGCGCGGACGCGCGTGTCGTCGCTCTCACCAGTGGCGTCGCGGCCGCCAGTCCGCGTGCCTATTGGGGAGCCTACGGCGCCTCCAAGGCGGCGCTCGAAGTGCTCGTCGCGGCCTACGGGCAGGAAGTCCGCAATGTGAGCGCGGTGCGCACCCACATCGTCGAGCCCGGCGCCACCCGCACGACCATGCGCGCACGCGCCTATCCCGGTGAAGACCCGGCCACGCTCAAGACCCCGGACGTCGTCGGCCGTGCCATCGCCGATCTCGTCGCCCGCGACGCTCCCGACGGCGAACGGCTGGTCCTGCCGAAGTAAGGCCAAGGGCGCCGGTTGGGCGGATTGCACCCGGCAAGCGATGTGTCCGGTCCGGGTTACGGAAACAGCCAAGGCCCAAGGGGCCGCGTTCGTTTTTGCGCACGCGGTGGCCCGCGCAAGCGAAAGAAGCAGCCCAGCGCCGAATCGGCTCCCTCGCTCCCTCGGTTTCCGCCTCCCGCGATTCCCTCCCAAATTCGGTCGGGGAAAGCGAGTCACGGGCGGCGGACCGGCCCCCCCCTGCGCTCATCACAGACCCTATGGAGCGGCCGGCGAAGAAGATTGCTCCTTCGACAGGTTAGGGGCGCCTGGATGATCCCTCAAATCAATCCTTCAAACCGTCCCACATCTCTTTGATTTTACCAAAGAACCCACTGGAGGCCGGGCATTCGTCTCCGGTTTCGGTCGCGCGGAATTCTTCCAGCAATTCGCGCTGACGAGCGCTCAGCCGGGTAGGGGTTTCAACCTCGATCTGGATCACCAGATCACCCCGGCCGCGCCCGTTGAGCACCGGCATGCCGGCGGCGCGCTGACGGAGTTGCTTGCCTGACTGGATGCCAGAAGGGATGCGGATTTCATGATCTTCGCCGTCGAGGCTCGGCACGTTGATCGTGCCGCCTAGCGCCGCCAGCGTGAAGCTGATCGGCACCCGACAGAAGAGATTGGTTCCCTCGCGCTCGAAGATGGCGTGTCGCCGGACATGCAGGAAGATGTAGAGATCGCCCGCCGGCGCGCCGCGCGGCCCGGCCTCGCCCTGCCCGCTCAGCCGGATGCGCGTGCCCTCGTCCACCCCCGGCGGGATGGTCACGTCGAGCGCGCGCTCCTTGTCGACCCGTCCTTCGCCACGGCAGGTTCGGCACGGCGATTTGATTCGCTGGCCGGCGCCATGGCAGCTGGGGCAGGTGCGCTCGATGACGAAGAAGCCCTGCTGGGCCCGCACCTTGCCATGACCGGCGCAGGTTGGGCACGTCTCGGCTGCCGTCCCTGGCTCCGCTCCGCTGCCGTCGCAGCTTTCGCATAGCGCCGCGACATCGATGCGGATCGTCGTCTCGCGGCCGTGGAAGGCATCCTCCAGGCTGATTTCGAGATCGTAGCGCAGGTCGGCGCCGCGCTGGGCCTGCTGGTGCCCGCCGCCCGAGAACCCGCCGCCAAATATCGTTTCGAAGATGTCGCTGAAGTCGGAGAAGCCGGCTCCTCCGCCATTCCCGCCGCCGTTCATGCCTTGCTGAAAGGCAGCGTGCCCAAAGCGGTCATAGGCGGCGCGCTTCTGCGGGTCCTTGAGGCAGTCATAGGCTTCGTTCAGGGACTTGAACTTGGCCTCGCTCTCCGCGCAGCCCGGGTTCTTGTCCGGGTGGTAGCGCATAGCCATGCGGCGATAAGCTGATTTGATGGTGTTCGCGTCAGCCGTCCGCTCGACTTCGAGCAACTCGTAATAATCTGTCTGGCTACTCATGCCCCGCAGCAGCTCCCCGTCCGTGTCCGGTCAGGCGCTCGCCCGACCGGACACGACTTTCCATTCTTAGGCCTTGTTGTCCTCGTCGACTTCGGAGAATTCCGCGTCGACCACGTCGTCACTCCCGGCGTTGGCGGGGCCTTCCGCACCGGGTGAAGCGGCCGCAGCCTGCTCCTTCTCGTAGATCGCTTGGCCAAGCTTCATGGAAACCTGGGCCAGTTCCTGGGTCTTGCTCTTCATCGCCTCGACGTCTCCGCCTTCGATGGCAGTCTTGGTCGCGGCGATCGCTGTCTCGATCTCGCCCTTGAGGCTCGCGTCCACCTTGTCGCCATGCTCAGCGAGTTGGCGCTCGGTGGTGTGGACAAGGCTCTCGGCGTTGTTCTTCGCCTCGGCGCCCTCGCGGCGCTTCTTGTCCTCTTCGGCAAAGCGCTCGGCGTCCTTGACCATCTGCTCGATGTCGCTGTCGGAGAGGCCGCCGGATGCCTGGATCTTGATCTGCTGCTCCTTGCCGGTGCCCTTGTCCTTGGCCGAGACGTTGACGATGCCGTTCGCGTCGATGTCGAACGTCACCTCGATCTGCGGCACACCGCGCGGCGCCGGGGGAATGCCGACCAGATCGAACTGGCCGAGCAGCTTGTTGTCCGCCGCCATCTCGCGCTCGCCCTGGAACACGCGGATCGTTACCGCCTGCTGATTGTCCTCGGCGGTCGAATAGACCTGGCTCTTCTTGGCGGGGATCGTCGTGTTGCGGTCGATCATGCGCGTGAACACGCCGCCCAGCGTCTCGATGCCGAGCGAGAGCGGTGTCACGTCGAGCAGCAGCACATCCTTGACGTCGCCCTGCAACACACCCGCCTGGATGGCGGCGCCCATGGCAACGACCTCATCGGGGTTGACGCCGGTGTGCGGCTCCTTGCCGAAGAAATCCTTCACGATCTCGCGCACACGCGGCATACGGGTCATGCCGCCGACCAGCACCACGTCGCTGATCTCGCCCGACGAGACGCCAGCGTCGGCCAGCGCCTTCTTGCACGGGTCGAGCGTGCGCTTGATGAGGGCCTCGACGAGACGCTCCAGATCGGCGCGGGTGATCGACTTGACCAGATGCTTGGGGCCGTTCTGATCGGCGGTGATGAACGGCAGGTTCACTTCCGTCGTCTGCGCCGAGCTCAGCTCGATCTTGGCCTTCTCGGCTGCTTCGCGCAGGCGCTGGAGCGCCAGCTTGTCGCCGCGCAGGTCGATGCCTTCGGCCTTCTTGAAGTCGTCCGCCAGATATTCGACGATCTTGGAGTCGAAATCCTCGCCACCGAGGAAGGTGTCGCCATTGGTCGACTTCACCTCGAACACGCCGTCGCCGATCTCGAGGATCGAGATGTCGAACGTGCCGCCGCCAAGGTCATAGACGGCGATGGTCTTGCCTTCGCTCTTCTCAAGGCCATAGGCGAGCGCGGCGGCCGTCGGCTCGTTGATGATGCGCAGCACTTCAAGGCCCGCAATCTGGCCGGCGTCCTTGGTCGCCTGCCGCTGGGCGTCGTTGAAATAGGCCGGAACGGTGATGACCGCCTGCGTAACCGTTTCACCGAGGTAGGCTTCCGCGGTTTCCTTCATCTTCTGCAGGATGAAGGCGGAAATCTGTGAAGGGCTGTAGTCGGTGCCGCCGGCCTTCACCCATGCGTCGCCATTGGGGCCCTTCGCGATGGAATAGGGGACCAGCTCCATGTCCTTCTTGGTCATCGGGTCGTCGAATCGACGGCCGATGAGGCGCTTGACGGCATAGACGGTGTTATCGGGGTTGGTGACGGCCTGCCGCTTGGCGGGCTGGCCGATCAGGCGCTCGCCATCCTTGGCGAAGGCCACGATGGAAGGTGTGGTGCGTGCGCCTTCCGAATTCTCGATCACACGCGGTTTGCCGCCATCCATGACGGACACGCAACTATTGGTGGTGCCCAGATCAATACCGATAACCTTGGCCATAATTGTCCTCTTCAACCCCAGATTAGTTCAGCAGGTCCCACCTTCCGGGCCGCGTTTGACGCCGACCCGAAACGGTGTGTCGCTGGCGGATATAAGGCGGCTTGCCGCGCTCACAAGTGGTTGTTCCGATGGAGACGCCTCGTATCGGAGATTTTATCCTCATATGCTAAAAGTCCGCAGATTGACGGACTCGACGGCGTCTATCGCGTGAGGAGGGGCAGGATGAGGCAAATCGTGGCGTGTCCGATATGCCGTAGCGACAAGATCGCGTTCCGCTATGACGGTCGGTCCAACCGCAATCTTGCGGACCGGACAGTGTGGCCGATCTTCAACTGCGAGAATTGCGGACACGGCTTCATGAACCCCCAACCGAGTTGGGAGGAACTTCAGCCTTATTACAACCCGGCTTACGAGCCCTACCAGGAGGATCACGGCTTCCAGGAGATCGATCGGGAGGTCGAGGAGGCGCGGCAGACCGGAGAGCTGCGCCATATCAAAATCACGCGCAACATGCGGCTTCTCGATATCGGGTGCGGTGGCGGTGCCTTTCTCCGTAGAGCGCAAGCCCTGGGCGCGCAGGTGCAGGGCGTTGAACCCAGCGATCATGGCTACGCGACGGCGGTCAAATCGGGCGTGCCCGTCTATCACGGCCAAACCGAGGGCTTTCTGGAGGCCTATCCCGATAGAAAGTTCGATGTCGTCACGTCAAACCATGTCATCGAGCATCATCCCGCTCCCGTCGATCTGCTCAAAAGCATGGCGAAGGCGCTGGCCGACGGCGGCTACATCTGGTTCGCCGTTCCCAATGCGGGTTGCCTGTCCTCGCGACGCCTCGACTGGCGCTGGCACAGTTCGGACCTGCCATTCCACCTGATGCAGTTTACGCCGCAGAGCGTGCGCGAGACGCTCGAGCTTGCCGGGCTCACCGTGCGCAGGCTCTACACCTACACATTCCCGCCTGCCGGCCTCGCATCTTTCCGTGCCGAGTTGCGCTATCGCTTTTTGATTCCACGCAAGCTTACGACCCGGCTCCCACTCGCGCGCTATGCTGCCCGGCGCGCACGCCGACTGGATGGGCGCGGCGAAGGCGAAGCGATTGTGATAGAAGCCACAGCCTGATTATCGTTCAAGCGACGCACGCGGCCTGCAATTTGTTTCCTCATGCGCTATGTGCGAAGGGCCCTTTGCTACTCAGGAGATCTACCAAGATGCGGCGCGGCCTATTCCTTATCGGTTTGAGTCTTTCGGCGCTGGCCGCCCTCTCGGCCTGCGATTCCAAGCCGCTTTATGTCGATGGCGGCTATGTGCGCCTTAACGCGAATCCATCCGCGCCTTCCGCCGCCTACTTCACCATTCATGGCGGCGATAAGCCGGTCGTCCTGCGCGACGTGACCAGCGAGTCCGCCGTCCGGCTGGAGTTGCATGAAAGCAAGACGCAGAACGGTATGGCGTCGATGGCCAAGATCGATACGGTCGACGTGCCGGCGGGAGAGAAGGTCACGTTCACGCCGGGCGGCAAACACATCATGCTTTGGCAGATCAATCCAGAGACCGTGGCCGCCGGCAAGATGACGTTCACCTTCATCTTCTCCAACGGCGACCGGATACTCGCCGACGCCGTCATCCAGCGCCCGGATGGCAGTGCGCCTGACCACGCGGCTGGAGCCAGCGCCGCCGCAGATGAGCATGCGGGCCATTAGGCTCCGGAAGATCTGATCTCCCCGGCCCCGCGCTCCGGGGCATGGGGTGCCATGACCGCCCTTCCCGCTGTCCCGCCACGTCGCGGCGACGTTCCCATTTCCCCCGAGCCCGGCTCACGAAACGACCACGCCCGCCCGCCCGCCGGGTGCCGCGCCGTCTGGAAACAGCATTCTTTTTGCGCAGCCCCCTGCGAACCGGTAAAAGACCGGATCGTGGGGGAGCCAAATGCTGGGGACGAAGGCTTTCGCCGACATCGTCGGCCTCATCTATGATTGTGCGCTGGATCCGGATTGCTGGCCGGACGCGCTGGCCCAGATCATGCAGGGGCTAAATTTCTGCAATGCGGCCCTGTCTCTGATGGACATGCAGGCCGGAACCATCGTGCTGAACATCACGAGCGGTATCGAAGAACCGTGGTTGGGGCGCATGGCGAGCTACTCCAGGGATGTGCTGGACCAGTGGGGCGGTCTGGAGAGGCTGCACGCTTATCCCCTCCACGAACCGGTCGTTCTAACCCAGGTCAACCCGCGGAGCACATCGCGGGACAACCGCTATTATGTCGAATGGGCCAAGCCGCAGCGCATCATCGACGTGATGGCCATCGCGCTGGCCCGCGACACCCGTATGATCGGCACAATCGGGTTGGGCCGACACGAGAGCGCCGGCGCCATTTGCGCGGCCGAGGTGGAGATGGCCCGGCTGCTCGCACCGCATCTTCAACGCGCCGTGGCGATCAGCAGGCTGCTGGACTTGCGCCAACTCACCGTTGACAGCATGGAGGCCGTGCTCGAGCGACTGTCCACACCGGTGTTCATCGTGTCCCCTCGCGCGCACCTCATCTGGCGTAACGCGGCAGCCGATGACCTCCTTGCAACAGTCGACGCTCTCACCATCCGGTCTGAGCGGCTCGTCCTGCGGAACCAGGCTGCCGATCACGCGCTGAACCGGGCGCTGATTTCATTGGCGGGTGAGGGGCGGCTCGCCAACGGCATGGCCTGCGACGTGCCTATACGCAGCCCGGACGGGGGCCTGCTCTCGCTCCATGTCCTGCCCTTGCCTTCGGCGCGGCACGGGTCTGGCGGTGGGTCGGTGGCTATCCTCGTAGGCCCGCATGGTCCGCAGCGCGACGCCGGCGATATTCTGGGGGCGCTGTTCGGCCTCACGCCGACCGAGCGCCGCGTCCTGACGCGCCTTGCCGGCGGCGATACGGTCGCCCAGATCGCCCGCGCATTGGGGATTAACGAAGCCACGGTTCGCACACATCTGGGCCAGCTCTTCGAAAAGACAGATACGCATCGGCAGGCTGAACTGGTCGCGCTATTTGCGTCTCTCAGCCTCCCGCTCCGGCCCGAGTAAGCACAGGCCAAGCGCGCAGCCCGCATCCTTTCCATTGGAGCGGAGCGTCTCCGCACACAGAGACCGGTGCAGCGGGGTCGATCATTGTGGCAGGGTTGGAGAGATGGGCGTTCCGAGTCCCTGGTCCGCCCATAGCTCATGCCTGCCATGCCTTGAGGGGACAAGCGGAGCCCGCGTCCTCCGGCAAATCTTCATCCCCTCCCCCATTTGACGGAGGCGCCCTGCCCCACTCTCCTCTAGCTGTACTTTCGGAGGAGGGGGTGCATGACCGATCAACTTGACCATCGCGAAGTCTGCCTGTCCGATCGCGCATTGGGGCCCGCCAGATTTCCTGTGCGGAAGCAGTTCGCCAGCGCACCGCGACATCGTCCATCCCAGTCGCCATCGTGGTGGAAATTTCCCTTCATCGCCTTCCCGTTGGCGACCATCGGTGTTCTGTTGGCGATGGACCTGATCGAAAACGCCATGGCGCCGCTGATCGCCTCCCCCGCATGGACGGCGACGGCCCCGGCTGCCGGGTCGTCAGCCAATCCCACACCGCCAAGCCGATGTGGACGCGCCGAGCTCATCGCCGGCATGGGACTGTTCAGCTGGATCGCGCCCAGCCCGAGCCGCGCCACGCCCGATCCGTGCCCACCGGCCTAGCCCCGCTGTCTTGTCCGTCATGACGGCCTCCGCTCTGTGGTGAGGGCAGCGATGTGTACTGGATAGGTACGAATCACCCGCGCAAAACGTCGTTGGTTCGCGTCCCGTTCCGGATTTTGAGGCAACCCTTGTTGGGACCAAAAAGCCACTAAATCTCTTTGAAGCACGGAGATTTAATGGTGGGCGCGGCAAGGATTGAACTTGCGACCCCACCCGTGTGAAGGGTGTGCTCTACCACTGAGCTACGCGCCCGGCGACATGTCGCGGGAGGGAGCGCTTTGGCGAGAGACGCCCCGCCTGTCAAGCCGCTCCGGGTCTCAAAATGCGGTTCGACGAAGGCGATGCCGCAAAATGGAAACCGGGGCCGGATGGTCCGGCCCCGATCATCCGTCGATGGATCAGAAGATGCGGACGGCAATCTCGGCCGGCGCCGCCAGGTAGCGTTCCAGCTCGCTGTCCAGCTTGAGCAGCGTCAGCGAGGCGCCCGCCATTTCGAGTGAGGTGCAATAGTCGCCGACATAGTTGCGCACCACCGTGTAGCCGGCCTGTTCGCAGCGTTCATGGGCACGGGCGTACATCAGGTACAGCTCGCTGATCGGGGTACCGCCCAGGCCATTGACCATCAGCGCAACGCGGTCGCCAGACTTGTAGGGGATGTCCTGCGCCACCGCGTCGAACAGCTCGTCGGTGATCTGGTCCGCGGGGTGGATCTTCTCGCGGCGGCGGCCCGGCTCGCCGTGGATGCCCACGCCGACTTCCATCTCGTCGTCGCCAATGTCGAAGATCGGCGTGCCCTTGGCGGGCGGAATGCAGCTGGTCAGCGCCACGCCCATGGAGCGGACGTTGTTGTTCACCTTCTCCGCCACGGCGAGCACCTCGTCGAGGCTCTTGCCCTCGGCCGCAGCCGCGCCGCACGCCTTGATGACGAAGAAGTTGCCGGCCACGCCACGACGGCCGACGGTGTAGAGGCTGTCCTTCACCGCCACGTCGTCATTGATGATGAACGACTTGACCTTGATGTCCTCTGCTTCGGCCAGCTCGATGGCGGTTTCCCACGCCATGCGATCGCCCTGATAGTTGTTGATGAGCACCAGCACGCCGGCGTCGGAGGCGAGCGCCTTGATCGTCTCGTAGCAGGCGTCGACGGGCGGAGCGGCGAACACAGCGCCCTGGCAGGCGCCATCCAGCATGCCCGGGCCGACCGCCATGACGTGCGCCGGCTCATGCCCCGAGCCGGAGCCCTGGATCACCGAAACCTTGTCGGCGACCGGGCGGTCCTTGCGCTTGATCATCTGGAATTCGGGCACATACTCCAGCAGGTCCGGGTTGGCGAGCACCACGCCCTTCATGAACTCGGGCACGAAATTGGCGGGATCGTTGACGAACTTCTTCATTGGGTTTCCTCCCCTCGTGTTCAGACGGATTGCTTCAGCAGTTCAGGCGCGGTGGGCGTCCGCTCGACCCCGAATTCGGTGCACCAGTCCTGCAAAATGGTGGCGATGGCGACGATGCCGGGGTCCGGCGTGCCGGAGCTACGATCGCCGACCTGCGAAGCACGGCCGCGATGGGCGACGAGCGAGCGGGTCGCGTCGATGGCGGCCTCGGCCTCGTCGGTGCATTCCTTGAGGACAAGACCGAGATCGGCCGTCCCAGCGGCAGCATGCGCCTTGAGCTTTTCCGCCACCGGAATCAGCGCATCGAGCAGGGTCTTGTCACCCAGCTTCGCGCCCCCCCGCGCCATGATGCCCTCCACGGCGGTGTTCACCATGTCGGCGAGTTCGGCGAGCGTCACGCTCTCCTTACCCTTGCTGACCATCGCCGCCTTCATGAAGCCTGTGCCCCAGATCGGGCCGGAGCTGCCGCCGACATGCTTGCTCACCAGCATGCTGATCTTGAGCAGCATCGCGCCGATGGCGCTTTTGTCGATCCCCGGCAGTTCGGCGTCGATGACGCGGAAGCCCGTCGCCAGCGATGTGCCGAAGTCGCCGTCGCCGGCAAGCCCGTCGAGATCCGAGAAATAATGTTCGTTCTTGAGCACCGTCGTCGCGGTTGTCTTTACCGCCCGCTCGACGTCTCCAATCGTGATATCGGCCATGTCAAAGTCCTCCCATTGGCGTTATGGACGCGGCGCTCAAGCGGCGTACGCGGAGGCCAGCTCCGCGAGGTCGGCGAGACGCACGGTCACAGTTGGTTCGTCACCCAGTTCGGGCACGACCTTGGCGGCTTCCCGGAAATCCTCATCCATCGTGTAGGTGCTGGTGGTGATGAGCGTCGGCAGGCCGGCCCCCACCGCGGCGAGCAGCCCGTTGCGGCTGTCCTCGATCACGATGCAGTCGTGGACCGGCAGGCCGAGCGACTGCTTGGCCAGTTCGTAGATCTCCGGGTCTGGCTTCTTCTTCTTCACCACGTCGCCGGCATGGACGAACGCGAACTTCGCCTTGCGCTCCGGCCCCATCAGGTCGAGCACCGCGTCGATGAACTTCGGGTTCGAGGTGGTGCACACGCCGAGCGCCACGTCGTTGGCGATGGCCTCGTCGACGATCCGCAGGATGCCCGGCCGCAGGGGCAGGCCGCCCTCGGCCACCAGCCCGGCGGTTATCTCGGTCTTTTTCTTGTGCAACGCGAGGATCAGCTCGTCCTTCGCCGCATCCGTATCGGTGCTCTCCGGCCAGCCATATTCATCGAAATAGGCCCGCATCCGCTCCTTGCCGCCAGCCACCTGCAGCAGCTTCGCGTAAAGCGCCACGTCCCACTCCGCGTCGATGCCGAAATGCTTGAACGCGCGGTTGAACCCAACCCGGTGCCCGTCCCGCTCGGTATCCACGAGCACGCCGTCGCAGTCGAAAATGATTGCCTTGACCACAGCGCCGTCCCTCAAGCCGCCTTGGAGAGCGCATTGAGGAAGGCCGGGCCCCGGTCCTTGCCACCAAACTTCTCGATGAAGCCCGCGAACATCGCCTTGCACGCCTGATACTGCGCATCCATCACCCGGAGCGGCTCGAAGTCGGTCGGCTTCTCCTTGTGATAGTTCACGAAGCTCTCGACGAAGACATGCTTCAGGTTGGTCGAGATGTTGATCTTGGCTGCGCCGCGCGCGATCGCCTTGGCAAAGGTCTCGTCGGAAAGGCCGGTGCCGCCATGCAACGCCATGGGCGTCCGGGTCAGCTGGTTGATCCGCTCGATGCGATCGAAATCGACGACTGGATCACCCTTGTAGTAGCCGTGCGCCGTGCCCACCGCGCAGGCGAAGGCGGAGAGATCGAGCGCATCGCAGAAGCGCTTGGCGTCTTCCGGATCGGTCAGCACCGAATCCTCCTCGGCGACGTGCATGTCGTCCTCGACCCCCATGATCTGGCCCAGCTCGGCCTCCATGCCGACGCCGTACTTCTCGGCGATCTCGCGGACCTTGAGCGATTCGGCGAGGTTCTGCTCGAACGGCAGTTCGGAGGCGTCGATCATGATCGATGTCCAGCCCGCCTTGGCGCAGGCTTCGATCATCGGGATGTCCTTGCAGTGGTCGAGGTGCAGCACCACCGGCACCGGCGAATCCTCGGCCACGGTGCGGACCCAGCTCACAATTTCCTTGTGGCTGAAATATTTGATGGTCTTGGCGGACGTTTGGCAGATCACCGGCGCATTCAATTCCTCGGCCGCCTTCACCATCGCCTTGGTGGTGTTGTAGTCGACGAGGTTGAACGCGGCCACGGCATAGCCGTTGTCCATTGCGTCACGAAGCAGCGGCTTCATGTTGACCAACGGCATTGCAGAAATCTCCTTCCATTACCGGCACGCCACAGGCGCGCTCGAATCGCCAAACCGGCGCCTGCCAGGTTAGCAGACGCGGCTCTATCATGATCGAAATTCAGGCGCTGCCCGCGAACCGAGCAGCCCATGCCCGTCCAGACTACCCGACCCTAGATGACAATGTCCAGTCTCTACAGGCCAGTTAACATCGCCCCCAGCCTCGTTTCGGGCATCGAGCGTGGCATATCGCCAACGGATGAGGAAGCGCGCTCTCCATCCGGCGCGTCCTTCCCGCGGCCGACATCCTGCCCGCCTATCCCCGTCGGCGATCGCTGCGGGGGCAATTGTTCTCCCGCTTGCGTCGTCGGCCGCTCCAACCCATATGGCCGGCCATGGACGCACGCAACCAGAGCAGCATGCCGGTCTGGCATGGCACCACCATCCTCTCCGTCCGCGCCTCGGGCAAGGTCGTCGTCATTGGCGACGGGCAGGTCTCCATGGGGCAGACGGTCATGAAGCCCAACGCCCGAAAGGTCCGCCGCCTGCATGATGGCAGCGTAATCGGCGGCTTCGCCGGGGCCACGGCGGATGCCTTCACCCTGTTCGAGCGGCTCGAAGCCAAGCTGGAGCGCCACGGTGGCCAGCTCATGCGCGCCGCCGTCGAGCTGGCCAAGGATTGGCGTACAGATAAATATCTGCGCAATCTGGAAGCGATGATGATCGTCGCCGACAAGGAGACGACCCTGATCCTCACCGGCAATGGCGACGTGCTGGAGCCGCTGGACGGCATCGCAGCAATCGGCTCCGGCGGCAACTACGCGCTCTCAGCCGCGCGGGCGCTCAAGGACTATGAGAAGGACGCCGAGACACTGGCCAGAAAGGCCATGAAGATCGCGGCAGACATCTGCGTCTACACCAACGACAGCCTGACGATCGAGACGCTGGACTCGACCAGCTGACCATTTCTGCCGGGCCATTCCGCATTTCTCTACGCATCAGGAACAGAACAGCCTTCGCCCTCCGGCCGAACGGATTTTTGGATCAACCATGAACGACACCCTCACCCCCAAAGCCATTGTCGCCGCGTTGGACGCCCATATCATCGGCCAGGCCGAGGCCAAGCGCGCGGTCGCCGTCGCCCTGCGCAACCGCTGGCGTCGGCAGAGGCTCGCCCCGGATCTGCGCGACGAGGTGACGCCCAAGAACATCCTGATGATCGGGCCCACCGGCTGCGGCAAGACCGAGATTAGCCGCCGTCTCGCCAAGCTCGCTGACGCGCCGTTCATCAAGGTGGAGGCCACCAAGTTCACCGAGGTCGGCTATGTCGGCCGCGACGTCGAGCAGATTGTCCGCGATCTCGTCGAGGAAGCCGTGCGATTGGAGCGTGAGCGCCGGCGCGAGGCGGTGCGGGATGCCGCGTCGGAGGCCGCCATGGGTCGCCTGCTCGACGCGCTGACCGGGAAGGAAGCCAGCGAGGCGACGCGCCTCTCCTTCCGCCAGCGGATCGAGAACAACCAGATGAATGATGTCGAGGTGGAGGTCGAGGTGGCCGACAGCCCTTCCATGCCGATGGAAATTCCCGGCATGGGCGGCAACATCGGCATGATCAACCTCTCGGACATGATGTCCAAGGCGCTCGGCCAGTCACAGCGCAAGCGCCGCAAGATGCGCGTCGCCGATGCGTGGGACAAGCTGGTCGAGGAGGAGCAGGACAAGCGGCTCGATCAGGATGATGTCGCCCGCGTCGCGATCCAGTCGGCCGAGCAGAACGGCATCGTCTTTCTCGATGAGATCGACAAGATCGCGGTCAGCGACGTGCGCGGCGGCTCGGTCAGCCGCGAGGGCGTCCAGCGCGACCTGCTGCCGCTGATCGAAGGCACCACCGTCGCCACCAAATACGGTCCGCTCAAGACTGACCATATCCTGTTCATCGCGAGCGGCGCCTTCCACGTCGCCAAGCCGAGCGACCTGCTCCCCGAACTGCAGGGCCGTCTGCCTATCCGCGTCGAGCTGAAGGGGCTTACCGAAGAGGATTTCGTATCCATCCTGTCGGACACCAAGGCGTCGCTGCCCGAGCAATATGCCGCGCTGCTCGCCACCGAGGGTGTCACGATCAGCCTCGAGCCGGATGGCATCCGGGCGATTGCGCGCATCGCCGCGAGCGTGAACGAGCAGGTTGAGAATATCGGCGCCCGCCGGCTGCAAACGGTGATGGAAAAGCTGCTGGAAGATGTGAGTTTTGAGGCGGATAGCCGCGCGGGCGAGACGATCCGCATCGACGGGGCCTATGTCGACCGCCAGCTTGCCGGCATCGCCAAGGACACCGATCTCAGTAAATATATTTTGTAATCAATAGGTTATCATCAAAGGCCCGTGGCACTCCGGGCAGGCAGCCAAATTCCACCTTGGATCAAAACAGCCAATCGTTGGTGATAACTGTGTACAATCCCTGGTCGGCGAAGGAGCGAGGCGATGGCGTACGAGACGATCCTGGTGGAGCAGCGCGGCCCAGTCACGTTGGTCACGCTCAATCGGCCGCAAGCGCTCAATGCCCTGAACAGCCAGGTTCTGGCCGATTTGGTGGCCGTGCTGGCCGCTTATGACGCGGACGAGAGCCAGCGCTGCCTCGTTATCACCGGTAGCGAAAAGGCGTTCGCCGCCGGCGCCGACATCAAGGAAATGGCCGACAAGTCTGCGGCGGAGATGTTCCTCGCCGATCTTTATTCGGAATGGTCCACCCGCGTCTGCGCCACCCGCAAACCATGGATCGCCGCTGTTGCCGGCTTTGCGCTGGGCGGTGGCTGCGAGCTGGCAATGATGGCGGATTTCATCATCGCGGCAGACACCGCTCGCTTCGGTCAGCCCGAGATCAAGCTCGGCGTTGTTCCCGGCATGGGCGGTTCCCAGCGCCTCACCCGTGCCATCGGCAAAGCCAAGGCAATGGAGATGTGCCTCACCGGCCGCATGATGGACGCCGCCGAGGCGGAACGCGCCGGCCTCGTCGCCCGGGTTGTCCCGGCCGACCGCCTGCTCGAGGACGCGCTGGCCACCGCGCAAGCGATCGCCGCCATGCCGCCCATGGCCGCCATCGTCGCCAAGGAACTCGTCAATCTCGCCGCCGAAACGACCCTCGCGCAAGGGCTGGTGAGTGAACGCCGGCTGTTCCAGCTTCTCGCCTCAACCGAGGACAAGGCGGAGGGCATGGCCGCCTTTATCGAGAAACGCGCGCCGGTCTGGAAAGGCCGTTAAACGCCGGCCTTGAAGGGCGTGAAGTCGGTCCCTTCGTCGAACACGTCGACGCCTTCGCGCCGCTTCAACGTGCCGACCACAAGATAGGTCACCGGGGTGAGCGCGGCTTCCCATGCTGTCTTGATGAGCCATTGCGATAGCACCACCTGCATGAGCTGCTCGGGCGGCCATCCGGCCAGACCATAGAAAGCCAGCGGATAAAAAATCAGGCTATCGAACCCCTGCCCCACCACCGTCGAGCCGATCGTGCGCATCCACAGGAACCGCCCGCCGGTCCAGAGTTTCATCCGCGCCAGCACATAGCTATTGGCAAACTCCCCCGCCCAGAAGGCTGTCATGGAAGCGAGGACGATGCGCCAGCTGTTGCCGAACACGAATTCGTACGAGGATTGTCCCGGCCATCCATCGGCGGGCGGCAGCGCCACCACGACCCACGCCATGAAAGCCATGAAGGCGAGCGCAGCGAACCCGGTCCAGATCACGCGGCGCGCACGGGCATAACCGTAAACCTCGGTCAGCACGTCGCCGATGATATAGCTGATTGGGAAGAATAGCACTCCGGCCCCAAATGCCCATTGGCTGCCCCCCGGCATCGGAATGTAAGAGGGCTTCGACGCACCGATAATGTTGCTGAGCAGCAAGATGGCGACAAAAGCTGCCATAATGAGGTCGTAATAGCGGAAGTGCTGTACCCGCGCGGCACTGATGGCCGTCGGGCGGGTCGGAAGCTTGACGGAGTCGGACATTGGATATGCTGCTTAACCCGCTTTGCCCCGCGCGCAAACCACGCTATTCGCGCCGAAGCCAGTAACGGTCGCGCGCCCGTAGCTCAGCTGGATAGAGCATTCGCCTTCTAAGCGAATGGTCGCAGGTTCGAGTCCTGCCGGGCGCGCCAGTCCCTTCGTTGGCACACTCAGGCCTTGATTTTCGTCGGTCCGGCCCAGCACCGTGGCGATAATTGCGCCGCGCCCAAGAGCGCGCACCGGACATATCGCCCGGCCATAGGCGATCTCATCAATCGTCTCGGCCACGCCCCCTCGCTCCCCGAGTCTCAAGCATTCGCGCTGTTCTCTCTTAGTCTCTCATGGGGCCTGGACCCACGGCGCCGGCTGGTAGCGACCAATTCCGTCGTCGCGCGTTTCTTGTCGCACTTGACGAGGTCACCTTCCATGACACAGCGCCTCATTTTCGCTGATGTAGATGCGCCGGGCATCAGCCGTCGCCGGGTCCGAGCTCGATGGGCCTATTTCGGCCCCGAGGGCGAGCGGATTACCGATCGCGATGAGATAGAGAGGTTGAATGGGATTGCCCTGCCTCCCGCCTACACGGACGCTTGGTTCTCTCCGGACGCTCAAGCGCATATTCTCGCCACTGGCGTCGACGACAAGGGACGCAAACAATACCGCTACCATCCTGCTTTCGTCGCGGGTCGAGATGCCATAAAGTTTGAGCGCTGCGCGGACTTCGGCCGTGCCCTTCCGCGGATCAGGCAGCGCGTCGAAGCCGACCTCGCGGAGCGCGGATTGACCGAAGAACGTGCCATCGCCTCGGTCATTCGACTTCTGGATAGCGGGCGCATTCGGGTCGGTAACGAGTGCTACGCGCGTTCGAACCGTAGCTTCGGCGCCACCACATTGCTCCATCGGCATGTGCGGCTCAACGGGCAGCGTTTAACGCTTCGCTTCCGGGCCAAGTCCGGAAAACTCTCCACTTTCGATGTGACGGATCGCGGCCTCGTCCGTTTCGTCAAGCGTGTACAGGATCTACCAGGCCAGCACCTGTTCCAATATATCGGCGAGGGTGGTCAAACCTGGCCCATCAACTCGACCGATGTGAACCGATATATTCGAGAGACCATGAAGGCCGACTTCTCCGCAAAGGATTTCCGCACCTGGGCGGCGAGCGTCCTCGCGTTCCAATCGCTGCTCTCACGCACAACCGACATGAAATTGGCGGATCTGCTATCGTTCGTGGCGGATCATTTGGGCAACACGCCGGCGATTGCCCGAAAGGCCTATATTCACCCCTCACTGATCGAGTTAGCCAGAACGCCATCGACGGATTTGCGAGCCTTAAAGCTACCGCGCTGTACCAAGTGGCTGAGCCGCGAGGAGCGAGGCCTCATCGCATATCTCGACAAATCAGCGTGCAATACGAACCTTCCGGACGGTCCAGCGTTATCCAGCGGTCATGAACGCCTCAAAACGGCTCATCGATCGTCTGCCGGATGACATCGAGCAGAGGGTGCACGCTCTCCTCGTGCGGGCTTGCCGTGACCGCCTCACCCTCACCACCGCAGAGAGTTGCACGGGCGGACTGATCGGCGCGCTGCTGACCGACGTGGAGGGAATGAGTCATACCTATGAGCGCGGCTTCATCGTGTATAGCGATGAATCTAAAGTGGCTTTGCTGGGTATTCCTCATGGCCTCATCACTCGTCATGGGTCGGTAAGCCGGGAAGTCGCCCTGGCCATGGCGGGCGGCGCCCTCCGTCATTCCCTCGCCGATGTAGCTTTGGCGGTCACCGGCTTCGCTGGGTCTGCCGACACGGGAGACGAACCGGGTCTCGTGCATCTAGCATGTCAGCGCCGAGGCGGCATGCCCATGCACCAGGAAGACCATTTCGGCGATATCGGCCGCGCGGCCATTCGCCTCCAAATCGTACGCGTGGCGGTCGACATGATGATGGCCGCTATTGGACGCTCCACACTGTGAAGCGCTACCAAATCACGCACGAACGCCGCGATCTGCTCGAGTTGCTTCGAGGTAACTCTTGCCTTTCATCGATCCCCCGGTGGCGCCTCAGAACGGTGTTCGCGCCATAGCTAGCCACGCATCCGAATAGCCTCAGGACTGCACGGGCATAATCGGCGATCGCGTACGCTCAGCATTCAACGCGGACATGGGCCCTGTAGCAACACGACGGAGCGCATCCAGGTCGGGGATTCGGAGCCATCGCGATTGCAGCCGGACGAGACCGGCCGAACGCATGACTTGGAGCGTACGATTGACGTGGACAGGGGTAAGACCGGTAACATCCGCAATGACCGATTGCGTAAGCGGCATCGCACATTGTTGCCCAAAGGCGAGCCCTCTCTCGTCCATTCGCTCGTAAATTTCGTACAAAAGCTGCGCAATCCGTTCCAACGCGCTCTTGCGCCCGAGCGACACGATCCACTCTGCCTGCCTGTCCACGGTCGCCACCAACGCTATCCGAAGATCATTATAAAGGTCGCTGGGGCGACTCGTCAGCGACACACAATCAATCCGGACTGCACGAACACGCGTAAGCGCAACAATCGGCTGGCTAACACGCCGACCCCACCCCCATTGCGGTTCGCAATAATCACCTGGAAGGAACAGAGCGGTAACCTGCCGGCGTCCGTCGTTCAATAGATGGAAACGGCAGGCCCAGCCTTCCTCGATCCGGAAAATGGCGTTGGGGCGATCATGCTCTCGAGCCAGATATTGATGAGGCCGAAAGCAAACCGAATCGTCGGACACAGAGGCAACGCTTGCCATTGGTCGATCCCTGTTGAACCAGCACTACGCTACGCCAACCGGATAGATTAATATCCATCTATATGATCTTGTGAGACAGGCCGTGGTGGACGCGCGCCCTGCGTCCCCTTCGCGCACCGAAACGCTCGGTGCTGGCCACACTACCTGTGCACCTTCACCAGCACACGCGCGACAAGGCCGTCACTGTTCCAGTGCCGAACTACATCACCGAGTTGGTGCGCCGCGATCTTCACCAGCTTGCTACCGAAGCCTTCGCAATCAGGCTCTTTGACGGGAGGACCACCGATTTCCCGCCAGAGAATGATGACCTGGTTCTGCTCTGCGGTCAGTGTGACCTCAACTTGGCCGCTCTCAGTTGAGAGGCTACCATATTTTGCGGCGTTGGTCGCCAGTTCGTGAAACAGGAGCGCAAGTTGCGTTGTCAGCGAGCCATCCACTTCCATATCGTCACCGGCAATTCTGATGCGCGCGACTCCCTTCTCGGTCTCCCCTTCAAACGGTGCCAGGATTGCCGATATGATTTTCTTCAAGGTGCCGCCCGATGAAAGCGCAACGCCGCCTGCTGTCGTGGTAACGCTCAGCGAATGAGCTTGCGCGAGCGCTGCAAGACGTCCGGACACAGCCACTGCTAATTGCTGCGGTGTTCGAGCGGAGCTTGCGCTCAAATTAATGAGGCTATTCGCGATGGTATAGGCGTTCTTGACGCGATGGTTCAGCTCTCGAAGCAGCAGGCTCTGCGCTTCCGCCGCCCGACGACGCTCGCTAATATCCCGTGCGATCTTCGACGCGCCGATGATCGTGCCCCGACTATCCCGCACTGGGGAAATAGTTAGCGACACGTCGACCAAATGGCCGTCACGGCAGCGTCGCACCGTTTCATAAGATTGGACCCGGCGACCTGCGCGAATGTCGGCAAGAATCTTCTTCTCCTCGTCCAGCCGACCATCCGGAATGAGCATCGTAATCGGAGCGCCAATGGCTTCATCGGCGGAAAAACCGAACAATCTTTCAGCGCCCGCGTTCCAGCTGATGATAATGCCTTCGAGCGTTTTTGAGACGATCGCATCATCTGAGCTTTCGACAAGCGCCGCGAGCCGCCGAGTGGCGTCATCGGCCAGATGGCTTCGAAAGGCGAATGCCAGTTGGCGAGCGATAATGAGGGCCAGTTCCTGTTCCTTGGAATCGAGCACATGGGGTTCGGCAAAATAGACCATGAACTTGCCCACCACACAGTCATCAGGCGCAAGGGGAATAAGGTACACACTGCGGATATTCTCTGCCTCTATCGTGGAAAGCAGTCGCTGCATTTCAGCGGAGCGAGCAACATCCGGTATGCAGATGATTTCTGCGCCGTGTTCTCCCGCTTTCCACGGGGAGAGACCGTCGAGCGCGCTTCGGTACCGCTCTGACAAGCCGCGCCAAGCAACGAAGCGCATGACTCCCTGGCTATCGAACCGCTGGATTGAAGCACGATCGCAGCGCAATCCCTCGCAAATAGCCGAGAGCGCTGCCTCATAGATCATATCGAGACTCCCGGCCCGATATAGCTTGTCTGTATAACGATAGAGCAGGCTTTGTATATCCGCGTCGTCGCGTAACGCCTGATCCTCTCCACGCTTGTGTTCGCGGGAAACGATCGGAACCTCGCGTTGCTTCATGCGCCCTCCCGGCGTCTGCGGACAGCGTGGTCCATCTAAACTAGTTTATTCCAGGTATCCTATAAAGCGCTGTCGTCTAACCTAGTTTAGGCGAGGTCTTACGCAGTTAAAAGGACGGCGGATCGCTAGCAGGGAACGATTCGTCGGATGCTTGGTCCACCACGTCCCAATTGTCGTCTCCTTTATCGCGCATGGCTTCGAGTCCGGCGTCGCGGGTATGCCCCGGCGAGTCCTTCGCCGCGCCTTTTCCTGCAAATGCCGGAGCGGGGTGAAGCCCGGCGTTCGGATCTGAACGCCGCATCCACCAGAGAAAGCCGCCGACACCCGCCACGAGCCCGATCAGTAATCCACTCTTCTGCGAAAACGCCCAACTCATAGCGTCTATCCTTAAAGCTTACCCCCGGCACTGTTATAAAGCATCGGATACCGCTCCGTTCCCGAAACCGTTCGAAACGACTTGGACAGTCCCTCTGCTTCTCCTCCAATCGTTGGCCCAATCTGCACGCAGTCCGTGATGCGCGAGACGGCTCCTCCCCCAACATTCCACGGTGAAGCTAGCGCCTAACCAAATCCGAGCGCGGTTGACCGCAAAGCAATGGGAATGCGCGGTTTCAGCAATCGTTGGTGGTGTGGCTTAGATTCGTTGGGAATGCCGCTCACTGGGTCGCGTGATTTCTCCCAGTGCCTCACCCGTCCGCCTCGCCTCGCCATCGCTTGCCAGGTCACTCAGCGATACGATGCCAACCAGGCGCTTCCCCGCATCCAGCACGGGCAGGCGGCGGAGCTGGATGTCGCCCATGTTGGCGAGAACGTCTTCTACCTCATCGTCCTGGAAACAGTATTTTACTTCCGGACTCATAACCTCGCGGACGCTTGTCTCCGGGGGCTTGCCAGCACCCACGCCGCGGATGGCAATATCGCGATCGGTCACGATTCCGATCAGCCGATCATGGTCGGCGACCGGCAGAAAGCCAGCATCGAGATCGGCCATGATTTGGGCCGCCGACTGCATGGTGTTATCGGGCCCGGCCACGCGCACATCCTGGCTCATGCACTCGCTCACTCTCATCATCATCTCCAGCTCAAGCTTGCGAACTCATGAAGCGCAGCGGCCCTCATCACGGTTCCCCAAAAACGGGTCAGTCGTTAATCCAGATTATAATCAAATCGGCCTCGCCCCTCGGCGGCGTACAGACAGCCTGACTGGAGTGCGCCGCGCCCATTTGAAGTGCGTCGGAACGGAATCAACGCAATGAACCTATGCGTGGCTCGGACTACAGTTTCCGGCACGCCAGCATGGGCGGTCTTGGCCCTGGGGTTATTCATTCGTACCGCTAACTTGCGTTAACAAGTTTTAAGGCGCCGTTCCACACGTCACGCGTTTGTCGAACTGCCATAGAGCGCTCGGTTGGCCGACACGCGCTTCGAGAAGGAGGCTTTCATGAACAGGATACTTTGGCTCACCCTACCCTGTTTTGCCTTGGCTGGCTGCAATCAGGCGCCCCCGCCTCCCGTCGACAACGCGGTTGCCAATAGCATCAACGCCGCCGAAGCAGAGCCTACCTCAGCTCCTATTACGGACGCCACGACTTATCTCGCAAAGGCGGGCGCAAGCGATCTGTTTGAAATCGAATCCTCCGAGGCAATTGCCGGCAAGACCTCTAATCCCGAGATCAAAGCTTTTGCGGAAATGATGGTCAAAGATCACACCCAATCATCGGCAATCCTGCAAGCCGCCGCTCGGAAAGCCAGAATTATCACCACTGCGCCGGCGCTTGAACCTGCTCAGGAACAGGCACTAAACCGGGTGAAGACCGCGAACGGCGTTGCGGCCGACAGTGCCTACTTGGACGCCCAGCGCACAGGCCATAGTGAGGCATTGGCATTGCACAGCGGGTATGCCGTGGGCGGCGATACCGAGCAACTCAAGGCAGCCGCCAATGAAATCACCCCAGTCATTCAGCACCATATCGATCAATTAGCAAAGATCACGATACCCGGTCGGTAAAGACAGCTCCACTATGAGGGACCGTGCCTCCTAGGACAGACTCTATCTTTCGGAGGCAACAAATCTGGCTCGCGCGGGGAAAAGGTAACCGGCGCTTCGATTCAAAGGCATGAATGCTGCCCAAAGGGTGTTTGGACCCTTCGCAGCCGACGCAGGCTGCCCGGCTTAAAACGCTGACTGCTCACTTGCTTATTGATGTCCTGCCACCCAAGCGCCTTAGCCCAGTCAAGAATTTCGTTGGCAAGGCGGGAACCCAATAGCCGGCGGCACGTTCCACCTACCTACTCTATCGAAAGAATGAGTAGAGGAAGCCTCGTCTTAGGACGAGGCTCAGGGAGCCCCGCCGCAGAAATGCGACGGGGCTTACCATGAATATGTGCGCGATGGCGGCGCCCCGGCCATGTTTTTTCCTATATCGTGATGGGGCAGGTCACGCTTCACACCGGGCAGAGGGATAGACGATCGACAAGACTTGGCGACGACGAGATACGTTGTGGGTCACGCGACACTATAGCCCTTCCAGCCTCACCGAATGAATCGACAGTGCCTAGAACCATGATCGTGAGGTCAGCCGTGCATGAGCTCATAGACTGCGCGGAGGCTCTCGTCGGTATTGACCAACATCGACCAGCCTTCGCTATGCTGACGGTCAAGCAGGCGAGCGGTTTCCAGATAGCCGCGCGCCATCGGGTAGTGCTCATCCGCATTGATCCACAGACGTAGAAGGGTTCGCTCGCGCTCGGGTGTGTTCTTGAAGCTTGTGCGGGAGTGGAGAACGCGAAAATTGTGCCAGAACACCATTTCGCCGGGCTGGAGGACGAAAGAGGTCATCAGCTCCGGCCGCTTGGCCACAGTGAACATGTAGCGGAGCGCTTCCACCAAATCTGCTGGCACTGCCTCGCCCCGAATCTCCGCCGCCTGCGCGATGAAGATCACATAGTTGTACATGGCAATGTGGCCATCGATGACCGAAAAGGTAGGCACCTTGTAATCGGTGACGGTGGTAAGGCTGGTAGGGTAATAATAGCCTTCCCGCAGAGCGACCAGCAGGTCCGGTCGTTCTTCCTCCATAACACCGTAGATCGCCGCAGAACTGACGAAGCCGCTTACGCCGCCCTCCTCCGCCGCGACCACGGAAGCCAAGCTCAATATCTCGTGATAATCGGTGTGCGGCCCCAGCTCACTATCCATCAGATAACCGCGTCGCTGCGGATTCGGCTCCTTGCGAACGAGGCCGATACGGTCGTGCCGAGGGCTCTGCTCGGTCGCTATGCCGAGATGAGTGCCAAGTCCGAAATGCAATCGCTTGAACTGCTCCAGATCATAGCGAGACAGGTCTACGCCGGCGAGCATCACGCAACCGCGCGCTGCTATAAGATCGTAACGGACCGCGGCCATGAGGGCGGTGAGTTCCGGGGCCCCGAAATCTGCCTTGGTAACATCGGTCGCAACGCGCCCTTCCGTCGCTCGAACTGCAGCATCGAGAGCGTCGAGCTGCTCTGAACTCAGCCGCCGGGTAATGCCTTCGGCACCGCCGCCATCCTCCGACGTCCATGCACCGGAGGGAATGCCCAACCGTGTCCGAACCACCCCTTCAACCGCGTCCATATCCGCCATGATATCCTCCATTCCAAAACACTACATAGCATAATGCCGGAGGGTAATAGTGTGAACTCGAATTATTAGAATTGCTGTTGCTATTCCTATAGCCAAACTCCAGAAGTGCCGATATCGTCACGGAAAGCAGCATGGCTGCGTTAGGGAGAGACAGGCGCTCATGGACAGACCGGCCCGAACCATCGACCTTGCAGCGCTGATCGACGGCAAAAAGCTTACTCCTTTCAACTGGGTGCTAATGACGCTCTCCTGGCTCATCACCATGTTCGACGGGCTCGACATGATGATGATCTCGTTTACCGCCCCCTACATGCGTGACGAGTTGAGCCTGACGACCACGCAGCTTGGTAACGTGTTTTCCGCCGGGACGGCCGGCATGGTCGTAGGCGGCCTGGGCTTTACCTATATCGGAGACAGGATCGGTCGCCGGCCTACAATCATCGTAGCAGGACTGTCCTTCGGCCTCCTCACCTTCCTCACCGGATTCGCGCGCAGCTACGAAGCGCTTCTCGTGCTACGATTCCTGGATGGCCTGGCGATCGGGGGGCTGCTCCCATTGGCGTGGGCGCTCAACATCGAATTCGTACCCAAGCGAGTACGTGCCACCGTTATTGCCTTCATCATGATGGGCTTTTCCATCGGTAGCGCGGTAGCGGGGCCGCTTACCAATTGGCTGGCGCCGATCTACGGCTGGGAAGGCGTCTATTTTGCTGGCGGTGGAGCAACCATCCTGTGCGCGATCGTCGTGGCATTCTGGTTGCCGGAATCGCCGCGTTTTCTCATCAACAAAGACATCAAGCCGGAGCTAGTGACAGCGACGCTGAAACGCTACGATGCGACTTTGGACATCCGACCCGACGACAGGTTCGTGTTAGGCGACGAGACGCAGAACAAAGCCAATTTCCGACTCGGCGACCTGTTTATCGGTCGCCTTAAATGGATCACGCCGCTGGTCTGGCTTGGGTATGGAGCGAGCGCACTGGGCATCTTTTTCAAGGCGTCGTGGGGCCCGATCGTGCTGGAGGAAATGGCGGTGCCACGCGAGACAGCGGCGACGGTCTCCTCGATCGGCGGACTTTTTGGGGCCATCGCAGGCGTCGCGATCATGAGGCTGGCGGAGCGTTACGGGCTTCTGGTCGTGGCGCTCGTTCCCGCTGTTCTCGTCCCGCTGGCGCTCTTGATCGGGTTCGATGTCTTTACGGGAACGCCACTGTTCCTGCCTCTCATTGTCGTTCTCGCCATGTTGGTTGGAGGCGGTCATGCGGCGATCATCAGCCAGCTCGCGCTCTATTATCCAACCGCAATCCGCGCTAGCGCTGGTGGCTGGGCCTCGGCTGTGGGCAAGGTGGGTGGCGTCATCGGCCCGATCATCGGTGCGGCGGTGTTGAGCAGCGGTATCCCTGCGGCGCGGACATACGCCGTCGCTGCCATCTGCCCCTTCATCCTGATGCTCTGCGTGCTGTGGATCTATTTCCTCGTCGAGCGCGCCGATCGTAAAGCCGCGTCGGGCACCAAGGTCGCCGTCGCACACTAGGCCACTGGCAACCAACTAGTCCAACGGCCTGCTATGACAGAGCCTGATACCGCAGGGTGCGCTGACTGCGGTACGGCTATTCCAGACTTTTGTGCTCAGACAGCGCCTGGTGCAACATTTAGCTTTAGGCGTCCTAGCGATGAAATCTGTCCCCGACGTCCTTGTCTGGGACGATGATAGTCCGCCGAGGCCCGCACCTCCCTTAGCGGCACGAACGCAGCACCATCGATTCGAGATCGCATCAGGCAGTTAAGGAATGCGACGTGTGGTCTGGTGATAGGGCGGCCCGCCGAATCCACAATGGGAATGACTGCGCTTGCCTACCAGTTTACACCGCGAACGCGCACCGCTTGGAGGCAACGCGATTTGATCGAACTCCCATCCAAACGGACCATTGACCACCCCGGCCCGCCTGCGTATAGCGCGCCGACCAGTCGCACCTTGTGGCGATTATATTGGCCCGCAGGCCTTGGGGCGGAGTAGCTCAGCTGGTTAGAGCAGCGGAATCATAATCCGCGTGTCGGGGGTTCAAGTCCCTCCTCCGCTACCATAAAAACAGACACCTAGCGCTTCCGTGATAAAACGGTTTGCAGTTTGGCTTACACCTAGAGCTCTCATTTCGCGGCTCCGGCATTGGAAAGTCGTGCCACCCGTGAGGCGTCGACATGGTCCTCGTGACCGAGGCGCACGGGCCTTCCGCCGAGACAGGGTGGGGAGATCGCAGATTCCGAAATGGCTTGGGGCCGAACTGGGCAGATTGCGAAGCGGTGTTTTCTCTGGCAAGGCGCGCGAAACTGGCAAGGGGAGAAGTCTGCGTGCGGCATTTTGATTGCCTCATCATCGGCGGCGGCCATGCGGGCGCGCAAAGTGCCATTCTGTTGCGGCAACAGAAATTCACGGGGACCATCGGCCTCATCAGCGCCGAGTCTGACTTGCCTTATGAACGCCCTCCTCTCTCCAAGGATTATCTCGCTGGAGAGAAAGAGTTCGAGCGTCTGTTGCTCCGCCCTGCCCTTTTCTGGGATGAACATGGGATCGAGTTGTTTCTTGGCGAGCGAGTCAAGGCGGTGGATCCGGCGGCTCACAGCGTCGAAACAGCGAGTGGGTCGACCTATGGATACGGTAAGTTAATTTGGGCGGGTGGCGGTGCGGCTCGGCAACTTTCCTGCCCCGGTGCCACCGCCGAGGGGATCTTCACCGTGCGTACTCGCACGGATGTCGATGAACTGATGGCAATGCTGCCTTCAGCAAACCGTTTCGCCATTGTCGGTGGCGGCTATATCGGGCTGGAAGCCGCCGCCGTATTGAGCAAACTTGGGAAACAAGTGACGCTGATCGAGGCGCTTGACCGGGTTTTGGCTCGTGTCGCCGGGCCTGCTCTCTCCGACTTTTTTCAGGATGAGCACCGCGCTCATGGTGTGGATATTCGGCTGAATGCTTCGGTCGTGGCGATCGAGACCGATGCGCAGAACCACGCAACCGGCGTCCGTTTGGCTGACGGTACAGTAGTGCCGAGCGATGCCGTGATTGTCGGCATCGGCATCGTCCCGGAAACCGGTCCACTGATTGTTGCTGGCGCTAGCGGCGGCAATGGTGTGGATGTCGACGAATTCGCCCAAACATCGTTGCCGGACATCTACGCGATCGGTGACTGCGCCGCGCACGAAAGCCGGTTCGCAGATGGCCGACGAATCCGGCTTGAATCGGTGCAGAATGCCAACGACCAGGCCCGCGCCGCCGTATTGCACATCCTGGGTAATCCCGCACCCTACGACGCCATCCCCTGGTTCTGGTCCAATCAGTATGACCTGCGCCTGCAGACGGTCGGCCTGTCGCTCACCCATGACGAATGCGTGGTACGCGGCGACCCGGCGACGCGAAGCTTCTCGCTTGTCTATCTACGGCAAGGCCAGGTGGTTGCGCTTGATTGCGTTAACCGCACCAAAGACTATGTGCAGGGCCGCACGTTGGTTCTGGAAGGCCGCAGGCCGGACCGCGAGCAACTCGCCAATATCGACATCCCACTCAAGGAGGTGGCGACAGCTTAGCGCTCGGCTGAGCCAATCTGGTTGCACGTCGCGTGCATCCGATAGGCTCGGACAGGAACAATCCGCCCGTGCCTGATCGGTTGTCAGGATAAACGGACCATTGCGTGCGACCAGGATGAAGGCATAAGATCCCGGCTTGGCAGCGTGGGGAGGCGATGATGCATTCTACTCCGTCCAACCGAGCCGGGGAGCGCTGGCTGCCCTATCTTTTCCTGGCCTGGAACTTGGTGGGCTGCGCGGCTTTCATTATGCAGTCGAGCCAGGATCTAGGTGTGCTCGCCCGAACCGATCCTTATCAAGCGCGTCTCTGGGCAGCGATGCCGCTCTGGGCATGGATTTCCTATGGAGGCGCGGTGCTGGCAAGCACGCTCGGGACACTGGCCATGATACTGAGGCGACGCATCGCGGTGCTACTGTCGCTGGTCGGCTTAGTCGCCGTGCTACTTCAGTTCGGCTACACCTTTCTTGGGACGGACGTGCTTCAAGTGCTGGGTTTTGTCGCAGCCGCCGCCTTCCCTATCACCATCGTTCTGCTTTCGGCGGCACAGCTTGGCTATGCCCGCCTGCTCCAGAACCGGGGCCGTTTGCGCTGAGCTGAAGGCTCACATCTCACCGCGCGCGCGGCGGATCTCGAACCATTTGCGGACGTTGGCGTTGTGCTGGTCGAGCGTCTCGGCGAAGATATGACCGCCGGCACCATCCGCGACGAAATAGAGCGCTTTAGTCTCCGCAGGCCGCAGCACGGCCTCGATGGAGGTGCGGCCTGGATTAGCGATCGGTCCCTTGGGAAGGCCGGTCATCGCGTAGGTGTTGTAGTCGTTCACCGCCGTGATCTCCGAGCGGCGGATACGCCGGCCGAGTGGCTTACCCTTGGTTAGAGGGTAGATGATAGTCGGGTCGGCCTGCAGCATCATACCCGCACGCAAGCGATTTCCATAAACGCCCGCGACGATCGGCCGCTCGGCAGGGATGGCGGTTTCCTTCTCGACGATGCTGGCGAGTGTAATTGCCTGCTGTGGTGTGGAAACAACTGCGTTGGCGGACCTCCTGGGCCACTGTTCGGCAAGAAATCGCGCCATTGCCGCCTGCATCCGTGCGAGCACCGCCTTACGCGTCTCGCCCTTCTGATAGGCATAGCTGTCCGGCATCACGCTGCCCTCCTCGGGCACCGCCACGTCACCGACCAGATCCTTGTTCGCCATCAGCCGTTCGTAAACGAGGATGGATGGCATGCCCTCGGGGATAACCACGAGATAGTTGATCGTCTTGCCAGATTGAAGAATGGCAAGAATGTCCGCGCTGCTTGCACCGGTCGGTATGCGATACTCGCCAACCTTGATGACGCCCCGACCGCCGAACAGTTTCGCCTGAAGCAGGAAACGATCCGCGGAACGGATCGCGCCCTGTTCCTCAAGCTGACGCGCCATACTGCGCAGGCTCGCGCCTTGCGGCACGACGACCGAAGTATCGTGCTTTAGAGGCCCTGCGTGCGTCCAGCCGCCAATGAAATCGACCGCGAAATATAGCAGCGCCGCCACGACGATCCCCAAAATGAGGCAGCCGACGCGGCGCATGCTCGTCAGATTGCCTTCATCACCAAGCTGGCGTTGGTGCCGCCAAAGCCGAAGCTGTTGTTGAGCACCGCCCGCACCTGGCGCTTTTTCGCGACATGTGGGACCAGATCCACGCCCGCACAGCCCTCACTCGGATTGTCGAGGTTGAGCGTCGGCGGGACGATCTGGTCACGCATCGCAAGGATGCAGAAAATTGACTCCACCGCACCCGCGCCGCCCAGCAAGTGGCCGATCGCCGACTTTGTCGAGGACATCGAAAGGCCGCCGATCGCGTCGCCGAACAGCCGACGGACCGCCCCCAATTCCAACTCATCGCCAAGCGGGGTGGACGTGCCATGCGCATTTACATAGTCGATATCGTCCAGGGACAAGCCAGACTTGCGGATCGCCATTTCCATGGAGCGGTAAGCGCCGGACCCTTCCGGGTGTGGCGCCGTCACATGATAAGCGTCACCCGACAGCCCGTAGCCGATCACCTCGGCATAAATTTTGGCGCCACGTGCCTTAGCCCGTTCATACTCCTCCAGCACGACTACGCCGGCCCCCTCACCCATGACGAACCCATCGCGGTCAATGTCATAGGGGCGGCTCGCCTTCTCGGGCGTATCGTTGAAGTTGGTGGAAAGCGCGCGCGCCTGCGCGAACCCAGCGATCCCGATGGGACAGATCGCGCTTTCCGCACCGCCAGCCAGCATCACATCGGCGTCATCCATCGCGATCATCCGCGCGGCATCGCCAATTGAGTGCGCGCCAGTGGAGCAGGCCGTAACCACCGCATGATTTGGCCCCATCAAGCCGTATTTGATCGAGACCTGCCCGGAAATCAGGTTGATGAGCCGCCCGTGGACGAAATGCGGGGAGACCCGACGGGGCCCCTTGTGCTCCAGCACGAGCGATTCGCTCTCGATGCCCGGGAGGCCGCCGATACCCGAACCAATGGAGCAACCCGCACGCAGCCGCTCGGCCTCGCCCATCTCGGTGAGGCCTGCATCTTCCAGCGCCTGCCCCGCCGCATCGATTCCGAAGACGATGAAAGGATCGACCTGGCGCTGCACCTTGTGGTCGACGCGTTTGTCCGCATCGAAACCCCATTCATGCCCCTTGGGCTTCACCTCGCAGGCGATGCGGCAGGCATAATCGCTGGCATCGAAGCGCGTGATGGTAGCCGCACCGGAGCGCGATGCGAGGATGTTCGCCCAGCTCGTCTCCACATCGCCACCTAGCGGCGAGACCATGCCTAGACCCGTCACAACGACACGGCGCATGTCACTCTCCCTAACCGTCGGGCACCCAGCGCCCAATTTTCAGTAGTCCGCGCATAAAAACGGCTCCCCGGCGGCGTGCGAACCCGCGAGCGGAGAGCCGTCTCAATCCCATGCAACACGGCGTGCACCCTCGGGTTCCCCCGCGAGCGCGGCAAAGCGCCGTTACTGCTTGCCTTCGATGAAGTCGATCGCATCCTTGACGGTCGCAATCTTCTCGGCTGCGTCGTCAGGAATCTCGACGCCAAACTCTTCCTCGAAAGCCATGACGAGCTCCACGATGTCGAGGCTGTCCGCGCCGAGATCGTCGATGAAGCTCGCGTCTTCGGTCACCTTGTCCGCCTCGACGCCGAGGTGCTCGACGACGATCTTCTTCACGCGATCCGCGGTCTCACTCATGGGTTGTCCTTTACTTGATTGATCTGAATTCGCCAGATGCCCTAGTGCTTAGGAGAGAAAGTGACAAGAGGCTACCGGCGCCTGAAAAAGACATCATTTTCGCGCATGCCCAGCCAAGGGCATGCGCTACGCAGGCCTGTCAAATCATCGCCATCCCGCCGTTTACATGCAGCGTCTGGCCCGTAACATAGCCAGCCTCGCGGCTTGCCAGATAGAGGACCGCCGCGCCGATGTCGGCCCCTTCACCGAGCGTGCCAGCGGGGATACGGGTAAGAATCGCCTGCTTCTGCGCGTCGTTGAGGGCGTCGGTCATCGCCGAGCGGATGAAGCCAGGTGCCACGCAATTTACCGTGATACCCCGGCTCGCCAACTCCTGAGCAAGGCTTTTGCTCATGCCGATGAGACCTGCCTTGGAGGCGGCATAGTTCGCCTGACCCGGATTGCCCGTGACCCCGACAACGCTGGTGATCGAGATAATTCGGCCGAACCGCGCCTTCATCATGGGTCGCGCCGCGGCGCGAATGAGGCGGAAGGCCGCCTCCAAATTGATGCGCTGCACGGCATCCCACTCGTCGTCCTTCATGCGCATGATGAGGTTGTCGCGCGTGATGCCCGCGTTGTTGACCAATATATCGAGTTGCCCGCCCAAAGCCTCCACGGCCGTGGGGACGAGGCTATCGACCGCTGCCGCGTCGCCTAGATCGCAGGGCACGCAGACATGGCTGCCGCCGAGCGTGGCCGCAAACGCTTCCAGCTTCTCGATATTGCTTCCCGAAAGCGCGAGCCGCGCGCCCTGCGCCGCCAGCGTGCGGGCAATCTCCGCACCAATCCCACCACTGGCGCCCGTGACGAGCCCGGTCATTCCTGTCAGATCGAACATAGTATTCTCCGCCCTTTCAAAGCCGCCCGACCAGCGCCTCGATATCGTCCATGGTGATGATACTGCTCACGCTCGCGTCCGGCGCGATGCGCTTGACCATGGGGGCAAGCACCTTCCCGCCGAACTCGACGAAATCTGTGATGCCGCTCTCCCACATTGCACCAATGCTCTCGCGCCAGCGAACACGCCCGGTCACCTGCTCGACGAGCAGGTGCCGGATCGTCTCCGCATCGCTGACCGGCGTAGCCGTCACGTTGGCATAGACCGGCAGGAATGCACCCGGCGAAGCGGTTTCGGCTAGCGCCGCCGCCATGGCATCGGCAGCCGGCTGCATCAGCGGGCAGTGGAACGGCGCTGAGACAGGCAGCAGCACACCGCGCTTGATGCCATGATCCTTCACCATCTCCACCGCGCGTTCGATCGCGCCCTTGTGGCCGGAGATCACCACCTGGCCAGGATCGTTGTCGTTGGCCACTGTGCACACTTCGCCCTGCGCAGCAGCGGCGGCCAACGCCTCTGCCTTCTCGATATCGGCACCGAGCAGTGCTGCCATCGCGCCCTCCCCCACCGGTACCGCGGCTTGCATGGACCGACCGCGCAGCTTGAGCAGCCGGGCCGTGGTTGCCAGATCGAACGCTCCGACCGCGCAGAGTGCGCTATATTCGCCGAGACTATGACCCGCGACGGCATCCGCCTTGTCGCGGATCGCTATCCCGCCCTCTTTCTCCAGCACGCGCAGCACAGCCAGCGCGTTTGCCATGATCGCCGGCTGGGCATTCTCAGTAAGGGTGAGTTCGTCGGCCGGTCCCTCGCCCATCAGCCGGAACAGATTCTGGCCGAGCGCTTCGTCTACTTCCTCGAACAACTGCCGCGCCACCGGCGAGGCAGCGGCCAGCGCGGTCCCCATGCCGACCGCTTGGCTGCCCTGCCCTGGAAAGATGAATGCACGCATGGCCGATCTGTCCCCTGTCAAATGAAGGCCCGTGCCCTAAAGCCGCTCGCGGCGGCAGGCAAGCACGGTGCGGTGGGGCTGTCACCGCGGCACCCCTTCTTGCGTTGGATCAAGGCGGGGTGACGCAGCCTGGCCTAGGCGGCATAAGCTAAGCATTCTGTCCACGCAGGGAGAGACACTTTGAAGCGTGCATTATTGGGGCTGGGTTCAGCCTTCGTCCTGATCGCGGCCGCGCAGGCCAGCGGCGACTCGGCCGTGATCTACACGCTGATGAAGGACGTCGTCGCCCCGCAGGCTGATCGCCTTTGGGATGTGGGCAATCGCGGCGTGAACGATGACGGCGAACCGGACGCCTCCAACCTGTCCGAACAGGATTGGGACAAACTCGCCGACGCCGCCGGAAAAATGAAGGCCGCAGCGACCACCATGGCCACCGCCAAGGAGATCATCGTCGCCCCCCCTGGCGTAAAGGTTGGTGAAGAAGGCACGCCGGGTGCCGCCACCGCTCAGCAGATCCAGCAGTTCATCGCCAAGGATCCGCAGGGATTCGCCAAACACGCTGCAGAACTGGCCGATATATCTGAGGGATATATCCAGGCGGCCGCCGCGCGTGATACGGTCAAGCTCCAGGACGCGGCCGGGCGAATGGACGCCGTGTGCGAGGCTTGCCACATGCAATTCTGGTATCCCGAACAATAAGGAGGCAAGCCCTGCCGGTGAGCGCACGGCGCTTGCGTTTCCCGCCGGCTTCCTTCATAGGCCCACCCTTCGCGGGGCGGGCATCGGTTTGCCGCGCGAGAATTTATTGAGACGACAGCCGGAGGGGTGGTGCGCATGGGGCGCCCATCAGCGATCGGCCAAAGACAGGACGCATAGAACCATGCCATATTATGAGCATGTCTTCCTCGCGCGTCAGGACCTGGCTCAGGCTCAGGTCGACGCGCTGGCGGAAAATGCCACCAAGATCATCGAATCGCAGGAAGGCAAGGTCACCAAGGTTGAAACCTGGGGCCTGCGCAACCTCGCTTACAAGATCGCCAAGAATCGCAAGGCGCACTACGTCATGCTCAACATCGACGCGCCGGCCGGCGTTGTCGCCGAGCTTGAGCGCCAGACGGCGATCAACGAGGACGTGATCCGCTACATGACCGTGCGCGTCGACGCGCTCGAGAGCGGCCCCTCGGTGATGATGCGCAAGAACGAGCGTGATCGGGAGCGGCGCGGCGGTGACCGCGAAAATCGCGGCCCGCGTCGTGAGCGCGAAGAAGCAACCAGCGGCGAATAAGGAGACCAGACCTCATGGCACGCCCATTTTTCCGCCGCCGCAAGACCTGCCCCTTCTCCGCGAAGGACGCACCGCGCATTGATTATAAGGATGTGCGCCTGTTGCAGGGCTTCGTCTCCGAGCGCGGCAAGATCGTCCCCTCGCGTATCACCGCCGTTTCGGCCAAGAAGCAGCGCGAGCTTTCCCAGGCCATCAAGCGCGCCCGTCATCTGGGCCTGCTGCCCTACATCGTTAAGTAAGGAGCGGACCCCATGGAAATCATTCTGCTCGAGCGCATCGAGAAGCTGGGTGGCATCGGCGATATCGTGACCGTCAAGGACGGCTACGCACGCAACTACCTGCTGCCCAACAAGAAGGCGCTTCGCTCCAACGCAGCCAACAAGGCTGTATTCGACGCCAACCGTGCGAAGATCGAGGCGGACAACGCCGCTCGTCGTGACGACGCTGCCAAGGCCGCCGAGAAGGTGGACGGCGTGCAGGTCGTTCTCATCCGGCAGTCGTCGAACAGCGGCCAGCTCTATGGCTCGGTCTCCGTGCGTGACATCGTCGAGGCGCTGCATGCTGCGGGTCACACCGTTGTCGCCAAGGCAATGGTGGTGCTGGAGCGGCCGATCAAGACGCTCGGTCTGTTCGACGTGCGCGTGTCGCTGCACCCGGAAGTGGCCGTTACCGTCCAGGTCAACGTCGCCCGCTCGCCGGAGGAAGCCGAACTGCAGAAGGACGGCGTCGACGTGATGGCCCAGATGTTCGAAAAGGACGAGGCTGGCTTCACCGAGGATTACGACCCCAACGCAGAGCCGGGCGAAATCGCAGCCGAGCCGACTGCCGAGGAACAGGCAGGCGAGTCGGAGAGCGAAGAAGCCTGAGGCTTTCGTTCCAAGACATACGAACCCCGCGGGACCTCTGTCTCGCGGGGTTTTTCTTGTCGAAGCCACCGACGTCTTTCGATGCCGCGCGGGTCGGGGTTGAAACGCAGGCGTAGGGCGCTGGCCAGCAAACTGCCTGGGGCCGACCCCGCAAAACGACAACCTACAAATGCATGAAGTCACGCGGAAAGCTGCGCATGTGGGCGCCCGCATCCACGTAGAGGGTCTGCCCGGTGATGGCCGGTGCGCGTGCCAGATAGAGCACGGCATCAGCGACATCCTCGCTCGAGGGGAGATGCGCCAGCGGCATCCGCGCCGTGAGATTGTCCAGTTGCGCCTCCGAGTAATCGTCGGTTGCGAGGGTCAGGCCCGGCGCGACGGCATTGACGCGGATTGCCGGCGCCAACTCGCGCGCGGCGATGCGGGTGAAGCCTTCCAGCGCATATTTGCCGAGCGTATAGGCAAGCTGATCACCGTGCGGCTGGGCAAGACGCTGGTCGAGGATATTGACGATCGACGCATCGGCCCCCACGGACCGCTCGGCGCGAGCGAAGGCCTGGCTGAGCAGCACCGGCGCGGCGGCGTTGACCGCAAAATGATCGGCCAGATCAGCTTGCGTCACCGTCTCCAGCCGATCGGCACCGAACAGCGAGGCGCTGTTGACCAGCAAGTCAGGCGCGCGGCCGAAATGCGCGACCACGGCGGGAATCAACGCCTCCGCCTCACCCGGCATCAGAAAATCGGCGAGGAAGCCCTTCCAGGCCACGCCGGTTTCCGCCAGCCGCTCGGCCAGGAATGGGTGCGGCTCGACATCGTTGCGGCCGTGGATCGCCAGCGCATAACCCGCGCTCGCCAAGTGCATGGCGATGCGGGCGCCCAACCGGCGATGGCCGCCCGTCACCAAGGCGAGCGGCGCGGTGCCAGCCGTCACTTCACGCCCATGAGGCGCAACACTTCCTCGCGGCTTTTCTCGTCCCGCTTGAAAACGCCCATCATCCGGCTGGTGCGCATCACCGTACCGTGGGTGCGCACGCCCCGCCCGGTCATGCAGCCATGTGTCGCCTCGATGATCACGGCGACGCCGAGCGGGTTCAAATTCTCGCAAATGCAGTCGGCCACCTGCGCGGTCAGGCGCTCCTGCACCTGAAGGCGGCGGGCGAATGCCTCCAGCACGCGGGCGAGCTTGGAGATCCCGACGACATGGTCGCGCGGCAGGTAGGCGATGTGCGCCTTGCCGACGATGGGCGCCATGTGGTGCTCGCAGTGCGACTGGAAGGGGATGTCCTTGAGCAGCACGATCTCGTCATAGCCGCCGACTTCGTGGAAAATCCGCGAGAGATGATAGGAGGGATCCTCCTGGTAGCCCTCGCAATATTCCCGCCACGCCTTGGCGACGCGCTTGGGCGTCTCCAGCAGGCCCTCGCGGGTCGGATCATCGCCTGCCCAGCGGATGAGCGTGCGGATCGCGTCCTGCACCTCCGCCGGAACGTCATCTTTGGATTTGGCGGACGCGTCGATCTGCCGGGTGGCCATGTGCATACCCCTCGCTGGACTGGAGACACGCGATTGAGCATGCCGATTTGCTCCAGCGCACATAGGCCGGCGACGGGACCGATTCAACCGTTGCGCACGGCCGAGTCGCGGGGTGGAGATGGAAACTTATCACCAACGATTCGCGCTTTTTCGAGGCAAAGCGCCTTCCGTTTACGTTAGGGTAAGGCTGCATTTCCGGGCGGCCGCCCTCCCCGCTCTTGCCGAGCGCTGCGACGATGGCCCATAGTGCGCCCTCCCCCCGGCCGGCGCCCGACACGGCGCCCCGACCGACCCGCAGGAGAGCCGCGATGGAAGCCTTCATCTACGATGCCGTGCGCACGCCGCGAGGACGCGGCAAGCCGGATGGCGCCCTGCACGAGATCACCCCTGTCCAGCTCGCCGTGCAGGTGCTCGACGCCCTCCGCGACCGCAATCGGCTCGATACCGCCGATGTGGACGACGTGATTCTCGGTTGCGTTGCTCCAGTTGGCGAGCAGGGAACGGACATCGCCCGCATGGCCGTGCTCACCGCCGGCTATGCCGAGACGGTGCCGGGCGTCCAGATCAACCGCTTCTGCGCCTCCGGGCTGGAAGCGGTCAACATGGCGCTGGCCAAGGTCATCAGCGGCGAGGCGGACCTGGCGATCGGCGGCGGCGTCGAATCGATGAGCCGCGTGCCGATGGGCGCGGACGGCGGCGCCTGGGCCTCCGACCCCGCCGTCGCCTATGCCACCTATTTCGCGCCGCAGGGCATCGGCGCCGACCTGATCGCCACCAAGTTCGGCTTCTCGCGCGATGATGTGGACGCCTACGCCGTGGAAAGCCAGAAGCGCGCGGCGGCGGCCTGGGCCGAGGGGCGGTTCAGCAAGTCGATCCTTCCGGTGCGCGACGTGATCGGCCAGGTCGTGCTCGACCGCGACGAGCATATGCGGCCGGAAACGACGATGCAGAGCCTCGCCGCGCTCAAGCCGAGCTTCGCGGCGATGGGCGAGGAAATGCCCGGCTTCGATGCCGTCGCGCTGCTGCGCTACCCGGAGGTGGAACGGGTGAACCACGTCCACCATGCCGGCAACAGCTCCGGCATCGTCGACGGGGCGGCGGCGGTGCTGGTCGGCAACAAGGCGATGGGCGAGAAATATGGCCTCAAGCCCCGCGCGCGGATGAAGGCGATGGCCTCGATCGGCTCCGAGCCGCTTATCATGCTCACAGGCCCTGAAAGTGTTGCTGACAAGCTTTTGAAAAAGGCAGGAATGTCCGCTGCGGACATCGACTTGTGGGAGCTGAATGAAGCCTTTGCCAGCGTGGTGCTGCGTTACATGCAGGCGATGGGTCTCGATCACTCGGACATCAATGTGAACGGCGGCGCCATCGCCATGGGCCATCCGCTCGGCGCGACCGGCGCGATGGTGCTGGGCACGGCGCTCGACGAACTGGAACGGTCCGGCAAGGGCACCGCGCTTGTCAACCTGTGCGTGGGCGCGGGGATGGGCACCGGCATCATCATCGAGCGGGTCTGATCCCGCAGGCCGCTGAGCGCGGAGCAGGCAGCCGCTGCCACTGCCGCCCCGCGAAACGGATAACCGCCCCAGCCGCAAACGGGGCGCACGGAAACCGGAGGACCGCATGGCGACGACCATCACGACGCAGATCGACAGCGACGGTATCGCGCTGCTCACCATCGACGTGCCTAACCAGTCCATGAACGTCATCACGCCCGATTTCCTCGCGGACCTGGGCGAGGCCATCGGGCGGATCGGCAATGATGAGGCAATCAAGGGCGCGGTCGTCTGCTCCGGCAAGAGCAGCGGTTTCATGGCAGGCATGGACCTCAAATATCTGAGCGCGATGCTGAAAGACGCCAATGCCGGCGGGCCGGATCTCGGCGCTCTGTTCAAAAAGGTATTTGCCGTCAATGATTTGTTCCGCAGGCTTGAGACGTGCGGAAAGCCCGTGGCCGCCGCCATCGAAGGCACGGCGATGGGCGGCGGACTGGAACTGGCGCTGGCGTGCCACCACCGCGTGCTCAGCAGCAGCCCCAAGGTGACGATCGGCCTGCCGGAGATCCTCGTCGGCCTGTTTCCAGGTGGCGGCGGCTCGCAGCGGCTGCCTCGCCTGATCGGCATCCAGGGCGCGCTCATGTACATGCTCCAGGGCAAGAACTGGCGGCCGGCCGAAGCGCTGGCAATGAAGGTGGTCGACGAACTGGCCGCGCCCGGCGAGACGGTCGCGGCAGCCAAGGCGTGGGTAAAGGCCAATCCGGAGGCGCACACCCAGCCATGGGACATCAAGGGATTCAAGGTGCCGGGCGGCTCCGGCCAGTTCAACCCCGGCTTCATCCAAACGATGATGGCCGCAACGGTGATGACCACCAAGACGACGCAGCGCAATATCCACGCACCGCACGCGCTGCTCTCCGCCGTCTATGAGGGCATCCAGCTCCCGATGGACCGCGCCATCCGCGTGGAAAGCAAATATTTCGCCAAGGTTGCGGCCGATCCGCAGGCCGGCAACATGGTGCGCACGCTGTTCGTGTCCAAACAGGCGGCGGAGCGCGGCGCGCGGCGGCCGGCGGACGTGGAGAAGATGCCGACCAAGCGGCTCGCCATGCTCGGCGCGGGCATGATGGGCGCGGGCATCGCCAATGTCGCCGCGCAGGCGGGCATCGAGGTGTTGCTGCTGGACCGCGATCAGGCGGCGGCGGAGAAGGGCAAGGCCCACGCCGCCGAGCAGATGCAGAAGCGGATCGGCCGGGGGATGACGCCCGAGAAGATGGCCGAGACGCTGGCGCGCATAACCCCCGTGACGGACGTGGCGGCACTCAAGGACTGCGACTTCGTGATCGAGGCGGTTTTCGAGGATCCGGCGGTGAAAGCGGAGATCACCCAGCGGGTGGAAGCCGTGCTTGGGCCAGACGTCATTTTTGGCTCCAACACCTCAACCCTGCCGATAACATTGCTTGCCAAGACATGGAGTAAACAAGAGAATTTCATCGGCATCCATTTCTTCTCACCGGTCGAGAAGATGGCGCTGGTGGAGATCATTCTCGGCAAGCAGACCGGTGACGCGGCGGTGGCCAAGGCCCTCGATTTCGTCGCGCAGATCCGCAAGACGCCGATCGTGGTCAATGATTCGCGCGGCTTCTACACCTCGCGCTGCTTCGGCACCTATGTGCAGGAAGGCACGCAGATGCTGGCCGAGGGCGTCAACCCGGCACTGATCGAGAATATGGGTCGCCAACTCGGCATGCCGGTCGGGCCGCTGGCCGTCTCGGACGAGGTCTCGATCGAACTGGGCCACAAGGTGACAGTGGCGACCAAGAAGGCACTGGGCGATGCCTATGTCGGCACGCTGGCCGACGATGTCGCCGCGCATATGGTCGAGATCGGCCGGCTTGGGCGCAAGAATGGCAAGGGCTATTATGATTACCCGGCTGATGGCGGGAAGAAAGCGCTCTGGCCGGGACTGGCGCAGGCCTATCCGCTCGCCATCTCCCAGCCCTCGCCGGATGAGGTGCGTGAGCGGCTTTTCTATCGGCAGTTGGTGGAGTGTGCGCGCTGCTTTGCCGAGGGCGTGCTGGTGACACCGCAGGATGGCGACCTCGGCGCGATCTTCGGCTGGGGCTTCGCGCCTTATACCGGCGGGCCGTTCAGCGCCATCGACACCATCGGGGCGGCCAAGGTGGTGGAGACGCTGGACCGGCTGGCGGCGCAGCACGGCGAGCGGTTCACGCCGCCCGCGCAACTGCGCGAGATGGCGGTCACTGGCCAACTTTATTACGGGGCGCGCCAGACGAAGGCGGCTTGAACGACGGAAGATTGGCTATCGGAGGCCCTGCATCGGCGTTGCCTCAAGCATAGCCTCCTGCCTGAGCAGGCGCTTCCGGACGGATGGCGCTACCACCAGACGCGCCGCACGGTCGCTATTGCTTCAACGCGTTGCGGGCCCACTCCATGAATTCGCGGTTGCTCGCGCGCAGCTGACTTGCCGACACGTCGAACTCAGGATCGCTGTCATCCAGCAGCACAGCGGGCCATTTGGCCTGAAAAATCGCGACCTTGCTTCGGATCTCCGAGAAGCGGTGCCGAAACTCAGCGGCTAGGGCCGGCCGATTACGGAAGAACGCATCGTTCTCGATCGCCGAACTCACCGCGACAACGGCGTTGGCGAAACGGCGGCGCATCTCGATGACCGCGGGCCGCTGGCTCGGATCCACACGGGCTTGCAGCACAGTTTCGCCGAGAGCGCGTTGTACCTCCAGCATGTCATCGATCAAATCACGAACGGACGTCATGGTTCCTCTTCATTTTTCCCGGGGTGAAGCAAGGGCCGCTCGGCCACCGGGCGCGTGGTTCAGCCGGTGATCCAGCCGGGCAGGTCGAGCGTGAATCGGGCGCCCTGCCCCAGCGCGCTTTCGAGCGTTAGGTCGCCGCCCATTGCCCGGGCGAGGCGGCGCGAGATGTAGAGACCGAGGCCGCTGCCGCCATCGCCGGATCGCCCGAGCCGCTCGAAGCGCTCGAACAGCCGCTCATGGTCGGCCGGGTCGATGCCGCCACCTTGATCGGCGACCACGGCGCGCACGCGGCCGCCAGACTCGTCCACCCGCACCCACACCATGCTCTCCGGCGGGCTGTAACGCACGGCGTTGCCGATGAGATTGACGAGGATTTGCAGGACGCGGCGATATTCCGCGCAGGCGAGCAGTTGCTCGTCCAGGGCCGGCGCCTGAATGCGAATCTGCCGGTCACTCGCGCGCACCTTGAGCAGGCTGGCGGCGCGTCGGGCGACATCGGCGAGATCGACCTCCTCACGCAGCGTGGTGAAATCCGGGCGTTCGATAGCCTGGAGGTCGGCGAGATCGTCGACCAGCGCCAACAAATGACGGCCTGCCGCCGCGATATCCGCCGCATAATCGGCATAATCCTGCCGCAGCGGCCCCTCGTGCTGACCGCTGATGGTGCTGGCGTGGGCAATGATGCGGCCAATGGGCTGGCGCAACGCCTGATCAAGCCGATGCGCCAGCGCGGGGTTGAACAGGCTGGCGTCCGGCGCCGGGGCGGGCTCATCCGTCGCGGCTTCGATGCGCAGGGCGTGGCCACGATAGCCGGTCAGCGCACCACTGGGCTCCACCAGCGGCTCACCCGAAAGTTGATAAAGGACGGTGCTATCCGCGCGCAGCCGCGCAGTCTGGCCGCTGAACGGCGTGCGCAGCGCGAGGGCTTCGACCAACGGCATTGCAAATTCCGCCTCCGCCGTGCCGGTATCGAGCTGAACATAGGCGGTCAGCAGATCACCGATGCGCGGCGGCTCATGGCCGAGCGAGGCGGCATCGGCCTGAACCGCCTGAAACCGTAGATGAGCGTCCACCTGCCAGGCCCAGCCCGCCTGCCCCGCGCCACCCGCGGCCGGTTCATGCGCATGACGGGTCTGCCAGTCGAGGATCGTAAGGGCAAAGCCCTCCTCCATCGGCCGCACGTCTACCCACATGCCGATGTCCGCCGCACCGTCCGCGACCTCGACAGCGCGGGAAATGGGGATCGCAAGCCGTCGCGCGAGATGGACCAGCGCCGCCAGCGCAGGCACGGCGAGCGGACCATCCACCGCCCCGCCTGCCTGGCGCTGGAGCGCGAGCAGCGGCTCGCCGGCGGAGACAATCCGCCCCTCCGCATCAAGCAGGGCCTGGACCGGTAGCTCGATCATCGCAGACGCCCGATCAGGGCCAGCTTGTCGGCCAGCGCGCGTGGCTTGATCGCCCCGGCTAGCCAGCGGGCGGCGGATGCTCCGTCGAACAAACGATAGCTCTCGACGAACCGTGCCAGCGCTTCATCCCCGCCGGGCACGGCACCCGTAAACGGCGCGAGCAGCTCCGCGGCGCGAAAGGCGGTGGCATCGTCGATGGCCATCAACCGAAACAGAGCGTGACGCGGCGTATCCTCCGACTCCAGCAGCGCCTCGATCACTCCCTCAGTGGGCAGGCCCGTCTCGCATTCCACCAGCGCGGCGAACGGCAGCAGGCGCGCATCGACGAGCGCAGCGCGAGCCAGCGCGGACCGGGCGGCGGCCGGCACATCACGGGCAAAGCGGCGCGCGAGAGCGATTGCCCCCTGCCCTTCGTCATGATGCGCAACGACACTCTCGGTTGCCTGCGCAATCGCCTTGATGACGGCGGGATGGGCGGCTTGCGCAGTCCCTTCACAGCCCTGAACGAGCAGGGCGGCCACGCTCCAGGCGAGATCATGGAACGGCTCGGCGGGCAGGTCCGGCCGCATCGCCGCATCGAGCAACATGGGCGCGCACCAGCCTTGTTCCGCCATGGCGACGGCGGCGAGCGCGTCGGCGTGCGGCGGGTCCAGCTTTATCTCCGCCAAGGCGGGCGGATTGCCACGCGGCCGCATGACGTCAGCCGAGCGAAGCAACGCAGCGACGGTGGCCCGCCCACGTAAATGCGCGAGCAGCTCGGGTGAGAGCAGGCCCGGTTCGCGCTCGATAGCACCGCGGCCATAGCCGGGGCCGAGCGCCTCCACCGCTGCCCGCACCTGCGGATCCGTGACGGCCATGGCAATGGCCAGCTCGATCGCGTTGACCATGCCGGCGAGATGAAAGCGCGTTTCGGCCAGCAGCCGGCCCGGCCAACGACGGGAGGCTCCCTCCATCAGCGCGGCGAGGTCGGCGCTGTGCCGTGCATCCGCAATCAGCCGGCGCGCAAGATAGGCGCTCGCTCCCCCGCTCCCGCCGTGGGAACGTTCCCCGTCTGGATCGTTGCCGACTGTCATGAGGCCGCCCATAAAGGAATGGCCTTAACACCCCCTAAACTTTCGGGCGTTTCGGAATGAGACGGAGTGTCACCGCCGCGATTGCGAGCAAGCCGAGCAGCGCGAACGCCGCGCCACCCTGCCCGACCAGCAAGCCGCCCAACACCACGAAGAGCGCAATGGGAACGCTGATGCGCACCCACGGCGCCCAGAGGCCGGTGACGATATCGGCCTGCGCCCGGGTTGACGAGATCAGAACAGCTATGAAAATCGGGAACCAAGACCCTGAAATAGATAATAACTGTCCTTCAGACAACCGCCATCCGATGAGGGCCAGCAGTGCCACCGCCATGGCGTCAATTGCATAATGGCCATAGGGCGACGCCTTGGGTCGCAAAGTAATTTCGGCGCATTGCGCTGCTAGGTCACGCAACCCGAACGACAGCAGCGCCAGCACCAGTCCGGGCACGGGGAAACCTGCAATGCCCAGCGCAAGCCCGAGGATGCCGAGCACCAGCGTGATCCCGGTCAGCCGCGCCGGCTCGATCTGCCGGCGGACCAGCTCGTGCAGCAGCGGCCTGGACACCATCGCGAGCACACGCTGCAGGCCGTCTCCCTCCCCGGCAACCGCTCTGGTTTCACGATCGGCCAGCACCTGCAACGCGGCATCCGCGCTTTGCTGGCTGTGCAGTGCTCCCAACTGGCCGTCCATCACCAGTTCCGGCGGAAGCATGATCCGCTCCGCATTCATCTGAACGGCACGGCGCAGGACGGTAAGGCCGAGATCCCACTCACCGAGCATATCGAGCGTGGCAAGCACGGCCTCGCCGGGCAACAGCAACGCACCAGCCCACATGGCCTCAGCGTCGATCCGCTCGAACCCGCTGGTCGTGGGGGCCGAAGGCAGAGTCAACATTGCGGGCGGCGGCTGTCCGGCCAGTGCGACCACCGCCTCAGTCGGGATCAGCATGTTCTCCGCGATCAGCAGGATCCGATCCGCAGGAGCGAGACCGCGCGAGAGCGAGAGCATATCCCGCACGAGCGCGACGCTGGCCTGCCGCTCCCCGGTCAGCCGGTCGACCAGTTGGGCAAGATCCGTCGTGACCGCATCGGTCTGGATCAGAATATGATCCGCCCCGGCGGCAATCGCGATGCGCGCTTGGAACTCGACCAACGGCTGCCCGCCGAACTCGATCAAGGCGCCGTCAGCCGCGGCGCCCGTTCCTTCGCGCGCACTGTCACGCGCGCTGAGCAGAGCAATGAACGCCATGAGTCTGTGTTAACGATCGTTTGTGGATATGAACGCCAATTTGGCCTCCGGATCGGATGAATGCAAGGTTATCCGTCGCGAGGGAACGATCGCGATTGGGACCATGGAGCGGCGCGGACCGGCGAGCAGGCCTCTCGAACCGGACGGTACTTCCATGCAATCTATAACAATTACCGATAACGAACTCTAATTATTAGATAAACATGGAATACGCACGCCCCTTTGGTGAGGCGCAAGCCTGTGGATCAGAGAGCAGAGTGCCGGGGAGCGCCACGGTCAAATTCCGTTCTGCGCCGGGTGTACCGGGCTTCGACACTTACGCGCGAGCCCCATTTGGGTTCGTGAAACGTCCGGGCTCAGTCTTCGGCGGTCATGGCGGCCACGGCGGTGGCCAACTCGCGCAGGATCACCGGATCGCCGGGAGCGCCTTCGAGCGCGCGGTCGGCGAGCCCCATGACGTGGTTGACGCCGAACGAGGCGCACAACCCCTTGAGCCGCAAGGCCGCCATCGTCCAGTTGGCATCGCAACGCGCGCGGGAGAGCAAATCGACCTGCCGCGCGGCGCTCTCCAGGAAAGCGTGCCGTAGATCGGCGATCAACGCGTGGTCCGAACCGACCGCCGCAGACAAGGCTGCTTCCAAGGTGCCGGGATCATAAGCCATGACGATTTGATAACCATCCAAACGTAAACGAGTCGTAAATTGCGGTTCCTGCCCGCCCCCAACATGTTAAGGATTGGCCATGCCAGGCTCCCAGAAACAGACGAATCCGTCCCAACATGGGACGAATCCCGCCCAATCCGGTGAAGTCGCCCCCACGAGCAGGCTGAGCGCTGACTGGCTGGCCAAGCTGCGCGAATCCGACGCGGGCTGGGACCGACCGGCTTTTTCTGGCAAGGGCGACCAGTCACCGAACGCCCCCATTTCCCTACCGGAGCCGCCCATGGAAAACGCGCACGCCAGCACCGATTTCTTGACCGCAGCCCCCGAAGCCGAGTGGGACGAAAGCGAGGCAGCTCCGGGCCGCTCGGGCCGGCGACGGACCCTTGCCTTCACCGGACTCGGCCTGGCCGGATTGGCATGGCTGGCCACGGTGGCATGGAGCGTGGCCGATCCGGCGGCTGGCGCGCGGCTCATGCCGGTGCTGCTCGGCATTGCCACCCTCTCTGCGCCCCTTGTGCTGCTGGTCGCGATCGCTGCGTTGGTGCTGATCGCGGCGCGACGCGGCGCGGCGCCGGCGGAGGAGTTTGCTCGCATCCAACGCCTCTCCGGCCAGGCGACGCAGGCAACGACCCGGTTGGGGGAAGTGCAGGCGCAGTTCCTCGGGCAAAGCCGGGCGATCGCGAGCACCGCCGATGACGCCGCCGTAGCCATTATCGACGCCCTGCGGCGATCCCAGGACGAGGCCGCGCAGCTCGACCAGAAGACCGCTGCTTCCGTCGCCACGCTCTCGGCGCTGGGTGAACGCATCACCACCATGACCGACGCGTTGCCGCGCTTTGAAGACCGGCTGGCGACGCTGGCCGAGACGCTCGCCCGGATCGACGGGGAGCTGGGTCAGCATCACGAGGCGCTCGATCAGCAGTTGCAGACGACCGCGATCGTCGCCGAGGAAGCGCGGACACAGATGCTGGAGACCAGCACCTTGCTCGCTCGGCAGCTCGACACGCTGAAGGACAGCGCCCGCCAGACCGGCGAAGAGCTGGCCAACCTTTCGGAACTCTCCTCGGCTCGCATCGACCTGACACTCGACAGGGTGAAATCCGTTACGGACGACACCGGGCAGCGCATCGAGGCGCAGGCGGAAGCGCTGAGCCGGCTTGTCGAGGCGAGCCGCACCGCGCTCGAGGGCAGCGCCGCCCAGTCGCTCGACCAGGTCGCCGAGCATTGCAGCAGGGTCGACACCTTGTTGGGCGCGCTCGACACGCGCCTTGCTGAGCAGGCTGGCAAGAGCGGCGCCTGGCTGGACGGCACCGCAAGCGGCGTGGCCGCGCTGGCCGACGCGTTTGATGGCCTGGAGCAATCGGCGCTGGCGCGCGCCCAGACGCTCTCCGGCTCGATGACCCAGCTCTCTGACGAGACACGGCGCCTGGTGGACGCGCTCGATGCCGGCCAAAGCGGGTCGGATGCGCTGATCCAGCGCGCGGAAGCGCTGCTCGTCGCACTGGATTCGAGCATCCGCGAGCTGGACGAGAGCATCCCTGGCGCGCTGGAGCGCGTGGAAACAAGGCTGGACGCGCTCAAGGAGCACATCCAGTCGACCCGGCCGGGCATCGAAGCCGTCGAGGCGGTGGCCGCCGGTGTGGTGAGCCAGCTCCACGAAACGGATCAGCTTGCCCGCTCGCACGTGACCGCGCTGACTGGCGCCCTGCAGAAATCACAGGGAGCGCTGGCCACGCAGAAGCAGGAGATCGAGGCACTCGCAGCGGCGATCGGCGCCGCCAGCGAAGGTATGGGCCGACTCGGCGAGACGGCCGGCCCGCAGATGGTCGAGGCGCTTACACGCGTGCGCGAAACCGCCGATGCGGCCGCCGCACGCGCGCGCAGCGCCATCGCCGACGCAATCCCCGAGGCCGCGCAAGCGCTCGGCGCGGCGAGCGGCGAGGCCGTGCAAAAGGCACTGGGCAGCACCGTCACCGAGCAGATCGAGCGCATTTCTCTGGCGGCGGACGACGCGGTCAAGGCCGCGCAGCGCGCCACGGAAGAGCTGGCGCAGCGGGTGGCCAGCCTGACCGACGCCAGCAAGGCGCTGGAAACCGCGCTCGCCGACAGCAGCGCGCGCATGGATGAGCAAGGGCGCGAGCAGATGGCCCAACGCTCCACGCACCTCATCGCGGCGCTGAACGAGCACGCCATCGACGTCAGCAAATGGCTCAACCGCGATGTGACGGATGCGGAATGGGCAGCCTATCTCAAGGGCGAGCAAGGGCTGTTCGCGCGCCGCGCCGTGAAGCTCGTGACGGGAGCCGACGCCAAGGAAGTCCAAGCCCTGTACGGCAATGAGGCCGAGTTCCGCGAGCAGGTGAACCGCTATATCCACGATTTCGAGGCGCTGCTGCGCACCGTGCTGGCGACCCGCGAGGGCAGCACACTGGCGTTGACCATGGTCTCATCGGATATCGGCAAGCTCTATGTGGCGCTGGCCCAGGCGATCGACCGGCTGCGGCCGCAGTAGAGGCAGCAGCGCGCGCGGCGAGGGCATCTGATCCGCCATTTTCAAGCGATCGTGCCCTGCGGCGAGGTTGCTGCCCCTATGGCCCTATCGCCCTTGGTTGGAACACATGGTCGCTTGCCAGACAGCGGAGGGCGGCCTGCCGCACGCTCTCCGTTTCTTGGACGATCGTTAAGACGGGTGAGGCCGGCGTTTGGGCCGGGCGCCTCCCCTACTCGGCGCTGTCGACCGGCGGGGAAAACAGGAAGCTGAACGTGCCCGCGTCTACCCATCCGTTGACATAATTGGCGTAGAACAGCGCAAACAAGGCGGCGGCGACCAGCGTTGTGGTACCGAAAATGCGCACCGGCTTGAACTCCGCCGGAGCGCTCTCCGCCTGGCCCGGCACCAGTTCCTTACCGGCTTCCTCTGCCGTCTTGACGCCAAAGGGCAGCACCAGAAACAGGCTGAGGAACCACAGCAGGAAATAGATGGCCAGCATCGACGTCCAGCGCATGTCCGGGCAATCCTTTCGTTCAGCCGGCCTCGACAATCGTCACGTCGACGATCGGCTTCTTGCCGGTCCAATCGGCCGCGGTGCGCCGCACGGCGAGGCGGATCGCCTCGCGCAGTGCCTCGATATCACCCTGACGGCCGGCCGCCTTCTGGACCACGGCGGTCAATGCCGCAACCGCATCCTGAAGGAAGCGCTCGCGCTCGTCCTCCACCGGCACGCCGCGGATGCGGATATCGGGGGTACCGGCGAGTTTTCCACCACGGTGGATCGCGACGCCGACGCTGATATGGCCGTTGACCATCAGCTTGCGCCGGTCGTTCATGGTGATCCCGTCGGCGGGCAGAATGACATTGCCATCCAGCACCAGGCGGCCATGATGGGCCTCGGCCACCTTCACCGGTCCATCGGGCGCGAGGCGCACGATGTCACCGTTGGTTTGGACGATGGTACGCGGGATGCCGTGCCCGGCGCCGAGGCGAGCCTGCTCGGCCATGTGCCGCCGCTCGCCATGGACGGGCATGAGAATCTCCGGCCGGATCCAGTCATACATGGCACGCAGCTCCGGCCGGCCGGGGTGGCCAGAGACGTGAACGTGCGCCTGACTCTCGGTAATCATCTCGATGCTGCGGGCGGCCAACATGTTCTGGATGCGGCCGATGGCGATCTCATTGCCCGGAATCTTGCGCGAGGAAAAGATGACCGTATCGCCCGCGTCCAGCTTGATCGGGTGCTGATCGAACGCGATGCGAGCCAGCGCGGCGCGCGGCTCTCCCTGCCCGCCCGTCGCGATGATCATCGCGTCACGCGGTGGCACCGCCATGATACCATCGAAATCGACCAGCGGCGGGAAATCCTTCAGATAGCCGCAGGTCTTCGCTACCCCGATGATGCGATCCAGCGAGCGCCCCGCGACGCAGAGCTTGCGACCGGTGAGCCGCGCTACCTCGCCCAGCGTCTGGAGCCGCGCGGCGTTGCTGGCGAAGGTGGTCACCAATACGCGCCCCTTAGCGCCGGCCACAGCAGCCATCAGCCCGGCCTTGACCGAAGCTTCGGAACCGCTCGGCTCCTTGTTGAACACGTTGGTGCTGTCGCACACCAGCGCGAGCACGCCGGTGTCGCCGATGGCGGTCAGTTCCTCCGCCGTTGTCGGCACACCAATCTGCGGCTCCTCGTCCAGCTTCCAGTCGCCGGTGTGGAAGATGCGACCGAACGGCGTCTCGATGAGGAGCGCATTACCTTCGGGGATCGAGTGGGCCAGCGGCAGGTGCCGGAAGCCGAACGGCCCCAGCGCGAACGGCTGCCCGGTCTCGACGATGTGAAGCGTCACCGCATCATCAATCCCTTCCTCGATCAACTTGCCTTTGATCAGTCCGGCAGTGAACGGCGTGGCATAGAGCGGCACCCCAAGATCCTGCGCGAGATAGGGCAGCGCGCCAATATGGTCCTCATGACCGTGGGTGAGCACGATGCCGAGCAGGTCATCGCGATGCTCCTCGATGAAGGCGATGTCCGGCATGACAATATCGACACCGGGGCATGCCGGATCGGCGAAACTCACGCCCAGATCGACCATCACCCACTTGCCGCGACAGCCATAGAGATTGAGGTTCATGCCAATCTCACCCGACCCGCCAAGGGCCAGGAACAATAACTCTTCACCCGGTTTCATGCAGACAATTGGCTCCGTTGGTAGAGAATCACGAGGCCATTGATGGTGAGGTCAGGCACGATGGCATCGAACAGATCGGTCTTTTCGTCGAACAGGAGGGCAAGGCCGCCGGTCGCGATGACGGTAACCGGGCGGCCGATCTCCCGCCGCATCCGGGCGACGAGGCCCTCCATCATCGCGACATAGCCCCAGAATACGCCGATCAGCATCTGGTCCTCGGTGGTGCGGCCGATCACGTCGGCATTGACCGGTGCCGCCACGGCGATGCGTGGCAGCCGCGCGGCGGCACTGACCAGAGCGTCAAGCGAGAGGTTGATGCCGGGCGCGATGATACCGCCTTTGTAGGCGCCGCTATAATCAATGTGATCAAAGGTGGTCGCGGTGCCGAAATCGATGATGATGAGATCGCCCTCGAACGCGGCATGCGCGGCGATGGCGTTGGCGGCGCGGTCCGCGCCCACCGTCTCGGGCATCGGCACGTCGAGCGTGACCGACCATTCCACCGGCGGGCGGCCGGCGATGAGCGGCTCGACGCCGATATACTTGCCGGAAAGCACGGTGAGATTGTGCAGCGCGCGCGGCACCACGGTGGAGATGATGACGGCGGTGATGTCGCCCATCGCCAACCCTTCCAGCGTGAGCAACTGGTTCAGCCACACCGCATATTCGTCACCGGTGCGGCGAGCATCGGTAGCCATGCGCCAGCGCGCGCGGATTGCGCCACGGCCTTCATCCGCCGCCAGATCGACGAGCGCGAAGACGATGTTGGTATTGCCGGCATCAATGGCGAGCAGCATGGAGCCAGTCCTGTCAGGCAAAAGGCAGCGCAGTCAAGGGACCATGCCCACGTCGCCGCTATGGATGGTAATTTGCGTGCCGTCATCCCGCCCGAGGATCAAGGCGCCATCTCCGCCGAGACCGAGAAAGCGGCCGTGCTGTGGCCGATCTGCTCCGGTCGAAACGGCAAGCGGCGTGCCAAGCGGATGGGCGCGGGCCAGCCATGCGGCGATGATGGCGCCGTTGCCTTCATCCCGCCAGCGGGCCAGCCAATGATCGAGCGCGGGCACCAGCGCATCGAGCACGGCGGCTGCGTCAAGCGTGGTGCCACCCGGTAGATCAGCTAGCGCGATGGTCTCACGGTCCGGCAACATGGGCGCGAAGGCGACATTGACGCCGACGCCCGCAACGACCGCCTCCCCTTCCCGCTCCAGCAAGATGCCGGCGAGCTTCGCCCGGCCGACCATCACGTCATTGGGCCATTTCAGCAGCAACGCGGCGTGCGGAAGAAGCTCCGTCAGCGCGGCATGCACCGCGACCCCGACCAGCAGGCCGAGCCCGGTGACGGGTGGATCGCCGGGACGCAGGCGAATCAGCGTGGAAGCGTGGAGATTGCCGGCAGGACTCAGCCAATCCCGACCGAGGCGGCCGCGCCCCCCGGTCTGCCGCTCGGCGCGCAGCCAGCGACCCTCCGGCCAGCCAGCTGCTGCCAGCGCGGTCAGATCGGCGTTGGTCGACCCGGTCTCCGCGACGAGGCGGACCCGTTCGTTCAGAACAACGCCGCCGCCGCCGCCGCGCTGGTCGCACCGAGCCACGGGTTGAGCAGATAGCCCAGCACCGTTACCGCCGCGCACGCCGTCATGATGCCGTAATCGAACGGATTGCGATCGGTCGAGAAGCGGTGGGTCGGCGTGTCGAGGTAGATCACCTTGATGACCATGAGGTAATAGAAGGCGCTGATGACCGACGCCGCGATGCCGATGACGGCCAGCGGTGCCAAACCGGCCGCTACCGCTGCGTCGAACACCAGGAACTTCGCCCAGAAGCCGAACAGCGGCGGGATGCCAGCCAGGCTGAACAGGAAGATGCCGAACGCCGCGGCCAGGCCCGGCCGGGTCTGCGACAGGCCGGCGAGGCTGGCGATGCTTTCGAGTTGATTGCCCTCCTCATCGCGCATCTGCAGCACGCAGATGAAGCTCCCGATGGTCATGATGACATAGATGAACAGGTAGCTCATCACCGCGGCAACACCCTCGGCCGTGCCGGCGGCGAGACCGATCAGCGCGAAGCCGACGTTGTTGATCGACGAGTAAGCAAGGAGGCGCTTGATGTTGCGCTGGGTGATCGCGGCGACGGCGCCGAGCACGATCGACGCGATCGCCAGAAAGACGACGATCTGCTGCCAGCTCTCCGTCCCCGGCCCAAGTGCGACGACGGCCATGCGCACGGTGAGCGCGAAGGCCGCTACCTTGGGCGCGGTGGCGAAGAACGCCGTGACCGGTGTCGGCGCGCCCTCGTAAACGTCGGGCGTCCACATGTGGAACGGCACGGCGCTGATCTTGAAAGCGAGCGCGGCAAGGATGAACACGAGCCCGAAGGTTTCGCCCATCGTCAGCCCCTGCGCGAGGGACTCGGCAACGCCGGCAAAGCTCGTCGTGCCCGAGAAGCCGTAGAGCAGCGACATGCCGTAGAGCAGGATGCCGCTCGCCAGCGAGCTCAACACGAAATATTTGAGGCCCGATTCCGCCGAACGCATGTCGCGCCGGGTAAAGCTGGCGAGGACGTACGAGGACAGGTTGGTCAACTCCAGTCCGACATAGAGCGTGACGAAATCCGAAGCGGACACCATCATCGTCATACCGACGCACGCGAACAGGATGAGCACCGCATATTCGGCGCGTTGCCCCCCGTCCCGCGCGAAGAAGCGCGGCGCCACGATGATGCAGGCTGCTGCGGCCGCATAGATGATGCCCTTGGCGAAGCCGCCGAAGGCATCGGCGCGGTAGAGCCCACCGAAAATCTCGCCACCAGCATGGACCGCAGGCGTTGCGATGGCCAACCCGGCCAGCGCCAGCGTGGCAACGGCAAGCCAGCCAACCAGACGCGCGGCGGCATCGCCGGCGTAAGCTGCCACCATCAGCAGCGCGAGGCCGCCAACGGTCAGGATGATCTCGGGCAGGACCGAGGCAAAGGCGCCCAGGCTATCCATCAATGCGACTCCCCGCCAAGCTCGGCGTGCGAAACTGTCTTCTGTTGCTGGCTCAGCGCAATCTGCGCATCACCGACGGGCCGCGCGGCTTCCGTACGCGCCACAATGCTGGCGACATTCGCCCGCATCGGCGACAGGAAGCTCTCGGGATAGATGCCCATCCACAGCACCACCAGCGCCAGCGGCACCATCAGTGCAATCTCGCGGGGCGAGAGGTCGGGCATCGCCTTCACGTCGTCCTTGACGAGATCGCCAAAGACCACGCGGCGGTAAAGGTAGAGCATGTAGGCTGCGCCCAGGATGATACCGGTGGTGCAAATCACCGCCACCCAGCTCGACACCTGATAGACGCCCATCAGCGAGAGCAGTTCGCCCACGAAGTTGCTGGTGCCCGGCAGGCCGATCGACGCCATGGTGAAGAGCAGGAACAGCACCGCGTATTTCGGCATGTTGATCGCAAGGCCGCCATAACGGTCAATCTCGCGGGTATGCAGCCGATCGTAGATCACGCCGACACACATGAACAGCGCGCCCGAGACGAGGCCGTGGCCGAGCATCACCATCATCGCGCCTTCCAGACCCTGCTGGTTGAACGCGAACAGACCGACGGTGACGATCGCCATGTGGGCGACCGACGAATAAGCGATCAGCTTCTTCATGTCGTGCTGAACCAGCGCGACGAGGCTGGTGTAAACCACCGCGATCATCGAGAAGGCGAAGACCAGCCACGCAAGCTGCGCCGAGGCTTCCGGGAACATCGGCAGCGAGAAGCGGATGAAGCCGTAGCCACCCATCTTCAGCAGGACGCCCGCCAGGATGACGGAGCCGGCGGTGGGCGCCTGCACGTGCGCGTCCGGCAACCAGGTGTGGACCGGCCACATCGGCATCTTGACCGCGAAGCTGGCGAAGAAGGCCAGCCACAGCCAGGTCTGCGCGGCCGGATCGAAGTCAGTGGCCATCAGCACCGGGATGCTGGTCGTGCCCGCGTCGCGCGTCATCCACAGCATTGCGATCAGCATCAGCACCGAGCCGAGCAACGTGTAGAGGAAGAATTTGTAGCTCGCGTAGACGCGGTCCGCGCCGCCCCAGATGCCGATGATGAGATACATCGGAATGAGGCCGGCCTCGAAGAAGATGTAGAAGAGGAAGATGTCCTGCGCCGCGAAGACGCCGATCATCAGCACCTCCATGAACAGGAAGGCGGCCATATACTCGCCAACCCGCTTCTGCACCGACTCCCAACTCACCCCGATGCAGATCGGCATGAGGAACACGGTGAGCATGATCAGCATCAGCGCGATGCCATCAATGCCGAGCGCCCAGGAGAAGCGGCCGAACAGCCCTTCCTGAAGCTCCTGGAACTGCCACATCGGCGCGCCCACGCTCTGGTCGAACGTTGCCCAGAGCAAGATGCCGAGGAGCAGGTCCGCCAGTGTCGCGAGCAGCGCGATCCAGCGCGCCGACTGCGCGGAGACGAACAGGCACGCAATGGCCCCCGCCATCGGAATGGCGAGCATCAGCGTGAGAACGGGAAAGCCTAGCTGGTTCATTTCGGCATGATCGCCCAGGTTGCGGCCGCGGCGAGCCCGATCAGCATCACCAGCGCATAGGAATAGAGATAGCCCGACTGGAGGGCGCGTGTGACCCGGCCGCCGGCGGTGACAGCCACCGCCGCGCCATCCGGACCGAAGCGGTCAATGGTGCCTTCGTCGCCGCCCTTCCAGAACAGCCTGCCGAACCAGAAGGCCGGACGGACGAAGATGCGGTCATACAGCTCGTCGAAATACCATTTGTTGAGCAGGAAATCGTAGAGCAGGTAGAACTGTGCCGTGAACCGCGCGGGCCAATCGGTGTAGCGCATGTAGGCCAGGAAGGCGATGCCAAGGCCAAGAAGCATGGCGATGGCGGGCGAGAGCTTCACCCATGCCGGAACATGGTGCGCCGCTTCCATCAGATGCTCGTTGAAGAACAAGGTGCTGGCCGCCCAGAAGCGCGCGCCTTCCTCCGGCCCGACGAAGCTGTGATAGAAGACATAGCCCGATGCCACCGCGCCGATGCTCAGCAGGATCAGCGGGACCAGCATCGCCCAGCCACTTTCGTGCGGATGATAACCCGCCGTGCCATCCTCGCTATGAGCGTGGTGACCATGGCCGTGCGCATCATGCACCGCGTGCTGGATATGCTCGCTCTGCTCCCAGCGCGGCTTGCCCCAGAAGGTGAGGAACATCAGGCGCCAGCTGTAGAAGCTGGTCAGCAGCGCAGCGAACACGCCGAGATAGAAAGCCAGCGTGCCGTTGCCGCCGGCCGCATAGGCGCTCTCCAGGATCGCGTCCTTGGAGAAGAAGCCCGCAAAACCGATCTCGGTGAACGGAATGCCGACGCCGGTGATGGCGAGCGTGCCGGCCATCATCGTCCAGAAGGTAATCGGGATCTGCTTCCGCAGGCCGCCATAATAGCGCATGTCCTGCTCGTGGTGCATCGCGTGGATCACCGAACCGGCACCGAGGAACAGCAACGCCTTGAAGAAGGCGTGGGTCAGCAGGTGGAACATGGCCGCGCCATAGGCGCCGACGCCCGCCGCGAAGAACATGTAGCCGAGCTGCGAGCACGTCGAATAAGCGATGACGCGCTTGATATCGGTCTGGCAGGTGCCGACCGTGGCTGCGAAGAAGCAGGTCGCGGCGCCAACGATGGTGATGACGGCCATGGCGACCGCACTGGTCTCGAACAGCGGCGCCAGGCGGCAGACCATGAACACGCCCGCCGTCACCATGGTGGCCGCGTGGATCAGCGCGGAGACCGGTGTCGGGCCTTCCATCGCATCCGGCAGCCAGGTGTGCAGCCCGAGCTGAGCGGACTTGCCCATCGCGCCGATGAACAGCAGCAGGCAGAGCACCGTCATCGTATCGAAGCGGCCGCCGAGGAACCCGATGGTCGAGCCGGCCATGGCGGGCGCGGCCTCCAGGATCGTCGGGATGTCGATGGTGTCGAACACCAGATAGACGCCGAAGATGCCGACCATGAAGCCGAGGTCGCCGACGCGGTTGACGACGAACGCCTTAATCGCGGCGGCATTGGCGCTCGGCTTCTTGAACCAGAAACCGATCAGCAGATAGGAGGCAAGACCGACGCCTTCCCAGCCGAAGAACAGCTGGATGAGGTTGTTCGCCGTGACCAGCATCAGCATGGCGAAGGTGAACAGCGAAAGATAGGCGAAGAAGCGCGGCTGGTCCGGATCCTCCTCCATATAGCCCCAGCTATACAGGTGGACGAGCGCCGACACGGTGGTGACGACGACCAGCATGGTCGCGGTAAGCGCATCGACCCGCAATTCCCAACCGGCGTTGAACGTGCCCGAGCGAATCCAGGTGAAGACCTGCTCGACATGCGGCTCGGCGCTGCCGCCGAGGAAGCTCAGGAAAATCGGCCAGGACAGCACGCAGGAGAGGAACAGCGCGCCGGTGGTGACGACCTTGGCCGGCACGTTGCCGATGGCGCGATTGCCCAGCCCCGCGATGATCGCGGCCAGAAGCGGCCCAAAGACGATAATTGAGATCATGATGCCGCGCTCAGCCCTTCATCCGGTTGACGTCGTCGACGGCGATGGTGCCGCGCGCACGGAAATAGATGACAAGGATGGCGAGCCCCACGGCCGCTTCGCCGGCGGCCACGGTCAGCACGAACATCGCGAACACCTGCCCCACCAGATCGCCCAGATAGGCGCTGAAGGCGACGAGGTTGATGTTCACCGCGAGCAGGATCAGCTCGATCGCCATCAGGATGACGATGACGTTCTTGCGGTTGATGAAGATCCCCAGCACGCCGAGAACGAACAGGATCGCACCGACGACCAGATAATGCGCGAGGCCGATCATGGCTCAACCCCTCCCAGATCCACGCCCTCACCGACGGGCTGATTGACGTTGCGGATGGCTTCGTGCGGCCGGCGACGGTTCTGCCGGTCGACATTCTGCGAGCGCACACCACCCCGCGCGCGGTGAGTCAGCACGATGGCGCCGATCATCGCGACGAGCAGGATGAGACCCGCTGCCTCGAACAGGAATATGTAGCGCGTATAGAGAAGCTGACCGATCGCCTCGATATTGGGCGTGGCTTCGGGGACCGGCGCGATGCGCTGCGCGAGGTTCAATGCCCCCGCTTTCCACGCACCTACGCCGAGCAGCAGTTCAACCATCAGCACCAGCGCGATCGCCCCGCCCAATGGGAAATAGCTCACGAACCCCGCCCGTAGCGCCGCGAAGTCGATGTTGAGCATCATCACCACGAACAGGAACAGCACCGCGACCGCGCCGACATAGACGATGATCAGCAGCATCGCGATGAACTCGGCGCCGAGCAGCACCATCAGGCCAGCGGCATTGAAGAATGCCAGAATCAGCCACAGCACGCTGTGCACCGGATTGCGCGCGAGAATCACCATGGCGCCAGACGCCAGCGTGATCATCGCGAACATGTAAAAGGCGAATGCTTGAACGGTCATCGTCCCCTCTTGGTTGCCGGGCGCCTTAGCGATAGGGCGCATCGGCGGCAAGGTTCGCCGCGATCGCCCGCTCCCATTTGTCGCCATTGGCGAGCAACTTCGCCTTGTCGTAAATCAGTTCTTCGCGCGTTTCCGTCGCGAACTCGAAGTTCGGCCCCTCGACGATCGCGTCGACCGGGCAAGCCTCCTGGCAGAAGCCGCAGTAGATGCACTTCACCATGTCGATGTCGTACCGCGTCGTGCGCCGCGAGCCATCGTCGCGCGGCTGCGCCTCGATGGTGATCGCCTGCGCCGGGCACACCGCCTCGCACAGCTTGCACGCGATGCAGCGCTCCTCGCCGTTCGGGTAGCGACGCAGCGCATGTTCACCCCGGAAGCGCGGAGAAATGGGGTTCTTCTCATAGGGATAGTTGATGGTCGCCTTGGGCTTGAAGAAATACTTCAAGGTCAGCCAGTGCGCGCCGATAAACTCCCAGAGCGTGAACGACTTGATCCAGTGCGCGATCATGCGCCGCCTCCAAAGCGGGTCAGCATCAGGAACCCGGACACGAGGAATACGAAGAACAGCGAAAGCGGCAGGAAGACCTTCCAGCCAAGCCGCATGAGCTGGTCATAGCGGTAGCGGGGCACGGTCGCCTTCACCCACGAGAACACGAAGAAGAAGAACAGGATTTTGGCGAACAGCCAGATAATGCCCGGCACATAATAGAGCGGCGCCCAATCGAACGGAGGCAGGTAGCCGCCCCAGAAGAGGATGGCGTTGAGCGTGCACATCAGCAGCACGTTGGCATATTCACCGAGCCAGAACAGCGCGAAGCTCATCGACGAATATTCGGTCTGGTAGCCGGCAACCAGCTCGGACTCCGCCTCGGTCAGGTCGAACGGCGTGCGCGCAGTCTCGGCCATGGCGGAGATGAGGAACACGATCGCCATCGGGAACAGCAGCGGGTTGAAGCCATGGCCGTTGAGCAGGCCGTAATAGCCCTTCTGCGCCTCGATGATGGCCGAAAGGTTGAAGCTGCCCGACCACAAGACGACGCTGATGAGCACGAAGCCGATCGAGACCTCATAGGAGATCATCTGCGCCGAGGCGCGCATCGCGGAGAAGAAGGGATATTTCGAGTTGGACGCCCAGCCCGAAATGATGACGCCATAAACGCCCAGCGAGCTGATCGCGAGGATGTAGAGCAGCCCGACGTTGATGTTTGACAACACCACCCCCGCGTCGAACGGGATGACCGCCCAGGCCATCAGCGCCACGGTGAAGGTGATGATCGGCGCGAGCAGGAACAGGCCCTTGTTGGCCGCGCTCGGGATGATCGTCTCTTGCAGGAAGACCTTGAGGCCGTCCGCAAAGCTTTGCAGCAGACCAAGCGGGCCGACCACGTTGGGGCCGCGCCGCAGCGCCATCGCCGCCCAGATCTTCCGATCGGCGTAGATGATCATAGCCACCGCCAGCATCAGCGGCAGCGCGATCAGCAGCACGTAGATGAGGTTGGCGACAAACCAGCCCCAGCCTGTGCCGAGCAATGTCTGGAACCAGGCGGTCATTCCGCAGCCTCCGCGAAATCCTCGCCATGGAGCAGTTCCGCCGAGCAGCGCTGCATCGTCGGGCTGGCCCGGCAGATGGCGTTGGTGAGGTAGAAATCCTTGACCGGCAGGCCGATCTCGCGGCTCTCCGGCTTGGCGGGCAGCTTGGGCGCGGACCAGCCATAATCGGCCAACCCTTCTTCGCCCAGCGCGGGCACCGCAGCAAACATCGCCGCGCGCAGCGCCTCGAAGCTGTCGAATGGCAGCGTCGCGCCGAGCACGTCCGAGAGAGCGCGCAGGATCGTCCAATCCTCACGCGCATCGCCCGGTGCGAACACGGCCTTGTCGCCACGCTGCACGCGGCCTTCGGTGTTCACATAGGTGCCGGCCTTCTCGGTATAGGCGGCACCGGGCAGGATCACGTCCGCCGCGTGTGCGCCCTTGTCGCCATGATGGCCGACATAGACCTTGAAGCTTCCCGCGAACTTGTCGAACGGCACGTCGTCCGCGCCCATCAGGAACAAGAGCTTGGGCCCCGCCTGCGCGATCTCGTTGACGCCGCCCTTGGTTGCAAAGCCGAGCATCAGCCCGCCCATGCGTGCGGCGGCCATGTGGACGACGTTGAACCCGTTCCAACCGTCGCGGATCAGCCCGAGCGTCTCGACCGCCGCCAGCCCCGCGCCGTGCAGGCCCGGGACCGCCAGCGCACCGCCGCCCATGATGAGCGCCGGGCGATGCGCGGAACGGAACGCTTCGATCACCTCGTTGGGCAGATTGGCGAGCAGCGACGCATCGTTACCCAGCCACGTCACCTTGTAGGTGAGATCGACCTCCGGCCCGATCGCGTAGACCTTGGCGCCCTTCTTGATCGCCTTGCGGATGCGCGTGTTGATGAGCGGCGCTTCCCAGCGCAGGTTGGTGCCCACCAGCAGAATGGCGTCCGCCGTCTCGATCCCGGCAATGGTCGAATTGAAATTGACCGCCGAGAGGCTGGTGACGTCATAGTCCAGCCCGGTCTGCCGCCCTTCAAGCAGCGTGCCGCCGAGCGCATGGACCAACTCGCGCGTCGCGAACAGCGTCTCGCAATCGAGCTGATCGCTGGCGATGGCTGCGACCGAGCCATTCAATCCCTTGGCTGCCTTGGCGATGGCGCCAAACGCCTCGTCCCAGCTTGCCGCGACGAGTTTGCCGCCCTTGCGGATAAAGGGCCTGTCGAGCCGCTTGCGGACGAGGCCGTCCACCGCGTGGCGGGTCTTGTCGCTCGCCCACTCCTCGTTCACGTCGTCATTGACGCGCGGCAGGGCGCGCAACACCTGGCGGCCACGGCTATCGAGCCGGATATTGGTACCGACCGCGTCCATCACGTCGATCGCCAGCGTCTTCTTCAGCTCCCACGGCCGCGCCTCGAACGCATAGGGCCGCGAGGTCAGCGCGCCGACCGGGCACAGATCGACCACGTTGCCAGACAGCTCGCTCTTGGCGGCGCGCTCCAGATAGGTAGTGATCTGCATGTTCTCGCCGCGATAGATCGCGCCGATCTCAGGCACGCCCGCCACTTCCTCGGCGAAGCGCACGCAGCGGGTGCACTGGATGCAGCGGGTCATCACCGTCTTGACGATGGGGCCCATATATTTCTCGGTGACGGCGCGCTTGTTCTCGATGAACCGGCTCTCGCCACGACCATAAGCAATGGCCTGGTCCTGCAGGTCGCACTCGCCGCCCTGATCGCAGATCGGGCAATCGAGAGGATGGTTGATGAGGAGAAACTCCATCACGCCCTCGCGGGCCTTCTTCACCATCTCGCTGTCGGTGCGGATCTCCTGCCCATCGGCGGCGGGCAGCGCACAGCTTGCCTGCGGCTTGGGCGGCCCAGGCTTCACCTCGACCAGACACATGCGGCAGTTGCCGGCGATCGACAGCCGCTCATGATAGCAGAACCGCGGGATTTCCTTGCCCGCCAGCTCGCACGCCTGGAGCACGGTGGCGCCGGCGGGAACCTCGATCTCGATACCGTCTACTTTGACTGTAGGCATGTTTACTCCGCAGCCTCCATGACGGGCGCGCTTCCACGCTTCGATGCAATGCGCCGCTCGATCTCCGGCCGGAAATGCCGAATCAGGCCCTGGATCGGCCAGGCCGCCGCATCACCGAGCGCGCAGATGGTGTGACCTTCGACCTGCTTGGTGACCTGGAACAGCATGTCGATCTCCTCGACATCGGCGTCGCCGGTGACGAGCCGCTCCATGACGCGCCACATCCAGCCCGTGCCTTCACGGCACGGCGTGCACTGTCCGCAGCTCTCATGCTTGTAGAAGTAGCTCAGCCGCGCAATTGCCCGGACCACGTCCGTCGACTTGTCCATCACGATGACACCGGCTGTACCGAGGCCGGAGCCAACCGCGCGCAGGCCGTCAAAGTCCATCGGCGCGTCGATGATTTCCGACGCCGGCACCAGCGGCACCGAGGACCCGCCGGGGATCACCGCCAGCAGATTGTCCCACCCGCCGCGAATGCCGCCGCAATGCCGCTCGATCAGCTCGCGGAACGAGATGGACATGCTCTCCTCGACCACGCACGGCCGGTTCACATGGCCGCTGATCTGGAAGAGCTTGGTGCCCCTGTTGTTCTCCCGCCCGAAGCCGGCGAACCAGCTTGCCCCGCGCCGCAGGATCGTGGGTCCGACCGCGATGCTCTCGACGTTGTTGACCGTGGTCGGGCAACCGTAAAGGCCAGCGCCGGCCGGGAACGGCGGCTTGAGGCGCGGCTGCCCCTTCTTGCCCTCGATGCTCTCGATCATCGCGGTTTCTTCGCCGCAAATGTAGGCGCCGGCGCCGCGATGAACGAACACGTCGAAATCATAGCCGGACTTGCAGGCGTTCTTGCCGATCAGGCCGGCCTCATAGGCCTCCCGTACAGCAGCCTCGAGCACCTTGGCTTCGTAGATATATTCGCCGCGAATGTAGATATAGGCCGCCCGCGCGCGCATCGCGAAGCCGGCGACCAGCGCGCCCTCGATCAGCTTGTGCGGATCATGGCGGATGATCTCGCGGTCCTTGCACGAGCCAGGCTCGGACTCGTCCGCATTGATGACGAGGAAACTTGGGCGCCCGTCGCGGCTCTCCTTGGGCATGAAGCTCCACTTCATGCCGGTCGGGAAGCCCGCGCCACCACGACCGCGCAGGCCGGACGCCTTGATCGTCTCGATGATCTGGTCCTGCCCAATCTCAAGCAGCTTCTTGGTATTGTCCCAGTCGCCACGCTTGCGAGCGGCATCCAGCGTCCACGGCTGATAGCCATAGACGTTGGTGAAGATGCGGTCCTTGTCCTCAAGCGGGCCCACGAACGGCGGCGGAGCGGGCGGCGCGGTCACTTCGGCCATTACCATTCCCCTCGATAATCGTGATTTTCCTTGACCATCGCCGCGAGGCTGGTCGGCCCGCCCACCGGCTCCACCGTGTGGCGGCCGGGCTCCTGCGTCCCCACCTTGGGCTGGCGCCCCGCCGCCAGCTCATCGAGGATGAAATCCAGCCGTTCCGCGGTCAGGTCTTCGTAATTATCGTCGTTGATCTGGACCACGGCGCCGGACGCGCAATTACCGATGCACTCGACCTCGCTCAGGGTGAACAGGCCATCGGGTGTCGTCGCGCCCTTCTTCATGCCGCGCTTGGCGCACGTCGCGAACAGGTCATCCGAGCCGCGCAACATGCATGGCGTGGTGCCGCACACCTGCACGTGGAAGCGGCCGACCGGCGCCATGTTGTACATCGTATAGAAGGTCACGACCTCGAACACCCGCATGTAGGGCATATCGAGCAGAGCAGCGACATATTCGATCACCGGGATCGGCAACCAGCCCTGCGTGTTCGTCTGCGCGCCGACCTGGCGCTGGGCGAGATCCAGCAGCCCCATCACGGCGCTCGCCTGCCGTCCCTCGGGATAATGCGAGATGAGCTCCTTCGCACGCGCCATATTGGCTTCGGTGAAGGCGAAATCGCCCCACTGCGCGCGGACGTCCGCCTCATCAGGGATTTGGGGTGCGTCAGCCATTTACCGGATGAACTCCACTCGCGACACTTTGTCGCCCTCGAATGAATAGATCGCCAGCACCTCGAACTGCTCGCCATCAGGCGCGCGGCTGACGGCCTCATGCAGCACAACCGTCTCGCCCACGCCCTTGCTGTCGAGGATGGTGACGCGGTTCTGCGGATACTGCGCGAACATGGCCTTGAGGCCCGCGCGCGTCCCTTCCCTGCCCTCGCGCACGACCGCGCCGCGATAGCCCGCCTCGCAGGCATCCGGCGTCATCAGCTCGACATAGGCATCGGCGTCCTGAGCGTTGTAGCGTGCGATCATCTCGTGAGCGATCGCGATGCGCTGGTCGGCGGTAAGGAGAAGATCCGTGCTCACCGGTCGCACTCCCCGAACACGACGTCGATCGCCGAGAGAACGGCAGTGGTGTCGGCCAGCATGTGCCCCTTCATCATGAAGTCCATCGCCTGGAGGTGGCTGAACGCCGTCGGGCGGATCTTGCAGCGATACGGCTTGTTGGAGCCATCGCTCACCAGATACACGCCGAACTCGCCCTTGGGGCTCTCGGTCGCGACATAGACCTCGCCGGCGGGCACGTGGAAGCCCTCGGTGTAAAGCTTGAAATGATGGATCAGCGCTTCCATCGACTGCTTCATCTCGGAGCGGCGCGGCGGCGCAACCTTGCGGTCGAGCGACAGCACGGGGCCATCCGGCATCTCATTCAAGCACTGCTTCATGATCCGCGCGGACTGGCGGACCTCTTCCACACGCACCATGAACCGATCGTAGCAGTCATAGTTGGTGCCGACCGGGACGTCGAACTCCATACGGTCATAGACGTCGTAAGGCTGCGCCTTACGGAGATCCCACGGGATGCCCGAGCCGCGGATCATCGGGCCGGAGAAGCCCCACTTCAGCGCGTCTTCCTTGGACACCACGCCGATATCGACGTTGCGCTGCTTGAAGATGCGGTTGTCCGCCACCAGGCTGATCGCATCCTCGAACAGACGCGGCAGGCGCGTATCGAGCCAGTCGGCGATATCCGTGAGCAGCTTGAGCGGAACGTCCTGATGGACACCGCCGGGTCGGAACCACGCCGCATGCATGCGTGCGCCTGAGGCCCGTTCAAAGAAGTTGAGGCAATCCTCGCGCAGTTCAAACAACCACAGGTTGGGCGTCATCGCACCCACGTCCATGACGTGCGCGCCCAGGTTCAGCATATGATTGCAGATGCGGGTCAGCTCGGCAAAGAGCACGCGCATATATTGCCCACGCAGCGGCACCTCGAGATCGAGCAATTTCTCGATCGCCAGCACATAGCTGTGCTCCATGCCGAGTGGCGAGCAATAATCGAGCCGATCGAAATAAGGCAGCGCCTGCAAATAGGTCTTGTACTCGATCAACTTCTCGGTGCCGCGATGCAGCAGGCCGACGTGCGGATCACACCGCTCGACGATCTCGCCTTCCAGCTCCATGACGAGGCGCAGCACGCCATGCGCCGCCGGATGCTGCGGACCAAAGTTGATCGTGTAATTCTGGATCGTGGTATCGCCGAGCGCGGGGTCTGCCGCGTCGGTCGCATGGTCCAGCTTGTCGAGATAGTCAGCCATCAGGCGTCACCCCCGGTCGACTTGGGCTTGCGTGCACGGGGCGCCTTGGGACTGGCGGGCGCATCGCTTTCGGCAGGCGTCTTCTTCGTACGCGGCGCGCGGGCAGGCTTGACCGCTTCGGCATCAGCCTTCTTGGCACGGCTGCGCTTGGCCGCATCCGCATTGGCGGGCTCGCCGGCGCCGGTGTCGGCGGCCTTTTCCGTCGTCTTGGGCGTCGTTGCTACGGGCGCGGCGGGTGGAGGCGGTGGCGGTGCGGGCGGAGTCGGCGAAGCAGCCGCCTTCTCGTCGCCGGGCAGCACATATTTCGCGCCTTCCCACGGGCTCATGAAATCGAAGCTGCGGAAATCCTGCGCGAGCCGCACGGGCTCATAGATCACCCGCTTCTGCTCTTCCGAATAACGCAACTCGACATAGCCGGTGAGCGGGAAATCCTTGCGGAACGGATGACCCCGGAAGCCATAGTCGGTGAGGATACGACGCAGATCGGGATTGCCCTCGAAAAGCACGCCATACAGGTCGAACACCTCACGCTCCAGCCAGCCGGCGACCGGCCAGATGTGGGTGACGGTCGGCACCGGCTTGTCCTCGTCCGTCTGCACCTTGACGCGCAGGCGATGGTTCTTCGTCACCGACAGCAGATGGTAGCAGACCTCGAACCGCTCGGCCCGCTCGGGATAGTCCACCCCGGCGATTTCCATGAGCTGCTGATAGGCGAAGCGTTCGCGCAGCGTATCCAGCGCGCTGGCCAGCATCTCGCGCACGACCGTCACCGACAGCTCACCATGCGCGTCGACAATTTCGATCACGGCTGCGCCGAGCGCGGCCTGAATGGCATCCGCCAGCCCCTCGATCGCATTGATCCGGGGCGCGCTATGCAACACGGCTTCGCTCATCGCTCAACAGTCCCGATCCGGCGGATCTTCCGCTGCAACTGCATGATACCATAAAGCAGGGCTTCCGCAGTGGGCGGACAACCCGGCACATAGATGTCGACGGGCACGATGCGGTCGCAGCCGCGCACGACGCTATAGCTGTAATGATAATAGCCGCCGCCATTGGCGCACGAGCCCATGGAGATGACGTATTTCGGCTCGCTCATCTGGTCATAGACCTTGCGCAGCGCCGGAGCCATCTTGTTGCAGAGCGTGCCGGCGACGATCATCACGTCACTCTGCCGTGGCGAGGCGCGTGGCGCGGCGCCGAAGCGCTCCATGTCATACCGGGGCATGTTCACATGGATCATCTCAACCGCGCAGCAGGCGAGGCCGAAGGTCATCCACCAGAGCGAGCCAGTGCGCGCCCACTGGAACAATTCTTCCGTGGAAGTGACAAGAAAGCCCTTGTCGCCGACCTCACCGGTCAGCGCCTGGAAAAAGTCAGGATCGGGCTGGGTCCCGGCCGGGGGTGCGCCAAGCACGCCGGGCCGCTCAAGCTCTACTCCCAATCGAGGGCTCCCTTCTTCCACGCATAGGCCAGGCCGAGCACTAGCTCACCGATGAACACCATCATGGTGCCCCAGCCTAGCCAGCCGATCTCGGAGAGGCTCACCGACCATGGGTAGAGGAAGGCCGCTTCGAGATCGAAGATGATGAACAAAATAGCCACGAGGTAGAAACGGACGTCGAACTGGCTGCGCGAATCCTCGAACGCGGGGAACCCGCATTCATACTCGCTCAGCTTCTCCGGATCAGGCTTGTGGGTGCCCGTCAGCCGCCCCACCGCCATGGGCAGGAACACAAACAGACAGGACAGCCCCAAGGCGACCGCCAGGAACAGCAGGATCGGCAAATATTCCGATAGATCAGCCAATTTCGGTCCTCTAGCTCGGTAGCTCGTGTCGGCGCGCTTTAGGACCGCCGCACCTGCGAAGCAAGCCTTGGTAGGCTGAGAATGATTCGCAACAGCCCCGGAGCCAACCGGCGCAGGGATACCCGAATTTGCGACGAACCGTTCCCTTGAAAGCAGGATTTATCGATCAATGCTATTGCAAATGCCTCGCAACAGCGCTACTCGACTCGCATGTTGGTTTGCATCTGCAACGCGATCTCCGAAGACGAGCTGCGCACCATCGCGCGACAGGGTATCAGCGACCCGGAAGCGGCTTTCGCTGCCCTCGGCAAGCGGCCTAATTGCCGCACCTGCCTCGACCATGCCGACGATGTGCTGTTCGCTGAGCAACGGCGCTCCGCCAGCACGCGCGCACCTGCGCCTCAAAGCCCGCCCGCAAGCTTCGCTACTGCTTGAGCGATGGCCCCTGTCACCGGACAGGCGCCCCAACATGGCTTGCGCATGAGTCGCATCCGCGCTCACTTCACGTGCGAATGAGAGCCATTCTCTATTGGATTTGCGAGACGTTCGCGCGTGTATTGCAAGATCGGACGGGTTATTATCCCGGCCTGTTTCAATCCGCTCGGAGTAGATGCGATGAAGGGTGACGACAAGGTCATCGAATTTCTCAATCTTGCGCTCAAGAATGAGTTGACGGCCATCAACCAGTATTTCCTGCATTACCGTCTTCTTCATCATTGGGGGGTCAAGCGGCTAGCCAAGTTCGAATATGGCGAATCGATCGACGAGATGAAGCACGCCGACCGCCTTGCCGAGCGGATCCTGTTCCTCGACGGACTCCCCAACTTCCAGGCACTCGGCCGCCTGCGCATCGGCCAGACGGTAGAGGAGATCCTCAAGGCCGATCTGGAACTGGAGATGGAAGCGCTGCCGCTGCTGCGCGATGCGATCGCGCACTGCGAATCCATCCGCGATTATGTGAGCCGCGACCTGTTCCAGCAGATTCTCGATAGCGAGGAAGAGCATGTCGATGCGCTGGAGACCCAGTTCGAGATGATCGAACGGATGGGTATCCAGAACTACATCCAGCTTAACAGCGAAGCGGCAGAAGACTGACGCACTGCGCGGGAGGCGATTCCGGAAGGAAGCCGCCTCCCCTTACGTGGCGGACGCCACCCCGTTCAGGGATTCGCCGCCGATGGGGCAGACCCTGCCCCGCTACCTCAGAGGTTCCGCAACGATCCGGCGAGCAGCTTGTGCAGCTTGCTATGCATCACGTCGTTGCCGGCGAGAACCTCCCGCCGCTCGACCGGCTCAGCGCCTCCCCGGAAATCGGTGACGAAGCCGCCCGCCTCGCGGACCAGCAGGATACCGGCTTGCACGTCCCATGGCTGGAGACCGCTCTCCCAGAAACCATCGTAACGCCCGGAGGCCACCCAGGCGAGATCGAGCGCAGCCGAACCGAACCGGCGGATGCCCGCCACGGAAGGGGCGATCGCGCCGAAGATGCGGCTCCACTGCGCCATGTCGCCATGGCCGAGGAAGGGGATGCCGGTGGCGATCAGCGCCTCACCCAGATCGCGCCGCGCCGAGACGCGCAACCGCTGGTCGTGCCGCCAGGCGCCGCGCGATTTCTCGGCCCAATAACTCTCATCGGTAATCGGCTGGTACACGAGGCCGGTGGTAACCTCCCCCCACCCCCGGCCATCCCGCGCGGGCTCCTGCACGGCGATGGAGATGGCGAAATGGGGGATGCCGTGGAGAAAGTTTGTGGTGCCGTCGAGCGGATCGATCACCCAGCGCGGCTTGGCTGGATCACCCGCGATCTCGCCACCTTCCTCCAGCAGGAACCCCCAATCCGGCCGCGCCTTGCGCAGCTCCGTCACGAGCGTCTGCTCGGCCTTCTTGTCCGCCACGGAAACGAAATCCGCGGGGCCTTTGCGGCTCACCTGCAAATGCTGGACTTCACCGAAGTCGCGGCGAAGCTGCGGCGCCACCTTGCGGGCGGCGCGCTCAATCACGGTGAGCAGGCCTGAATGGGATACCATGAGTCTTTCTTCTCCTCTCCATGTGGAGAGTTATGAACAATGATGTCTACTTTTTGGCGGATGCATTGCCGGGGCGGAAGCCGCAGACCGCGGCCATGGCAGCAACGACGTGGTTGGGATCGTTCCTGTCCACTTTCTTCTCTGCCAGCGCCTTATCCGCTCCAACACTTATCTTACTGAAAGAGTTGGAATAAATACAGGCGAACAGAGCCGACTTCACGACCTCCGGCACCTTGTCCGATTGCAGCGCGGCGATGAAGACCCGCAGGTTGCTCGCCGCCCGTTCGACCTCCGCCTTGGTGGGCGTGGGCGCCTTCCCCGCCTGGGCATTCGCCTGCGCCGGCACCAACACCAGACTGGCCAGCGCGAGCATCAGCGGGGTGAGCGCCCGGCGCATCACTCCGCCCGCTTCACATAGGCACGTTCGTACACGTCCACGACGATACGCGTGCCGGAAACGATGTGCGGCGGCACCATGACACGCACCCCGTTGTCAAGAATGGCGGGCTTGTAGCTGGCAGAGGCCGTCTGCCCCTTCACCACCGCGTCGGCCTCGACCACGGTCGCCTCGACCGTTTCGGGCAACTGCACGCTGATCGGCCGCTCGTCATACATTTCGAGCAGCACCATCATGCCGTCCTGCAGGAAGGCGGCGGCCTCCCCCACTAGATCGGCGGGCAGGTTGATCTGGTCGTAGGTCTCGGTATCCATGAAGACGAGCATGTCGCCTTCGGCATAGAGATACTGGAAATCCTTGGTATCGAGCCGGATGCGCTCCACCGTTTCGGCCGAACGGAAGCGCACATTGTTCTTGCGCCCGTCGATGAGGTTTTTGAGCTCAACCTGCATGTAGGCCCCGCCCTTGCCGGGCTGGGTGTGCTGGATCTTGACGGCGCGCCAGAGGCCGCCTTCATACTCGATATTGTTGCCGGGACGGATGTCCACGCCGCTGATCTTCATAAGGGTCGCGCCTGTCTGTCTCGAAAATGATGGAAGGAGCCGGAAGGCGCGCTCTAGCGGGATTGGCCGGACTCGGCAAGCGTCCGCGCGCGTTGCGGGTCGCGCAAGCGTTGGGAAATTGCCCTTGCCCTCGCCCGGCAGAGCCGCGATGCTCCCCCGAACAAAGGGGACAGAAACCGACCTCCCAGGTCCATCACGTCCCATCGGGAGAGGAAGTGTGCCGCGCACCCCGCAGGAAGAAGCCAACGCCCAGCTCATCCGCGACCTGTTCGACAAGGTGCTGATCCCAATGGACAAGACGCTGGTCGATGATTTCATCGCGGCGGACTATCTCCAGCACAGTTCGCTCGCCAAACCGGGCCGCGAGGCGCTGAAGGACTGGCTCGACTTCGTCCGCACGGAGACGCCACAAGCCACGCAGACCGTCTACCGCATCCTGGCGGAGGACGACCATGTCGTGAGCCACCAGCATGTCATCCGCTGGCCGGGCGACACCGGCTTCGCGGTGATGGACATCTTCCGCATCGCGGACGGGAAGATCGTGGAGCATTGGGACGTGGTGCAGGCGCTATCGGCGGATCCGGTCAATCCCAACTCGATGTTCGAGGGTGGCGTTTGAGGGATGAACCGCAGCGCCTCAGGGGGCGGGCGTGAGACGCGCCAGCTCGCCGATGCCGTCCATCAGCCCCTCATAATAGCGAGCCTCGCGGAACCGGGGCACCATCTGGGTCGCGAGGACGTCGGCGCAAACCCTATTGGTTAAAACAGCCTCCAGTCCATAGCCGACCATAATCTGTACGCGACGTTCATTCGGTGCCAGCAGCAGCACGACCCCGTCATGCACGCCCTTGCGACCGATGCCCCAGCGATTGCCGAGGTTGCGCGTGTAACTGGAGATGTCCTGGTTCCCCAATGTCGGCACCGTGACAACGACCATCTGATGCTGGGTACGTTGCTCGAATTCGGCCAGAAAATGATCGAGGGCATAAATCTGGTCGACACTTAATAAGCCGGCTGCATCGGTCACACGTCCTGCCAACGCAAGGTCGCCCGCCTGCGCCTCGACCGGGACGGCTCGATCCAAAGCTTTAAGGGCGAGGACTCCTCCGCCTATGATCGCGAGTAAGGAAGCGGCCAGCAGCGGGGGCAACAGGAGCCCGTCGTGACGGCCGGCCGGTTTCAGGATAATATATCCGCAAATGCCGCCACGCCCGCGCCCGGCCCTTCCGGGTGGTTCCACACCGCGCTGCTCACCGCGAGAAAATCCGCGCCAGCGTCAACCAGCACGCGGCCGTTTTGCGCGGTGATGCCGCCAATGGCAACGCAGGGCGGCTCGAACAGGGTCGACCACCAGCTGAGGATAACAGGCTCGGCATGGTGGACTACCGCCTTGGTCGCGGTGGGGAAGAAAGCGCCGAACGCGACATAATCGGCCCCCGCCTCGCCTGCTTCCATGGCAAGGTGGCGGCTGTCATGGCAGGTCACGCCGATCTGCGCGTTGGTCCCGAGGATCTTGCGGGCCTCGCGCGGATCGCCATCGCCCTGCCCCAGATGCACGCCGTCGGCGCCAAGGCGCTTGGCGAGCGCGATGCTGTCGTTGACGATGAAGGCGACCTCCCGCGCCGCGCACAGCCGCTGCACCGGCTCGGCGAGGCGCGCGATCTCATGCTCGTCCACGCCCTTGAGACGGAGCTGGAAGGCCGCGACCGGGCCACCATCCAGCGCGGCTGCCAGACTGTCCGTGAAATCCGGGCCGATGGCTGGCGGCGAGATCAGGTAAAGCTGGCAAGGCGGCCGCGACTCGTCCCGCACGAACCGGCTGGCGAAATTGGGATCGAGGGCGAGCGCGTCTTCGTCTGTCATGATGCCGCCAATAGTCGAGTCATCGCGGCGGCGAAAGCATCGCGATCATCAAGCTTGTGCGCGAGCCGGGTGACGACTCGCCGGCGGGATGGCAGCGGCGTTTTCAGGTCGATCACGACATTGGGCCAGGCGATCAGCGCGGCGTTGAATGTGGCGCGATCCTTGATCAGCGGCCCATCCCACCCGGCCCGCAGACCCGCAATCTGGTCCAGCGGCACCGCAACCCGGCGCAGGCTCCCGCAGCGCCAGTGGAGCAGCCCTTCCACGATCAAGACCGGCTGTCGCGAGAAGGACCGGATGAGCAAGGCCAGCCAGACCAGCACGGAGTGGCTGGCAATCGACAGGGCCAGCGCAAGAGCGGGCCACCACAGGGCGATGATCAGATGCACCGTCGCCGTCTCGACCAGCACCAGCGCGAAGAAGGCCCACATCATCGGCGCAAGGCTGCGATGATAGGCGAAGCTCACCCGACGGCCGCTCCGTCCGCCAGCGCTGCCTCGATCGCCGAGACGAGCGCCGCATCGTCCGGCGCGGTGCGGGGCGAGAAGCGAGCAACGACGGTGCCATCTCGCCCCACCAGGAACTTCTCGAAATTCCAGCTGATGTCGGCTTCCGGCGCGGAGGATTGGGCGATCAGCGTTGCGTAAAGGGGATGCATGCCCTCCCCCTTCACCACGATCTTCTCGAACATGGGGAAATCCACACCGAAACTGGTCGTGCAGAAGCTCTCGATCTCGGCATTGCTGCCCGGCTCCTGCCCGGCAAACTCATTGGCCGGGAAGCCGAGGACGACCAGCCCCCGCTCGCGATAGGCGCGGTAGAGCTCCTCCAGCCCCTCATATTGCGGCGTCAGGCCGCATTTGGACGCGACGTTGACGATCAGCAGCACCTTGCCGGCATAGTCGGCCAGCGAGGCATCGGAGCCCTGGATCGTCTTGAGGGGAATATCGGCGAGCGCGGTCATGGCGAGTCTCCCGGATTCGGCAGAACGGGGTGAGGTTGTGTTCTCTTTTACCGCGTGCGGGGCCGGGTTGGAACCGGCTGCGTGGTGCGGACGCGTGGGGACCCGATCGCTCGTGCCCGGTATCGGCGGGTTGGAGCGTGGAGACCCCCCGCCCTATCCCGTCAGCGCGATCGTGGAGCGATGATGCGCGGGAGGCCGGGAAGCCCTCCACCGGCTGCGCCCGGCCCCTCCCCGAGCGAACTCGGGGAGGAATCGGGGTAAAATCAGGCCGCGACCTTGTCGGTCGACGCGGTATAGATGTCGTCGATTGCGCTCGAGAGCGCCGCGTTGAAGGCGCCATCGTCCATCTGGTGACGCAGATCCTCCAGCAGCGCCCGGCTGAAACTGGCGATCATCCCACGGTTGCGGGCCAATTCCCGGCAGGCTTCCGGGCGCGAATAGCCGCCGGAGAGCGCCACGACGCGGAGCACGCGCGGATGATCGACCAGCGGATCGAACAGGCCCGCCTGGGCGGGAATGCTGAGCTTGAGCATCACCTTGTCGTCGCCGGGCATCGCGTCGAGCGCCTTGAGCAACTCCTCCAGCAGGATCTGGTCGGACTGGGCGCGGTCGGCGCTCTTGATGTTCACTTCCGGCTCAAGGATCGGCATGAGGCCAGCGGCAAGCACCTGCTGACCCACCTCGATCTGCTGCGCGACGATTGCGGCGATGCCGGCGCGGTTGGCCTGCTGTACCACCGAGCGTTCCTTGGTGCCGTACATGCCCAGTCCCTTGGCGCGCTGGAGCAGTGCATCGAGACCCGGCATCGGCTTCATGAGCTGGACGCCGTCCGCCTCATCCTCCAGCCCCTTGTCGATCTTGATGAATGGGATCACGCCGCGCTCAGCTAGAACCGCCGGCACCGGGCGGCCAGCAATCGCACCGTCCATCGTCCGTTCGAACAGGATGGCGCCCAGCACCTTGTCACCGCTGAAGGCGGGCGACGTTATGATGCGCGAGCGCATCTGGTGGATAAGCGCGAACATCTCCTCATCGTTGGCATAGGCGCTTTCCTCGATTCCATAGCCTTTGAGCGCCTTGGGCGTTGACCCCCCGCTCTGGTCGAGCGCGGCGATGAAACCCTGGCCCGAGGCCATCCGTGCGGTCATGTCAGCGGTCTGCATGGTGTTCCTTTCCCTGTCGGTACCATCGTGCGTTGCGCGGCGAACAAAGGGCCCGCAAGCGGGCCGAATGAGGGGCCTCATCAGCGGTCCCGGACCAAAAAGCAAGGGAGCTAACCAAGGTCAAGCGCGGTCATTTGTGCCGAAAACAGCTCGCCTCGACGTCATGATGACTTTGTCCATTCCAAGACGAAAACGCAGTTGGTGCGCTGGGACGAATGGACACGCGCCGGGTTCCGAAGCCAGGGACTATCGCCGATACTGTCGATAAGGTGCGGGCACCGGCGCGCATCATGCGCGGTGCCCCAGCCTTGCGTTGTGGGAGGGTGGCGCTCAGGCCGCCATCAGTGCCGCGACGCCTGGGAGGCGCTTGCCTTCCATCCATTCGAGGAAGGCGCCGCCGGCGGTCGAGACGAACGAGAAGTCCGCTGTAACGCCGGCATGGTTGAGCGCCGCGACGGTATCGCCGCCCCCCGCCACCGAGACCAGCGAGCCCTCGGCGGTCAGCGCCGCCGCCGTGCGGGCCAGCGCCACCGTCGCGGTATCGAACGGGGCCAGCTCGAACGCGCCGAGCGGCCCGTTCCAGACCAGCGTGCGGCAGGTCTTGAGCACGTCGGCCAGCGCCTCCACCGCCGCCGGACCAACGTCCAGGATCATCTCGTCGTCTGCCACTTCGTTGACATTGCACAGACGATAGGAGGCCGGGTTGGCCGCAAATTCCTTCGCGACCGCCACGTCATAAGGCAGGTGTATCGTGCAACCGGCCGCTTCCGCCTTGTCGAAAATCTCCTCGGCGGTGGGGATCAGGTCGCGCTCGCACAGCGACTTGCCGACCGCGACGCCCCGCGCCGCCAGGAAGGTGTTGGCCATGCCGCCGCCAATGATGAGGTGATCCACCTTGGCGACGAGATGCTCCAGCACGGCCAGCTTGGTCGAGACCTTGGCGCCGCCAACCACCGCCGCAACGGGATGCTGCGGCCTGCCGAGCGCGCGTTCCAGCGCGTCCAGCTCGCGCTCCATCGAGCGGCCGGCGAAGGATGGCAGCCGATGCGCAACGCCCTCGGTCGAGGCATGAGCGCGGTGGGCGGCAGAGAAGGCATCGTTGACGTAGAAGTCCGCCAGCGCGGCCATGGCCTCAGCCAGCGCGGGGTCGTTCTTTTCCTCGCCGGGATAGAAGCGGGTGTTTTCCAGCAGGGCAATGTCGCCCGGCCGCATCACGGCGATGCCGGCGGCGGCCGCTTCACCCTGGCAATCGGGGATGAACTGCACGTCGCGTTCAAGCAGCAGGCTGAGCGTGCGCGTCACCAGCGAGAGCGAGAGATCGGGCGACTTGCGCCCCTTCGGCCGGCCGAAATGGGCGAGGATGAGCACCTTGGCTCCCTTGTCCGCCAGCTCCAGGATGGTCGGCAGCGCGGCGCGCAGCCGCGTATCGTCGGTGATCGCCCCTTCCTGCATCGGCACGTTCAGATCCTCGCGGACCAGCACGGCCTTGCCGGCGATATCGCCCATGTCGTCGAGGGTCTTGAAGGGTTTGGCCACCGCGATCATCCTTTGGCTTGTTCAAATGGAACTCGGGCCGGTCCCTCAAGCGCGTGACGCTCTCGGAACCGGCCCGGACAGGGTCTTCAGATGAGGCCCGCCATCACCTTGCTGGTGTCGACCATGCGGTTCGAGAAGCCCCACTCATTGTCGTACCAGGAGAGCACGCGCACCAGCTTGCCCTCCAGCACCGCCGTCTCCAAACTATCGACCGACGAGGAATGGGGGTTGCCCATGAAGTCGATCGAGACGAGCGGATCGGTGACATATTCGATGACGCCCTTGAACGCGCCCTCGGCCGCCGCCTTGAGGAGGCCGTTCACTTCCTCGACAGTGGTGTCCCGCTTGGGCGTGAACGTGAAGTCGATGATCGACACGTCCGGCGTCGGCACGCGGATCGAGGAGCCGTCCAGCTTGCCCTTCAACTCCGGCAGCACCAGCGTCACCGCGCGGGCGGCACCTGTGGTGGTGGGGATCATCGACATCGCAGCGGCACGCGCCCGGCGCATGTCGCTGTGGATCTGATCGAGAATACGCTGGTCGTTCGTGTAGCTGTGCACCGTGGTCATCAGACCGCGCTCGATGCCGATGCCCTCGTGCAGCACCTTGACCAGCGGCGCGAGGCAGTTGGTGGTGCAGCTCGCGTTGGAGACGACGAGGTCGTCCTTGGTCAGCACATCGTGATTGACGCCGAAGACGACGGTCTTCTCAACATTCTTGGCCGGCGCGGAGATGAGCACGCGCTTGGCGCCTGCCTCAAGATGCTTGCTGGCACCATCCTTGTCCGCAAAAAAGCCGGTGCACTCCAGCGCCAGGTCGATACCCAGCTTGGCGTGCGGCAACTTGGCCGGGTCGCGCTCAGCGGTCACAAGCACGCGCTTGCCATCGATGATCAGATCGTTGCCATCGACCGAGACCTCGCCAGGGAACGCCCCGTGAACGCTGTCACGCTTGAACAGCAGGGCGTTGGATTTTGCATCACCCAGATCGTTGATGGCGACGAGTTCAAGGTCATGATCCGTGCGTTGCAGCAGCGCGCGCGCGACGAGCCGCCCGATCCGTCCGAACCCGTTAATTGCCACCTTGGTTGCCATGGTCGATAACTCCTTCCTGAGTTAGTTGAGGGCCGCAACGACCCGCGATGCGATTGCCTCCGCGTCCAAACCGAAATGCTTGTAGAGAGCCGGCGCCGGCGCCGAGAGGCCGAAGCTGTCGATGCCGACATTGATGCCATCCGGCCCGGTGAGCGCCTCCCACCCGAAGGTCGTGCCGGCCTCGATGGAGACCTTGAGCGCACCGGCGGGCAGAACGGCGGCACGATAGGCCGCATCCTGGGCGCGGAAGCGCGTCAGGCTGGGCATGGAGACGACGTTGGCCGCAACACCCTGGCCGGCGAGCAGCTCGGCAGTCTTGACCGCGATCTCCACTTCCGACCCGGTGGCGATGAGGACCACCCGGGGTGTCTTCCCGCTGTCGACCAGCGTATAGCCCCCGCGTGCAGAGCGGTTTTCCGCCGCGTCCGTGCGGAGCTGCGGCAGGTTCTGCCGGCTGAGCGCGAGCACCGACGGGGTGCTCTCATTCTCCAGCGCCAACTGCCAGCATTCGGCGGTCTCAATCGTGTCGCAGGGGCGGAACACCTCGAGATTGGGGATCATCCGCAGCGACATGACGTGCTCGATCGGCTGGTGCGTCGGCCCGTCCTCGCCAAGGCCAATGCTGTCATGGGTCATCACATAGACCACCCGCTGCCGCTGGATGGCGGACATGCGGATGGCGTTGCGACAATAGTCCGAGAACACCAGGAAGGTGCCGCCATAGGGGATGACGCCGCCGTGCAGCGCCATGCCGTTCATCGCGGCAGCCATGCCGAACTCGCGGATGCCATAGTAGACGTACCGGCCGGAATAATCGTCCCGGCTGAACGCGACCTTCTGGTCCTTCGACTTGGTGTTATTCGAGCCGGTGAGATCAGCCGATCCGCCGACCGTCTCCGGGAGCTGCGGGTTGATCGCGTCGAGCACCATCTCGCTCGCCTTGCGCGTCGCCACCTTCTGGGGGCTGGCGAGCAGGTCATCGAGATAAGGCTTGAGCGAGAACGCTGCGGGGAGCTTGCCGCTCATACGCCGCTCGAATTCCGCCTTATCGGGATGGCTTGCAAGGCGCTTCTGCCATTCGGCATGAACTTCCTTGCTGCCCTCACCGATCGCCAGCCAAGCCGCGCGGACGTCGTCCGGCAGCTCGAAGGGCGGCAGATCCCAGCCGAGATTCACACGCGCGGCGGCTACCTCGTCCACGCCCAGCGCGGCGCCATGCACCTTGTTCGTGCCGGCCATGTTGGGCGCGCCCTGCCCGATCGTCGTCGCGCAGGCGATCAGCGAGGGGCGCGGATCGGCAATCGCCTCGTCCAGCGCGCGACGGATGTCCGCGAAATCATGGCCATCGCAGCTCACCACATGCCAGCCGGTGGCGGCGTAACGGGCCTTCACATCTTCGCTGGAGGAGAGGTTAACCGCGCCGTCGATGGTGATCTTGTTGTCGTCCCACAGCACCTTGAGCTTGCCGAGGCCAAGATGACCGGCCAGGCCAATCGCTTCATGGTTGATGCCTTCCATCAGGCAGCCGTCGCCGGCGATCACCCAGGTGCGGTGGTCGACCAGCGCATCGCCGAAGGTCGCGTTAAGATGCCGCTCCGCCATGGCCATGCCGACCGCCATGGCCAGCCCCTGCCCCAGCGGACCAGTGGTCGCCTCGACGCCAGCCAGCTCGAAATTCTCCGGGTGACCGGCGCACGGCGAGCCCATCTGGCGGAAATTGGCGATGTCCGCCATCGTCGGCGCGGCATAGCCGGTCAGGTTGAGCAGCGCATAAATCAGCATGGAGCCGTGACCGGCGGACAGGACGAAGCGATCGCGGTCAGCCCATTTCGGCGCGGCGGGGTCGAACTTCAGATAATCCTTGAACAGCACGGTCGCGACATCGGCCATGCCCATCGGCATGCCGGGGTGGCCACTATTGGCGGCTTGCACCGCGTCCATCGCCAGCACGCGGATGGTATCGGCAAGACGCTTCTCGGAAACTAACATGGGCGAGCGCCCCTTTCCTCAATCATTCGGCCCTGGGGGCATAAAAATCAAAGCGATCGACGGCCGGACCCGGCCTCCGATCGGGTTGACGGACACAGCGAAGGGTAGGCCGAGTCGTCGCGGGGTCTCCATGGTCGATTCGAGGCCCAAGCGTCAACCTGCGCACCCCAGAAGGTATCCCCCCGCTTCATCACTTACAGCTAAGCGCATGGCGCAACCGGCTTTTGCAATCAGGCGGGAGCATGGTAAGGGATCGCTCATGGCAAGCGACGCGATGATGCAGGCAATAGGGCGGCTGGAACGTGCGTTGGCGCGCGCCGAGACGCTGGCAAAGCGGGTGGCCGAAGAGCAGGCCCGCGCCGCGGAGGCCCAGCTTGCCGGCGATGATCATGGTGAGACGGCGGCCGGCGCCGTCGATATCGACCCGTTCTCGCGCGAGAAAGCGATCGCCGCGCTCAAATCGCTTGATGCGCTGATCGGCGACCTCCAGAAAGCGCGGAGCGAGGCCTGACATGGCGGAAGTCAAGATCATGGTCGGCGGCCGCCAATATACGGTCCACTGCCGCGACGGGGACGAGCCCCGGCTGCACCAGCTCGCCGGCATGATGTCCGAGCGGGTCAACCAGGTGAAGGGTGGCGCCAACGGTCTAACCGAGGTGCGGCAACTGCTGTTCGCCGGCCTGCTGCTCGCCGATGCACTCTCCGACAAGCACAGCGCCCCGCCAGCCGCAGCGGCGGAACCGGCTGCGCCACCACCACCCGCTGAGGACCCGGAATTGCTGGCCGCGCTGACCCGCCTCGCCGAGCGCGCCGAAGCTTTGGGCGACAGCCTTGCAGCGCAGCACCCAAACACATAGATAGACCGGGACGGGAACTGCCCGGTGCGCGCTTTAGCGAACATCCCTGAGGCGATAAACACATCCAAGGGGGCTGTCCCTGGTCGGGCCCTGGCCCGCGCTACACGGTCCCCACCTGACGTTGAGGCGTCAGAGGATATTCCGGCAAACGGCCATGGCGGTCCCGTCACCCCACCCATGCGGAGCGACCAGCCATGACCCAGGCCCTGAGCGATCGCGATCACCTCCGCGCCACACTGCGCGCCCGCCGCAAGGTCTTCGTCGCCGGTCTGCCGGCGTCCGTCCGCACGCTCGCCTTTCGCGTGTTGCCGTCGCCGGTGATGGCGCTGCTGGCGCCCGACGCACGGGTCGCCCTCTATCGCCCCGTGGGGAGCGAGGCGCCAACCGATGCCATCGCTCATAACCTCGCTGATCTCGATTTTCCGCTGTGCCTGCCCCGTCTCGGCGGGAAGCCCGACGATCCGCATTTCATGGATTTCGCGGCGTGGACACCGGAGGAGGACCTACTCGTGCCCGGCCCGAGCCGAATCCTCCAGCCGAGTTTCGACGCAGAGGCGGTCACGCCCGACGTCGCCTTCATCCCGCTGGTCGGCTTCGATGCCGCGCTCAACCGGCTCGGCCAAGGCGCTGGGCATTACGACCGCGCGCTGGAAGCGCTGCCCGATACGCTCAAGATCGGCCTCGCCTGGTCGGTGCAGCAGGTCGACCACATTCCAGCCCAATCCTGGGACGTGCCACTCGACCTCATCATCACCGAACAGCGCATCTTCGAACGCAAGGACATTTGATGGAAAACCGCCCCTCCTGGCGCAAACCGGCGGGCATGTTCGCCATTCTCGGGATCATCGCCGTCTGGGCCGTGATCGTTGCCAGCTTCGCGCCCATCATCGCCGGTTGGCCGCGCGTCATCCAGATGATTCTCTATATCGTCGCGGGCATCGTCTGGATCTTCCCGACGCGCCCGTTGCTGCAATGGATGGAAACCGGCCGCTGGCGACCCTGAGCGGCCGCGTATCGGCGCGTCTACCAGGTCACGGCCTGACCATGTCGAAGGGCTGTGCTTCGTCCGACAGCGACTGATGGGCGAGGCGCAGAAGGGCTCGTCGGCAGCTTGGAATCTTATGGTGCGGCCCCGCCAAGGGACTGTGCTTTCGTCTGCTGAAAAGCGGAAACGCCAACGTCCAGAAACCTGGGAAATGGCGCGAGTGACGGGACTTGAACCCGCGACCTCCGGCGTGACAGGCCGGCGCTCTAACCAACTGAGCTACACCCGCTTACGGTGTGAGGCCGGGCAGTTAGAAGAGCCTGCCGCCCCTGTCAACACCCGTCGCTCAACTCTCGTCATAATCATCGGGAGGGTCATGCAGAGTCCGGGTCAACGTGCCTGCTTCGAACAGAAAACCCGCGATATCGGGCTTGCCGGCAGCAGCGAGCACCGTCTGGATGATGATGAGCAGCGGAACCGAGAGCAACGCCCCCGCCGTGCCCCACACCCACGTCCAGAAGCTCAGGGAAACAAGAATCACCAGGGGGTTCAACTTGAGCCGCTCGCCGAGCACGAGCGGGGTGACGATATTCGCCTCGATCAGATGCAGCAGGATCATGATGACAGCGGGCAGCAGCGCCGTGCCGACCGAGGTAAAGCTCATCAGGCCGCCCAGCCCGAGCAGGATCGCCGCCACGATCGGCCCGAAATAGGGAATGAAATTGAGCAAGGCGACGAATCCGCCCCACATGAACGGCGTCGGCATGCCGACCAGCCCCAGCAGCAGCGCCACGATGAGGCCGAGCACCACGTTGATGACGGTGATGGTCATCACGTAGCGCGAAGTAGCGTCCACCACGTTCTGGATCACCCGCGCGATGGTGAGCGCCCCGGTGAAGCTGCCGCGTCCGCGAATCGTCCGCCGCCGCAGCCTCGTCCAGCCGCTCAGGAAGAAGAAGATCACCAGCAACCCGAAGATGACGTTGATGACCACGCTCGGCGCCGATGCGGTGAGCATCTGGAGCAGCGAACCAGGCTTGGCGAAATCGCCGATCTCCGAGCCGATGGTCTGCGTCTCCGTCACCATGCGCAGCAGCCCGTCGATGAAGCCCTGCGCCTGCGTATAGAGGTCGATGATCGGCGCCAGCGTCGCCTTGATGCGGGTGATCCGGTCAGGGAGCTGGGCAATCCAGTCGGTCGCCGGCACCACGATCAGGACCAGCGCGGTGTTGGCGACGAACAGGAATGAGGAGAGCGCGATCAGCGCCGCGATCGGCGACGGGATGCGCTGCCGCTCCAGCCACTCGAGGAACGGCACGAGGCAGATGGCGATGACCAGCGCAGTGGTCAGCGGCAGGAAGAACTCCGCCCCGGCGCGCAGCGCAAAGGGCAGCGCCAGCAACAGCCCCAGGCCGCTGAACAGCGCGATGGAGGCGACCAGCCGGTTGCGTTCCCATGTCCCCCGCCCGGCGGATGGCGGGCGCGAAGCGGGGCCGGGCCGCTCATTGTCGGGCCGGCGGACCGGCTCGCGCTCGTCGAGGCCCCTCAATGGCATGGCGCCAGCGCCCTCACACAGCGACCGGCGCCGCGATATGCGCCTGCGGGTGATAATCCTCCACCACGAAATCCTCGATGCGATGGTCGAAAATGCTCGCCGGCCGCCGCACGATCCGCAGCTTGGGCGCACCGGCGGGTGTGCGGGCAAGCTGCTCCTCCACCAGCGCGGCGTGGTTGAGATAGAGGTGCACGTCGCCCCCGTTCCACACGATCTCGCCGGGCGCGAGATCGCACTGCAACGCCAGCATGCGCGTCATCAGCGTCAGGCCGAAGATGTTGAACGCGAAGCCGAGGCCAAGGTCGCAGCTACGCTGGAACAACAGGCCGTTGAGGCGCCCATCGGCAACCTGGAACTGATAGGTCATGTGGCAGGGCGGAAGCGCCATGCTATCCAGCATGTCGACGTTCCAGCCGGTGAACAGCAGCCGCCGTGAGCCCGGCGTGGTACGAATCGCGTCGACCAGCGCGGCGATCTGATTGTGCCCCTGCCCGCGCGGCGCGCGGCGATAAAGCCCCTCTCCCGCTTCCGGCGCGGGCTCGTAGCGCGGCCAGTCGACCCATTGCCGGCCATAGACTGGGCCAAGGTCCCCCCATTTCAGCGCGAACGCCTCATCCTCTACGATGCGCTGCTCGAACACCTCCATGGAGATCGCCTCGCCGGTCTCGCGCCGGTAGCGATCAAGCGGCCAGTCGGTCCAGATGTGCACCCCCTGCGCGACCAGCGAGCGGATGTTGGTGTCGCCCGAGAGGAACCACAGCATCTCGCGGGCGGCGACCTTCCAGTAGATCCGCTTGGTGGTGAGCAGCGGCACCGAGTCGTCCGCGAGCGAGAATCGCATGCTCGCCCCAAGAATCGAGCGCGTGCCGACACCGGTGCGATCGACCCGCTCGCTGCCGTGCGTCCAGACGTGGCGGACGAGGTCGAGATATTGTTGCTCATAATGCGTGCCGCCATTGCTGGGAGTCGTGGAAAAGGCTTGCGACAGCGGGGCTTGGCGGGGCGCGGCATTGGACATGCCCGCAGTCTTAACGTGCGCCGACTCCGAGCACCAGCCGCAACAGAAGGATCCCAGCGTCCATTGCCTGCCGCACCTTGTCCAAAGTGGAGATAGTTAATGACGATCTCACCACGTTTTCCTAGGGGGACAGTAACATGCCAGCCTGCCCTGACCGAAACGGAGCATGTTACCCGGCTTGGTGCCTGATATTCAGGCTAAATTGCCCCCATGGCCGTTTCGCCCGCCCTGCCGGCGTTTCCCCCAAAGTGGCCCGCCTTTTCGACGGGCGAAAACCATGACGCGGCTGCAGCGGATGACATCGAACGGGGTGCCCTCGATCTATACGACGCGCACGGGCAATTCCTCCTCCGAATCACGCTGGCCGGCGACCGGCACATGCTCGTGCTCGATCTGCGCCAACTGCTGCCGCATCTCCTGGCCCACCCTTGCGCCACCGTCATCCTGCGGCACCGCCATCCCTCGGGCATCGCCGAACCCAGCCGAACCGACATCGCGACGACACGCCTGTTCGCCAGCTTGCTGCATGCCCTGCGCATCCGCCTGCACGATCATCTCATCGAGGGCGGGTCGAGCCAATTCAGCTTCCGCGCGGAGGGGCTGATCTGACCGATGATGAAATTCGCAATGCACCGCTTGCCAGCACCGGACACCCTCACTATAGGGCGGCACCTGTCTTGCCGGCGCAGCGATGCACCGGCCCGGTCGGGGAATAGCTCAGCCTGGTAGAGCACTGTCTTCGGGAGGCAGGGGCCGGAGGTTCGAATCCTCTTTCCCCGACCACATTTTTCTGAGATTCAAGTCACTTCTCCCCTTGTGGGGACAGGGTCCAAAGGTTCTTATTGAACCTTGCCTCGCGCTTTCTTCCCTTCAATCGCTTCAACCACGCCAAGCAGGAAGTGCGACCATCGTCAGGCTCGGCGCGTCATCAGCATGGGCCCGTAAACCGCGACGAACTGCAGGAACGCGCAGGCCCAAAGCAGCGCGGACACCGCGAGCAAACTGCTCATCGCACTACCGCCAAACGGCGCCGCAACTCGCAACGCTGCCGCCGCATTGATCGCCATGCACGCCGCCAGCGTGGAACCGCCGCCGCGCCGCTCGCGGCCGGTATGGCTGAGCGTGGTGCGCATCATCATCACCAGCGTCATGACGCCAATTCCGCCCGCCGTCAGCGCATGGACCGCCGCGGTCCGCGGGATATGCGCGGGGAAGCAGATCGCGCCGCCCAGCACGACGAGCCCAAGCGCCAACCACGCGTAGCCGAGATGAAGGCTCCAGACCAACGGCTCACGTCTCGTCTCCCACCCCCGCCAGCGGGCCAGACGCAGCCATAGTGCGACGCCGCCGGCAATGAGAAGTGCGCCCGTCACGGGAGCGTAAGGTGCCATCTGCCACAGCAGCAGGGCGCCGGCGGCGAGGATCACCAACCCCTTGTCGAGCCGGCCATAGGGAACCGGCTCGCGTGGTATCCCCTGCTGAGCGAGCCAGTTGCGCGTGAAGCTCGGCACCAGCCGCCCGCCCATCACCATGATGAGGAGGATGATCAGGCCGAGAGCTAGCCGTTCTGATGCCGGCCCCCACGCCGGTTGGAAGGCGCGCAGGTGGAAGGCGATGTTAGCGACGGCGAGTAAGGCCACGACGATGCACGGCACGAGATTGCGGCCGTTGCGCGCGGCGATCTGCTCACGCCAGAGCGCGGCCGCGAAGAGCGGGAGGAAGGCTGCGTCGATCGCCATCGCCGCAGCAGTCTCCGGCCAGAGCATCGCGAGGCGCCCGGCCAGCCAGAGACCAGCGAGGACCATGACCGGCGCGCCAGCCACCGGATAATGCCCCGTCCAGTTGGCACCAGCGATAATCATATAGCCGGCGATGACCGCGCTCGTGTAGCCGAACAGCATTTCGTGGACGTGCCAGTCGCGTGTCGTCGCGCCCGTCATGTCGACCAAACCCAGCATCGCGCTGATCCAGAGCGGAATGGCGAGTGCCGCGAAGCCGCCGGCGAGCAGGAAGAAGGGGCGGAAGCCGAAGCTGAAGAGCGCGGGCCCGCGATAGCCGCGCACGATCTGGGCGGTGGTCCGCTGCGTCTCGCGTGCCCGGCTTCGCGTCATCTCACTCCCCACCTGATCGGTCCTGCCGCCGCGTAAAAGCAACAGCCGCTATGGGCGGGAGCGTCGACCGAGGCGTTGCGCTGCGCCAATGCGGCCACTCAGCTCCGCGCGGTGGAGCGCGCGAGGGGGGCCGCTGCCGCCAGCGCCTCCGCGCGGATCGGCGGGGGCGGCATGATCGCGATGCCGTTGATGAACCGCTTGTGGGCCTTCGCCTCCGGCCCGGCAAGCTGGACGGCACGGTCCCAGCCCGCTGTCACTATCGATCCCCACGGGCCGAGATCGAGGCAGGTCCCGTAGCGTTCCTGCGCATAGGGAAGCAGCGGTGCGCCAACCAGATCGGCCGCGGCGTTGTGCCCCGCAAACCGCCCCAGCACCATCGCGTGCTGGCAGGACATCAGCGTATGATGGCCTTCGTCGTCCGTCGCTGCGCGGGCCGTGTCGCCAGCGGCAAAGACCGCGGGCGCGCCCGGAACGCGCAGATGGCGATCGACGCAAAGCCGCCCGAGGGCGTCCCGCTCGCCGGGCAGACAACGGGTCAGGCCGCTGGCGCGCATCCCGCCCGTCCAGAGAACCGAGAGGGTTTCGATGCGGTTTCCCGCCGTGATGTCCACCCCGCCGGCGTCGATCCGGGTCACCGCCGTTGCGAGGCGACACTCGATACCTTGCGAGGCGAGCGCCTCGGCGATGACCGGTCTCGGCTTCTCGCCCAGTTCCGGCCCGATGACCGCAGTCTGCTCGATGATGACGACGCGGACTGGCGTGTCGTCGCCGAGGATCGCGCGCAACCGGACGGGCAATTCCATCGCTATCTCAACGCCGGTGAAACCGCCGCCGACAACCACCACCGTGTTGCGCGCCGCGCTGGCGGGGCGGGTGGCAAGACCCTGCAGATGCGTCTCGAACGCGGCCGCTTCATCCCGCTGGTCGATGCTGAAGGCATGTTCGGCCAGGCCCGGGAGGTCCGGCCGTGCGAGGTGGCTGCCGGCGGCGAGGATCAGGCGGTCATAGCCCAGCATCGCCCGCCGCCCCGAATCATCGGTGATAAACACGTGGCTGCCGTCGGGCTCGATCGCGCCGACCGTTCCGGCAACGAACCGCACGCCGACCGCATCGAACAACGGGCCGAGCGGCGTCGTCATCGTCGCCACGTCCGGTTCGTAGAAACGCGGGCGCAGATCGAGCGACGGCCGGGGCGCGACCACGACGATCTCGATGTCGGCACCCTCGTCGCCCTGCTCACTCAGCAGCCGGGCGGCAGACAAGGCGCTCCAGACTCCCGCAAATCCCGCGCCGACGATCACGATCCTTCGCATGCGACCACACTCCTAGCTGCACTGCGGGGTGGTGGGCACCGAGTGATCGGCCGACCATAAGCCGGCTTCCCGTGCGGAGTCGATGTGCCTTGTCTTGCGCGATCCAAGGCCGGGAGGCAGGCAGCCTGGACTATGCGCTCCTGCTGTGCCGCACCGGCGCCCACCTGCGCGCATATGGACTTGGCCCCTCGCGCCCCCTAAATGCGCGGCATGAGCCTTTCCTTCGCCAAGATGCACGGCCTCGGCAATGATTTCGTCGTGATCGACGTGCGTGCCCATCCGGTCGCCATGACCGAGGCCCTGGCGCGCGCCATTGCCGATCGCAAGACCGGCGTGGGCTGCGATCAGCTCATCCTCATCGGCAATGCCGAGCGCGCCGATGTCAGCATGCGCATCTTCAATCAGGATGGCAGCGAGGTCGCGGCGTGCGGCAACGCGACGCGCTGCGTGCCGCTGTTCGTTGGCCGCGACGTTCTGATCGAGACCAAGGCGGGCCTGCTGCACGCTGCCCGCGATGGCGATTTCATCAGCGTCGACATGGGCGAACCGCGCTTCGGCTGGGAGCAGGTCCCGCTCGCCTACGCCATGGACACGCTCACCATGCCGGCGAGCTGGGAGGATCTGCCCGCTCCCGCCGCCGTCAATGTCGGCAACCCGCACGTCGTCTTCTTCCTCGACGATCCCGACGCCGCCGACATGGCGCGGCTCGGCCCGCTGATCGAGACGGACCCGCTGTTCCCGGAACGGGTGAACGTCAATTTCGCGCATGTCGAACGCCCGGACCATATCCGTCTGACCGTGTGGGAGCGCGGCGCCGGCTTCACCCGCGCCTGCGGCACCGGCGCCTGCGCCACCGCCGTCGCCGCGATCCGCCGCAAGCTGGCGATCGGCCCGGTACGGGTAAGCCTGCCGGGCGGCGACCTCGTCATCGACTGGGCGCCAGGCGGCACCATCACCATGACGGGCCCGGCAACGCACGTCTTCGACGGCACGCTCGATCTGGACGCGCTGCTACCGGCGGGCGGATGAGCGGGCCGGAGATCATCACGCTCGGTTGCCGACTCAACATTGCCGAGAGCGAGGCCATCCGCCAGCAGCTGGGGGAACGAGACGACCTCATTATCGTCAACAGCTGCGCGGTGACCGGCGAAGCGGTGCGCCACACCCGGCAAGCGATCCGCCGCGCACATCGCGAACGGCCCGACGCCCATATCATCGTCACCGGCTGCGCGGCGCAGACCGACCCCGCCATGTTCGCCGCCATGCCGGAAGTGGCGCAGGTGATCGGCAATGGCGAGAAGGCCGCCTTCGCCACGTACCTTGCCCCGGAGGCCGCGACGGACAAGCGTCGCGTCGCCGATATCATGACGGTAGGCGAACAGGCACCGCAGCTTCTCTCCGCCTTTGCCGAGCGGGTGCGCGCCTTCATCGTGGTGCAAAATGGCTGCGACCATCGCTGCACCTTCTGCATCATTCCCTACGGGCGCGGGCCGAGCCGCTCGGTGCCGGCCGGTGCCATCGTCGATCAGGTCGCGCGGCTGGTGGATGAAGGCGTGCAGGAAATCGTGCTGACCGGCGTCGACGTCACCAGCTACGGCGCGGACCTGCCCGGACGCCCCACGTTAGGCCGCCTCGTCGAGCGCATTCTCAAGGGCGTGCCCGCCCTGCCCCGGCTGCGGCTCTCCTCGCTCGACGGCATCGAGATCGACGAACGGCTGTTCGACCTCATCACGGGCGAGCCGCGGCTGATGCCGCACATCCACCTTTCGCTCCAGGCGGGCGACGACCTGATCCTCAAGCGAATGAAGCGCCGCCACAACCGCGCGCAAGCCATCGCGTTGACCGAGCGGCTGCACGCGCACCGGCCAGAGATCGCCATCGGCGCGGATATCATCGCCGGCTTCCCGACCGAGGACGAGACGATGTTCGCCCAGAGCCTCGCACTGGTGCACGAGTGCCGCATCGTCCACGGCCACATCTTTCCCTATTCGCCGCGTGAGGGGACGCCCGCCGCGCGGATGCCGCAGGTGGCACACGCCGTCATCCGCGAGCGCGCCGCTAGGCTGCGTGCCGCCTGCGCAGAGGAGCGCGATCGCTGGCTACGCGACCATATCGGCAGCGAGCAGCGCGTGCTGGTCGAGACAAGCGGCCATTCCGGCCACGGCGAGAGCTTCGCGCCCGTCCGCTTCAGCGCGCCTCAAATGGTCGGCAGCATCGTCACCACGCGCATCACGGGGCTTGAGGATGGCGCGCTCATCGCGCATGGACGCGCACATGGCTGAAACATCATGGCGCGATAAGTTATTTGGCGGCTTCCGGCGCACCTCCGACAAGCTGGGCGAGAATATCGCCGGCATCTTCACTAAGGCCGCGCTCGACGAGCAGACGCTCGACGAGTTGGAAGAAGCGCTCATCACCACCGATCTCGGCCCGGCCATGGCCGCGCGGATTCGCGCTCGCCTCGCCGAAGGGAAGTTCAACAAGGAGCTGACCGAGGACTATCTGCGCGAGATCCTCGCCGAGGAGATCGAGAAGGTTCTGACCCCGGTGGCCAAGCCCATCGAGATCGAGGCGTTTCCGCGCCCGCAGGTCATCCTCGTCATCGGCGTCAACGGCTCCGGCAAGACGACGACCATCGCCAAACTCGCCCACCTTTTCCAGGAGCAGGATTATGGCGTGATGCTGGCGGCGGGCGATACCTTCCGCGCCGCCGCCATCGGCCAGCTCAAGGTGTGGGCAGACCGGCTCGGCGTGCCCATCGTCTCCGGGCCGGAAGGCGGCGACGCGGCCGGCGTGGTGTTCGATGCGGTCAAGCAGGCGACGGCGACAGGCATCGACGTGCTGATCGTCGATACCGCCGGACGCCTCCAGAACAAGCGTGAGCTGATGGACGAGCTGGCCAAGATCCGCCGCGTGCTCGGCCGGCTCAATCCGGCCGCGCCGCACGATGTCGTGTTGGTGCTCGATGCGACGACAGGCCAGAACGCCCTCTCGCAAATCGAGATCTTCAAGGATGTCGCGAATGTCACCGGCCTCGTCATGACCAAACTGGACGGCACGGCGCGCGGCGGCGTGCTGGTGGCGGCGGCGGAGAAATTCGGCCTGCCCATCCACGCCATCGGCGTCGGCGAAAGGATCGACGACCTGCGCCCCTTCGACCCGGCCGAACTGGCCCATGCCATTGCGGGAGCCGCTTATGCACGCTGACGAAACCCGCCCCGAGGGCGTGGACGCCACCATCGATGGCGCGCCGGTCGCACCCGGCCCCAAGGGCGAGAGCTGGCTGCCAATGGCGCTCGATTTCGGGCCGCTGCTGGTGTTCTTTCTCGCCACCAAGTTCGTCGGCATGTTCGCTGGCACCGGCGCATTCATGGCCGCCATCGCCATCGCGGTCGTGGTGAGCAAGTGGCGGCTCGGCAAGGTCTCGCCAATGCTCTGGCTCTCCGCCATCCTCGTGCTGTTTTTCGGCGCGCTGACGCTCTATTTCCACGATCCGCAATTCATCCAGGCCAAGCCGACGATCATCTACGCCTTCTTCGCAGCGATGCTGCTCGGGGGCTGGCTGCGCGGCAAGCCGCTGCTGCGCTACCTGCTGCAATCGGCCTATAACGGCCTCACCGAGACCGGCTGGCTCAAGCTCTCGCGCAACTGGGGGCTGTTCTTCCTCGCGCTGGCCGGCGCCAACGAGGTGATGCGCGCGACGATGAGTTTCGACACATGGCTGGCAGTGAAGGTATGGGGCGTCACCGCCGTCTCGATGATCTTCGCCATGGCCAACCTGCCGATGCTGATGAAGCACGGCCTCGACCTGGGCGAAAAAAAGGCCTGACGCCCGGGCAAGCGATGCCCGCTTGCAACCCCATTTATGCCACCCACCCGGCTTGTCGCCAGCCCGAAAGGCGCCCTTCAGAAAAGCGGGCTTGCGAGAAAGATTGGCTATCTGCTGTCTATCCGGCGCCATGTCTGCCGGCAGATAGCGCCTGAAATCCGGCGATCACTCCGAACAGACCGCGTAATCTCCAACGGGGCGACTCGTTTCTCGAAGGAGGATGACCTCGCCATCTGCGATCTCGTAAAAGCGCCTGACGCATCTATTGAACCGGCCGTCAGAAGGGTCCTTCCAGTCGGCGACGATCAGCCGGCTATCGCGCTTGAAAGCAAGCGCGAGCTGGTAAAATTCCTCGCCTCCCACCGGGAAGTCCAGCAATGTGCCGTTGCGCAGATCGACCATTTCGACAACTGTGCATGATGAGCCGCATCCAATGGGAATGATAACGTAGTAGCCGCCCGCATTGGGCCCACTCTCGATGCCGCGCCTGATCATGGTTCGATACATCGCAGCGTCGGCCGTATAATCGGGATGAACCGGCTCGCCCTGCAAAGACCCGGTCGCTGGATAATGCGAAAATTGGGGTTCGGCCGAGGCTGGAAACGGCGCAAACACGAACAGCGCCGCAACAACCAGAGCGGTCGACACCATGGCCTCAGCTTTGATCGGCATATTGCACGATTCCCTCGGGAAGCAATTCACGCAACCGGTTCGCACGTAACGGCTGCTTTCCAGCCATCATTCTTTGAAAAGCCGCCATACCGAAAGCTACCCAAAACCGTCAGTTTTGCAAATAGCCAGCCTCCAACAAAAAGGGGCTCCTGCTGCGGCAGGAGCCCCATATTTCTCAGCCTAAGGCCGATCAGTGCGCCACGTCGCTACGTCCGTGCTGACTGCCCGGGCGGCCGTGAGAATTGCCAAAGCGGCGCTGGCCGGCACCTTGACCGGGGCGCTGGGTGCGCTGCGGCCGGTCTCCGTCCGGGCGTCGGGCGCCATCGGTGCGGGCGCCCTCGGGACGGCCGCCTTCGGGACGCCGGGCGCCCCCTTCCGCGCGACGCTGCCCTTCCGGACGGCCACCCTCCGGGCGATGCGCATGGGCCGGGCGATCCCCCTCGGGCCGCCGCGGACGCTCGCTACCGGCGCTCTCGCTGCGCTGGCCGCGTTCACCATATTTGACCGGGCTGTAGTCGGCGCGCGGCGCGGCGGGACGGCGTTGCCCCTCGGCGCGTTCCGGCGTGCCTTCCGGTCGATAGCTGGAGCGCGGGCCGCGATCGTCACGTCCGCCGACCGTCACGATCTCGTCGCGCCGGTCATGGCGGCCCCCGCCGCCGCCACGGCGCGGCGCCCGATCATCGCGCGTGCGATCCCGTGCCTCACCGGTGCGGCCACGTCCACCGGGCACCCGACTGCCCCGGCCCTGGCTGTCACCGCCGCTCAGCACCTTCTTGGAGGGCAGCGGCAAGCGCGCCGCTTCCTTGGTAAAGTCCTCGGGCAGCGGCAGCGTGGTGAGCTTGATCCCAGTCAGCTTCTCGATATCGCGCAGATATGGTCTCTCGTCCGGCGCGACGAAGCTGAAGGCAAGGCCCGTGGCCCCGGCCCGTGCTGTGCGGCCGATGCGATGGACATATTGCTCGGGCACGTTGGGCAGCTCGAAGTTGAACACATGGCTCACGCCCGACACATCGATGCCGCGCGCGGCGATGTCGGTCGCCACCAACACCGGGGTCGTGCCCTTGCGGAAGCCGGTGAGCGCGGCCGTACGCTGCCCCTGGCTCTTGTTACCGTGCAAGGCGGCCGAGCCGACCCCGGCCGTCGTCAGATGTCGCACGACCCGGTCCGCGCCGTGCTTGGTGCGCATGAAGACCAGCGCGCGGTCGATCGAACCGTCGGCCAGCCCCTCGCGCAACCGCAGGGTGAGCAGCGCCTGCTTTTCCGCCTGATTGAGGAAGGTGGCGAACTGCTCGACCCGCTCGGCGGTTGTCGCCTGCGGCGTCACCGCGACGCGCACCGGATTGTGGATGAACTGGTGGCCGAGTTGCTCGATGGCCTTGGGCATGGTGGCCGAGAAGAACAGGCTCTGCCGCTCCTTGGGCAGCATCGCCGCGACCCGCTTGAGCGCCGCGAGGAAGCCCAGGTCCATCATCTGATCGGCTTCATCGAGCACGAAGATCTCGACATTGCGCAGCGTCAGCGCGCGCTGGTCGATGAGGTCGAGCAGGCGGCCCGGCGTGGCGACGAGAATATCGGTGCCCGGCACCAGCGCACGGGCCTGCTTGCCGACCGGCACGCCGCCGAACACGCACTGCACGCTCAGCGTCAGATATTTGGCATAGCCGCGCATGTTCTCGGCAATCTGCGCCGCCAGTTCGCGCGTGGGCGAGAGCACCAACATACGGCAGGAGGCCGCGCGGCGCGGCTGCGGATCGGCCGTCAGACGGTGGATCGAAGGCAGCGAGAAGGCCGCGGTCTTGCCGGTACCCGTCTGAGCGATGCCGAGCAGGTCTCGCCCTTCGAGCAACGCGGGAATGGATTGCTTCTGGATCGGCGTCGGGTCGGCATAGCCTTTGGTGGCCAATGCACGGAGGATTGGCTCGGCAAGGCCGAGCTGGGCGAAAAATGACATGGATGACTTTCAAGAATCAGCGGCGCACGCGCGAACAGGCGCAGCGCGGCGCAGGGGCTCCAACACGATGCGACCCTGCGTGAAAAAGGAAGCTTCAGGCGATCAGCGCGATTGTCCGCCCCGGCAGGTTCCGCGTGGAACGCGAACCTCACGCTGCTCGGGACTGCGGGATGCCAGGGGCTTCGCCGCCAATCGACTGGGCGGGCATTTACTGTGCAGTGCAACAAATAGCAAGTTCATTCGGCAGCGGCTTTCTCCCCATGCCACTCGTAGGCACGCGTCACCTGCGAGACGATGACGCGATAATGCGCATACCACCGCGCCCGGCCGAGCGCCCGCACCGCCGCGTGCTCCGCGACGCCGCGCCACGCCCGCGCGCTGGCCTCATCCGCCCAATAGCTCACCGTGATGCCAAGGCCGTCCCCACCCCGCGCACTATCCACTCCCAGATAGCCCGGCTGCCGGGAAACCAGCGCCGCCATGGCGGCGGAGGCTGCATCATAACCCGCTTGATCCGCATCCGTGCGTAGCGAGACGAAGATGACCGCCACAGCCCCCGCTGGAGGAAGAATGTCCGTCGCTTCCGTCATGCTGGCTCCTTTCGGTGAAACGCCCTTGCCAGCCGTGCGTTATTTTGTCACGCCGCCGCCATGGGAGAACATCAGGCATGACCGCCGCGAACCGCGTTTCATCCCCCCATCTCTTGTTTTTCAAGCAGTTCCTGCACCGGCCGGCCATGGTGGGATCGGTCATCCCTACGTCCCACGCCACGATTCGAGCGCTGCTCGATCCCGTCGACTGGCGCGACGTGCGGTGCGTGGTGGAATATGGTCCAGGGACCGGCGTGTTCACGCGCGAGATATTACGCCGGATCGGTCCGGACGCCCGGCTGATCGCGATCGACACCAGCGAACGCTTTATCCGCTATCTGCGCGCCGCCATTGCCGACTCCCGACTGGATTGCGTCCACGGCTCGGCTGCGGATATCGAGGCAATTCTGGCGGCGCGCGGCATCCCACAGGCGGATCATGTCATCTCCGGACTGCCCTTCTCCACTCTGCCGCGTCCCATCGCCCATGCCATCATGGATGCTACGCACCGCGCTATCCGGCCGGGCGGCGCCTTCCTCATTTATCAATATTCCCGCTTCGTCCTGCCATTCCTCGCCGCCCGGTTCGCGCAGGTTGACCGGGCGCGGGCGTGGCGCTGCATGCCGCCGGCGTGCCTGTTCTGGGCATGGAAACAGGGCGACCAGCCGCTCATGGCCGCTTCTTGCGACGCAAGTTTAGCCGCCGAGTGACGGTGTAATCGAGCACGCCGACCAGCAGATAATTGAACCACCAGAGGAGCCGGCGCAGCGGGCGCGACATGAGCCGGTAGATGCGCGGGGTGATCTGCCGACTGTGCGTCGCCATGGTGTTCACGAGCCCCCTCGCCTCGGCCGCAAAGGCGGCATCCTCCACCCGCAGCATGAGTTCGAGATTGATGAACAGGCTGCGCATATCGAAATTGGCCGAACCGACATAAACGATGTCGTCGATGACGATCAGCTTCATATGCAGTTTCTGCGGGCGATATTCGAAGATCGCCACGCCGGCCCGCAACATCCGCTTGTAGAGATATCGTGCCGCCCCGATGGTAGCGCGATTGTCGGACTTCATCGCGGTAATCAGCCGTGCGCCATCGCGCCCGGCGAACCGATTGATGCGGGAAATCATTGCGCGGCTGGGCGAGAAATAGGCCGCGACGAGATCCAGCCGCCGCCCGGCACGCAGGTCCGCATTGACGTTGCGCACCCAACTGCTCGGGTAGCGTGTAGGACCGCCGACCAGCCAGCTTGCCTTGCCGGCCCCCGGATCCCATTTGCGGATCAGCCGGGTGAGCTGCCGGTAGCGCTGGCGGCTGTCGAACGTCCAGGCGGCCAGCGCATCGAACCAGCGCTGGAGCGATCCGGCGAGCGGTCCCTTGACCAGCAGCCCCAGATCGGACCAGGCGCGCCGGTCGTCGGCACGGCCGAAATAGGCGCGCTCGCAGTTGAACCCGCCGATCAGCACCCGTTTGCTGTCGACGATCACCATCTTCTGATGGTTACGAATGAGATAGCGCGTTGAGCGGTGCGCACCGAAATAGGCGAAGCGTACCCCCGCCCCGACCAACCGCTCGAAAAACGCCACCGGCGTGAGCGCGGAACCGAAGGCGTCGACGATGAGGGTAACGGCAACATGACGATTGCACGCGTCGATCAGTGCTTCGGCCACGCGCTCGCCGCACTCATCGCCAGCGAAGATATAATAATAGATGTCGATCTGCCGACGAGCCTGCTCGATCAGCGCGACGAGCAGCGCGAGCCGCTCCTCTCCGCCTGGCACGAGCAGCAACTCATTCCCGTCAATGAGGTGGCGCGTTTGCCCGGTCACGCTCTATGGCTCCGTCCCCACTCGCTCTCCTCTTCATGAGGCATGGCTGGGCGCTTGCCAAGGCGCGCTTTTCATTGACTTGCGCGCCGTTCGCCGCTAAAGGCTGGCGCTTCCCGAAATCTTCATTTCGCTGTTCAGGAGCAAGCATGGCGCGCGTTACCGTCGAAGATTGCATCGACAAGGTCTCCAATCGCTTTGACCTCGTCCTGCTCGCCGCCCAGCGCGCCCGCGCCATTTCCGGTGGTGCCGAGCTGACGCTCGACCGCGATCGTGACAAAAACCCGGTGGTCGCCCTGCGTGAGATCGCCGAAGAGACGATCAAACCCGAGGACCTCAAGAACGACGCCATCAGCTCCATGCAGAAGATGCAGATCGATGATGACGATACGCCGGACGAAATCGGCTCGATCGCCCGCTCGGCCGAAGCGCTGCGGCTCACCGCCGCTACGCCGCCGCGCGCGCACAATCTGGGCGCCGATTACGAAGGCTGAGTCTTCCGGCTCGAGGCCGAACGATATCCGGCGTTGCCTTGCAGCGCCGGATATGTCGTTTTCGGCGCAGGCAGATGGTGAAGCCGGCTCTGTTTTAGGACATTCGTCGCCAGGAATGGCCTGACGATCAGTCCGATCTGGTCCGCACGCCGGGAGCCGATGGCCAGATTGTAGAAGCTGTTCGCCACGACATCGGCAATCTGCACGCCAGACGAGCGGCGGCTGTCAACCATCGTCGCCGAGCCACAATTGCGCAGCAGCGTCGCCACATCGCGCCGCACGCCCTCCAGAACCAGCGCATCGTACCGGCCCGCGTCGATGACGAACCGCGCGCACCCCTCACCTTCCCCATCCAAATCGGGGAGCCACTCCTCCACGAGTTGCGTGAGCAACGCGACGTACACATCAAAATCCCGTGGCGGCACGCCGGGTTTGTCGGGTCGTCCCTGCGCCACGCAGATGCGCGCTCTGCCACCAAAACGAGCCAGCAATTCAAAGAACAGCGCCCGCTCGACCATCGTGATGCGGCTACCCTTCAGTTCACCGTGCAGTCCGGTGATGCCGCGAAAGCGCTGGAGAAGCTGTTCAGCCGCCACCGGCTCGATATTGACGCCGGCCATGATCATCACACCGATGGCAAAGCTGCCGCTCTCGTCAACGTAAACGGTGATGGCGCCCTCCTCCGCTGCCAACCACTGGCCAGCAACGATACCGCATGATCGCCCGGAGCCTATAACAAAAAGCCCCGGCTCACCGAGGAGCCAGGGCTTGTTTGTTGGCCGAACCGCGCGCGCCGTCAGGCGGCGCCCTGCGCGGCAGGATCGTTCACCGATCCCCGGCGGCGGCCCGCCTTGGGGATGGATGTGCCTGTCACTGGCACCGGCGCGGGGCGGATCACCGCACCGTCGCGGACCAGCTCGCCCTTGTCCATCAGCGTCTTGATCTCTTCGCCAGAGAGCGTCTCATACTCGAGCAGCGCGTTGGCGAGCAGATGGAGCTGGTCGATATGGTCGGTCAGCACCTGCTTGGCGCGATCATAGCCCGTCTCGACGATCCTGCGGATCTCCTTGTCGATCTTCTGCGCCGTCTCGTTCGACATGTGGACGCGCTGGCTCCGCGAGTAGCCGAGGAACGTCTCGCCCTGCGGCTCATCATATTGCAGCGGCCCCATTTCGTCCGACATGCCCCACTGGGTCACCATGTCGCGGGCCAGGCGCGTGGCATATTGGATGTCGCCGGAGGCGCCGGAGGATACCTTGTCGTATCCGAAAATCAGTTCCTCGGCCACGCGGCCGCCCATGGAGACGGCGAGGTTCGCGTACATCTTGTCGCGGTGGTAGCTGTAGCTGTCCCGCTCCGGCAGACGCATCACCATGCCCAGCGCGCGCCCGCGCGGGATGATCGTGGCCTTGTGGATCGGGTCGGACGCCGGCTCGTGCACCGCGACGATGGCATGGCCCGCCTCGTGATAGGCGGTCATCTTCTTCTCGTCCTCGGTCATGACCATGGACTTGCGCTCGGCGCCCATCATGACCTTGTCCTTGGCCGCCTCGAATTCGGCGCTGGCGACCAGGCGCTTGCCGCGCCGCGCCGCCATCAACGCCGCCTCGTTGACGAGGTTGGCGAGGTCCGCGCCGGAGAAGCCCGGCGTGCCGCGCGCGATGGTGCGCGCGTCCACGTCCGGCGCCAGCGGCACCTTCTTCATGTGGACTTCAAGAATCTTCACGCGGCCCTCGATGTCCGGACGCGGCACGACCACCTGACGGTCGAAGCGGCCGGGGCGCAGCAGCGCCGGGTCGAGCACGTCGGGCCGGTTGGTCGCGGCGATGATGATGATGCCTTCATTCGCCTCGAAGCCGTCCATCTCGACCAGAAGCTGGTTCAACGTCTGCTCGCGCTCGTCATTGCCGTTGCCGAGGCCGGCGCCGCGATGGCGGCCGACCGCGTCAATCTCGTCGATGAAGACGATGCACGGCGCGTTCTTCTTGGCCTGCTCGAACATGTCGCGGACGCGGCTGGCGCCCACGCCGACGAACATCTCGACGAAATCGGAACCCGAGATGGTGAAGAACGGTACACCCGCCTCACCCGCGATGGCGCGGGCGAGCAGCGTCTTGCCGGTGCCGGGCGAGCCGACCAGCAGCGCGCCCTTGGGGATCTTGCCGCCGAGGCGGGCGAACTTGGTCGGGTCCTTGAGGAACTCGACGATCTCCTGCAACTCCTCGCGCGCCTCGTCGATGCCGGCGACGTCGTCGAAGGTGACGCGCCCCTGCTTCTCCGTCAGCAGTTTCGCCTTGGATTTGCCGAAGCCCATCGCGCCACCCGCGCCGCCGCCTTTCTGCATCTGGCGCAGCACGAAGAAGGCGATGCCAAGAATGAGGACGAAGGGCAGCGACTGGTAGATCAGGATCATCCAGAAATTGGGCTGTTCCTCAGGCTGGCCGCTATATTTGACGTTGTGCTCGTTGAGCAAAGCCGGCAGCGTCGGGTCCGGCACCGCATAGGCCGTGAAGCGCTGATCGTTCTTGAGCACACCGCTGATCCGGTCCGGCGCGATGGCCACTTCCTTCACCTGATCGGCCGCCACTTTCTCGCGGAAATCGGAATAAGCAATCGCCGTGCCCTTCTGCCCGACACCCTTGTTGTCGAACACGGTCACGAACATGAGCAATGCCAGGAACACGCCGGCCAGGATGAGCGCGCTCTTGATCCAGGGGTTGCCCTGCGGTTCCTTGTTGTCGTTCATTTTCACTCGCTTTCGCGCTCCAAAATAGGACTTCGGGCCGGGAACACAATGGTCAGCGCAACTTTCGCGGCGGGGCACGCCGCACCGTCCACACCGCCCCGCCCTGCACCGTGCAATCGGCCAGCGAGACCGTCTTACCGGCTAAAAGTTGAACAAGCGCTTGATCGAGCGACGGTCCGCGCGGTTTTTCGGCCTCGGGGTTGATCGCCGCGATCATCCGCTCGAGCAACCGGCGAAGGATCTCGGGCGGCAGATCGTTGGTGGCGAGCCGCGCCACGCCCGAATCAATCGTCAGCGATTCGGTAGCGATCCGGTCGGTCATCCATGCCAGTGCCCTATCGGCATCCGCCAATGCCACGACCGACCGAGCGAGCCCCACCGGATCGACCAGATCGCTCCCGGCCAGCGCCTGCCGCAACCGCACGCGGTCGAATCGATCGTCACCATTGCTGGGGTCGTCGACGAAGGGGACGCCATGGGAAGCGCAATAAGCGCGCAACGTGGCGCGCCGTTCACCCAGCAGCGGCCGTAGCAGCCTGCCCCGGCGTGCCCGCACGGAGGCAAGGCCGCCAACACCAGCACCGCGATTCAGGCGCAGCAGGATGGTTTCGATCTGGTCGTCCGCCTGATGGCCGGTCATCAGCCACGCCAGCCCTCGCTCCAGACGCCATGCGTCCAGCAGTTGGTAGCGCGCCGACCGGGCCGCTGCCTGAAGATTACCGGCGAGGCCGCCTTCGATGGTCAGAATGCGATGCGGCACACCATGCTTGACGCACCAGCGCGCGACCATCTCGGCTTCCGCCCGGGCATCGGCGCGCAGGCCATGATCGACGGTCGCCGCCTCCACCTGCCCCGGCCAGGCTGTCTGCGCACTCGCCAGCAGCGCCATGCTGTCCGGCCCGCCGGAAACAGCGATGCCGATCCGCTCGTCTGCCGCGACGGTGCGTCCGATCAATCGCTCCGTCGCCGCGCGCAGTCGCTCACTCAGGCCGTCAGGCACCGCATTTGGCGCGGACCCGGCCCTTGGTCATCATCTCGCGGACATTGGCCGCCATGCCGGTGGTAAACTTCTCGGCCAGCTCATCATAAGCGAGGCAGGCATCCTTGAAACGGTTTAGCCGGATCAATGCCTCTCCCACCCAGGCCAGGCTTTCCGCCGCGCGGTCGCCGTTCGGGCGCAGGCGATAATTTTCATAGAGCACCTTGGCAGCCGTGGCCGTCTTGCCGTCATCCAGATAGGCGCGGCCCAGCAGATTCTGTGTGCGGCTGGCAATGGACTCCTTGCCATATTTGTCGAGTGTAGCCTGAAGCTGCACCTGCGCCTCGGGATAGAATTTGGCATCCCATAGACGATAGCCGTAGGTGTAACTATCGAGCGCCGCGTTGCCGGTATTCGGTCGTTCGATCGCGGCAACCTGCTCGTTGCGCGCGACAATCGACGCGCCGCCCGTTCCCGTGACCGTGCCTTGTGCCGGCCGCGTTGGTGTCGTTGGCGCCCCAGCCGTGGAGATCAGCGGCGCTGCGCCACCCTCGCCTCCCAAGGTGCCGGCGGTGGGCATCGCGGGCGGGGCCGTCAGCTTGGCGTAAGCTTCCTCCAGCTTGCGCAAGCGATGGTCGTTTTCTTCCGCCTGTCCGGTGATCTGGGCAAGCTGCGCCTCGATCGCGCTGATCCGCGCGGTGAGGTCAGCGATCGGAAGGCTGGCGGGTGACCCCGCCACGACCGTCGGCGCCGTGGTCGGCGTCACTTCAGGCGTGACCACCGCGCCACCCGCGCCGGGGAATACCTTGCGCTGAACCGCGCGCATCTCCTGCTCCAGCCGGTCGATTCGTCCTTCAACCGTCTTGGGCTGGGCCAGCGCTGCGGCGCTCCACAGTAGGGGCACGGCGGCGCCGAGCAACGCGGCGGCGCGCAGGCGAAGGGGGCGGGAATGCGAGATAGCAGTCATGGTGAACCGTTCCTGTGTGTGCATTGAGGCATCCATAACCGATCCCATCTTCGCGTAAAGCATCCAGCATGACGACCGGCCGAGCCGCGCCGGGGTCAGGTGCCGGCTGCGGGAGGAGTGCCGCTGCCTGCGGCCGCGGGTGCCTCGTCTCCCTCGCCCGGTGCAGCCTTGCGCGCGAGCAGCGCGGCAGCGCTGACAGGCACGTCGGAAATCGTCCGCTCGGCTGTTCCCAGCGGCGGGATCGCCTGACCGCCCACTGTCACCGCCAGCGCATCAGGCCGGCCGGTGAGGATCATCGGATCCCGCGCCGTCTCCGGCACCGTGACGCTCTTGCCCTGCGCCAGCGTGCCCTCGAACAGTCGCTTGCCATCCGGCTCATAAATGCGCAGCCACACTTCGTTGACGGCGGTCATCACAACGGGGCCGGTCGGCACCTGCACCGCCGGGGCAGGCTGGCGGGTTCGCGCAACGGGATTCGCGATCCGGGTCTCGGTGCGCTGCTCGGCCCGGAGTTGCTCGTCAGTCGGCGGTGTGTTCACCTGCATCCGCCAGATTGCGTAGCCGCCGGCGAGAAGCAGCACCAATATAGCCGCCGCCCATGCCAGCGTGCGTGGCGGGACGCTGCTCGGGTCCACCGGCTCCTCAATCTCATAGGGACCTTGGCCGACCCCGCCCTGCTCGTCGATCTCGGCACGGACCTTGGCGACCAGCGGCGCCTCCTCCAGCCCCACGACGCGGGCGAAGGCGCGCGAGAAGCCAGCGGCGTAGGTCGTCCCCGGAAGCGCCTGATAGTCACCAGCCTCCAGCGCCGCGAGGTGCCGCATCGGCACCCGCGTGCGGGCTGCCACGTCCTCCAACGTCAGGCCTGCTGCCTCACGCGCGCGGCGCATCAGTTCCGGCGCGCTGGCATTGTTGAGTGCGACCTCGATCTTCTCGACTGCCGCTTTGGGCTGCTTGGCCATTGTTTGTCCGCTATTCGTCCGTTTCGGTCCGCATCGGGCATGCCATGTTTCATGGCATCGCGCGCGGTGTCAACGCGGTTAATGCCCGCTCTGGGTCAATTCCCGTTAGGATTTAGTTGATCTCAACATTGTTGGCGCTCGCCCATTCGGTCAACGGCTCGCGCAGATTCTGCGTGCCGCTCTTCACCAGATCACCGCAGTAAGCCTGCAACGCCGCCAGGTCCAGCGAACGGATCATTGCCTTGACCGGGCCGACTGAAGCCGGCGTGATCGACAGGCGGCGGATCCCGATGCCGAGCAGCGCCATCGCCTCCAGTGTGCGCCCCCCCATCTCGCCGCACACCCCAAGCGTCACATCATGTCCCTCGCACGTGGCCACGACGCGGGAGATGAAGCGCAGGATGGCGACACCCAGCCAGTCATAGCGCATCGCCAGTTTGGGGTTGGCGCGATCGGCCGCGAACAGGAACTGGGTGAGATCGTTGGTGCCGATCGAGAGGAAATCCAGCTCAGGCAGCACGAAATCCAGTGTCTCGGCCAAGGCCGGCACCTCCAGCATCGCGCCATAACGGATCGCGCGCGGCAGCTTGCGGCCGTGCTCCGCCAGCCAATCGTGCTGGCGCTGGAACAGCGCCTTGGCCTCCATCAGCTCCCAAGGCTCGGAAATCATCGGGAACATGACGTGGAGAGTGCGTCCAGCGGCGGCCTCCATCAGCGCACGCGCCTGCACCTTGAGCAGTCCGTCCCGCTCCAGGGCCAGCCGCAAGGCGCGCCAGCCCATCGCCGGATTCTCCTCCTGGTCGCTGTCGCTCTTGCGAAGATATGGCAGCGCCTTGTCGCCGCCGATGTCGACAGTGCGGAAGATGACTGGCCGGTCGCCCGCCGCATCCAGCACATCGCGGTAAAGCCTTTGCTGGCGCTCACGCTGGGGCAACGTGGCCGAGACGAGAAACTGGAACTCGGTGCGGAACAGGCCGATACCATCTGCCCCGGTCACGTCGAGCGCGGACACGTCGTCGCGAAGGCCCGCGTTGACCATCAGCTCGATACGCTGCTGGTCAAGGGTGACCGGCGCCTTGTCCCGCAGCGCGACATAAGCGGCGCGGCGCTTCTGCGTAACCGCGAGACCACTTTCAAAGGCCTCGTCCATCGGCACGGATGGGCGGATGTAGAGGCGGTTCTGGTTGACATCGAGGAGCAGTAAATCGCCCTCATTGATGAGATGCCGGGTGTTTTTGACCCGCCCGAGCACCGGTACCCCCATGGCGCGGGCCACGATGGTGACGTGCGCGGTGAGCGACCCTTCCTCCAGCACCAAGCCTTTCAGCCGCCGCCGGTCATATTCGAGCAGTTCCGCCGGGCCCAGATTGCGCGCGATGAGGATGGTGTCCTGCCGCAACCCAAGCTGCGCCGCGGTGCCGAGCTGGCCGGAGACGATGCGCAGCAACCGGTTGGAGAGGTCCTCCAGATCGTGCATCCGATCCTGGAGCAGCGGGTCGTCAATCTGCCGCATCCGCATGCGGGTGCGCTGCTGCACGCGTTCGATCGCAGCCTCGGCGGTGAGGCCCGCGTCGATCGCCTCGTTGATGCGCCGCGACCAGCCCTCATCATAGGCGAACATCTTGTAGGTCTCGAGGATCTCCTTGTGTTCGCCGTCCACGCCGAACTCAGCCTGGCCTGCCATGCGGTCGATCTGCTCTCGCATCCGCGTGAACGCCGAATAGACGCGTTGCCGCTCCACCTCGACGTCCTCGGCAACCGTATGCTCGATGACGATACGCGGCTGGTGGAACACCGCGTGACCCCGCCCCATGCCCATCACGAGCTGGAGACCCGAGATGATCGTGGCACCCGTTTCCAGCGGCCGCACATCGCTCGGATTCTCGTCGACCAGGCCAGCGTTGCTGATCAGTTCGGCCAGCACCATGGCAACCGTTTGCAACGCCTCTACTTCGACCTCGTCATAACCGCGGGGATCGTGGTGCTGCACGCAGAGCACGCCGATGGCGCGCTCCCGCCGCACGATAGGCACGCCGGCAAAGCTGCGGAAAACATCCTCGCCGGTCTCCGGCCGATAGACGAAATCGCGGTGCGTGGAGGCTTCCTCCAGATTCAGCGCCTCAACATTGGCAGCGATGGTGCCGACCAGTCCCTCGCCGAGCGCCAGCCGGGTGACGTGCACCGCCTCTTGCTTGAGTCCGCGCGTGGCGAACAGCTCCAGCATCCCTTCGCGCAGCAGATAAACCGAGCAGACCTCGCTCGAGAGCTCGCTGGCGATGATCTCGCAGATCTGGTTGAGCTTGACTTGCGCGGGTGTACGCGCCGGCATCACTTCATGCAGGCGTTGCAATATCTTGCGCGCCGCTACAACGGCGGTGGTGGAGGATCGCTCGGGTCGGCGTGTCGCGTTCATGAGGCTACGCTAACAGAACATGCCCGCCCTGCTAACAGAAACTGTGCGAACCGCACGATTGATCGCCACATTCCGCCGCACCTTTTTGTGCGCACAACGCATGCAGCAATCGGACGCCTATCGCGCGCGCCGTCCCAGCGCCGCTCGGGTTTCAGCCACCAGAGTCGCGACGATTTCCTCGACGGGCTCCTCGCGTGTCACCATGCCGACCGACTGCCCGGCCATCAGCGAACCGCCCTCGACATCGCCGTCAATCACCGCCCGGCGCAAGGCGCCGGCCCAGTAACGCTCGATCTGGAGTTGTGCCTCGCCCATGTCCACCTTGCCCTCGTCGAGCAATTGGGCAACCTCGCGCTGCTTGGCGGTGAACGCCTCGGTTCCGGCGTTCTTGAGCGCGCGCACGGGAATGACCGGCAAGCGCGGGTCGATCTGCACGCTCGCCACCGCCTCACGGGCGGAAGCGCGGAAAAAGGCCTTCTTGAAATTGGGGTGAGCAATGCTCTCGCTCGCACACGCAAAGCGGGTACCGAGCTGCACGCCCGCCGCGCCCATTTCCAGATAGGCGGCGATCGCCTCGCCATGGCCGATGCCGCCAGCGATGAAAATCGGCAGCTCGGCGGCCATCGTGGGCAGGATCTCCTGCGCGAGCACACCGGTGGCGACCGGACCGATGTGTCCGCCCGCCTCCATGCCCTCGATCACCAGCGCATCCACGCCGGACCGGTGTAGCTTCTTCGCCAGCGCCAGCGCGGGTGCAAAGCAGATCACTTTGGCGCCGCTGGCCTTGATCGCCTCGATGCTGCCCTTGGGCGGCAGCCCGCCGGCCAGCACGACGTGGCCGACGCCATGCTTCGCACAAACCGCGATGAGGTCCATGAGGTCCGGATGCATGGTGATGAGGTTAACGCCGAACGGCTTGCCGGTGAGCGCCTTGGTTCCGGCAATCTCCGCATCGAGCAGATCGGGCGTCATCGCCCCGCAGGCGATGAGGCCGAAGGCACCGGCATTGCTGACTGCCGCCACCAGGTGCCGCTCGGACACCCAGCTCATCGCGCCGCATATGATCGCGGTCTCGCACCCCAGAAACGCCGCGCCCCGCGCCATCAGCGCCGTCAGACGGTCCGTCGCCAGATCGGTCTCGCTCATCCCTGCTCCATCCGAAAAATCAACAATCGCTCGCCGATAGAACCTCTCACGCCGCTTGGCGACAGAAGAAATGCCGGACGCCATCTGCGATGGCGGCATTCAGCGTTCCGTCATCGAACCGGGGCCCCGCCCACTTCGGCAAGCCTTCGGCCGCTCGTCAAATGGCGCACGGGCCTGGCGACACGCCGTAAGAGGAGCGCGCGGAGTGCACCTACGCGGGACACGGGACGACGATGCCGTCGCCCCGCAGTGTGGCCCGATCAGGCCGCCGGCTGCTCGGCGTCCAGTCCGTAGGCGGTATGGAGCACGCGCACGGCGAGTTCGGTCTCGTCCTCGTCGATCAGCACCGAGACCTTGATCTCGCTGGTCGAGATCGCCTTGATGTTGATGCCGCGGTCGGCCAGCGTCTTGAACATGATCGCCGCGACGCCAGCGTGACTACGCATGCCGACGCCCACGACGCTGATCTTGGCGACCTCCGCGTCGGTGATGATGCGGTTGAAACCGATCGTCGCCTTGAGCCCTTCGATGATGTCGACGGCACGGGCCAGATCGGCGCGCGGGACGGTGAAGGTGACGTCTGTCTCCGCCTTGTCCTTGCTGTCGTTCTGGATGATCATGTCAACGTTGATGCTCGCCTCGGCGAGCGGGCCGAAGATGCTGGCCACAGCGCCCGGCTTGTCCGGCACGCGGGTGACGATGATCTTCGCGTCGTTCTTGTCGTGCGCGATTCCGGTGATGAGCTGCCGTTCCATCTTCTTATCCTCAATCTCTTCTTCGCTGACGATCATCGTGCCGGGTTCCGGGTCGTCGCCCGGCTCCTCGAACGAGGAGAGCACCTGCACGCGGACCCCTTCCTTCATCGCGAGCGCGACGGAGCGGGTCTGCAGCACCTTGGACCCGACGCTCGCCAGTTCCAGCATTTCCTCATAGGTAATCCGGTCGAGCTTGCGTGCCCGGCTGACGATGCGCGGATCGGTGGTGTAGACGCCGTCGACATCGGTGTAGATGTCACAGCGGTCGGCGTTGATGGCGGCGGCCACGGCGACGGCGGACGTATCCGACCCGCCCCGTCCCAGCGTGGAGACGCGGCCATCCTCCATCTGCCCCTGAAAGCCGGGAATGACGGCGACCTGGCCTCCGCCCATCGCCGCGAGCAAGGCATCCGTATCAATTGCCTGGATCCGCGCCTTGCTGTGATTGCCCACGCTGCGCACCGGCAATTGCCAGCCCAGCCAGCTCCGGGCGTCCACGCCCATCGCCTTGAGCGTCATCGCCAGCAAGCCGCTCGTCACCTGCTCGCCCGATGCGACAACGACATCATATTCAGCGGTATCGTAGAGCGGACTGGCTTCCTTGCAAAAGCCGACGAGCCGATCAGTTTCGCCCGCCATCGCGGAGACCACCACGGCAACCTCGTTGCCCCGGCCAACCTCGTGCCGCACGCGCGCCGCCACCTTGCGGATCCGCTCCATCCCGGCCATCGACGTGCCGCCAAATTTCATCACAATTCGCGCCATGGACTTGCCGCGCACCTTTCATCAGCTATCAAGGGGACTGGAACACCGGACGTCGAGGAGGTCGCCAGACTTCGAGCCGGCGCCCTCTTAATCAGCGGGATCAACAATGGCAAGCAAGCCGCGAACCGGGACGATCGACCCCAAGGAAGCCGCGCATTTCGGCGCGCAGGCCGCCGATTGGTGGGATCCGCACGGCACCAGCGCGATGCTGCACAAGCTGGGCCCGGCACGTATGCGCTACATCCGCGCAGCGATTGACCGGCATTGGGGTGGCGACCCCGCCTCGCTGCGCCCACTGGCCGGCAAGCGTTCGCTGGATATCGGCTGTGGCGCGGGACTCGTCGCCGAACCGCTGGCCCGGATGGGCGCCACCCTCACCGCCATCGACGCCGCGCCGGAGAACATCGCCGCCGCCCGAGACCATGCCGGGCGCATGGGCCTTGCTATCGACTACCGTGCCTGCGGGGTCGAGGATCTCGACGAGCCCCCCTTCGATCTCATCACCACGCTCGAAGTGATCGAGCATGTCACCGATCCAGCGCTGTTCCTTGCGACCATCGCGCGTCTGCTCAAGCCGGACGGACTGCTCATCCTCTCCACCCCCAACCGCACGCCGCTCTCCCGGCTGACCATCGTCACGCTGGCGGAGGGGCTGGGCCGCATCCCCAAGGGCACGCACGATTGGCACAAGTTCCTGACGCCCGAAGAGGTCACCGGGCTGCTTGAGACGCAGGGCCTCGCCGTGCACGACATCGCTGGAATCGGCCCGGATCCGCGCTACGGCTTCACGCTGGGGAAGGATGTATCGATGAACTATATTCTCGCGGCTGCCTGCGCCAGCGCGGGCCCTGGCTTGCAGGCAGCCCGTTGATCGGCGCGCGCCCTCTTCCTCCCGCGCGATACCCCTTTCCCCAAGGATGATGCGATGCCAGCGGCCGTAACGCCCCCTACCCCCGCCTTCGTACCGATCGATGTCATGTCCGGCTGGCTGGAAGCCCACTGGCTGCAGATCACCATCGCGCTCGGCGCCGGTATCATTCTCTATCTGCTGCTCAATTTCCTGCGCGGCATCGGCAGGAAGATCGATCGGCACCAGTCGACCCCCAGTCTGGTGAGCATAGCTGGGCGTGCCGTCAGCCGTACCTCGCACGTCTTCATGATGATCGTGGCGGCGCGGCTGGTGGCCGGCTACGCCAATCCGCCTGCGGCGCTGATGTCCACCATCGGCTTCCTCTTCACCGTCATCACGGCATTTCAGGTGGCCATCTGGCTGCGAGAGATCATCGTCGGGCTGATCGAGGTCCGTGCGGGCCAAGAGGGATCCAAGACGCTGGCAAACGCCATGGCGATCATCCGCCTGCTGGTGTCGGTCGGGCTGTTCGCCATCGCCATCGTCGTCGTGCTGGATAATCTCGGCGTCAACGTCACCGGTCTCGTCGCCGGCCTCGGCATTGGCGGCATCGCCATCGGCCTAGCGGCGCAGGGCATTTTCTCCGACCTGTTCGCCGCGCTCTCGATCCTGTTCGACAAGCCGTTCCGCGTCGGCGAGATCATCACCTACGACCAGACCACGGCGCGGGTGGAGCGCATCGGCCTCAAGAGCACGCGGCTGCGCGCCGTGAGCGGCGAGCGCAAGGTCATCTCCAACGCCAATCTGCTGCAAAAGGAGATCACCAGTCTCCAGACGCTACCGCAGCGACGCCTCACCTTCGCGCTCGGCATCATCTACCAGACCTCCCCGGACCTGATCGGGAGAATTCCTGCGATCCTGCGCGAAATCGTGGAAAGCGAGGGGCAGCGTTTCGTCCAGGCCGGCATGGTTGCCTTTGGCGCCAGTTCCCTCGATTTCGAGCTGAGTGTGGATGTGCCGAACCCGGACAAGGCAGACTATTTCATGACTCGGCACCGGCTGGCACTCGCCATTCTCCACCGCTTCAATGCGGAGGGAATTCAGTTCGCCTATCCGACCCAGACAACATTCACCGCAGCGCCGGATGGGCAACTCGTGATGCCGTACCCGGCGTCGACAGGCGTCGACAAGGATTGATCCGGCCGCAGAGCCTCAGGCGACGTCCTGATAATAGCCAGCCCAGACGTGCGTTTGCTTGCGATTGACGCGGAGCAGTGCGGTGATGGCGACCATGGCCGCCAACCCCGCTAGTGCCAGAAATACCGGCCAATCAGAGATCGGCGATTCGAACAGGCTCATCGTCGCGCTAGCCACCATGCAGGGGACAACGACAACGCTTGCCAGGGCCGCCGCCCGCCGCGCCTTCTTCTTGCGCGGTGCCTTGCGCCAAAAATAAAGGCTGACCAGGACGCCGAGATTAGCCGGGAGCATATGGAGCCAGGCAAACGGCATCTGCCAGAAAAGATACCCCGTCACGGCAAAGGTTGCGAGCGCCAGTAGCAATGCAAGAATTCGTGCAAATCGCACGCAACACCTCCTGAATAAACGACCGCGTGGTCAAGAGGCCGCCCCCTGGCGATAGCCGCCCCCGCGTGACCGATCGGTATACCCTAAGTCAATTCGGTAAACTCTTAATAACCGCACCTGCTCCCCACAACTTACTCCACCGTAGCGAACCATCTTCCACAATCAACGGCTCGTCGCGATCCTGCGCCAGCAGCAACGCGCCGTCCAGATCCACCCAATCGGCATATTGCGCGAGCAGGAAAGCCGGCGCGATTCCGAGCGAACTGGCCAGCATACAGCCGACCATGATACGCAGCCCCCGGGCCCGTGCCTCCCGCGCCATCGCTAGCGCCTCGGTGAGGCCGCCAGCCTTGTCGAGCTTGATGTTGATCGCCTGATAGCCCCCGAGCCGATCGAGATCGCCGAGATTCTGGCAGCTTTCGTCGGCGCAGAGCGGCACGGTGAGCGTTACCCCGGCGAGCATGTCGTCGCGCCTGGTCGGCAGCGGCTGCTCGATCAGCGCGACGCCTAGCCCCGCCAGCGCCTCAGCCCGCGTTGCTACATCGGCCGCGGCCCAGCTCTCATTCGCGTCGACGATCAGCTGCGCATCCGGTGCCCCCTGCCGCACAGCGGCAATCCGCTCCTCGTCACCCTCGCCGGTCAGCTTGCACTTGAGCAACGTGAAGCCCCGCCCGCGAGCCCGGGCAGCGGCCGCAGCCATCGCCTCCGGCGCGTCGAGGCTGATCGTATAGGCTGTCCGCAGCGGCCGGGGAGCCTCCAGCCCAGCCAGAGCCCAAACCGGCCGGCCCGTCCGCTGTGATTCGAGATCCCACAACGCACAATCGAGCGCGTTGCGTGCCGCACCAGACGGCATGATCGCCCGCAACCGTTCGCGGTCGAAAGCGTCGGCCTCGGTCGCGATGCGGGTGATCGCCTCGGCGCACCCTTGCGCGGTCTCGCCATGATAATAGATCGGCGTGCCTTCGCCGCGGCCAATGTAAACGCCATCCGTCACCGTGCAGACGACCACATCCACATGCGTCTTGGCACCCCGGCTGATGGTGAACGCTCCGGCGACGGGAAAACGCTCCACCGCCACGGATTGTAGTGTGAACGGGGCATCACGCATGACCGCAGGCATCCGCTCGCTCGATCAACCGCGCGGCAACGCGTCGTGCCGGGCGATCCAGTCCTCAACAACGGGAGCGATGCGATTGCGCCACTTGGAACCGTTGAAGATGCCATAATGGCCGACATCCTTCGCGAGCAGATACTGCTTCATCTCCTCCGGCAACCGGGGTGTGATCTCAAGTGCCGCACGGGTCTGCCCGATGCCGGAAATATCGTCCTTCTCCCCTTCCACGGCGAGGAGGGCGATGTCGGTGATCGCGGAGGTATCCACCAGCGCGCCGCGATGGCGCAATTCGCCCTTGGGCAGGCTGTGCTTCTTGAACACCTCGTTGACCGTCTGGAGGTAAAACTCCGCCGTCATGTCGCAGACCGAGCGATATTCGTCGTAGAATTTCTTGGTCGCTTCGGCACTTTCCTCGTCGCCCTGCACGAGGTGGCGGAACATCTGCCAGTGGCTGACCAGATGATTGCCGAGGTTCATCGACATGAAGCCGGCAAGCTGCATGAAGCCGGGATAAACCTGCCGCCCGGCACCGGGATAGTTGAACGGAACGCTCACCACGACATTCTGGCTGAACCAGCTCAGCGGCCGCTCTTGCGCCAGCTGGTTGACCGCGGTGGGCGCCTGGCGCGTGTCGATAGGCCCGCCCATCATCGTCAGCGTCCGCGGGCGACACGGGTGTGCGCCGGCCGACATCACGCTCGCCGCCGTCAAGCACGGCACGGAAGGCTGACAGACCGCCAGCATATGCGCGCCCGGCCCGATATGCTCCAGCCACGCGATCAGATAATCCACATAATCGTCGAGATCGAAGCTGCCCGCACTGAGCGGCACGTTCCGCGCGTCCCGCCAGTCGGTGATGTAAACATCATGCCCCGGGAGCAGCCGGGCGACGGTACCGCGCAGCAGAGTCGCGAAATGGCCGGACATTGGCGCGACAATCAACAGCTTGGGATCCAGCCCTTCCCGGCCCTCCCGCACGAAATGCTTGAGCTGGCCGAACGTTTTTCGCGCCTCGATCATCTCCTCGATCGCGACCGCCTGCCCGTCGATCTGCGTCGTCGTCAGACCGAAGGCGGGCTTGCCGCGCGGCGCGGCGGCATGGGCAAACACGTCCAGTGCCGATGCGAGCATCGGCCCACCGCCGAAATAAGCGAAGGGATTGGCCGGGTTATGCAGTAATTCCACACTCGCGGTGGCCATGGCGCTCGCGCTTGCCAGGATGCTCCGCTGAATTTCATAGGCACTATAGAGCATGAGGCTCCCTGACTGATCCGCGACCTTACGATGAGCCCAAATGACTCTGTTCTGCCGGGAGGCATAGCTTTGAATTGGGAACGCGTCCTTAAAAAATCAAACGACGGGTGGGCCGCGCTCGTTTTCCTATCCCCATTCGCCTGCCGCTCCGCCTCTTGAGCAGCCCGTCCAACTCTCCCGCCGATGGAAAAGCCCTCCCATTGGCCGCAATCATGGTTTAGGGCCCGCGCATGGCTTCCCCTTACCGCACGACCGACGGGCCGGACGCGCCCAAACCCGCCAGCCTCGGCAACCTTCGTCTGGTCTGGGCAGCGGCCAAGCGCTATCCTGGCCATCTGGTCGGCGCTGGGCTGGCGCTGTTTGCCGCCTCGGCCGCCACGCTCGCCATCCCCAGCGGTTTCAAGCTGGTGATCGACCGGGGCTTCGCCTCGGCCGGCGGCAGCGATATTGCGCGCTGGTTCCAATATTTGCTGCTGATCGTCGTCATCCTCGCGATCGCCACCGCGCTGCGCTATTATTTCGTCTCATGGCTCGGCGAGCGGGTGGTGGCGGATATGCGCGTCGCCGCGCAGGCCAATTTGCTGCGGCAGGAGCCCGCCTTTTTCGAACAGAACCGCCCCTCAGAAATCGCCTCGCGCATGACGGCGGATACCGCGATTATCGAGCAGGTCGTCGGCTCCACCGTCTCCATTGCCATGCGCAACCTGCTCACCGGCTTTGGCGGCGTCGTCTATCTCTTCACCCTCGCCCCCCGCCTCACCGCGCTGCTGCTGTTCGGCATCCCGCTGGTGCTGGGGCCGGTGATCTTCGTGGGCCGCAGGGTCCGCCATCTCTCGCGCGCCAGCCAGGATCGGCTGGCCGTGGTCGGCAGCATAACCACCGAGGTGCTCGGTGCCATGAAGGTGGTGCAGGCATTCGTGCAGGAGGCACGCGAAGCGGCGCGCTTCCGTGAGGCCGTGGAGGACAGCTTCCGCACCGCACGGCGCCGCATCATCGTGCGCGCGGGCATGACCGCCACGGTGATCCTGGTGATTTTCGGCTCGATCACGCTGATCATGTGGCAGGGCGCGCTCGATGTCGCCTCCGGCCGCATGTCCGGCGGCACCATCGCCGCGTTCGTCATCACCGGTGCGCTCGTCGCCGGCGCGTTCGGCGCGCTGACCGAGGTCTATGGGGATCTGCTGCGCGGCGCCGGCGCTGCCGCGCGCCTCAGTGAGCTGACCAGCGCCGTGCCCTCTATCCGGCCCCCGGCAAATCCGGTCGCGATCCCCGTGACGCACGAGGCGCGGCTCAGCTTCGAGCATGTCGGATTCCGTTATCCCACCCGGCCGGATACCAGCGCGCTCGTCGATTTCTCGCTGGACGTCGCGCCGGGCGAGACCGTCGCCATCGTCGGGCCCTCTGGAGCCGGCAAATCGACCCTGCTCCAGCTCGCCGAACGCTTCTACGATCCCAACGAGGGCCGCATCACGCTCAACGGCGTTGATCTACGCACCGCCGACCCGGCGGCCATCCGCGCGATGATCGCGCTTGTGCCGCAAGAGACGGTCATATTCGCCGCCAGCGCGCGCGATAATCTGCGCTATGGCCATTGGGACGCCAGCGATGAGGCGCTGCGCGCCGCCGCTCGCGCTGCCAATGCCGATGCGTTCCTGGATGCGCTGCCGCAAGGGTGGGATACCGATCTTGGCGAGGGGGGCGCCCGCCTCTCCGGCGGCCAGCGCCAGCGCCTCGCCATCGCCCGCGCACTGCTCAAGGATGCGCCGCTGCTGCTGCTCGACGAGGCAACCTCTGCACTCGATGCCGAGTCGGAGCGGCTGGTGCAGGATGCGCTCACCCGGCTGATGAAGGATCGCACCACCATCGTCATCGCCCACCGCCTGGCCACCGTTCGCGCCGCCGACCGCATCGTTGTCTTGGACGAGGGCCGCATCGTCGAAATCGGCACCCACGCTGAGCTGACCGCCAAGGGCGGCCTTTACGCCCGCCTGGCATCGCTCCAATTCACAGAGGCTGGCTGAGCAGGGATTTTGCGACCCCTCAGCCCGGAGGAAAGCGTTACCGCTCCCGGCCGTTGCCCTGGGTAGCCCCCCTTACCCGATGCGCTCGCTCGGCTGAAGGACTGCACAATCGGCGTCATCGTCCGCCGTCTCGCTACCGTCCGCGCAGCCAATCCCGCACCATAACGGACGATCACGGATCGCCGAAAACGCCCCATCCTCTCCGGACAATCGGGACGACAGCTATGCCGGCCGCGGTTCCAATGGCCAAGACGGCGCTCGCTTTGAAACGGGCAGCGACTTTCGAGGTCGCAGCACGCCCTGAATGCAGAGAGGGGCGTGCGGTGACAAGACGCGCGCCGACGCCTGACCGACCCTCGTCCGTGAAAATGCCCTCACGGACAGCTCGGAAAAGGCTGGCCTTCACGCCCCTGCCGTCTCCAGACCGCAAGCGCCAGTCGGTCGATCCCAACTCCCCAGACAGCACTCTAGAACGACACGGACTTCGCTACCGTCTATCCGTTGCGTACTCGATCCCTGCCTAGGAGCAGCGCTATCCCTTTACTCCCGAAATTCAACAAGATTGCCATGCTGTGCAACCAAGGGGCAGGGACGCCGACAGTACCCAATCTACCCCCGCGCGCGCAGATCGCAGGTGCGGATGATATGATCGAAAATCGCGGGATGGAGCGGATTTTCGAAGGCGCAGCCCGCTTCGTGGTCCGCGATCCAGACCACCTTGGCCCGACGCCCCTCAAAGCCGGGAAACATCACCCAGATTTCCATCCCGATCTGTAACTTGACGAAACTGAGCAGCCGGAAGCCATCGAGCGACATATCCGTGATCCGGCTTCGGAACCAGCTTTCGCCCTTGCGACGCACACGCACACCGATGAGCACCATCTGGCGATCATGCGGACGGGGGATATGGCGGTCCTCTTTCTCCGGTAGCGCGCCCATGCTGACCTTGCTCAAGCGATTGTTGCCCACCATAGAACGGTCGGATTACCGGCGACTTAATGGCTGAAAGCACAATGCGGTGAATATTCTCCGCCTCCCTCGCGTCGGCCACCGCCCATCCGATGTCGCCATCGCCGGATGCCGCCACCATAACTCTTCCGCCCGGCCGGGCTTTAGCGCCCAAAAAGGCGCCGATAGATTGCTTAACCCGGCGCGTAGCACGGGAATGATCCGCCTGTTCGCACTAGCCCGAAAGGATCCCCGGCCGATTGGCCCCGCGTCTGCCCTGCAAAGCCGTCGCCAATCCGGGCTTCACGCCCCTAATGGTGGAAGTTCTGGACCGCCGATTGAGCGGCCCTTGAGAAACCCACCAAGGCGGAAATGGCCCCAGGTCCGGATCAGCCCCCCTTCCTTGCGGATGCAGTCAGTCGGGTTATTGACGACAGGCCCCCCTCTGTCCCCCCAAAAAGAAAAGGGAGCCGAAGCTCCCTTTCCCTATTCCCGTTGTCCCGGTTCTCGTCTGGATCGCCGGGCGCTTGCGATGATCAGAACACGCCGCCGTACCGCTCGTTGCCCACGAAGCCGAGCTTGGTCACCTTAGCCCGCTTGATGGTCGCCAGCACCTCATCGACCACCACATAGCGGGTCGATTGATCGGGCTCGAACTGAAGTTCGGGTTCGGGGGTCATCTGGACGGTCTGGTCGAGATACTGGCGCAGCACCAGCCTGTCGATCGGCGAACCGTTCCAGAAGATCGTGCCAGCAGCGTCGATCGTCAGGCGGTTCTTCACCGGATCGATTGCGTTCTGGGGCGTTTCCGCGTTCTGCGGCAGGTCGATCTTTACCGCGTGGGTCTGGATCGGGATAGTGATGATGAACATGATGAGGAGCACGAGCATGACGTCGATCAGCGGCGTCACGTTCATTTCCATCATCGGCTCGCCGTCATCGCGGCCGCCACTCATTGCCATGGCACTGGTCTCCTAAAAACGATGCGTCACAGCCGGCGGACTGAAATCGAGCCGGGCTCTGGCTCAGAAATGAACCCGACCTTGGGGTATCCGGCGCGCTGCATGGTGAAGATGGTCCCGCCAATGCAACGATAGGGCGTATTGATGTCCGCGCGGATATGCGCCTCCGGCAGATCGTCGGGATTCATGTTCTCGACGCCGCCAGCCTTCTCGATATCCTTCTTGAGCTTGGCTACCGCACGATCCAGCAGGCCGCCCGCGTCCACCTTGGTCAAGTTCCAGTACACTTCGCACTGTCCGTTTTCCGCGCGAACGGTCAGCGACACGTTCTCCGGCTTCGTGGTCGTCGGCTCGAACGCAATCTTCGGCAGGTTGACCTCAACCGTCTGGACCACAACCGGAACCGCGATCAGAAAGACGATGAGGAGCACCAGCATGACGTCCGTGAGCGGGACGACGTTGATGTCCGACATCGGGATGTCTTCGCCCGGTCCTACACTTACTGCCATCGATCAAATCCTAACTCTTGGCTGATGCCAACGTAATGTCTTCCAAACGGCGGGCGGCGCGTCTCCAGGGGAGGCCGCCGGCCCGCCGCAGGTTCGATCAGGCCTTGGCAGCGGCCGGCTTCGCCGCGGCAGCAGCCGGAGCAGCAGCCGGGGTCGTCGGACGAATGCCGCCGTCGGACACGATGTTGCCGAGCACGTTGGCGCTGAAGTCGTTCAGGTTCTCGGCGATGAACTTGTTGCGACGCTGCAGCCAGTTGTAGGCAAGCACCGCCGGAACGGCCACGGCCAGACCCAGAGCGGTCATGATCAGCGCCTCACCGACCGGACCGGCAACCGCGTCAATCGACGCCTGACCCGATGCACCGATCTTGATCAGCGCGCGGTAAATACCGATCACGGTACCGAACAGGCCGATGAACGGCGAGACGGCGCCCACGGTTGCCAGGAACGCCAGGCCGCCGTTGAGCTTCGAGTTGATCGCCGCTTCCGAACGGGCCAGAGCCAGCGCCACCCAATCGTGCGCCTCAACGCTGTCAGGCAGCTTGCTCTGCTGCTCGGCAGCCGCGATGCCATCGTCGGCGAGCTGCTTGTAGGCGCTGTTCTTCTCCAGCTTTGCGGCGCCTTCCTTGAGCGTGGCGCTACGCCAGAAGGTCGCACGGACCTTCTTGCCCTGGTTGATCACCTTCTGCTGCTCGATCATCTTCGAGAACAGGATGAAGAACGAGAAGACCGACATGCCGACCAGAACGATGAACACCGACCAGGCGATGACACCGCCCTGCTCGAGGGCTTCCATCAGGCCGTAGGGGTTAGAAGACGCAGCCGGCGCGGCAGCGGCAGAAAGTTGGATGAACATTGATTAATTCCTCTCAAAACCAGTCAGGTGAAGGGGCCGCCCCTCGCCCCGGTTCGGGGCGGCCGAATTACGGATCAACCTCGTCAGATCACTTCGGCAGACGCCATATGACCCGGCGACGATCGCTCGAGCGTGTCGGATTACCGGCCTGGTCGAGTGCCGGCGAATAGCGGCCACGACGGGTAATCAGACTGCACGCTGCTTCATCGAGATCAGAATTGCCGCTTGACGACGTCACGTGGCAGTTCTCGACCCGACCCTGCGTATTAATCTCCCAAGCGATCGAGACGGTCCCCTCGGCCTCGTCACGCAAGGCGCGCGAAGGATAGTCGTCGTTGGTAATCCAACTGTTCGGGTTGCCCCTGGCACCTGCGGCCTTGCTGATCACCGGCGGCGGCGGCGGAGCCGGCGGCGCGGGCGGCTGAGCGACCGGCGGTGTCGGAGGAGGTGGCGGTGCAAGCACCGGCGCTGTCGACGGCAGCGAGACCACTGGCGGCGGCGCGCTAGGCGGCGGAGGCGGCGGCGGCGGCATGTCCGGCGGCGGCGGTGGCGGTGGCGGTGGCTCCTCCTCAGGCGGCGGCGGCTCGTCCGCAACGTCGATGACGTTCAGCTGCTCTGCAGCCTTCTTGACATACTTGATGCCAAGCCCCGTCACGAACGCATAGCCTAGGACCGCGTGAATGAGCGCCACGATAATGATAGAAATCGTCCGACTGGACGATTGCGAGTGGTCAGCATAGGCCATTCAGCAATAACACTCCTTAGCTCAGTGCAGCACTGTGCTCCTAAAAGGCGACTCGGCGCGGTGCACAACACCCCACCTGCCGCGCGATATCGGTCGCTCGGGCTTTGTTTTCCGCTTTGTCCTATCGCGGCAAATCGGATGAGGCAAACGCTTTGTTAGCAACTCGTTCCTTGCCTACAATCGCTATTATAACAGTCATCCCTTTCCCTCCGGAGGCCCCCGCCCATGCTAGATAAATGCAACAGTTTCATGTCGGTTCGCACAGGCCTCTGGCTGGCGCGCGGTGCCGCGCTTGCGCTGGTGTTTGGCGGATTTCCTGCATTTTCTGCGTCGATGCCGCCGCCCGCCGAACAAGCGGCGCCAGCCACGGTCAGCTATGCAAGGATGGCAGACTTAATCACATCGGTACCCGCCGTGGCCACCGTGCGAATCCGAGCCGCCACTGCCCTCAAGCCCGAGCGGGCGCCAGACCTCGCCCCCGGGCGTGCCAGATTCTATGTAGAAGCCGATACCATCGGGCTGATTCGCGGCGATAGCGTCATGGCCGCACGCGTTAGCTTCCTGCTTGATGGTCCGGACAGCAAGGCGGCTCGCAATAGCCTGCGCAAGCGCACCTTCCTCATCTTCGGCACCATAGGCCCGCAGGTGGGCCAGTTCCAGCTCGCCTCCAGCACCGCCCTGGTCGCGTGGTCGCCAGCCAATGAGGCACTCGTGCGCAAGGTAATGAGCGAGATGCTGGCGCATGATGCACCGCCAGCGATCACCGGCATCAGCTCGGCCTTCCACGTGCCGGGCGCCATCCTCGGCGAGGGCGAGACGCAGGTCTTCCTCGAAACCGCCGATGGTACCCCCGTCTCGCTCTCCATCCTGAGGCGGCCCGACGAGCAACCGCAGTTCAGCGCGTCGATGGGCGAGGTCGTCGATAATTCCGCGTCCTTCCCCGCGGTGGATACGCCACTCTGGTATCGACTGGCATGCAGCCTGCCGGAGTCCTTGCCCTCGCGTGCGGTGGCCGGCCTGGAACCGTCGGATGCGACCAGTGCGACCCGGGACTATCGCGCTCTCCGCGAGGCGCTCGCTCCCTGTGATCGAACAGCTCATCCCGTTTTCTGAGGGGAAGCATGCTACGCCCCATTGCCGGTGGGGTCGGATCGAGTGCCCGCAGCATGGGCGGCCCTGCCTCATTGCGCCGGCATTCGCCATGCGCTCGCGTGTGCGTCATAAGGCCTCTGCCGTAGACGCACTCGCAAGACCTTCCCACGACATGGCGAAAGGCTCTATGAGGCCCGCCGCGCGCCGCGCGCCATTTGGACAAGGATATGACATGACCGATTCCGCCCCGCTTCGTCTCGCCATCGCCGGTCTCGGCACGGTGGGCGCTGGCGTCATCAAGCTGCTGGAGGTCAACCGCGAGCTGGTGGCGCGGCGTGCGGGCCGTCCGATCGAGGTGGTGGCTATCTCCGCGCGGGACCGCACCAAGGATCGCGGCGTCGATCTGGCGCCTTATGAGTGGGTGGACGACATGGCCTCGCTCGCCGCGCGAGACGATATCGACGCCATTGTCGAGCTGATCGGCGGATCGGACGGCCCCGCCCTCACCCTCGCCCGCCAGTGCCTGGCGCGCGGCAAGACGCTCGTCACCGCCAACAAGGCGATGCTCGCCCATCACGGACTCGAGCTGGCCCGCGAAGGCGAGCGGACCGGCGGCGCGCTCAAATATGAGGCAGCGGTGGCCGGCGGCGTGCCGGTTATCAAGGGTCTGCGGGATGGCGCGGCGGCCAACCGGATCACGCGCGTCTACGGCATCCTCAACGGCACCTGCAATTACATCCTCTCCACCATGGAGAAGGAGGGCCGCGCGTTCTTCGACGTGCTGGAAGACGCGCAAGCCAAGGGCTTCGCGGAAGCCGACCCCACCTTCGATATCGACGGCATCGACGCCGCTCACAAGCTCGCCATCCTCGCCAGCCTGGCGTTCGGCGTGGAGATCGACTTCCCCTCGGTCGACATCACCGGCATTCGCCACGTGCTGGCGGCCGATATCCGCGAGGCGGCGGCGCTGGGCTGCCGCATCCGCCTCGTTGGCATGGCCGAATGCGCAGGCGATGAGGCCGATGCCGGGCTGTTCCAGCGCGTCCATCCCATGCTGGTGCCGATGGAGCACCCGCTCGCGCATGTCGACGGCGCGCTCAATGCCGTGGTGGCGGAAGGCAATTTCGTCGGACGGCTGTTCTTCCAGGGCGCCGGTGCGGGTGAAGGCCCCACCGCGTCCGCCGTGGTCGCCGACGTGATCGACGTCGCGCGCGAGGAGACAGGCCCCGCCTTCGCCATGCCCGCGCAGTGGCTGCAGCGCTCTCCCAAGGCCGATGCCGGTGCGCGCACCGGACGCGTCTATCTGCGCTTCCTCGTCAAGGATCGTCCCGGGGTTCTGGCGGAAATCACCGCCGCCACGCGAGACGCCGGCGTCTCTATCGAGAGCGTTATTCAGCGCGCCGAGACGGCGGATGGTGGCGTGCTGGTGGCCATCGTCACCCACCCCGGTGCCCTCGCCTGCATCGACGACACGCTGCGCCGTCTCGGCGGGTCAGACAGTCTGATCGGCGAGCCGGTGGTGATGCACATTCTGGATTAACGCAGCGCGATAAAAGCTGTGGGCTATTTTCTCATGAAGTGGTGCGGCAGGCGTGATTGAAAGTGGGCCATCCCGCCTTTCAAGCACCGGCGCACCTTAATGATTCTAAATACGCACCAGAGCCCGTCCAGGGTTCCGGCAAAAATGACGAAGGCTTGGTCTGCTCCGGATCGAGCAACGCACGGGCGGCGTCGCCGACCAGCGATGCAGTCCGTCGACTCCGCAGTATGCCGCCAGGACCGACACCGCCGATGCATGCACCCACGCTCGCGCCCTGGGTGGCAACGTGGCTGCGCACACTGCCCTCGTCGCATGTGGCCGACGATCACGGTCCTTGCTCGTCCACGCGCGCGCGAATACTGATTTCGCCGGTCGCGGCGGGGGCAGGGTCGCTGAACCGGACAAACGCTTCATAACGCCATCGTTGCCCCGATCGTAACAATGCGGCCAGCGCCCTTCTCAACGCGAGCGCTTATCGACATTGCAACAATCCTTGCCTATCGGGAGCCCCGTGACAATTTGCGTGACGGCAATCGATAAAAGGAAGCTTAGGATGGGGAAGCCCAATAGCGTCAAAGCCAGTTCCGTGCTTGATCGCGTGCTCGTGCTTGAGATGGTGCGAGTGACGGAAGCCGCGGCCATAGCCGCATCGAAGCTGATCGGCCGGGGCGATGAGAAAGCAGCGGACGCCGCCGCCGTTCAGGCGATGCGGGAAGCGTTCAATGACCTTTATATAGACGGCACCGTGGTGATCGGCGAAGGCGAACGCGACGAAGCACCGATGCTTTATATCGGTGAAAAAGTCGGCGGCGCGCCCGAGAAGGGCCCCAAGATCGACATTGCACTCGATCCGCTGGAGGGCACCACCATCACGGCCAAGGCCGGCCCCAACGCGCTGGCCGTGCTGGCCGCCGCCGAAGAGGGCTGCCTGCTCAACGCGCCGGACGTCTATATGGAGAAGCTCGCAGTAGGCCCCGGCTATCCCGCCGGCATCATCGACATGGAAAAGAGCCCACGCGAGAATGTCGAGGCGGTAGCCAAGGCCAAGGGCGTCTTGCCCAGCGATATCATCGTCTGCGTGCTCGACAGGCCCCGTCACGAAAAACTCATTTCAGAGCTGCGCAGCATCGGCTGCGGTATCGTCCTGATCCCGGACGGCGACGTGGCCGGCGTAATCGCCACCACCAATCCGGACACGACCATCGACATGTATATGGGCTCAGGCGGCGCGCCCGAGGGCGTGCTGGCCTGTGCGGCCCTGCGTTGCGTCGGCGGCCAGTTCAAGGGCCGGCTGCTGTTCCGCAATGACGACGAGCGCGCCCGCGCCCGGAAATGGGGCATCACGGATCTGGATCGCATCTACGATCTCGACGATCTCGCCAAGGGCGATTGCATCTTCGCGGCGACGGGCGTCACCGATGGCTCGCTGCTCGAAGGCGTCAAGCACCGCCGCGGCGGGCACCTGACCACCGAAAGCGTCGTGATGCGCGCCTCCTCCGGCACCATTCGCTGGGTTAAGGGCGAGCACCGCATCAGGTAGCAGCGCGAGCGGGCAACGGGACACCGGCCGCTACGGATCGCGTCCTCCGCGCGCTTGGGGCCCGCCCGCTTAATGCTGAACCTTACCGGAGCTCCTGCGAAGCCAGGAGCCCGAGGCGCAATCGCGCGCCTAATCCCTTCGAGCCATCTTCGCGAGGATCTCCAGAGCGCCCGGTTCACCCTCAGCCGTCGATACCCCTTCGACGGGCCCGGTGCGAACTGCTATCGATCCCCCCTGCGATCGCAGGAGACGCTCGCCGGGCCGACGCAGCAAAACAGCTATCCTACAACTCGGAAGCATGGCAGCGTCATGCCAGTCCATCGCCCCGCCCCCGTGGGTCCTAGCCCGCTCTTTCCATCGGAAGCAGGCGAACGCCGCCGCCATGCCGTCTGCGTCCCTTTGCGCCCGGCCCCTCCCCGCGTGTATCGAGCGAAGTCGGAACCCGCAAAGCCCAGCCTCCTGCCCAGAATATCGGTTCACCCGCGTCTTAGTGAGTTTCGGCCATCCAGATAGCCGAAACCGTCAGCTCTTCAGCCGATAGCCCGTGCGAAACATCCAGAAGATGATGGCAAGGCACAGCACCAGCATCCCCGCGACTGACCCCATGGAGACAGCGATCGACACGTCGCCCTTGCCGAAGAAGGTCCAGCGGAAGCCGCTGATGAGGTAGACGATGGGGTTGAACAGCGTCACCGTGCGCCACAGCGGTGGCAGCATGTGGATGGAGTAGAAGGCGCCGCCCAGAAACGTCATCGGCATGATGACCAGCATCGGGATGACCTGCAACTGCTCGAAGCTGTTGGCCCAGATGCCCAGGATGAAGCCGAACAGGCAAAAGCTCACCGCGATCAGCGCCATGAAGCCGATCATCGCGACGGGGTGGGCGATCGGAACCTCGACGAAGAGATGCGCGGTCGCAAGGATGACGAGGCCAATGATCATCGACTTGGTCGCCGCCGCGCCGACATAACCAATCACCGTCTCGAGAGGCGAGACCGGGGCGGAGAGCAACTCGTAGATCGTCCCGCTCCACTTGGGCATGTAGATGCCGAAGCTCGCGTTGAAGATGCTCTCGGTGAACATCGAGAGCATGATGAGGCCTGGCACGATGAAAGCGCCGTAGGGCACACCATCCACCTCGGTCATGCGCGAGCCGATCGCGCTGCCGAACACGATGAAATAGAGCGAGGTGGTGATCGCCGGCACGAACAGGCCGGTCAGGAGCGTCCGTGCGAAGCGGTGCAACTCGAACTTGTAGATGGCCTTAATGCCGTGGAAGTTGATGTCGTTCACGCCGCCTCTCCTCTGGGCGTATGGACGAGGCTCACGAAGATTTCCTCGAGCGAGCTCTCCTGCGTGTTCAGGTCCTTGTAGCCGATCCCCAACGCGCCGAGCTTGCCGAGTAGCTGGGAGATACCGGTGGTGTCCGAGCGGGTGTCGAATACATACTCGAGCCCGTGCCCCTCATCGATCAGCGTCAGTGCCCACGGCGCAAGGTCGGCCGGCACAGCGTCGAGCGGTTCGGTGAGGGCGATGCGCAGCGTCTTGCGGCCAAGCTTCTTCATCAGCGCGGCCTTTTCCTCCACGACGATCAGCTCGCCATGGTTGATGACCCCTACCCGATCGGCCATCTCCTCGGCCTCCTCGATATAATGGGTGGTGAGGATGATGGTGACGCCGCTCGCGCGCAGGCCCCGCACCACCTCCCACATGTCGCGGCGCAGTTCCACGTCCACGCCGGCGGTCGGCTCGTCAAGGAACAGGAGACGCGGCTCGTGGCTCAACGCCTTGGCGATCATCACGCGGCGTTTCATGCCCCCGGAGAGTTCCTGGATACGGGCGGCGCGCTTGTCCCACAGGCTCAGATCGCGTAAAATTTTCTCGATCAGCGCATCGTCGCGCGGCCTGCCGAACAGCCCACGGCTGAACCGCACCGTGTCGAGCACGCGCTCAAACGAATCGGTATGCAATTCCTGCGGAACAAGACCGATCATCGCTCGCGCGGCGCGATAGCCGGTGACGATATCGTGCCCCGCCACGCGAACGCTGCCGCCGCTCGCCTTCACGATGCCGCAAATGATCGAGATCAACGTCGTCTTGCCTGCGCCGTTCGGCCCGAGCAGCGCGAAAATCTCACCCTCTTCCACGTCGAGGTCGATATTACCGAGCGCTTGGTGACCGCTGGCATATTGCTTGGAGAGCGCGCGCACGGATAGGATCGCAGCCATCCGCTGGAGCTACCGGTTTTCGAAGCGAATGCAAGAGGCTACGCGATGATCCCGGCATGCTCACGTCCCCATCCGCAAAAGGCCTGTCCTTCCCGCCGGGCGATAGTCTAGGAGGCCGGTATGACCTTCGCGCTTGATGTCGAACAATCACTGACCGGCCGCCCCTGGCGCTGGCGGGGCGCGGAACCCGCCGGCGCGGCTGGAGACCTGGTCGATGACCTGCTGCGCGCACGCGGTTGCCCGCACGATGCGCTTGAGCGCGAGCGCACGCCGACCATCCGCGCCTTCATGCCCGACCCCTCGTTGTTCCGCGACATGGACCGGGCGGCAGAACGGCTCGCGGACGCCGTCATCGCCCGCGAGTCGATCACGATCTTCGGTGATTACGACGTCGACGGCGCCACGAGTGCCGCCTTGCTCATCCGCTTGCTGCGTGACCTCGGGCTGGAGGCCGGCGTCTATATTCCCGACCGGCTGATGGAGGGCTACGGTCCCTCCGGCGAGGCGTTGGTCGCGCTGGCACGACAGGGCGCGAGCCTCGTCATTACCGTGGATTGCGGTGCGCAGGCCTTCGCGGCGCTGGAAGCTGCCCGCGAGGTCGGCCTGGATGTGATCGTGGTCGATCATCACAAATGCGCAGCGGCTCTTCCCCCCGCCCTGGCTCTCGTCAATCCCAACCGCCTGGACGAAAGCGACGACGGTGCTGCGCACGGCCATCTCGCCGCGGTTGGCGTCGCTTTCCTGCTCGGCGCGGCGCTGCTGCGCGTGCTGCGTGTGCGCGGCTGGTTCACGACACGATCCGAGCCACGCCTCATTGATCTGCTTGACCTGGTGGCGCTGGGCACCGTGGCAGATGTCGCGGCGATCCGGGGACTTAACCGCGCCTTCGTTGCGCAGGGCCTCAAGGCCATGGCACGGCGCGGCAATATCGGCCTCAACGCGCTGCTCGCCGCGAGCCGGCTGGAACGCGCCCCGCAATGCTCGGATCTCGGCTTCGCGCTGGGTCCGCGCATCAACGCGGGCGGGCGCGTTGGCCGCTCCGACCTCGGCGTGCGCCTCCTCACCACGCAGGACCGCGACGAAGCCGCCTCGCTGGCCAGCGAACTGGATCGGCTCAACGCCGAACGCCGCGCCATTGAGGCCACGGTGCAAGAGGAGGCGGAGCGCCTGCTCGCCGAACAATCCGGCCGCGCAGTCGCCGTCGTCGCGCAGGCTGGCTGGCATCCGGGCGTCATCGGCATCGTCGCCGGCCGCCTCAAGGAAAAGACCGGCGCGCCCGCCATCGTCATCGCGCTGGATAAGGACGGCATCGGCAAGGGTTCAGGCCGCTCGATTACCGGGGTCGATCTCGGCGCCGCCGTGCTCGCCGCCAAGGATCACGGCCTTCTCGTCGCCGGCGGCGGCCACGCCATGGCGGCCGGCCTTACCATCGCGAGCGACCGGATCACCGCATTCGGCGATTTCCTCGATGCGCGCCTGCGCGACGACATCCGCCGCGCAAGCGCCACCCGCTCATTGCTGCTCGACCTGGTGGTCGCCCCCGCCGGACTCACCCCCGACCTGGTCGGACGGATGGATGCAGCGGGGCCCTTCGGTAATGGCTGGCCCGCCCCCCGCCTTGCACTCGGCCCGGTACGGGTGGTGCGCGCCGATGTCGTCGGGACGGATCACGTCCGCGCCATCGTCAGCGGCGAGGACGGGCGCTCGCTCAAGGCCGTGGCATTCCGCCAGGCGCAGACTGACCTCGGTCAAACCCTGCTCGCCGCCGATCGCAGTCGCCGCTTCTGGCTGGCCGGCCGCGCGAAGATCGACGACTGGGGAAGCCAACCCGCCGCCGAGCTCCACATTGAGGATGTCGCCGCCGCATGAGGGAATCGCGCGTTTGGTGCGATCCAACCCTTGACCCAGTCCCAACGCCCCCCTAAAGGCCGCCGAGCAACGCGGCGGCGCATCCTTCGCCAACGCCTGTGGCCCCTTCGTCTAGCGGTCAGGACGCGGCCCTCTCACGGCTGAAACACGGGTTCGATTCCCGTAGGGGTCACCATAATTTCAACGACTTAGCTCACCCTTGGTCGCTTCCGTCAAATATCCATCAAATATACGCGGATGGGCGCAAGTGGTCTCCTGCGCATTCCTGCGTCCGACCGACGAGGCGCATCGGCCGACAACAGCCTGGTGCCGAGACGATGTGCCATGGATTTCCAGCCAATGCTGCCGAGGACGCCCTGACGACGACAGGGGCCTCTCAAAGATATCGTTCGTAGGCGGTAACCTGCATCACCACCGGTGCGATGACGAATGAGAGTTCGCGCAGCCACGCGCACTCTGCTTCCACGAGCTCAGGACGCACATCCGTCCACCAGCACCTTTCGGCGCCGTTCCAGCGATAGCCCCGAACCTTGAGCCGATCTTTCACTTCGTAAGGCGCACGACGTGCGTAAATTCGGCGGCCAACTGCGCGGACCGCGTCGACAAGGTGAGCGGCATAGGTGCGGCCGTCTGAAGCCTGTCCCGCGAGAAGGCACGCCAGCGCCCAGCAGTCCGGACCGGCGCGATGTGCCTCGTAGAAATAGCCCGCTTCGTAAAGCAGGTGCCCGAGCAACCGCCCTCCCAGCCCATGAGACAGCCAGTCGATGTCGTTGGCCGTGCACCCCCAGGGCTTGTCGACCAGCCCGTCGAAGCGCCGGGCAAGGAAAGCCCAGTCAAACTTGGCATTGTGGGAGACAAGGACATCACAGCGATAAAGCGCATCTGCAATGTCGTGGTCGTCAAAAGCCTGATCGGCGAGATCTTCGTCGGTCAGGCCGGTCACCTGCACAATCCGCGGCTCGAGCGGCAGCGAGGGCTGCTCCAGCCAGCTGACCGGTTCCTCAATTCGGTGCAGACTGCCATCGGCGTTGATAGTCATCATCGTGATCGCGAGCTCGACGACTTCGTTCGCCGCAGGGTCGAGACCAGTTGACTCGGTATCGAGGCCCCCAGCCTCACGGGCCGGAAAACCTCTGCCTGCGTCGCGATCTCGTCGACCCGGGGCAGACGGCCAAGCACGGCGTCCACCACACGATGATCGCGGCCTGGAAGCGCCAGGCCATCGACGGGATGGCGGGCACATTCTGCGGCGCTGGTGATGTGGCCAGGGCGGCCACTGAGAGCGAGGTGAAAAAGCTGCGCGCCAAGATTGGGCAACTGGTGGTGGAGCGGGATTTTTTGGCGAAAGCCTTCGGTCGATGAGCGTGGACCGGAGGCGGGCGATGGTCGAACCTGCTCACCATCGCCTGTCGATCTCGGCGCAGTGCCGCGTGCTGCGGATCAGCAGCTCGTCCTACTACTATGCGCCGGTACCGGAAACGGACGAGACGCTGGCGCTGATGACGGTGATCGACGAGACCTTCATGGAGTGCCCGTGGTACGGCAGCCGCCAGATAGCGCGGCACCTGCGGCGCGCGGGCCATGAAGTCGGTCGCCGCCGGGTACGGCGGTTGATGGCGAAAATGGGTCTGACGCCGATCTACCAGCGGCCACGCACCAGCGACCCGCACCCGCAGCACCGGGTCTATCCCTATCTGCTTCGAAAGCTGGCGATCGAGCGACCCAACCATGTATGGTGCGCCGACGTGACCTACATCCCCATGCGCCGCGGGTTCCTCTATCTGGTGGCGATCATGGACTGGGCAAGCCGGAAGGTCTTGGCGTGGCGGCTGTCAAACACGCTGGACGCCGGCTTCTGCGCCGCGGCGCTGGAGGAAGCGCTGGCCCGCTACGGGAGGCCCGAGATCTTCAACACCGACCAGGGCAGCGGCGTGTTGGCCGAGCTAAGGCGTCGCCCGGATCTGGTCGTGAGCCATGCCCAGCTGCTTCGCGCAGTCTGGAGCCCCGCGCGGGAGGATCGGGTCGATTATCTCCGCATCGCGGTGCGCGGCCTGCGGCAGAATCTGGAAAAGGATGCAAGCCGGCCCCGCCTGATCGTCAACGAGGTGGCCGTCGGTTATCGGCTGCGCGCCCGCTTCCCGGAAGAGCGCTCCTGACGATGGCCCAGCCTTAGGCCGTGCGCGCAGAAAGGGCCTGATCCAGACGGAGCGCCGCTCTGCGATAATCCCCCAGCGCGGCGGAAAGACAAATCGCCGCGCAGAACAGTGCCGGCACGATCATGAGCGACAGCGAGGCCCCCACCCACTCCCCGCCCCCGAACAATCGGTCATTGAAAAGCCCGACGATGAGCGGACCGGCCACACCGCCGACCAGATGGAAAACGATGAGGTGCAGCGCCACGACCTGCCCCCGCACCTGGTTTGGGCACAGCCGGGGGACGGCAATCGAGACGGTAAGGAAGCCGGTATTCAGGAACAGAAGGAGAGACGCGGTCACCAGCGCCGCGCCCGACGAATCGATTAGGGCCAATCCCGCAGCGGGCACAAGTCCGGCCGCTGCGTAGAGCCGCGCCAGATGGAGGGGCGCCGCAGCGATCCCCCGCCTCAACCCATAATCCATGAAGTGCGAGTTGATCCACAAGGCGGCGAACCCAATGACGATGTAGATGATACCCAGTCCCACGCCGATAAACTCGATCGACATGGCGTGCGTGCGCCCAAAATAGGCAGGCAGCCAGAACGCCAGACTGGAATTGGCGATGGAATAGCAGCCATATCCTGCCAGCATCAGCAAGCAGAGGCGGCGGTGCGCGCGCAGAAAGCAGATGAGTTCTCCGAACCCGGCGCTCGCCTGTTCCGCATCCCTCCTTGCCAAGGTTCGTTTGCGAGCGGGATCCCGCACCGTGAACCACAGCAAGGGCGCGAGGACCAAGCCCGGCAGGCTCGCCGCGATGAACACGCAGCGCCAAACGGGCACGGGGCCGACCAGCGGAATATCGAAATCCGATTGATCGCCAGCGAGGGTGAACAAAAGCGAGGTGAGCATCAACACCACGGCCATGCCCAGCGCGCCACCATAGGAGATCAGCGACAGCGCGCGAGCAAAGTGGCGGTGCTCGAACAGGTCGGACACGATGGAGTTGGTCGCCGGGCTGACCATCGACTGCCCCACGCCGACCAGGAGCCGGAACAGGACAATCAACCAGACGGCGCTGGTGAAGCCCGTCGCCAGGGTGGCAAGGCTCCACAGCAGCACGGCGAACGCAAGCAATTGCGGCCGCGGCCCCTGATCGACAAGCTTCCCGGCAGGCAGGCTCGCCGCGATGTAGAGAATGACGAAACCGCCGCCGGCGATGAGGCCGAACGTCGTGTCCGAGATGCCAAGCTCCGCTTGCATCGGCGTGACCAGGATGGCGATGACGTGGCGATTGACCGCTGCGCAGACGAACGTGAGGCAGCACAAAACCGCGACGTACCAGCGGCGATCCGCCTCGCCGAATGTCGCGGCCTCATCACGCACCGTTCGCCATCCCCCCGCGCCCGAATCGGTGCGCTTGCTCCGCGAGGGCTTAGGGCGATTTGCATCGCAGGTCACGGTGCAGTCGCCCTGCCCCCTCCCCGGCTAGGGCTTGGCGATATGCTCCCCGGTTACTGGATGATTGAAATGGAAGGGCGGGTTCACGCCCACGTCGGGATAACGATGGCAATAATAGTTGATCTGACGGTCCGGGCCTTCCGGGTCTTTCGGGTAGGTCACCGGAATGGCTTCTGACTTGGGCGGCACGGGGAGAGCCCTTGCCGCCATGTCATAGGGCGCGCGAAACCGATAGCAGTAGCGCACGGCACTGATGAACCAGCGCCCGCCCTCGCCCCGAACATAGTCGTTCTCATATGCGCCGATGGAGTAGGTCTGACTCTTGCCGTGCTCGGCTTCAAAGACCAGATCCTTGAAGCGCGCCTTGGCGGTACGTCCATCAGCCGCCAGCGTGATTGCCGGCTGCATCATGACATGATTGTTCAAAATGGGCGGCCCCTCGGAGCCGGGCACGCGCCCCGCCACGGCAAAGCGCTTGCTGCCGAAGAGCCTGCGGATGGAGGCCTTCCCGACATATTGCCCATTGGCGAAGTCGTATCTCGCCGCATCATCGAGCAGCGCCAGCGCGCGCTCATACTGATGAGCATCGCGATAATAGCTGAACATGTAGGTGATGCGCTTTATCGCCTCGATCGATTCCGCCCGGTCAAGCTCGCGCTCCGCCTCGTCCAGCGTCTGGCTTTCGGTGGGCGAAGCGCTCTGGGCTCCGAGCGGCGCGAAGGGAATGAGTGCGGCAACTGCCAGTACCATCAGCGATTTTGCCATGTCACCTCCTTGCCCGTGACCGGGTTCTTAAAGTGGAAGGGCAGCACAACCGAGTGCACCATCGTCGAGTTCTTTGCAAAGAAGCAGCCGAACTCCTCCGGGCTTTCCACCGCGTCAGGTCCGAATTCCGCTTGGGGGCGAAGGATGTTCCAGTTGCCCGGATTCTGCTGGGTCCGCGCACGGCTCTTCCAGTAATCGGGGCCCGCATCGCCGGGGACGCCGAGCTTTCCGGGCACCGGCAAATCAGCAAAGCCGCTGCCGAATGCGCCTTCTGCGTAGATGCAGACGCGTACGCCGCTCAGCTTCCACATGCCATCTTCGCGCTTATAGTCATTCTCATACCAGACGGAATGATCGGCCCCTTCCACGGCTTGCGCGCCGCTCGAAAGTCCGATGCCCACATGGGAATAGAAGCGGTCAGCCGATGTCCGGAAGCGCGCCTTGGCGGTCTGCCTGTCCGGCGCGATGGTGATGATGCCCTGCGCCTGGTGGTGGTCGATCAGCGCACCGAAGGTGGGCATGTCCGCATAGCCGGTAAAGCCACCGAACCTGCCGTGCCACATCCGCCGTGAACCATCGATCCCGCGATAGATCCCATATTTGTAATGGTGCTCGGCATCGCGCGAGGTCAGATCGGCCTGCGCATTGTAGAGCATATAGTCTTGCTGATAGCCGTAGATGTGGTGGAAGCGCTCCAGCTCATCATGATCGGTAATCATGCCGATGCGCTGCTTGAGTTCTTCCGCCGTGGGCGCCTGTTGCGCGTTGGCCGGCGTCGTCAGCGCGCCGAGCAGCAGGGACGCCGCGCAGAACAGAGAGCGCCTCATTTCTGGTCTCCCACCAAAGGATCGGCAAAATCGAGCGGCATGGCGCCGTTGGCCGGGAATGGCTTGGGGCACCGTTCCGAGGTCGTCGCGGCCCTTGTCGGCGATGCCTTGCGGGGCGCGGCCGGCAGCCAGGCGAGCGCATCGGCGGTCGTCACGTCCTGCCACCCGTCGGTATATTTCGCCGACCAGTTGGGGCAGAATTTCAGCGCCGCGATCTTCCAGACGCCATCTTCCTGGACGTACCGGTTCTGGAAGAAGCCGGAGATCCAATATTCCTTCTCACGGTACACGGCATAGCGGCCAATGGTGTTGAACCGCCCGGTTGCCGTGCGACCGTCAGCGCCTATCGTGATGACGCCTTGCCATTGGGGCAGGTCCAGCAGCTTGCCGGCGACCGGCCCTGCCGAGCCGCCAGCAATCACGGGCTGCCAATAATCGAGCCAGAAGCTGCGAACGGCCTTGGGTCCGATCCACAGTTGATCGCCCCACTGTACGCTCGCGCCCCTGCGCGCGAACAATGTCTCCACTTCCGCGAAAAAGAAGCGGTCCTGATAATAGCCATAAGCGTTTTGAAGACGCTCGATGGCCTTTATCGATTCCAGCCGCGCGACGCGTGCGTCAATCGCCGCACGCCTCGCATTGCTGTCTATCTGGGCTTGCGCCGGGCCGGATGGGAGGGCGGCAAGACACCCTGCCCCAACGGTCATGGCGATGCTGGCAGCCCGCGCCCATCCGATCCGCTTTACCATTTCTTCGAGATTTCGATCGCGACGAAACGGCCAATCACGCTGGCATTCTGCCCGTCATAAGCGCCTTCCACCGCGGCACCCGTGTTCATCACGAACGGGGGATTGGCGTTGGTCGCGTTGGTGACGTTCAGCTGGATCCGCGTGTTGCTGAGCAGGCCACCCTGATCGCGCAGATCATAACCGATCGTGACATCGAGGGTGTTCCAGGACTTCACCTTCTCGGTCGGCGTGCGCAGCGTGTTGGCATAACCGCCCACGTGGTTGAGGAACGCGTCGATGCTGAAACCGCCCTTGCTCCAGCCGGCATGGGCACGGCCACGGAACTGAATGGGATAGTTGATCTGGTTCAGCACGTCGCGGAAGGCCAGCCCCTTTGCGAGCGCTTCCTCGGCCTTGAGCAGATAGGTGAACTGAGCGCCCACCCGTGCATCGCCACCGCCGAGATCGAAGGAGTAATCGATATCGCCGTCCAGGCCGGACTGCTTGGTGGAGCCCAGATTGGAGACCCGTCCGTCAATGATCATCGCGAAGTTGCTGGGCGCTTCCGTCGCGCCCGTGAAGTACGGGCTGCTCATCAGCGTGGTCAGCTCTGCCGCCGTCGGGCTCCGGTTGATGAACGCGCCGAAGACGGTCGGGTTGGCCAGCAGCGCTGCGGTGCCGACGGTCGCGATGCGATCCGAATAGTTGATGTTATAGTAGGTGAATGCTGCGCGCAGACCCGACACCGGCTTCAGATCGACGCCTGCCGTCCAGATCTTCGCACGCTCCGGCCCGAGGCCTTCCCGTGCACCGAGGATCTGGATCGCCCGGACCACGGTATTGGTCGAAGGATCGTTGAAATTCGCCGGCACATAGCCGAGCGACGCCGCAAGATCGGTATCCGCAAGCGAAGGCGCGCGGAAGGACGAGCTGTAGCTGCCCCGCAGGCTCACACCCACGACCGGCGAATAGACGATGCCGAACTTGGGATTGGTCGTGCCGCCAAAGTCGGAATAGTCGTCGTAGCGCACCGCCGCGGAGAGCTGGAGCTTCTCCAGACCGGGCCGGGCATTGAGCGAGCTGACGAGCGGAACGCTGAGTTCGCCATAGAACGCCGCGACCTGGCGCCCGCTCGCGGTCGTCCGCGTCGTCGGGTCGACGGTCGTGGTCTTGAACTTGAGGACCGTTTCCAGCTTCTCGTCGCGATATTCGCCGCCGACCGCGACAGACACGTCGCCTCCGCCGATCGCGAACAGAGGGCCGCTAACGCTGCCGCTCACGTTCCACATGTCCGAATAGAAGTTGAAGTCGCTGTAGCCGCGCAGCTTCTCCAGATTCGCCGCGCCGATGCAGGTGAACTTCTCGGGGTTGCAGAACGGGTTGAACGCCGTCGCCGGATTGGTATCGGCCAGAACGCTCGCCAGATTGGCCGTATGGACCTGCTCCGAGAAGCGATGCGCGTGGTTCCGGCCAAGGGCGGCGCTGGCGTCCATCACCCAGTTGTTGCCCATGCGGTACTTGAAGCCGCCCGCGATGTTTCCGCCTCGTTCACCACCGCTCACATCCGGAGGCAGCAGCTTGGAAAAGCTGTAGTTGACCGGAACACTGGCCGCCGCCGGATTGGTCGGATGCACGAAAAACGGGTTCTGGCTGGGCACCGCCAGAACGGCCGTCGCGCCGCCGCGGTTAAGGCTGCCGCCCAGACCGCTGTAGAGACGGTCGCTGTAATAGCCTTCCACGAAGACCGTCACATCGCTGGTGATGTCGTGATGGATTGAACCGAAGAAGTTGTCCTGGTTCTGGTCCGTCAGCAGGCTGCGATATTCATTGATGTCTTCACGGTTGGCAGTGCCCGCCACGAACGAGGCCGGGGTGAGGCCGACGCCATTGCCATCCGGAATCGCATAGTTGACGCCGCCAATGGTGATCGTGCCGGGCGCGCCGAAGGCCGGGCGAAGATCGGGACCGCCATAGGGGCGCAGATCCTGCGTCACCTGCCGGCGCTGCCTGCCGAGCAGGCCGCCGCGCTCATAATGATCATAGGCAAGGAAGATGTCCCCGCCTTCCCAGGTCGCGCCGAAGGTCTGGGAGAACTTCTTCTCGTCAAAACCGTCCGCACCGCCATAACGCAGCACGGTCTCCGTGGCGTCGCGGCCGCGCTTGGTGATGACGTTGACCACGCCGCCGACCGCGTCGGCACCGTAGATTGCGGAAGCGCCTTCCGCGATCACTTCCAGCCGACCAATGGCGACCGACGGGAACACGGACATGTCGTAGAATTCGGCCTGCGAGCCGTTCTTGACGATGCGACGGCCGTTCAGCAGCACGAGCGTCGATTCAACGCCAAGGCCGCGGAGGTTGATGGTCTTGGCCTGCGTGATGTTGGAGTCAGCGCCCTGCACGCCGCCGCCGCGACCTTCCTCAATGCCCAGGTTCGCGACCTGAGGGATCGTCTTGAGGATCTCGTTGGTGTTGGAAAGACCAGTCGCGCGCAGATCGGCAGAGTTTACCACCTGCAGGGCAGACCCGATCGGCGCGGTGTTGCCGCGAATGCTCGTGCCGGTGACGACGATGTCGTAGTCGGTTTTCGGCTCGCCTTCCTGCGCTACGGCCGGCATTGCAACCGCCAGCATCATCACGCTCGATGCGACGGAAAGGCGACGGAACCTGCTGAAGCGCGTTGCTTTGATGGATGTCATGTCCATTTCTCCCTGTCGTATGTTTTTTACGGCTTGTTGATGTATTCGCCCGTCACCGGGTGCGGGTAATGCATGGGAGGCGTGATGCCCCCGAAAGGCCAAGGCGTGCAGAGCTGGCTGCTGAGACGATCGGGCCCATCCGCTGCTTCGGGGTAAAGAACCGGAGCAGCCTTCGGATAGTCAGGCAGTTTCGCCTTGCTCAAATCTTCGTGATAATCCGTCTGCCAGGCGAGGCAGGGAACGAGCGAGCGGATAGCCCAGCCGCGGTCATTGCGCGTGAACACAGCCTCGTAGAGCATGGCGCCGTACAGCTGGCTTTCGCCGCGCTTGCCGAGATAGTGGATCTCGCGGAAACGCGCGCTCGCCGAGCGATTGTCCGCCGCCACATCGATCACGGGCTGGAGAACATAGCTCTCGTTCAAGACATTGGCTTGCGGGCCCCGCGTTCCTGCGAGGGCGGCCTGGCGGAAGCGCCCTTCGAAGAGGCGGGTGAGCGCCGGGTGGCCAACCCATTGGCCGCCATCATAATCCACGCGGCCATCCTGCGTGAACAGCGCCACGGTTTCTGCGGGCAGATTTGCCGAGCGATAATAGCCAAAGCTTGCGATCAGCCGCTTCACGGCTTCGGTCGCTTCCAGCCGCTCGACATAGGCCTCATATTTGTCAGGCGTGATGGCAACAGACGATTCAGCGATCGGCGGCATGGCGACGATCGTGCCATCCGTGCGCAGCGTGGGGCGATCTTGCGCCTGGCCTGCCACGGCGCACAGGGCCAAGCTGCCTGCGGCGGCAGCGAAGGCGAGTTTGGTACGAAACGGTTTCATCGGTTCTTCCAGGTGACGGCCTTGCCGGTAACGGGATTGACGAAGCTGAACGGCACCACGGCCGAGCGCGCCATCACTTGATTTTTGGCAATGAAGCATCCGGTTTTTTCGGCGCTGAGCACCTCGTCCGGACCCACGGGATTCTCAGGATACAGATCGTGCGGCCTTTCCGGCGTCTCGCTGTCCATGTCCTGCTTGCGGCGCTCGCCGTGCTTCGCCGTCGCCTCGTTGCCCATGATGCCGGGGATGGGAAGATCGGCGTAACCGCGCCCGTATTTGCCGGTCGCGTAGATGCACAAGGTCCAGCGCTTCAGCTTCCAGGTGCCGTTTTCCTTCACGAAGCTGTGCTCGTAAATATAGTCCTGAACGAGTGCGAGCGGCCCCATGGACTGCTGCTGCCCCTTCTCATCCACGAACTTGTCCGTGAAGCCGTCGGTGCTCTGCCCGACCCGGATCTTCCCCTGATAGCTGGTGATGTAACCGCGCCCATGGCCGCGCAAACGCGCTGACTGGCCATCCGCACCAAGGGTAACGATCGGCTGGAACAGCAGATGGTCGTTCATCAGGCCGTCGACCGGCACGAAGGCATTGTGCGTCAGATGCGCCCAGTGCCCGTACCAAAAGCGCGCCAGCCCTTCCTTCCCGCGATATTCCGCGTTCTGGAAAACGGCCTCGGCACCCTTGTCGACGAACAGCTCGATGTTCTCGAAGTAGAGGGACTTGTCCTGCTGGTAGCCGTAGATGCTGTAGAAGCGCTCCAGCTCGTTGGTGTCGAGCACCGCCTTGATGCGCTGCTCCATCGACGGCTTGGCGCCGGCCGACGGCTGCGCAAAGCCCGCCTGCGGAATGGCGAAGAGCGCCGCGAGTGCTGCAATCCTGGCAATCATTGGCCACCTCCTGCCTGTGCGACAGGCTTGCCGGTAACAGGGTGCAAATAGCGGAAGGTCACAGCGCCGCCCTCGGGATAGACGCGGGGACAGGCAGATTTGTCGATCCGGTCCGGCCTCCCGGCCTTGGCGTAATTCGTCCATGGCAGAGGCCCGGACGAGACGCCGTCTTTCCAGCCGCGATTATAGGGCGCATCCCAGCTGCTGCAGTAACGCAGCACCTTGATCTTCCAGATGCCGCCTTCCTTGACGTAATCGTTCTCGAACACGCCACCGACCCAGCGCTCGTCCTGCCCGTAGGAAGCGAAGCGGCCAATCGTCTGGAACCGCGCCTTGGCGGTGCGGCCATCCTCCGCCACATCGACGACAGCTTGGAACATCGGCTGGTCGAACATCACGCCCGCACGCGGGCCTTTCCCGTCCGTGCCGAAGACGGCGGGGAAGTGACGCTGCCACAGTCGCTGCACCGATGCTTTGCCGATCCAGACGCCGCCATCATAATGGACCTCGGGCCGATCGCTGGAAAACAGCGTGGGCAGCTCCGTGAACAGGAAGCGGTTCTGATAATAGCCATAGGCGTTCTGCAACCGCTCAATGGCCTTCATGTCCTCCACGCGCGTCAGCCGCGCATCGAGATTCTGCGCAACCGCCGGCGCGGCAAAAGCGAGCGCAACACCGCCAATCACCATACGCCAGCGATCGGGAGCACGCCTTGCGCACGCGGCGTATAATTGATGGGTCACGACCAAGCTCGTCCTCTCCATGAAACCATTGTTTCACAGGTCATCCTACACTCTTGGAATTGCCCGACAATTGACCCGGCCGTTATATGGGCTCATAACATATAGGCTATGCACGCTTCTCTCAAAGATATGACCTTCCGCCAGTTGGAAGCCCTGGTTGCCATCGTTCGATGTGGCAGCTTCGGGGCAGCCGCGGACTCGCTCGGCGTCTCTCAGGTCTCGATCACCAAGCATGTGAAGGCGCTAGAACAGGCCTATGGCACCACCTTGTTCGAGCGCGTGCGCGGAAAGCCCGGGTTGCTCACGCAGCCGGGGGAGGAACTGGCCAGCTTTGCAGAGACGGTGCTGAGCGGGCTTGACCGCATCCGGCGCGGCCGGGCCGCTGCCAGTCAGCGGACCCGCGTTGAAATCGCCGCGAGCGAAGCCGCTATCGATCGCAGCTTCATGCCGGCGCTGGCGCGCTTCTACTTGAAACATCCGAACATTGAGGTGCATTTCCGGCCCGTTCCATCGGCGCTCACCTCAATCCAGCAGCTCGATCCCGAGCAGGTGGATTTTGCGTTCCTCGCCCTGCCTGAGAGCCCGGAATATGTCTCCGGTCAGCATCTTGGCGAAATTCCGTGCGCGCTTTACGCGTCCCCCGAGCTTGCGCAGCGCATCAGCCAAGGTCTGCGTCCGGTGCCGGTGATCTGGCCACCCAAGGGCGGCGCGGTGGCGCGCATCATCGAGAGCGCATTGGTGGCAGCGGACCTGGCGCCCTTCGAGCCGGTCCAGAGAGTGCAGCGCCTCGCAAGCGGGCTAGACCTCGCCGTGCTGGGACTGGGTGTGTGCTGCCTCTCCCGCATCCAGGCGGAGGCCAGCGCCGATGCCGGCCGACTGCAGAGCATTGGAACGGTGCGTGGCGTGAATTCCTACGTGATTCCAATCAGCGCCAACCAGAGCGAAGCCGCGCAGCTGGCCAGAGAGTTCTTCTCCTCGATCCTCGTGCGCGACACGATTATTGGGCCGACAGGCGCAAAAGAGGGGCAGCCCGGTGACCCAATAGCGCCCTAGTCGGGGCGGGGAATGGCATCGCGATGGCGCGGCGAGCGCGGCGCTTGGTCGGCGTGACGCTCCCTCCTGAACGGCCACTGCCCGAGGCGCGGCGCCCGGGCAGTTGAGCTTCACATCGCTGCGGATGGTGACGAGGCACCAGCAGCGGCTTCAGGAGGCGGTGGGGATCATCTCTGCTTGGCGAGATACGCGATGATCGCGGAGCGCTGCTGCGCATCCGGCACGGCCACGACCATGCGGGTGCCCGGCGCCAGCTTGCCGGGCGCGCATGACCACCCGCATTATCACTTCGAAGTAATATTCAGTCGTACCACATCCCCACGGTATATATTTCGTGCAAACAGGACCAATGCACCTTTCCCATCCAAGGCGTATCGTTCTATCTGCGCGACTGGCGCATTCAGCGGTAGTCTGAGGGATTCCGACGCTTCCATGTCGGCCACGTTGATCGTCATGATTTGCTGGACGTCCGTGATTTCCAGTCCGTGGATGTCGGCCACGAGCTTCAAAGCGGTCTTGCTCGCAAAGGCAGCGCGAGGGATTTCGTTGGCCCATCGTTCCGAGATGAAAACCTCAGCAATCATATACGGCTGCTCATTTCTCCAGTGGCGCCGCAGCAGCCGTCGATAGTGTTTATCAGGCACGCCAAGTTCGAGCCGTGCAGGTATCTGAACCTTGCGATCTTCCGCCAGGACTTCTATTTGCGCGCCTTCGCGAGCCTGCAGCAAACCGAAAAAGTCCGTTCGGAGATTGCACCAGAGCTGCTCTCGCGGCGCGGCCGTCACAAACGTCCCTTTCGCCCGATAGCGACGAATGAGCCCCTCGTCTTCGAGTATGTCGAGCGCCTGCCGGATCGTTTCCCGAGCGACATCGCAAGCGACCGCAAGCTCGCTGACGGTGGGAATTCGGGTGCCGATGTCCCATACTCCTGTCTCGATACGCCGTCGAAACAGGGTCGCAAGCTGCATATAGCGGGAGACGCCCCGGTTTCGCAGATCGCTAGCTTTGCTATCTCCCAGGTTCACAAGCCCCTCCCGAAATAGAGGAGTCCTAGTCTTGCTTCATCGGGCGTCAAGAAGCACCTCCACATCGATTGGCTCAGCGAGCACATGCGCGGCCGCACTTCTCAGCAAACCCTGGTCATTTCCCATTATAAACCAATTGGCGCCATGACTGGCGTAGCGCGCTGCCTCGGCTGAGCTGGAAACGACAACGCCTTTGATTTTCTTGGAGCTCGCCGTTTGCGCAAAAATCTCGCGAACCGCCTCTTCGACGCTCGGCACCGCAGTGGATTCCTCGCCCATGGACAGCGCAAGATCGGCGCGCCCGATCAAGACACCGTCGATCCCGTCCAAATTCAAAATTTGCCCAGCTTCGGCAACAGCGCTGGGATGCTCAAGTTGAACGATGACAAGAGCGCGGTCGGCCTCGGTAAGTACATCCGCCATTCTCATGGTTCCGTAACCCGCGTGGCGCGGAGCGCTCGAATAGCCCCGCAGCCCTCCCCTGTACCTGGCATACCCGACCACCTCTCTCGCAATTTCGAGGGAGTCGACATGTGGCACCACGATGCCCGTCGCGCCAAGGTCAAGGGACGTAAGTATCGAACCGCTGGTCCGGTCGAGAACCCGAACGAGCACCGGCATTCCGGCCGCCCTTCCAGCCAGGATCATCAGGTTCAGGTCGGCCCGGTCGAACGGCGCATGTTCCGCGTCCACCACGGCGAAATCCGCGCCGGTTCCCGCGAGTATCTCGATATGCTGAGGCGCCGGCGTCTTGACGAAGAAGCCACGCGGAAAGCGTGCCGTCACACCCGCACCGCGAGCGGCTCGGCATAATCCGCAGCGTTGAACACCCAGTTTTTCGCTATGAAATCGCGTCGGGCCGGCGCAAAAATATCGACAAGGACATGCCTTCCATCGCCCACGCCCTCGGTGGTGTGAATGATCTCAGGTGGGATGACGATGAGGCTAGCGGCGGGCGCTTTGACGTGCTCATCTTCTCGCCAGAGATTCGCGTTACGTCCCCAGGGCGTGCGAAGATGATGTATAAACTCGCCCTCAATCGCCAGACTGGCCTGCTCAAAACTCTTATGAGAATGCGGGCTCAAAGCATCCCTGCCCCGCTCACCCTCATACTCAACCCAATTGAGACTCATCGTCTCGCTCTGGAGGAAGCGCAAGCGTCCGTTGTCGGGCGGAATCGTAATGTCTTCCACACGATAGCTTCGGACCGGCTTCAGCGCCCTGGCAGGAGTAAATGGCTCGCCGATCGGCTGCACGCGTGTATCAGGCTCAATGTAAGTCGACGCATTTATCGCGTCGGATGCGCCGCCGTCCAGACGATCGGTCGACAGAATATAGGCCTCCCCGGCATGGCCGAGTTGAACGCTGTATGAGCCCCTAGCAAGGATCGTAACAGAATGCCCTTCCAGGTCGGCCGCCGCGCTACCGGAAATTTTTGCGCTGACGCGTGGCAACAGAAGGATTGCTTCCGTTCCACTGGCGAACTCAAAGATATCCGATGCATCGCCAACGAGGCGCTCGACAGTGAAACGTTGAGAGCGCGCAAGCACCCGTTGGCCGTTTCCCGCCCCAGTTTCCAGTTGCACAAGCTGTGCCTGCCTGCTCTCTGTATTCATCGATGCTCTCTCAATAAGTTGCTTCGTTAGCGCGCGTAAACTTTCGCACTAGACTGAAGGAATCCTGAGTGACTGAGTACTCCGCCCCACCTAGTCGCGAGACAGGCTGGGCTCTTAACGTATCGAAATGGCCATCATCGTGGAGGAAGCCCGGAGCGATGTGCATTCCGACAACCTGACCGAACGTTACGTTGGTCTCTGGTCCTGCATCCCCGCCGCCGAACGAAATGATTTTCACGACCTTGCATTCGAGGCTGCAAGGAGAAGCAGCAACCCGAGGGGCTGCAACTTTTCTCGAAGCTGCCTTTTGGATCCCACCATACTCGAACTCATCGATGTGATAGGGCACCGGCGTGGAGGTCTCGTTCATGACCTCCACGAGATCTCTGCTCACAAGGTTGAAGACGAACTCTCCTGTCTGCCTCACATTGGTCAATGTGTCCTTGGCATCTCGGTCTTCGGGAGTATTGCACGAGAACATCAAAATAGGCGGCAGATTAGAAACGATGGTGAAGTAGGAGAATGGCGCCAGATTAGCTTTCCCGGCGGAATTGACGGTGCTGATCCACCCGATCGGGCGCGGCGTGATGATGGCGTTGAAGATGCCCCGCTTCAGCTGGGTGTCTGTCTCGGGATCGATGAACAGGGGTTGCGTGTTGACCACAGTCATTGCTCCTGGGAAAAGGTTTCGCGGCGATCAGCCAGGCGCGCCAAGATCTGAGGCAACCTTTCTCGCGCGTTACTTTCGAGCGTCTGATAGACAGAGTGGCCATGGGCATCGATGCCGACGGTGAGCGGACCGAGGCCTTCGACGCGCAGTCTGCTCAGTCGGAAGTGCGATGGGAAGTCACGCCACTCCACCTGCAGGACTTCCTTGATCGCTGCGGAGAGAATGGCGCTGCCGCCGCCAAGCAACGAAAGATAGACGCAACCGGTCTTCTGCATAGCCGCGACGCTCGCCGCCCCAAGCCCCCCCTTGCCCCCAACGATCCGCAGATCGAGGGCTTCGATCAACCGAGGCATAAACTCGTCGAATCGCGTGCTTGTGGTCGGATTCACATAGTGAATCTCGTAGCCATCAGGCGTTTCTTCGACCATGTGCGGAAGATGAATGAAGGTGCCCTCAATCTTCATCGGCAGCGGAATGCCGGCATCGAGGGACGCAATCAGGCGCTTGTGAGCAGGCAACCCTCCCGTAACGACAATCTCTCCGGTAATATAGACCAGATCGCCGACGGCGAGTTGGTCGACGGCTTCCCGCTCGGGCGGGCAGGTCAGGTGATGCACAGCCATCAGAAAATACGCTCCACTCGACCGTCATTGTAAAGGCGCGCCTTTGCGCGCCGGTTGATCCAGCAGTTGAAGCAAACAGCGACGGGCGTGTAGCCATGCCCGAAGGCATAATCGATGTGGACTCCCAGGACCGACGTCGATCCGCCCACACCCATGGGCCCAAAACCTGTTGCATTAGCCGCTTCCGTAAGGCGCTCTTCCATGGCCGCCAGTATCGGCTCGGGATTCACCGAGCCGACCTCCCTGTATGTCGCTCGGTTGGCAAGCTTGGCGGTCAGGTCGAAATTACCGCCTATGCCGACACCAACGATGACCGGCGGACAGTGTTGCGATCCAGCCTCGATGATCGCCTCCATAATGAAGGCCTCGATATCCTCGAGCGACGGTGAAATGAATGTCTTGATGGATGCCCATCGCCCTGAACCAAGGGCCTTGGGGACGCAGGTAATGTCAATATAATCCGCGTCTCCAATCAAATCGACGCTGATCGAAGGCATGTCTTTGCCGGCAAACCCGCGCTCGTTCGTCAGCGGATTATTGACGTGCTTCAGCAGCGGCGGCGTGATCGTCTCTACGAGATGCGCAAACCCGCGCGTGATGGCCTGCTTGATGTCACCTTGCCACCGCGCTCGCGCCCCGATCTCTACCAGATAGACCGGTACGCCGCTGTCCGAACAGACGAACTTGTCGTTTTCTTCTGCCAGTTGCGCGCTACGCAGCATGAGGTCCAGTGTCGCACGGGCGCTTTCATGCTCTTCTTGATGTCGCGCCTTCTCGAGAGCACGGATCGTATCCGGCGGCACGCGGCGTAGGGCCGCAGAATAGAGATCTTCGGTGACCTCCTGGATGAGCGCTTCATCTATCATTGAAAATCCATTGACCCATTCGCCTAGGCGATTAGAGTTAGACCACGGAGGAGCGCTCCGTCAAGCGCCGCAGCCAAGGAGAGGAACTGAATGCCGGGCCACAAAGAGCCAGTGAAAGTGCTCGTAATAGCCTTGATCCCGGACGACCTACGCAAGGCGTTGTCGGCTGAGTTCGAGGTGCTCGATCATATCCTGGAGGCTGGCGGCACCCCCGCAGACAGGCCCATATCTGACGATTGCGAGATCGTCGTTACACGCGCCGTTTACGGATATCCCGCTGCGGCAGCTGACTTGTTTCCGAATGCCCGGCTGCTTCTTTCATTCGGCGCCGGTCTTGAGCAGATCGATTTGGGGGATCTCCAACGCCGGAATATCAAGCTCATTCATACCCCCGATGAGTTGACCGAGGATGTCGCCGATTATGCGATCGGCCTGGCTTATGCTGCGCGGCGCCGTATCGCCGAGGGTGATCGCTTTGTCCGGGCGGGGCGCTGGACCAAGGGTCGTTTCGGTCTCTCGCTGAATCTGAGCCGCGCGCGCGCGGGCATCCTCGGAATGGGACGGATCGGACAGAGAATTGCAGAAAAGGCAAATGCCTTGGGAATGTCCATCAGCTATACCGACAGGGAACAGTTCGCTGACCTTCCCTACTCGTTCGAACCGAGCGTGGCTGACTTGGCTGCGGCCAGCGACATCTTTTTCGTCGCTTGCGCCGGCACGCCGGAAACGGAGAAAATCGTCAACGCCAGCGTTCTGGACGCACTCGGGCCCGATGGCATTCTGATCAATACGTCCCGGGGGTCTATCGTCGACGAGGACGCGCTGATCGCTGCCCTGGAGACAGGACGGCTCGGAGGCGCCGCGCTCGACGTTTTCGAACAAGAGCCAGCCATCGACCCGCGCTTCAACCAGCTTGAGAATGTGGTCCTATCCCCGCATGCCGCGTCCTTCACCTACGATGCTCGTGAAGCAATGGTGGCCCGGCTTGTAACAGGCGCGCGAGATTATGCTGCGGCGCGCTAATTTCACGCTTCTGGGCGGCGACAGATAAGATCCTGATATTGTGGAGGAACTCGACATAAGATCCGCTGTCCAGCAAAGGGCCGGCGGGGTCGACAAGGCAGCCAGGGGGTTCACGATTGAGTCGCGTGAACCCCCTCCTGCTTCTTAGCCAGCTTGACCAGCAAGGCTACAATCGCAATAACGCGAGGTGCTATTGCACCTCATCCGAACGAGATATTCACCTCAGTCGGGGAACCGATAAGAGCCGCAGAGTTTGTTGCCGTCTGGATCCCGCAAATAGGCGAGGTATAATTGCTTCCCATTTGGCATCGTGCGGATGCCAGGTGGATCCTCACAGCTCGTCCCTCCATTTGCAACGCCAGCCGCATGCCAGGCGTCCGCTTGTGAGGGACTTTCCATCACGAAGCCGATTGTGCCGCCATTGGCCGGGGTGGCGGGTTGACCATTGATTGGCGTCGTTATGAGAAATCGTCCGCCATTGTGGGCATAGACGAGGCGACCCTTTGGATCCACCTCACCCGGTCCACCGCCAATCGCGCCGAAGACCGCATCATAGAATTTTTTCGAGCCGGTCATATCATTGGACCCGATCACTTGATGACTGAACATAGTCCTCCTTTCCCAATTCTATCACGCCAGCGCGAAGAACGCCGACGGAAGTCATTTCGTCCCTGTGCCGAGGTGGTCAACGTCGTTCCGACATCCGGGCTGGGGCTTCCAAAGCTCCGCAGGACCAACTCAACCCGCCCGACAAGCCCATATGATTTACGACTTGCCACTAAGAATGGAAGGTAGAAAACCTATTTACACAGGTTTATGACAGAGCTCTAAGCCTATCGAAAGGGCGATGGCCTAGAGAGGATATGAGAAGCGGCATGTCTAGCGGAATCGTTGCGCGACCTCTCGCGGGGTATATCGGTGCCCAAATCGAGGGGATCGACCTGTCCTGCCCAATGGACGAACCCACCTTCTCATCCGTGCGAACAGCGCTAGCAACATATGGCGTCATATTCTTTCGCGAACAGAGACTCACTCCCGATCAGCATGAAGTCTTTACGGGCCACTTTGGGAGTCCGACTGACGTTCGTTTCGTCACGATGGTGGAGGGCCACGCACACATCTCCGAGGTTCCCAAGGATCTCGACGTTCATTATAACATCGGCGGTGGCTGGCATGCCGATCAGACATGTCTGGACACTCCCCCGCTCGGAGCCATACTCGTCGCCGGGGATCTTCCGGATTTTGGCGGCGACACCTTGTTCTCAAGCCTGGCGGCCATCTATGAAGCTCTCTCCCCGGGCCTACAGGCGTTACTCGACAATCTGGAAGCTGTGGACAGCAACACGCGGCTCGTGAACAGCAAGAGCGGGAAGCTGATCACTGCGAGACAAGAGGTGCGCGAAGCGATCCATCCCGTGGTGATCCGAAATGAACTGACAGGGCGGAAATCACAATTCGTGGACCGGGCATATACGACGCGGTTCGAAGGTTGGTCTGAAGCGGAAGGTGCGCCGCCGGATCGGCGAGCGGCCGGAATTTCAGATGCGCTTCACATGGCGTCGAGGTTCGGTCGCTTTCTGGGACAACGTACAGGTCGGGCATTACGCCGTGAACGACTACGCCGTTATATGCACCGCCTGGCAATAAAGGCCGCCCCACTGCGCAACGCATTGGGAGCGGCCCATGGGCCGTCCGCCGCGCGGGTGGCCTAGAAATGCGGCCCCTAACAGAGAGTAGACCGACGATAGCGGCAATAGGGACTCCGACGCTCTCGGATCCTCGGAAGAAGAACGTTGCCGCGGCTTCCCCTTTCCTAGGGTGTCCAACCCGGTTCGGTCTGCCTGAAGCCCCGGGTGCCTGACCACAGCGCCATTACCCCCTCCCCGGCCAAACTGCACCGTGAGGGCTAGACTGCCCGGCGGTCGAATTTGAGGATCGAGATGATCAAATTGACTGGCTCCTGCGACGCACATTGTCACGTTTTCGGCCCCTATGGGGCATTTCCTCCAAGTTCGGCAACGACTTACGTTCCTCCACTGGCGCCGTTCGATCGGCATCAGTCCATGATGGCGGACACAGGAATGGACCGCGCTGTCCTTGTTCAGCCGACTTCCTACTATCTCGACCACAGCGCCTTGATCGATGCTCTTTCACGCGCGCCTGGACGTCTGAAGGGCATAGGCGTGATCGATGGGTCGACAAGCGACCGTGAACTTTCCGACATGCGCGTCGCCGGCATTGTTGGGCTCAGATTTGTCGAAATGCCGAACCCAAACGGAAATGGACGTTATCCCGGAACCAGCGGCTTCGATGTCGCGAGACAAACAGCGGGCACGCTGCGGGAACATGGCTTTCACGTTCAGCTGTGGGCGCCCCTCCGAACCTGCGTTGAACTGGCCGCCGAAGCAAAAGCTTTGGGACTCACGCTTGTGCTTGATCACATGGCCGGAATCGGGCCGGAGACGAGCTTGTCTGATCCTGATTTTCTGGGCCTCCTCGATGCCTTGGATCAGGGCAATGTCTGGATAAAGTTGACCTACCATCGCCAATCTCGATTGCCCCATGATTATGGGGATATGAAGCGGGCGATGTTGGCTCTGGTGGAATGCAATGCCCGTCGCCTTCTGTATGCCTCCGACTGGCCGTTCGTGCGGATGGAAGGACGCGAACCCGATCCACGTTACCTGATCAAACAGTTACATGACTGGGTTGGCCAAGGCCCCGCGAAGGACATTTTGGTCAATAATCCCGCGACATTGTTTGGCTTTCCCAAAGAGGAGAGCTGACCCGCTCGCGCTCTCCTTAGCTTTCCGCAAAACGGACCATTTAACGGTACGATACTGATCGCAGATGACCGCTCGCGGGGTTCGACGTCGAACGTAAATGCTTTGCCGCCGCTTGTGTCAGATTAAGCCCGGCACTGCTTCACGTAGAACACGACGGTCTCCCCGCGCTCCTCTTAGCTTCAATGCTCGGTGTCGATCAGATCCCTGCGAAGGCTAACGCCGAGGCCGGGCTTACCGGAGAGCTGGATATACCCATCCTTTGTGAGCACAGGGGCATCCGCATAGCAGAACATGCTGTTCTCGAAGGTACTGACAGGCGGATTGTGGAGAATTTCGACATATGGCGATTTTAGCGCCGCACTAATATGAATTTGGCAGACTGTCCCAAGACTTTGATAGCCCTCGTGGGGAACGAATTTCACATTGAAGGCCTCCGCTAGAGCAGCGATCTTGAACATGCGACTAGGCCCAACCAGCATTACTTCAGGTTGCCAGTAGCTATAGCAAGAATTAACGGCATAATTTCTGAAATCGTCCAGAATGACGTTATTCTCGCCACCCGCCAATGGGACTTTCGACCGCGTACTTAACGCAGCAAGTTCTCGATAGGCCCCCCGCTTCAGCGGCTCTTCGAGCCAGCCAACGCTGAGCTCGTGATAGGCCTCCGCCGTCTGAGATGCGCGTTCGAGATCCCAAGAAATGCCACTCAGATTCTGCCCGCGCGCCTGATTGGCATCGCAGAGGATAACAAACTCGGAAGAGGTAGCCTGGCGAACGTCGCTCACCAGCCTGATATCGTCGGCAACCGTCTCCCAATGGGGGCGCAGCTTGATCGCCTTCCATCCCTCCGCGAAGATGAGCCGTGCGAGGTCCACTCGTTCTTCGACGGATGCCCCCCTTCCGATTGTGCTTCCGTATCCAAGGACTTTCGGATCGTCACCACCCCATAACCTGAAGAGCGGCTGCCCTAGGGACTGCCCCACAATGTCCCATAGCGCAATCTCGATCGATGCCACGTCTCGCCCCGACGCGCCGCTCCCCGGATTTTCCAGCAATGCGATATGCTTTGACAAGGGAAAGATAGTCTCTCCCACCAGGTGATCGCGGGCAAAGCGCAACGACGCCGGGTCGATCCCAGGCGCGATGCCTCGCCACCCGTCGCTGGATTCCAACTCAAGAACTGTCTGTCCGCCGATCTTACCACGAAATGAAGGCGCAGCTCCTGGAAGCGCCCCCAGATCTTCGACCAGTCGCATCGTATATTGGCGGACGGCGACAATGCGTTGCCCCGAGCTGACCGAGCCGCGCTCATCTGGCAGTATCGCGGCAACGGCCGTCTCGATGTTCGTCATGGAATTAATCCCTCCGCTCACTTTTCCACAGCCAGAAAAGCTTATCCCGGAACGCCAGACGCCAACTGACGCTCGATCTTCTCGCGCCGCAGCCGTTTGCGCATTACTTCAGGGAAGGTATCCGGCACGGGAGGCGTATCTTCAGGCGCGAGCCATAGCCTGAGAAGCAGGCGGCGGCGCTCGGGAGAATTTTGAAATCCCCGACGGCCGTGGATGACCGTTCTATTATTCCATAACAGGATTTCTCCGTCCTCCAGCAGGAATTCGGCGCGTGTTTCCTCCGCCGTGTCGCGCAGAAAGCTCAAGGCCTCGACCAAATCTTCCGGGAGTTTCTCGCCCCTTTTCTCAGCCGCCTTGCGCATTCCGCTATCCTGTAGCTCGCACAGAAGCTGCCCATCCACTTCGGCAAAGATGACCATTTTCTGGTCTGACATCACTTCATCCTGGCCAACGGTGGCATAATATCCTTCGAACAAAGCCGGCAGGATGTCTGGACGCTTCTTAACGAACTCGTTGTAGATAGTCGGGATGCTGGCGATCACGCTCGTCCCGCCCTGCTCTGCCCTTCTAACACAAGCCAGGCCGACGACCTCGTCGGTGTCCGTGTGATATCCCGCTTCGTGAGAGCTACGATAGCCGCGCCCCTTTGTCCGGCTGTCATAAGGGTTTTCCGGATCCGGCTCCTCCTCGACATAACCCATGAGGTCACCAAGGTCATTTTGCCAGGAGGGTTTGCCCAGATGCATCCCAAGCCCCCAATAGATTCGCTCGATCGCCTCGGCATCATAGACCTTGGCATCCAGCCCCCTCAGAATGGTCGCGCCTGGCCCCTCGCGCAGATCGACCATAATCTTCCGCGCGAGTTCACGGATTACCGGGTGGTCGAACTCCTCGCGAGTGATGGAAAGCTTGGGCTTGTCTATGGTCGCATGGAGGGCTTGATCCAACGCGGCCAGTTCCTCACCAGTCAGATCTCTGATGAACAAGTCCTTGGGAGGATTTCGCCAAGCCGTTTTGTTGTCGATCAAGTCTTTTCCAATTTTCATGACATCGCTCTCCAGATTCAAAACCGGGCACCCTATTCGGCAGGAAGGAACTAGACGCTCAGGAAATGGGGTTCCCGCCGTCCACCACTAGAATTGAGCCGAGTCTGCCGGAGGTCATCGTTATCCGCATCGCTTCAACCTCCGATCGCCTAAACCGGATCATTTCTTTAAAACTGCTTTTCTGAGTTTTCAAGCGCCGTAGGTCATGCAGCCACAGTTCGAGGAGCTAGCGAAGCTGGCGACACCGAAGCCGAGCAGGCACGTAACCCTACCTAATCAACATACTGTTATTACGCTATATTTATACGATTCCGCATCGAACGCACGGCCTTCATTGCAACTAATTTCGGTCTCTGATTTCACAGATAAGGGACAACAGGATCGTAGTTTCCATCTGCATACAGGGCGCAAAATGGCATAGCCATATAGGTTAATGCGCTTGGTCGACAGATGAGTCCCGACGAAACGATTCCACAGCCACCATCTCAAGCACCAAGCGCCGCCTACCGAATCGCCTTGCCAATCTGAACGGATCGGTTGGCACCGAGCAACATGCTCAGCCAAGCCACCGTACCTGCGTCAAAAATTCGCCTCGCGTTGCTTCACGACAAGGCGACTAAGTCCAGAGAAGTAGTTGAATGCGACCGCTGGATGCGCACATGGCGCCGTATCAGCCTCTCACTCGGTCAAGCGATCTTTAGCGCTTTGAGCGGCCTCCAGCCCCTCAGATCGGGCGATGCATCTTTCGATCGCCTCATAGCTTGATTAGCCTATTGAACTGAGTTATGCCGTCACGCGAGTTCAGTCTGGTAGGCGAGAATTCGCCGGGAGAGTCGTGTGAACGCTGGTGCACTACGAGGACGCGATACACCGTCCTCGCGGACTATGTGCCTGCAAAAAGAGCCGGTCGTCGTCTTGTCCGGAACCTTTCCGCGTCATCTGCCTTCTCGCAGGTCTGTGGGAGAGTTTCTGAAGGTCCTCTTCATCGGGGCTTTTGACCTGAGCATTGATGTCGGTGTGCGAATAGCGACCGCCGCCCGATACCTCGATCCCGACCCAGATGAAAAGCATGCTCCGCGCGACAGACACGTGAGCTTAGAGCGTTCACCTACCCACCTCAGGTCAACATCGCTCAAACCCTAAGAAGCGATCGGCCGACCAACAACCTCAACTTCGAACCGGATATTCAACGATAAATCGGAGGGGACCTACTATGATCCAAAATTTTGACAAGAATTCCCGTACAGCGGCCCGACTGCGCGCAGCACTGTTCAGTTCGGCCACCACTCTCTTGTTGCTGGGCGCCGCCTCGGTCCAAGCCCAGGAAGCGGGCAACGTGAGTGCGGCAACTTCGCAGAACGACGCTGATACACGCGACATAATCATCACCGGCTCACGCGTCGGAGCATCAGCGTTCAATTCACCGACACCACTGACGGTGGTTTCCGGCGAGTCGCTTGACAAATTTCAGGCCACGAACGTCGCTGATGTTCTCTCTAGACTGCCTGCCATGAAGGCAACCTTCAATCCTGCCTCGACCGGCTTTCGTACGCAATTCCCAGGCGCGAACTTCGTGGACCTATACGGCCTCGGTTCGAATCGCACGCTCGTGCTCGTCAACGGAACACGCGTTGTACCTTCTGCTCCGGCGTCCGCCACAGGATCGGCGATCTCTGTAGACTTGAACCTCATTCCGTCACTGATGGTCGATCGCATTGACGTGGTCACCGGCGGCGCCTCCGCGCAATGGGGCTCGGATGCAATCGCCGGCGTTGTGAACGTTATCCTTCGCGATAAATATAACGGCATTCAGGTCAAAGCTCAGAGCGGCATCTCGCAGCGTGGAGACAATGCGAATTTCCGGGTGGGCGCCATGGCAGGCACCAGCTTTGCAGATGACCGAGGCCAGATCGTTGCCGGTGTTGACTGGGCAGACAATGACGGCCTGGGTGACGTGTACTCTCGGGGCTGGAGTTCCCGACTCATCAATACCGTCGCCAACCCGAATTATGCGACGAATGGACTGCCCGCAAACGTGATTGCGCCCGGCGTCGTCGCGCGCTCGACCGCGGGCGGCGTGATCGTGGGACCATCCAACTTCTCGCTTGTGAACCATCAGATCGTCGGCAACGGACAGCTCGCTCCTTTCACGGTCGGGCAATTCCCGGGCACGTTCACGATGGTCGGCGGCGATCCAAACGCCCCCTCCTTCATCAAGAATAACAATCTCATGAATGCCTTCTCGCGCATCAACAGCTATGCGCGTGCGTCATTCGAACTGAGTCCGGCTCTGACGTTGATTGCCGAAGGGTCGTACGGCGTCGTTAAAAGCTCGAATATCGTCAATCCGCCTCGGTCATTGAACCAGGTTATCAACGTTCAGAACGCATTTCTGACCGACGAGATCAGAAATGCCATGATCGCCGAGAACATCACAACGTTCAACCTCAACCGTCAGAACTACGACCTGACCGGCCCTGGCGGCGGCATTGCCAACGGTGTCGCACATGGCTTGATGAAAACGACGCGCATCGTATTCGGTGCCAAGGGCGACCTTGGGAATAACTGGAACTGGGACGCCAACTACACATGGGGCCGCGGCGACTACCGCAACAGAACGAAAAATAATCTGCGCAACCAGTATTTTGCTTTTGCCGTCGATTCCATTAGGCTGCCGTCCGGCGAGGCCGTCTGCCGCGCGACCCAACCCGGGCCGGCTTTCAACCCGGCGGCAGCAGGTTGTGTTCCGGTCGATCTGTTCCATGGCGTGGGCTCGCCAAGCACAGCGGCAGCCAACTATTATCTGTTCACGGTAGATCAGTATTCCGACTATCGTCACGAAAATGCGGCGATAAACCTTCGCGGACAGCCCTTCAACACTTGGGCCGGTCCTGTCGGGATCGCCGCGGGCCTGGAATATCGACGCGAGAGCCATGCGGTAACCGTCGACCCCGTCTCCGACGCAGGCGGATACCTGCTCAACAACGCCAGAAACCTGGACGGCGCTTTCAACGTCAAAGAGGGCTATTTTGAGGCGTTGATCCCGTTCGCCAAGGATCTGCCCTTCGCACGATCCCTCGATCTTGATGCCGCTGTCCGTTTCGCGGACTATAGCTCGGTCGGAAGTCATACGACGTGGAAATTTGGCGTAAACTACGAGCCGATCGCAGGTCTTCGGTTCCGCGCCACGCGTTCACGTGACCTCCGGGCACCGGCCATTTTCGAACTGGTCGGACGGGGTGCTATCAACCAAAACACCGTCACGCTTCGGGGAGCCACACGCAATATTCCGGTGAACTCAGCCGTCGGTAACCCTGATCTTAATCCGGAGACGGGTGACACCTTGACCCTCGGCACAGTCTTCCAACCAAGCTTCCTGCCTGGCCTGCGAATTTCTGTCGACTATTATAAGGTGGAACTCCGTGACACGATCGTTGGCGTTCAGCCGCCAACGATTGCCGCGAGATGCGATGCTGGCGAAATCGTGTTCTGCAACCAGTTCACGTTTGATACCACCGGCGCTCCTATCCGCCTCATCGCGCCGGTGATGAATATCGGCTTTGTGAAGATGGATGGTATTGACACGGTGGTCTCATACAAGACCGGACTTGGCTCGATCCCGGGGTCGCTGTCGTTGGATTTCGACATGACCTACGTCCGCCGTGCCAATGTCAATCTGGGACTGGGATCTCCCACAATCGATCGTGCAGGCGAGAACGGCGGCAACAATCAATTCTCCCAGCCTCGGACCCGATTCACCTTGTCGAGCACCTATGATGTCGGTCCCGTCGACCTTACTGCCCGCGTAGACTTCATTTCTTCGGGCACGATCGACAACTCCTACAACACCAGCCCCGCTACCACGATCACCAACAACAAAGTCCCGGCGGTGGCTTATCTGAGCTTCTACGGCAATGTCGACGTCAGCGAAAATTTCCAGCTGTTCGCCTCGATTCAGAATGCCTTGGATCGCGATCCGCCCGTGGTACCGCTTCCGAACCTGTTTCAACAGACCAATGCCGTTTATTATGATGTGATTGGGCGACGGTTCCAGGTTGGCGTGTCCATGAAGTTCTAGCCTTTCTGGCGTCGCCGTAGGTTCGCGCGGCTGCTACGAATGTTCCCGCTGAATTCGCGTGTGCCCTGATCGCACCGAATCCAGCGGGAACATCTTTCCGGCCGAGCGATGGTGAGGCCGGTTATTGGGAGCCGACACGGAGTTCGGCTTGCACCCTCAATGAGATTCTCGCGACGAGGAACGAATGCGGATCACGACAATCGAGCATGTTCAAGGTGACGGAGGTTGGCAGACGTGGTCGTTTCTCAAAATCACGACCGACGAGGGCCTCGTTGGCTGGTCCGAGTTCACCGGGTTACGAGTCGGCGCTTTGCCGTGGGTCATCCATAACCTGGCGGCTCCACTGATCGGACAGGACCCGCGCCAGATCGGGAAAATAAGCTCTCTGCTGGAAGGCGCAATCCGGCTTACGGATGGAGGCCTAAACCTTCGGGCGACGGCGGCTATCGAAAATGCCTGCCTCGACATCAAAGCGAAGGCCTTGGGCGTCCCGGTATACGAGCTTTTCGGGGGAGCCGTGCGCGACCGCATACCGCTTTATTGGTCGCATTGCGGCTTGTATCGGGCGATGGTCCCGGACCTGTTCGAAAAGACGATCGCCACGCAATCAGTGCGGAGGCTGGACGATCTCCGTCTGGTCGCGGCGGAAGCAACCGCCAAAGGCTACAAGCATTTCAAGACGAATTTCATGCGGTTCGATCAGGCTAATGGTCGGTTCGGGTCGACGATGAACCGCGCCAATCTCGATCCCGGGCGCAACCTGGATGCCTCGATGCTTCGTGCCCTCAGGACCCAGCTGGAAATCATGCGAGACGGCGCCGGGCCGGACACGGGCATGATGCTGGATCTCAATTTTTCCTTCAAACCTGACGGTTTTCATCAGGTCGCCCGCGCTCTGGAGGATCTTGACCTGAGTTGGCTGGAGTTCGATCTGTATGAACCTTCCGCGCTCGCAAGCGTCCGGCAAAGGACGACGCTGCCGATCGCCTCGCTCGAAGCGATCTACACGCGAAGGCATCTGTTACCGTATCTTAGTCATCAAGCTGTCGATGTCGCAATCATCGATATGATGTGGAATGGACTGCCTGAGTCCGTCCGCATGGCCAGTCTGGCCGATACGTTCCAGGTCAATGTCGCCGTCCATACCGCAGGAAGTCCGTTCCACGCGATGATGGGAGCACACTTCGCGGCCGCGATCCCGAATCTCAAAATTCTCGAATATGATGCCGACATTGTCCCCTGGGCCGAGCATGTGTTCAGCGCGCTGCCTGTTGTGGAGAACGGCCAGATGCTCGTTCCCACTGCACCGGGCTGGGGCATCGATATCAACGAGGACGCGCTCAAAGATCATCCTGTATCGTTATCGCGATAACCAGGAATTTCGATGATCTTCTTGGGAACTAACAAGATCATCAGACGACAAACAAGGTGCGGATCCGATGTCCGGCCGACCTAATGGAGGGCACTGGGAGGGCGCCGGCAGTTGGCAAGCGTCATCAACGCCCATCCGGCAAGAAGTTTCGCCTCATGCACGTCGGGGATTGGGTTTCGTGGGGCGACTTTCATGAAGACGGAGGCTGGCGTGGCCGAAAATCCGACGTATCGTGTGCGTCATAGGAAGCGGCGGACCGCTGTCCTCGTCAAGGATGTGACTAGGCTTTCAACCTCAATGCTGATGGTCGAGTTGCAGGCACCGGAACTCAAAGATCTCGCGAGCGCGTCCTTTGACGATCATATCAGCCTTGTTCTACCTCATGCAGGTGATTTCGATGGTCCACAATTGCGGAAATATACGCCCTTGGCCCTCGATCGATCTCAGGGAAGTTTGTCGGTGATGTGTGCATTGCGCGGAGCCGGGCCAGCCACACGCTGGGCATCATCAATGAGGCAGGGTCAGTACATCGAGATCGAGTGGCCTCGCGAATCTACGGTCATTGCGCAGGACTTTGATTGGTATCTGCTCATGGGTGATGAGACGGCGATTCCTGCAATGGTGCGCGCATGGGATGAACTCCCCGAATCCGCAGCCATCGTTGCGCTAGCCTTGATCGACGACGGATCTGCCAGAATCTCTATTCCACCTCGCCAGCGCGCCAATTGGAAGTGGACCTATAGAAAGCAAACGCATGGTCACGCTGCGGAGCTGATCGAGGCGCTGACAACCTGTTACCCGCGAACCGGTGACGGGTACGCATGGATCGCCGGCGAATCGTTCATGACGAACGCATTGGAGGCTGCCCTCATTGAACGGTTCGGACACAACCCAGAATGGCTGAGAGCAACAGCTTATTGGCATCCGACCTAGTCCGAAGCGAGGCTTAGGTGTTCCAGCCCCTACCGTGGGATTGTCCTCGGATTTACCCTGTCCGGCCCTACCTACTGCTTGCGCCACACTATAATACCCTATAAACTGGTATTCTATGTTAATGGACAATATGGTTGCCTCGCGTCTGCGAAGGCGCCTTTTTTGCTAGAGGATGCATTGGTGTTCAAGACTCTCAAAATCACGCGCCTGTCTGGCAACATCGGTGCCGAGATCGGAAACGTCGATCTAAGTAAAACGCTCGACCAGAATGTTATCGATGAAATCTCACGCGCGCTGGCTCGACACGGCGTGATATTTTTTCGAGATCAGGAGATTACGCCGGAACAGCATGAAGCATTTGCTCGGCGCTTCGGAGATTTGACCGACGTCCGCTACGTGAAGACGGTCAAGGGTCATGTTTCCATGTCGGAAGTGACAAAGAACGAGGAAGACAAGGCCAACATCGGCGGCTCATGGCATGCCGACCAAACCTTCCACGAATTTCCTCCCAAGGGGGCAGTTCTTGTCGCACGCGAATTGCCCGACTTCGGCGGCGACACCTTGTTCTCCAGCATGGCCTGCGTGTTCGAATCGCTTTCGCCGGGTCTGCAGCGGTTGCTCGAAAGTCTCGACGTGGTTCACAGCAATGAACGTCTTGTGGCGATTACCAACACCAACCTGATTGGTCAGAACCAGCCGATCAAAGAGGTTATCCACCCCGCCGTTATTCGTAACCCTCTAACCGGTAGGAAATCGATCTTTCTCACGCCGCTCTATTGCCTCAGATTCAACGGTTGGTCGGCGGAGGATAGTATGCCGTTGCTGTCTTACCTGTACCGCCTGGCCGAGCGGCCGGAATTTCAAGTCCGCTTCACATGGCGGCCGGGATCGATTGCATTCTGGGACAACTGGCAAGTCTGGCATTACGCTGCGAACGACTATCACGGAAAGCGCCGGTTCATGCACAGGCTCGCCATCAAGGGCGAAGCATTTATCCGCGGTCGCGATCCGTTTGAGCCGCCGATGAACAACGTAGAGGCCACGGCGCCGGCTGCATAACCCACCACGCTAAAGGGGCGCATGACGGTCGGGGGAACTTATGTGGCTATCCACCCATGGCTTGTTGGATCGCGGTTGGTCCGCCCGCCATATGCGCCAGCTTGGGGCGGGCGGAACCGTTTCGCCTCATCGCGGCATGAGCCACAACAATGAAGCGCCGTTATCTCCTGCTCAACTTCCGCCGAGATTTTGGCAGAAGGCAGGATCGACGGCCTTCCACGAAACATACTGAGAGGATGAGATGGCTCCGATGAAAGCAGTTCAACTTTGTTCGGCTGCGATGCTGGTACTTGCCCTGGTAAGTTGTAACAAGCAGGTTGGACCTGGTCCGTACGGCGAGGGGGCCGTGAGCGCGGCACGGATGGAAAAGGCCGCCGCTGAACCCGAAAATTGGCTGGTCAATGGCGGAACCTATCAAGGCCAATATTATTCGACGCTCGATCAGATCAATGAGGCGAACGTCGTGCAACTCGCTCCCACCTGGTATTTTGAGTTTGATACCACCCGCGGCCAGGAAGCAGAGCCGATTGTCGTTGATGGCGTGATGTATGTGTCGACGGCCTGGAGCAAGGTCTACGCTCTCGACGCAAAGACTGGCGAGCAGATCTGGTTTTTCGACCCAAGGGTGCCGGGCAAGGCAGGTGTGCGCGCCTGTTGCGACGTGGTCAACCGGGGAGTCGCTGTTTATGACGGCAAGGTCTATGTCGGCACGATCGATGGCCGGTTGATCGCTCTCAGAGCCAAGGATGGTAAGGAAGTCTGGAGCGTCCAGACCACCGACCCGAAACAGATGTATGCGATTACTGCCGCACCGCGAGTGGCAAAGGGTAAAGTGATCATCGGCAATGCCGGCGCGGACTTCGGTGTGCGCGGCTATGTCAGTGCCTATGACGCACAGACCGGCAAGATGGCGTGGCGTTTCTATCTCGTCCCGGGAGATCCCAAGGCTCCGCCGGACGGTGCCGCGTCCGATTCCATCATGAAGTCCCTCGTCGAGCCAACCTGGAGCGGCGAATGGTACAAATATGGCGGTGGCGGCACGGCGTGGAACACCATCAGCTATGACCCCGAGTTCGAGCGGTTGTATATAGGCACGGGCAATGGGTCCCCGTGGAACCACGCGATCCGGTCGAACGGCAAGGGCGATAACCTGTTCGTGGCATCGATTGTCGCTCTCGATGTGAATACCGGCGAGTATGTCTGGCACTACCAGGAAAACCCAGCCGAGAGCTGGGATTATAACTCGGTCCAGCCGATCATGCTGGCTGACATGAAGATTGGCAATTCGGTGCGCAAGGTGCTGTACCACGCGCCCAAGAACGGCTTTTTCTACGTCATCGACAGGAGCAACGGGAAGCTCATATCGGCCAACCCGTTCGTAAGGGGCATTACCTGGGCAAAGCGGATCGACCTCGCGACCGGGCGGCCCGTGGAACCCCAGGGGTCGCGGTTCGAAAATGGCCCCTTCCTTCTCAGTCCCGGGTTGGGAGGCGCGCATGGCATCGCGCCGATGGCTCGCAATCCAAAGACGGGATTGATCTACTTCCAGGTGTCCGAAAACAGCATGATGATGGATGCCATGCCTAACTTCGTCCGCAAGGAGGGAGGCCCATCCAATACCGGCGTGGTCTCCCGAGGTTTGGGCGCCAAGAACTTTTTTATCGCGTTCGACCCTGCAAATGGACAGACAGTCTGGAAGAAGGAGCTGACCGGAGGCGGAGCGCTGGCGACCGCATCCGGGCTGGTATTCCAGGCGCGGGGCAATGTTGTGGGAGAATTGGCGGCCTATCGCGCGACCGATGGGAAGGAACTCTGGTCCTATCCGACGCCTAATTTCGCGATGCCAGCACCTATCACGTACATGATTGATGGCGTGCAATATATTGCGATCGTATCAGGTTTCGGCGGCCCTGGCGGCATCACCGCGCCTTCAGTCAACTCTTATGCCCCCCAACCCGGTCGCGTCGTTGTCTTCAAGCTTGGCGGGACAGCCAAGCTGCCGCCCGATCCCGGCCGTGCGCCGCCCGCCAATCCCGCGAAGGAAAAATGGACTCCCGCTCAGGTGGAGGCCGGATCAGCTCTCTTTACACGGAACTGCGCACGCTGCCACTCAGCTGCCGCCGTATCTCCCAATATCGTCCCCGACCTGCGCCGGTCCGCATCTCTGCCCAACAAGGATCTGTGGCAACAGATCGTGTACGATGGCCTGCTCGAAAGCAATGGAATGGTCGGTTGGAGCACGATCCTGACCCGGGATGAGATCGATCTCATCCGAGGGTTCGTCTCCTCACAGGCGGAGAAGCTCAAATCAGCCGGTGATCCTGCTCCTGTCCGGCCGAAACGTTTTGTTGCGCAACCAGGCGCAGAAGAGGCGCAATGAGGCCCCGTGGCCTCCATGCGGTCCCTTCAATCCTCCACCCTCCACTCCGGATCGGGAAGCAGCGAGCGATGTCCCGATCCGGGATGATGGAGTGTCGGCCTACGTAATGCGGTACCTCCACCACAATTCCAGACGCGAATTTTTGCCAGCGGTGGCGCGGTCGCCTGTGCATGCAGTTGCTTGGTGCAGAAGATTGGAAGCGACGCCCTCCAAAGGGGGAGGCATCGCCTGCCCCCGGCACGCCGCTGAGGAGCAGGTCGGCAAAGCTTTGAAACGGGGATTGGTCGACATCTAGAAACCGATGAGAGATGGGACGGTAAGATGGCTTCCCGGACAATGAGTGGCCACTTGATCACCCATTTTAAGATCTATAGACATAGGTTAACTGTTATTTTCTCGACGAGTGGGATAATCTCATCACCGAGATGCGACGGCACTGATCAATGGGAGAGGCTATGCGCGTAGTTGTCTGGATACCGTTGGAACCCTACAAAAATGCCGTCGTGCCGGTCGTCGAGCAAGTGCCCGGCGCCGAGATCGTGGTGATCGATGATCCTGCGCGTCTGCCGGAGGTGCTTCCGGGAGCGGCAGGCCTCATTACGTCCGGAGCCTCGCGATATACGGCTGATGTCGCTGCTGCCATCCGCGATCACGGCACAAATCTTCGGTGGATACAGACCGTCGCAGCCGGCAACGAAGGGTTCGTCGCAAACGGCGTGCCCAGTTCAATTGCGGTAACCAGCAGCGGCGGCCACTCCGCGCCCGTGGTAGCCGAGCATGCCATGGCGCTGCTGCTCGCACTGACACATTGCGTTCCTGATTTCGTGCGCAACACCGCCGCCGGCTCGTGGAACCGTGAGTTTGCACCCCGTTTTCGATCAATGTTCCGGAAAACTGCGGTCGTGCTGGGTCTGGGCAATGTGGGTATCCAGATCGCCAATCGGGCTCGGGCATTCGACATGCGCGTGCTTGGCGTTACGCGATCGGGAGCCCCGCACGAAGCGGTCGACGAGATATTTCCGGTCACGGCCCTAGGCGAAGCCCTAAGCCAAGCCGACGCGATACTCATCGCCTTGCCGATGAAACCTGACACCAGACATGTTCTCGATGCCGACGCCTTTAACCGCATGAAGGCCGGCACCTATATCGTCAACGTCGCCCGCGGTGGCATCATTGACCAAGTGGCATTGCGGTCTGCACTTGAAAGTGGGCAGGTTGCGGGCGCGGCACTGGATGTCACTGATCCTGAGCCTTTGCCGACGGGTGACCCTCTTTGGAACGCGCCCAATCTCATCATTTCGCCGCACACCGCCGGGGGCGGAAGCAGCGAGTCTCCAGCGCGACTGGCTAGCGCGGTCCGTGAGAACCTTCGCCGGCTGATCGCCGGCGAGCAATTGCTGAACATTCTACCGTTTGGCGCGCACGCGACCTGACAATCTTTTCATTACTCGAGGGTTGAAGCGACCCCAGGAGACAGGCAGATCGATGGTAGGGCCGCAAGCAAGTGAAATTCGTCGAGACAAGGTCGGTCCGACGATGACCGAGGGCGTTGAGGAGGTAGCGGCCGCACCGATCGCGGTCGCTGACACCCTGGTTCGTCCGGTACCTTGGTGGGCGAAGGTTCCCTGGCTACCGTTGATCTTGCTGTCCCCTATGCTCGTTTTCGGGCTGTTCGGCCAATGGTTGATGCCGCACGATCCAACTCTGATCGATTTCACCAATACACAACGTCCGCCGGCTTGGCTCGCTGGCGGCTCCTGGTCGTATCCGCTGGGCACAGACAACTTCGGTCGCGATCTCTTGAGCACCTTGATTGACGGCGCATATGTGCCACTGATCGTCGCGATTGTCGGCGTGTTCGGAGCGGCCTTGATCGGCATCACGCTGGGTATGGTTGCCGGCTATTTTGGCGGTTGGGTCGATGCGTTGCTGATGCAGCTCGTCGACGTCAAGATGTCCATTCCTGCGACTTTGCTCATCATCCTGATCGGCAGCGCGATAGGCGCCGGGCTACCAACGATCTTGAGTGCGATCGTCTTCTTGTTCTGGGCGTCGTATGCCCGTGTGGTTCGAGGACAAGTTCTCAGCCTCAGAGAAAGGGGATATATCGCGCTGGCGCGGGTCGCGAACTGCAGCAATTTTTGGATCCTGACGCGGCACATCCTTCCAAATGTGCTCTCGACATGTATCGTCCTGGTGACACTGCAGTTTGGCGGCGCAATCATGATCGAAGCGGGCATCAGCTTCCTCGGATTGGGCGTGCAGCCCCCAGCCTCCACATGGGGCCTCATGGTTTCGGGAGGTCGCACCTATCTTGGCACAGCCTGGTGGATGCCGGTGTTTCCCGGTATCGCGATAACGATGACCGTGATGGGCGCCAATCTCTTCGGCGACTGGCTCCGTGATACCCTGCAAGCGCAATCCAAGGCCTGACAGATGTTCAACTATTTTCTTCGTCGGCTTGTGCGGGCGAGCATCACTCTTATCGGCATTTCGATCATCATCTTCGTAGCCATTCGGATGTCGGGCGATCCGGTCATGTCGCTGGCGCCTGAGGATGCGACGGAAGCGGACATCGCCGAGATCCGCGCCGAGCTTGGCTTGGATAAGCCTGTCTGGGTGCAATACGTCATCTATGCTAAAAACGCCGTCCAAGGGGATTTCGGCCGATCGATCCGCTATCAACAACCAGCGCTCGACATGGTTGCCGCGCGTTTACCGGCGACGATCCATGTCGGTCTTTCTGCATTCATCCTGGCGACGCTTATCGGGGTGTTTCTCGGCGTTACGACGGCAAGGTATCGCGGGAGCGGCGCCGACTATTCCATCCGGATGGGCGCAATCCTCTGCCAATCAGCACCGGGCTTCTGGCTTGGCATGATTCTGATCCTGATTTTTTCAGTAAACCTGCACTGGCTGCCTGCAAGTGGACGAGGCAGTGCCGCACACATGGTCTTGCCCGTCGTAACGCTGGGCCTCGCCGCCGTCGCTTCGACGATGCGCCTCACCCGCTCGTCCATGCTCGAGACGCTTGGTTCGGAATATGTCCGCTTCCTGCGAAGCAAGGGCCTTTCGGAGGATATGATCGTCTGGAAGCACGCCCTTCGCAATTCATTCATTCCCGTCCTCGCCGTGATGGGGCTCCAGCTTGGAAATCTGATGGCAGGAGCAATCATCGTTGAGACGGTCTTCAACTGGCCCGGAGTCGGCAAACTGATGGTCGAAGCACTGCAAGCGCGTGACTTCCCGATCATTCAGGCTGGCGCCTTCCTGCTTTCGATCATGATGGTCAGCATCAATCTCCTCGTCGATCTTCTGTTCGGAATAGTCGACCCTCGCATACGGTATGAATGACATGAGCTCTTCCTTTCCGGCTTCCGAAACTTCGGCGCCGCTCCTGGACGTTGACGATCTCACCGTGGACATCGCCGCGCGAGACGGGAAAGGCATTGTACATGCCGTTTCGGGTGTCAGTTTCGAACTAAAACGCGGGTGCACATTAGGAATCGTCGGCGAATCCGGTTGCGGAAAATCCACGACCGCGATGGCGATCATGCAACTCCTCCCCGGTTCGGCGCAGATCAAGTCGGGAACTATTTCCTTCGACGGCAACGACATCGTCGGGAAGTCCCAGACAGAGATGCGGGCGCTTCGCGGGAAGCGGATCGGCATGATCATGCAGGACCCGATGGTCGCGCTGGACCCTGTCTTCACTGTCGGCGATCAACTCGCCGAACCCTTGAAGCTGCATATGGGTCTCAAGGGCCAAGCCCTCCTAGAGCGTCAAGTCGCCCTCCTGGAAGCTGTCGGCATTCCATCCCCGGAAACGCGACTGAAGCAGTATCCCCACCAGATGAGCGGCGGCATGCTGCAGCGTATCGTCGGGGCGATAGCCATTTCCTGCAATCCCGAACTCCTTATCGCGGACGAGCCAACAACCGCGCTTGATCCGACCGCGCAAGCACAGTTCCTTGATCTTCTGGCCGACATTCGAGACACCCGAGGGCTGGCGCTCATTATCGTAACACACGATTTCGGAGTAACCGCGCGCCTGTGCGATGATATCATGGTCATGTATGCGGGGCGGATCGTAGAGCGCGGTCCCGTAGAAACCATATTCAAGGCGCCGCGCCATCCCTACACTCGCGCTCTTCTCGACGCCATTCCTAAGCCCGAGAATGATCGGTCGAAAGGCTTGGCCACGATCGAGGGCCAGCCACCCAATCTGGCCGAGTCAATTTCAGGATGCTCGTTTGCGCCTCGATGTCGATTTGCCATGCCGCGGTGCACATCCGAACGCCCCCCTGTGACGAAGCTTCCCGGCGACCATCAGACCGCGTGCTGGTTGGAGGTTGTATGAATCGGAAAATCCTCGAAGTCCGAGATCTGCGGAAATATTTCCCGCTTCCGGCGAATCCCCTGCGGCGAGGCGAAAGGCCTGTCGTGCGGGCAGTCGACGGCGTGAGCTTTGCTATTCCGGAAGGTGAAACCCTCGGCCTCATCGGGGAATCCGGTTGTGGGAAATCGACGACGGTCAAGCTGCTCCTAAGGCTTGAGTCTCCGACCGATGGCCAGATCCTGTTCGATGGGAAAGAAGTCCAGAATTCCCACGGAAAGGACTTGCGAACTTATCGCAGTCAAGTGCAAGCGGTATTTCAGGATCCATATAGCTCTCTCAGCCCGAAGCGGACAGTATTCCAAGCGATCGCTGAACCGTTGCACGCAGCGAAGCGCTTCTCACGCGAGGAGATAATCCGTCGCGTAAACGAGTTGCTGGACATCGTCGGCCTGCCCTCCACGGCCCAGTCAAGGCTGCCCCATGAGTTTAGCGGCGGCCAACGCCAGCGCATCGCGATTGCACGAGGATTGGCGCTGCAGCCACGCCTCCTGATACTGGACGAGCCCGTATCCGCGCTGGACGTTTCGATCCGCGCCCAGATCCTAAACCTTCTGCAAGATCTGCAGAAGCAGTTTGGGCTCAGCTACCTGCTGATCTCGCACGACCTCGATATCGTCACGCACATGTGCCAGTCGGCTGCCGTTATGTATCTCGGGAAAATCGTCGAGATAGGTCCGATGGATGTAATTCGAAGCTCCCCTCAGCATCCTTATACACGGGCGCTCTTTTCTTCGGTCCTACCCACGAATTTGGAACAGGAAATTCAAAGAATTCGCCTGCATGGCTCCGTTCCTTCTCCCATCAATCCTCCTTCGGGATGCAGCTTTCACACTCGCTGCCCCAGTGCCCAGCCAATTTGCAGCCAGCAACTGCCCCCGCGGATCACAACAGCCCATGGCAGCACCGCCGTATGCCATCTCCTAACTGCTGATGAGCGCACCCTGGAGGCCGTACCATAGACTTGTGATGGGCTTGTCGCGAAAGAAGCCGAAAGACTGATCGGGACCCTTGGAGCTACTGTCTGACCGGCCAATGTTCGACTAGCAATCGTGGGCAAAGTTCCAGGATTGCAGGATGGTAGCTGAATCAGCCTCCCCTTCGCACTTTAACCGCAACGAGGCGGTGCCCGCGCATCGGGTCCGGACGCTCGCGAAGGTCTACACCGGCTTGCCGGCGGTCGCGCGGGCGGTCGACGACCAGTTGACCATGCTCGCCAATGGCAACGTATGCTCAGGTCTCGACACGCTGCGCATGCTCGCCCTCGGTATGAAAGGCGTGCTTATCTGTCACCCTTGGGCGCTCGCGTTCGCGACCGGCGGTGAGCAAGTGGTCTCGGGCATGCTCGCCCATTTCGTGCAGGACGGACCGGCCTTGCGCTCACGAACTGTGGCAGTATCGCCGACATTGGCAACATATCCTCGCCCGCCCTGGCTAACGTATCGAACCGGCGAAAGCGACCACCGCCGAACAGAGCATGAATTGCCGGGGCCGCCGGAAAGCTCTGATCAGGTCGCGACTAAGTCTATGTTTTCCAAAGACAGCGAAGGAATATCGCGTCCCATGGGACGATATTCGACGCCTCGCCTCATCATGTAGACCGCAACGTTGTTCCACAGCGGAATAGTCGGCACATCCTCATGCAGTCGACGTGCCGCAAGTTTGAGATAATGGGCTTGATCGGCATCATCCTTGGCCGCCAGCGCGCCTCGCACAGCGTCGTCGAATGTGTCATCGTTGTACCATGAATATGGCGTGAGCCCGCTATAGGCTTGCCTCATGGCTTCAACGGGATCGCCATAGCTGGCGAAGATAGCAGGCGATACCATCGACATGCGAACGTTCGGGTTTTTGGAAATCGAGCGGACGAATTCCAGGCCCTGCGTCGCTTCTATCGCGCTGATCTCGCACGACACGCCGATTGCCTTCAAATAGAGCGCGACGGCTTCCGTCGTTTCCCTGATGCCGTAATAGGAATTAGTCCAATACGTGACCGGCAGTGTAAAACCATTCGCGTATCCGGCCTCTGCAAGGAGGCGGCGGGACAGGTCGGGGTCATAGGAAAATGGCTTTATGTCGGGATTGTAGCCAGGTTCTCCCGGAGCAAACCCCGCATAGCGCTTCGGAATACCTCCGAACAATCCGTTCCTGATCGATTCGGCGTCGATCGCATGAGCGAGAGCCAGGCGCACCCGTCTGTCCGCCCAAGGAGTGCTTTTGTTTGCCAGCTGAAAGCGAAGGCTGAAGGTCGGATGCATATCCGCCTGGGCGCGCACGAAGCCCGCCTCCTCCAGAGACGGAACCATTGGGAAAGGCGCAGCCATGATCATGTCGGCCTCTCCCGAGCGAAGCATGGCGACACGGGTCATATCCTCCTGAACGAAGGCGAGGCGCACACGTTTTACTTGCGGCGCGCCTCCCCAATAGCCTTCGAAAGCATCCAAGTCGGCATGTTCGAACGGACGATAGTCAACTAATCGATATGGTCCCGTGCCCACCGGGGCGGAACTGAACCGTTCCTCCCCAACCTTGTCATGGTAGCGCTTTGAAAAAATGTATAGGCTGCGGACGCGCACAAACGCATTAGCAAGAGACGAGAAATAGAAGCGAACCGTATGGTCGTCGACTATCTCGACCCGTTCGAAGTCGCGCATTCGGCTTCGATAGAATGTGCCGTGTTTGAAGAGCCGCTCGTGACTGAACTTGACGTCCTCTGCCGTGAACGGGGAGCCGTCATGGAAGTGGACATCTCGTCGCAGTCGAAACTCTACCATCTTGCCGTCCGGCGAATAACTCCATTCGGCCAATCCCGGCACTCGGTCGCCAGCTGCATTCTTTGCGACCAGCGCCTCGTTTATGTTCTCCAGCATCGGTTTCGCGGCGTTTATGCCGAAATCGATCGTGCTATAGTCTATTCCCGGCGGCATTTGATTGATGGCGACGACGAACCGGCCGTCAGCCCCCCATTGGCTACGACCAATCAGGGTGCCGAGCGTGGCAAGGCCCGTAACTCCAGTTCCCCCGATAACGAGTTGCCGACGACTGATCTTGAACCTGTCCTTATCACTCACCAAACGGTCTCCGTTCATAAATCCATCGAAACAAGATCGTCGGGCAACGACCTGGCTCTGCAACCTCAATCAGATCTGAAGCCTGCTAGCGGCATATTGATTGGACCATGGTATCCTGGGAAAGGCGCGGCGCGGGCGCGTGAGAAAAATATCTGTCGCAAGCCGACCCTCCTATAACCTAGAGAAATAGGTTTAATCTCGCAGACTGCGCATTGCAAGCTGCGCCAATCTGAATCCGCGCCACGCAAGTCACAAAATTCCGATAGTTGTTTGGCACGCGCTGCTTCCGCCAATCTTTGTTGGGGACGCGCGACTGGCCCTTCAGAGCATTTTCGAGAGACTCCGCTTAGGCTTTGATCACCGCACCCAGCCGCGCTGCGCCGCGCCGAAGCGAAGGCAAAATTCGAGTGCGCAGATCCGTAAGTGGGATGCGGGCGACGGCCGTACCTACATTGAGGGCGGCCACCACTTCGCTGGCGGGTCTGATCGGGACGGCTACCGACCGAAGACCCAATTCGAGCTCCTCATCGACAATTGCGTATCCCTGCTCTCCCACCTTGGCGATAAGCTCGAGTAGGGTGCCGGGATCTGTTTGCGTCCGAGGCGTGAGCGCCTGTAAGTTCGCGCGTCGCAGGTAAGCCTCCTGCTGGAACCTCGGCAGTCCTGCAAGCAATACCCGTCCCATCGAGGTGGCAAAGAGGGGCAGCCGACTTCCGGCGCGCAGCGCGATTGACATGATGCGCGAGGCCTCGGCGCGCGCAACATAGTGAACTTCGTCCGCCTCCATCACTCCGAGCGAGCAAGATTCACCTAGCTCGTCGCGCAGATCGTCGAGGATGGGCTGAGTCCGCACCGCCAGGGAGTTCGACGACATAAATGCGTAGCCAAGGGACAAGGTCCTCGGGCGCAGGACGTAACGCTGCCCCTCCTGCCCAGCATAGCCAAGCGTTACAAGCGTGTAGAGACACCGGCGGACTGCAGCCCGACTTATACCGGTCATTCGGCTCGCTTGGGCGATGGTCATGGGCTGCTCATGCTCGGCGAAGCATTGCAGCACCGCCAACCCTCGGGAAAGCGACATCATGAACTCGGGGTCACCACGATGCTCCCGTTCCAGATCCTCGTTCTCGCTCATTACACCTCAGTAACCGATAATCGATTATCTGTGCGAATATCGATTGACTCGCAACGGCGCAAGCACGACCGCGAAGTCTGATGGAGGGTGAAATGATCGACAAGTCGATGGAAACTGTCGCCGCCGCGGTCGCCGACATTTTCGACGGCGCTTCCGTCATGATCGGCGGATTCGGAACTGCCGGAATGCCGGATCAGTTGATCGACGCACTGATCGATCGCGAGGTCGGGAACCTCACGATCATCAACAACAATGCGGGAAATGGCGAGAACGGAGTTGCCGCACTCATCAAGGCGGGCCGCGTCAGGAAAATCATCTGCTCCTTTCCGCGGCAGGCGGATTCGCATCATTTTGACGCCGCCTACCGCGCCGGTGAAATCGAACTCGAGCTCGTCCCGCAAGGAAATCTAGCTGCCCGCATCCAGGCTGCCGGGGCTGGCCTTGGCGCCATCTTCACGCCGACCGGATTCGGCACCCTCCTCGCGGAGGGCAAAGAAACGCGCAATATTGAAGGCCGCGACTATGTGCTCGAATATCCGATCCGGGCAGACTTCGCCCTGATCAAGGCTCACAAGGGCGATCGCTGGGGCAATCTTGTCTATCGCAAGACAGCGCGCAACTTCGGACCGATCATGGCGATGGCTGCCACGACAGCGATCGTCCAAGTATCGCAGATCGTTCCGCTCGGCGAACTCGATCCCGAGTGCATCGTAACGCCTGGCGTTTTCGTCCAGCGCCTCGTGGAGGTCCAGCCCACAACGGTTTCGATCGCCTGACAGGGAGACAAAAATGAACCGCCTGACTCGTGAGCAGATGGCCGCGCGCGTGGCGCAAGACATTCCCGAGGGAGCCTATGTCAATCTAGGCATCGGCCTTCCAACCATGGTCGCCAACCATCTGCCCGCCGATCGGGAGATCATCCTACAAAGTGAGAATGGCGTTCTCGGCATGGGGCCTGCTCCCGCCGAGGGAGAAGAAGACTGGGAGTTGATCAATGCCGGCAAGCAGGCCGTGACCTTGCTAACTGGCGGCGCGTTCTTCCATCATGCCGACAGCTTCGCGATGATGCGTGGTGGACATATCGATATTTGCGTGCTGGGCGCGTTCCAAGTGTCGGTCCGTGGCGACATCGCCAACTGGCATACGGGCGAACCCGACGCCATCCCGGCCGTGGGTGGCGCGATGGATCTGGCGATCGGCGCCAAGCAGACGTTCGTCATGATGGAATTGCTCACCAAGCAAGGAGCGAGCAAGCTGGTGGAGAGTTGCACCTATCCCCTCACGGGTTTGGCGTGCGTGTCACGGGTTTATACCGATCTTGCGGTGTTCGAAGTCGGCGCAAACGGGGCATCCGTCGTCGAACTGGTCGACGGCATGTCCATAACGGAACTGGAGTCGCTGACCGGCCTCGCGCTCACCGAGTGCAACCGTCAGACACCAACCGAGCTCAAATTGGACGCGAGGGCATCGGCATGATCGCTGACGCATTTATTTGTGATGCCATTCGCACCCCGATCGGCCGTTATGGCGGCGTTTTGGCGGGTATCCGCGCCGACGATCTTGGCGCGCTGCCAATCAAGGCTCTGCTGCAACGAAATCCTGGTCTGGATCCCGTAAGCATCGAGGAAGTCTTCTACGGATGCGCCAATCAGGCAGGAGAAGACAATCGGAACGTCGCTCGCATGAGCGCGCTTCTGGCGGGACTTCCGTGTTCCGTCCCAGGAGTGACATTGAACCGCCTGTGCGCATCCGGCCTCGAGGCGATCGGCACAGCGGCCCGAGCCATTCGGACGGGGGAAATGTCCCTTGCCATCGCGGGCGGCGTGGAAAGTATGACGCGCGCGCCATATGTCCTGGCAAAGGCGGACACGGCTTTTGGCCGGAGCCAAACGCTGGAAGATACGACAATGGGCTGGCGGTTCGTCAACCCGGCGTTCGCCGCTGCTTATGGCGCCGAAACCATGCCACGGACCGGCGAGAACGTCGCCATCGACTTCGGGGTAAGTCGCGAGGACCAGGATCGTTTTGCACTGCAAAGTCAGCAGCGGGCGGCTGCAGCGCGATCCAGCGGCTTCCACGCAGCAGAGATTGCCGCTGTCTCTGTCACCGGAAAGAAGAGCGGCGAAACTGTCGAAGTCGCCCTCGACGAGCATCCCCGTCCCGACACATCGATCGATGCGCTCGCTCGCCTCAAGCCGCTCTTCGGGCCGGACGGCACCGTTACGGCAGGCAATTCCTCCGGCATAAACGACGGAGCGGCAGCGCTGTTGATCGCGAGCGAGGCCGCCGCGAAGCGTCATGGCCTCGTGCCACGGGCGCGCGTCCTCGGAATGGCATCCGCCGGGATCGAACCGCGGATCATGGGCGTCGGCCCCCTCCCCGCCGTGCAGAAGCTGCTTGGCCATCTCAACATGCAGATCGACGATTTTGATGCGATCGAGTTGAACGAAGCCTTCGCCAGCCAATCCCTTGCGGTCCTGCGCGGATTGAGGATCGCCGATGACGCGCCCCATGTGAACGCGAATGGCGGAGCGATTGCGCTTGGCCATCCCTTGGGTATGTCCGGCGCACGTCTGGTATTGACGCTGATCAATCAGCTTGAAAAAACTCAAGGCCGGCTGGGGCTTGCAACTCTGTGTGTGGGGGTGGGCATGGGGCTTGCGCTTGCGGTCGAGCGGGTGTGATTGCCTTGCGGACTTCGTCTGCGCGGCCTGCCGGGTGGGGAGCAGAGAACATCCAAGGAGGATCATCCCTCGTACGGCCGTCAGCCAGCTCTTGGCCTGGTAGTCAGACGCGCGCAACAAGCGCGACAGCGTTCCTCCGTTTGCGGGCACCCAGTCGTGACGCCCAAAGGCGCTCGCTGTTCAGCACCGCACTTTTTTCGTCCAGAGCTGAGCGCTGGAGATAAAATCGACCAAGCAACTCCCGGCCCACAGGTGCCTTGGTACGTCTTCAGACCATGAACGAAAGCAGATCGGGCCTCGCTGAAGGAGGGATACATGAAGGACGCGATCAGAAGTCATAGGAAAAGCGCGAAACAGAAGGAAGTCAATCGATATGTGCGCGCGTTTGGCCTGCTTGCAGCCGTCGCAATTATCTCGAGTGGCCCGACATCCAGCCGGGCGGGTCCGCTAAAACCGGCACCCGATCAGCCGAGCGAACCGATTGTCCTTTCCCGCCAGGGCGCCTTTGAAATAGGGGGCAAGGTGCTTGGCGACGAAAACGCATCGCTGCACTGCGACCATGGCTATGTGGAATATGCTATTCCCGTCCGTCCGCGCAAGATCGGCCTGTTCATGTGGCACAGCTCATCAGCGACGGTCTGGCAGAGCCGGTGGGATGGCGGCGAAGGATATCAAAGCATCTTTCTGCGGCGTGGCTTTCCCGTCTATCTGTGGGACGGACCGAGGGTTGGTCGCGCGAACTGGGGATGTGAAGCGACCAGCTTCACGCCCACCCTCGGAAGCGACCAGCGCAGCTTCGATGCATGGCGCTTGGGAAAAGGTTATCTCAACTGGTTCCCCGACGTGCAGTTTCCGAAGGAAGATCCGGACGCATGGGAGCAAGCGGCCCGCAAGCGCTATGTGGAGTTTGACACGGTAGAGAACGCCCAGCTCGAATCCGACGCAGCAGCCAAAGCAGTAGACCGGGTCGGCGGAGCCGTTCTTGTCACCAACTCAGCCGGCGGCTTTCGTGCCTTGCTGACAGCTCTCAAGAGCGACAATGTTCGTGCGATCGTCGCCTATGAAAACCCGGGTTATGTGTATCCCGAAGGTGAAGGCCCTCAACAAGAAATTGGCCCGTTCGGTCCGGTCTATGTATCTGAAGAGGCGTTCAAGAAGTTCGCGAAGATTCCAATGCAGTTTGTGTGGGGTGATAACATCGAGGGATCGCAAAACTGGGAAGCGTCACTGGAAAGATGCAAACGATTTGTCGCGCTCGTGAACAGCTATGGCGGCAAGGCGGAAATCCTGCATCTGCCGGATGCCGGTTTGAAAGGAAATACGCACATCCCCTTTGCCGATCTCAACAACGTGCAAGTTGCTGACCAATTGTCGAAGTTCCTCGCGAAGCACCACCTGGACCGCCGATAACGCCACCGGCGTATGCTCGAACACGCTATCACCAGGAGCGTTGCACGAAACGCAAAGCGAGCGAGGCCGGAGGCACCGGGCGCAGCCCGATTAATCCGGCCCATCCCGACTATGAGATCGCGCGCGTCACAGCAACGCCGACGGGGACGCGCCGCCCATTCGACTACGGGGCGTCACCAAGCCCTCGATCGGAATGGGCGTCTATGATCGAGACGACAGGGCGGCCTGATCGCCCATGGCATGCCTACCATCATCGACAGCGTTGGCACCGCTACGCTGCGACAACATCGCTCGCCCGCGATGCCCGGCGAGAGCACACTGGACGGTGACGCGATCTGGGAGAAGCCCTGCCAGCGCCTCTCGCCGCGGCAGCCGAGCATCCGCACGATCTTTCTGGAAATAGCGCTTGTGCGTACACTCGTCGGCGCCATCGGCGCCCAGGCCCCTCCCAGGATTAATGGTGGTCGGCAATGGGGCGACATTGTCGTCAGGAACTAGAACAGTCCGCGTGACGCGCCCGCTGAATGTGGTGCGCCTAAATACAACACGTGATCCAACAGAGTGAATTTGGGGCTTCAACAAGATCTTGCAGCCGCTGGCCGGCAACGGACGTTCCTGGCCGGGAACCGACGTTTTGTCAGGAACGCCAAAACAGTACACCGGGGATGAAAACCGTTCAGAACGGTTGATCCACCGATTTTATGGTGACCCCTACGGGAATCGAACCCGTGTTTCAGCCGTGAAAGGGCCGCGTCCTGACCGCTAGACGAAGGGGCCACACCAGCCGGCGTTGGTCTAGCCGGCGGCAAGCCCGGCGCCTATGCCGCGCCACTTGGCCGGTGGCAAGTCCAAAATGTCGCGTATAGGTCCGCCCTACAACGCCACGCACTCGCAGCCCTCCATGCGGAATTTGCTCCGCATTCCATAATTCAAATTCAAATTGAAATTTGAGCTCAAATTAAACAATAAATTTTACTTTACACACCACATCGTCGACCACATAATGAATGAATGAACGTTTCTATCAATAATATGAACAGTGATTCCGTCGTTTTTTCAAGAAGTGTCGGAATAGACTTCATTAGAATACTTTTATCTATACTAGTGGTTCTTCATCACACCGCAATAAGCTATGGCGGATCAGGAAGCTGGTTCTGGCGTGAAGAACCGAATGCCTCGATCGACATTCTTGTGATATTTAACACGATCAACCAGTCCTATTTCATGGGGATGTTCTTTTTGATCGCGGGCTATTACACACCGCGATCATATGATCGAAAGCAGCCCGCCAAATTCCTTTCGGGCCGGCTCCTTCGCCTTGGCCTCCCGCTGCTGGTGTTCTTCTTCATTCTCCATCCGTTGACTGTGGCGATTGCCCGGAGCAACAAAAGCAATCCGCTGATGCAGGAATGGTGGCATATGACGAAAGCCTGCGCATTCGGCCCGGGGCCCCTCTGGTTCGCCATCGCTCTGCTGATCTTTGCGACCTGCTACACGGGTGGGCGCGAGGTATTCCGCCTAGCGGATCGGGAAGCACGCTCCGTCGACGCACTACCTTCTCATTTGAAGCTCGCCTTGGTGGCCGTAGGGCTCGGCATGCTCTCCTTCCTTGTGCGCCTAGCTTTTCCGGTGGGTAAAGAGGTGCTTTGGCTGCAGTTGGGTTATTTCCCCTGCTACATTTTTCTCTTCGTGGCAGGCTGCGCGACGGCTCGGCCCCGACTGCTGGAACGCATCACGCTACGGGAGGCCGCCCCTTGGCTAATCATCACCAGCCTTGCGCTCGTTACCTTACCGATCATGCTGTGGACGCGAGGGCCAATGGGCGGATTTGAAGGAGGCTGGAACCTTAATGCCCTATATTATGCCCTGTGGGATCCTCTGGTTGCGTGCGGAGTCATTCTGGGACTACTGGTAGCGGCAAGGCGATGGGGCCGGCATCCCACTCCAATCACGTCTTCCCTCGCCCGCAATGCCTTTGGAGCCTTCATCATCCACCCGCCGGTCCTCGTCGCATTGAGCGTTTGGGCCATGCCCTGGACCGCCGCGCCATTAATCAAGTTCACCGTGGTCGGAGCGGCCGCGTGCACGGTTTCATTCATCTTAGCAGCAGCTTTACGGGAGCTACCGGGTATGCGCCACATCATCTAGGATACGAGCGGCCTCGCCGCCTCGCCCTACCCCATCGGATTGGTTCACACCGGCGACGATTTCGATCGCACCTGCAAATCAACCCGAAAGCACATGCTACGGCAAGTTATCAATGTGCCTGATGAACCTAGGGGGACAACCCTATAGAACAGACTTTTCAGCCCTTACTCTACAGGGTGGTGGAGCTGAGGGGAATCGAACCCCTGACCTCATCATTGCGAACGATGCGCTCTCCCAACTGAGCTACAGCCCCCAGGGAGCGCAGCCTATAAGCACCGCAGATGGGCATTGCAACGGGTTTTCGGACGCTGGCTTGGCATCCCGCCAATTTTGTACGAGGGGCTGCGAACGAGGCGTGGCCTCCGTTGCCGACACCATGCCGAGCCCCCAACTCACCACTGCGGAGCGACAAAAGGGACAGGACGGCCGGAACCGCATATCAGGCCGCTGCCTTGCGCGCTGAGAGCACATATCCCGCCCACCTTCCTTCTCATCCCCTCCCTCCCCGGACATGGCGATTGCATCCCTCCGTCTTATTGCAGATGATGGCCGTTATTCAGGACAGGCTACTGAATAGGAGACGGAACATGCTGGACCGCCGCACGACCCTCGCCGGAATGGCCGCCTTGCCTTTCACGTGGAGGGCCGCTCTTGCCCAACCCTCTGCCGACAGCAGGCTGAGAATGATTCCTATCGGCGATAGCGGGATCCAGGTGCCAGCCATCGGCATCGGGACAGCTCGACGTTATGATGATCCGAAAGGTGAGGAGCAACTCACACCATTGCGCGCAACCATCAAGCGCTTTGCCGAGTTGGGCGGTACCGTCATCGACACCGCGCCTTCCTATGGCCGAGCCGAGGAGGTGGTCGGCCAACTCGTCGCGGATCTCGGCCTGCGGAACAGGCTGTTCCTCGCTACCAAGGTCGGGGTCGCCTCGCGCGAGGCCGGGCTGGCCCAGATCGAGCAATCATTCAAGAAGCTGCGGACAGACCACATCGACCTGATAGCCGTCCACAATCTGCGCGACGTTGATAATCAACTCGCGATCTTGCGTGATCTCAAGGCCGCCGGGCGCATCCGCGTGCTTGGGATCACCACCTCGTTCGACGAGCAGTACGAGCCGTTCGAGGCAGTCATGCGCCGCCAGGCGCTGGATACTATCCAGGTCGATTACGCGCTGGACAATCGCAACGCTGCCGACCGAATTCTGCCGCTGGCGCAGGAGAAGGGCATCGCGGTGATGGTCAATCTGCCGTTCGGGCGGGACCGCCTGTTCACTGCCACGCGTGACAAGCCACTGCCCGATTGGGCCAAGGAGATCGACGCCACGAGTTGGGCGCAGATATTCCTCAAATATGTGCTGTCGCATCCGAGCCGGCCGATCGCCATCCCCGGCATGGCGCAGGCGCGCTATGTGGACGACAATCTCGCCGCAGCGCGTGGCCCGCTGCCGGACGCGGCGCTTCGCAAGCGAATGGAGCAGTATATAGATGGCCTCTGAGGCTTCGGCCGGCCGTTCCCTGCTCGGTCGTCTCATCGTTGCGCGGCCAGGCGAGGTCCCGGCCGTCGCCATCGGCTTCCTGCTCTTCTTCCTGCTGTTCGCCTCCTATTTCATGCTGCGACCGGTGCGCGAGACGTTCGGCATTGCCGGCGGGGTCGACAAGCTGCAATGGCTGTGGACAGGGACCTTCGTAGCTATGCTGGTGGTGGTGCCCCTCTACGGCTGGGTCGCCACGCGCATGCCTCGTAGGCGGCTGCTGCCAATCCTCTACTCGCTTTCAGCGCTGATCATGACGGGCTTCGCGACCAGCCTGGTGCTCGACCCCGCCAATATCTGGATCGCCCGGGCGTTCTACATCTGGCTTTCGGTGATGAATCTGTTTGTCATCTCGCTTGCCTGGAGCCTGATGGCGGACGTATTCGACCCCGACCAGGCGCACCGCCTTTTCGGTCAAGTCGCCGCCGGAGCGAGCCTGGGCGGGCTCACTGGCCCGCTGATTTCCGGCCTGCTGGTGGCACCACTGGGCGAAGCCGGACTCCTCTATCTCTCCAGCGCGCTACTGCTCACCACCCTGCCTTGCGTGCGCCTGCTGCTTGCCTGGCGCGAGAAGGCCGGTCCCCGTTCACAAGCACACGAACCTCCGGCCAACCGGATCGGGGGCTCGATCTGGGCCGGGCTGACGCTGATTGCCCGCTCACCCTATCTCCTCGCCATCTCCGGATTCATCCTACTCCTCACTGCCGCCACGACTTTCCTCTATTTCGAGCAGGCGCGGATCGTCGAAGCGACCTTTCCGGACAGGACGCGGCAGACACAGGTGTTTGCCGCCATCGATGTCCTGGTCCAGTCGCTCACGATCCTGATCCAGATCTTCTTCACGGGGCGGCTGGCAAAACGGCTCGGCGTCAGCGTCCTCCTCGCTGGGGTACCGTTGCTGATGACTGCGGGTTTTGGCCTGCTGGCATTAGCGGCGACCTTCCCCGTGCTCGCCTTTGTGATGATCCTGCGTCGCGTCGGTGAATATGCCCTGATCCGCCCCGGTCGTGAGATGCTGTTCACCCGCGTCGATACTGAGACGAAGTACAAAGCCAAGAATGCTATCGACACCGTAGTCTATCGCGGCGGTGATGCGCTCGCCGGCTGGGTTTACACGGCGGTGTCGACGCTCGCCTCCATCCAGGCCGTGGCGTTTGCCGGGGCGCTACTCGCGGGCCTATGGGCGCTCCTCGGCTATCGCATCGGCCGTCGCCATGATGCCGATGGGCAAGCATAGGGACCAAAATCAGCTATTCTCCGCCGTTCGTTAGATCAAACCTGCGGTCATGAGACCGGCGGACAAAGCCGTGACCGTCAGCACCTCGCTGGCCGCGACGAGCATGGTCTCGGCCTAGCCAACGTGGGCGCTCAAGCCACAGCGCGTTCATCGCCGCTCTCTGGCGGCGTATACCGAGTGACCCGACCAGCGCCTCGCTTGCTTGCGTAGAGTGCCTTGTCGGCCAAGCCGAGCAGATGGTCCAGGCCATCGGGACCGGCTTCCCTCACGATATAACCGAGGGACATCGATACGTTCAGCGTATGCCCTTCGATCTGGAATGGCTGGGCGATCACAGTGACAAGCCGTTCTGCCAAATACTGTGCGTGGGCCTCGGTCTCGATACCATATTGCACCACGGCGAACTCATCACCACCCAACCGCGCAGCCATGTCACTGGAGCGGATGACGCGAGTGATGCGTTGTCCCACGGCGCTCAACAGCGCATCGCCGACCGGGTGGCCATAGCTGTCATTGATCGATTTAAACCCATTTAGGTCGGCGTAATGAACAGCAATGAGAGTGCGCGGCTCGCCCTTCACGACCTGCTCATTGAACCATTCGCGCAGTGCGATACGATTGGGTAGCGCGGCAACGAATCCTGCCGTGCAAGATTAGCGAACGCAAATCTCAGCATGATGTCCTTGCGGGCGCGCTCGTGCCGGCCACGCAGGCTGTACATCCCGCCGACCAGGAATGACGTGGCGAGGAGACCAGTCACCTGATAAAGCCTGTCCCCCACTATCAGGCCAGCAATGATAGCAGGTAAAAGCGATACGATCATGCAGAGGTTGGCGATGCGCGGCCGAAGCCCCATGCCCGCTGCCACACCGGCCGCATAGCCAGTCAACAAACAAATAACGACCATATGCCCCCCGGGGACGGGGAGGAGTATGACCCGCATACCGAACAACCCGAGAAGGATCGCAAAGGCGAAATAAGGCAATACAAACCGTCGCTCCAGGGCCTTGGCCTGTGCGAACGTCAGGCTTTGCCGGCGTGCAGCCGGGGCCAATCTCCACGCTGTCCACAGGCGCACGGCGGATGCAACGGCGCCCGCCCCCAAGAGCAGAAGGAGAGCCTCGTCACCGGTAACATCGACGATCAAAACGCCAGCGATCAGAAACAACAGGGTCATGATGACCGAAGGCACGAGCGCCTCGAAAACGCTCCGGATCAGTTCGATCTCAACCGCTTCGACTGTACGATGATGATGCATGTATGACGTTTCACGATCCAGTGGCGGAGCCCTTGGCCGCCCGCGACCATTCACGCGGACAATCCCACGGTTCACGCTAGAGCGTTCATGGTTACGGAGTATTTAAACCGTCGGCCGGAATGTCGCCAATCTGTCGATGAGCAAGCCCGTGTCTATAAATTAACGAAAGCAGGGCGAAGCGCCCCGTCGTAGAGCGCTTCTCTGCTCCCTAGCGAGCGCGAGCGAACGCCGCCGAGCATAACGCCAGTACGGCGCCGATCATGAGTGCCCGGTCGCTCGTCGCGCCACCAAAACGCAAGCTCAGCGCCGCGATAAGCGCCCCGGCCGTCTGCCCGATCAATCTGCACTGCGCCTGCATCCCCGCCGCTGATCCGGCCCGATCGATAGGCCCGGCGCGCAGCATCACATTGTTGTTCGGCGCCTGGAACAAGCCGAAACCCATGCCACACAGGCCCATGGCGGCTGCAATCAATGCGGGCGCCCCGGCGTGGGGCAACAGCAGCGGCATCGACGCCATCATGGTCGCGCATAGCATCAGCCCGGCCGCGCTCATCCGCCCGGCCCAGGGGCGCTCCGCCCAGCGCCCCGCCAGCGGCGAGATGAGTGCAATTCCGAGCGGCAGCGGCAGGAATATCCCTGCGACGGCGGCTACCGGCAAGCCCAGCCGGCCCTCCAACAGGAAGGGTAGCGAGACAAGCAGGCACATCTGTGCCGCGAAGCCGCACAGCGAGGCACCGTAGGCCAGGCGCAGGCGCGGCATTCGGATGAGATCGAGCGGAATGAGCGGCCGGGGACTTCCGCGCACGCGCCGAATCAGCCACAAACCGGCACCGCCACCGATCAACGCCAGCGGCCCCAGCCGCGCGCTCGCATGGCCGTGCACGATGTCGGAGGCGAGCAGGAACAACGCGCCGAACATCACCGCATTGAGCAGTCCAGAGCGCCAATCGAACAACCGTGTCGCCGCCGGCGTATGCGGCCCGAAGGCGACCACCAGCGCCAGCGCGGCGAGCCCGGTGGGCACGTTGACGAGAAACAGCCAAGGCCATGGCCCGAGCGAGAGCATTGCCCCAGCCAGCGCCGGACCCGCCGCCGCCGTGCAGGCCACCACCACGGCATTATAGGCGATGCCGCGTGCCAAACGCTCCTTGGGCCATGTGAACCGCATCAGCGCCCCGTTGACGCTCATCATCGCCGATGCGCCCAACCCCTGCGCGAAGCGGGCAGCGGCCAGCGTCTCCAGATTGCGCGCCATGGCGCAGCCGATCGACATCAACACGAACAGGACGAGCCCGCCCAGATAGACGCGGCGGTAGCCCAGCCGCTCACCCAGCGTCGCCAACGGCAGCAAAGTCATCACGATGGCGATCTGATAGGCAGTGACGACCCAGGTCGCCGCCGCCGGACTCACGCGCAGATCGTGCGCGATGGTCGGCAGCGCGATGTTTGCGATGGTGGCATCCAGCACGGAGAGCGCCATTCCGCACCATAGGCCAGCCAAGGCCCAATGACGGCGTGGGGTTGGCAGGCCATCCGGCTCGGAGAGCATGCCTGGGTCTGCTCCGTCCACCTCCCTCACAAGCGCGCGTAATCGTCCACAGCGTGGATCAGCCGGTCAAGAATGCCTGGCTCGGAATAGGCATGCCCCGCCCCCTCGATCAGATGATAGTCAGCCTCGGGCCAGGCCATGTGCAGCTCATGGGCCGTGCGTGTCGGGCACGCCATGTCGTAGCGGCCCTGTACGATGGTGCCGGGGATACCCCGCAATTTATGGGCGTCACGGATGAGCTGCCCCTCTTCCAGCCAGCCTCCATGCACGAAGTAATGATTCTCGATCCGCGCGAAGGCGAGCGCGAAATGCGGGTTCTCGAAGCCGGTGGTCATCGCCGCGTCGGGAAGCAGGGTGAGCGTGCGCCCCTCCCATAAAGTCCACGCCTGTGCCGCCTCCAGTCGCACGGCCTCATTCTCGCCAGTCAACCGGCGGCGATAGGCCGCGCGTAGGTCGCCGCGCTCCTCCGGCGGGATGGGCGCGAGAAAATCCGTCCACTTCTCCGGATGCACCTCCGATGCGCCAAACTGATAATACCAGTCCAGCTCGCTCCTCCGCACGGTAAAGATCCCGCGCAGCACCAACTCGCTCACCCGCTCGGGATGCGTCTGCGCATAGGCCAGCGCCAGCGCGGAGCCCCACGAGCCGCCGAATACCAGCCATTTCTCAACGCCCATCAGCGCGCGTAGCCGCTCGATATCGGCCACCAGATGCCAGGTCGTGTTCGCCTCCAGCCCGGCATGCGGCGTCGAGCGCCCGCAACCGCGCTGGTCGAACAGCATCACATCGTAGCGCTCGGGATCGAACAGCCGCCGGTGATTGGGCGAGATGCCACCGCCCGGCCCGCCATGCAGGAAGACAGCCGGCTTGGCGCCCGGCGTGCCGCTGCGCTCGTAATAAAGGCTATGCCCATCGCCGACATCGAGCGTGCCGGTCTCATAAGGCTCGATCGGCGGGTAGAAGGTGCGAAGCTCGGTCATGTCAGTCTTGATTGAGCCTGCGCGGCACAAAGTCCAGCACGGTGTTCTCTCCCGCCGCTGCGCCAGCCGCCGCAATCGCCTCTGCCATCCTATGATGATCGGGTGAGCGATGGCAGGCCGGGTTCGTCGCCGCCGTGTGTCGCCGGCGATGGCGAGCGTTTTACAGCACGCAATCGCCTGAGCCGACATGACAATATCAAAGTCGCGGCTTTCGGAACGGTTTGCCGCGAATGCCATCATTAAAGTGCACGAAATCATTCAGCTAAAGGCGATTTACCGGGATGCCTTTCAGCGCCGCAGTGCCATTTCAGACGCAGTGCCATTTCAGACAAGGAATGGGCCGCTCTGGACAAGGCAATCCGTTTGTCACGGGGGGCTGGGGTGCTGCATAGGCGGATCCCATACGGGCTATCCGGCGCATCGTCGCCGTCGGCCGGGGAGAGGATATGACAAAGCACCTTCTGGGAGCCATCGCCGCTTGCGCCCTGGTCGGCGCACTCGCCAGCCCCGCCTGGCGCGCCATCGCCAACGACACAGGCGGCTTCGGCATCACCCACGCGCGCATGGTCAACGCCGATGCGCAGCCAGGCCAGTGGGGTAGTTACAGCCGCACATGGGACGAGCAGCGCTACAGCCCGCTCGACCAGATCAACGATAGCAACGTCCAGCGCCTCGGTCTCGCCTGGTATGACGATCTCGACACCTATCGCGGCGTGCAGGCCAGCCCACTGGTCATCGACGGTGTGCTCTACAATGCCTCCATCTACAATGTCGTGACCGCCTATGACGGCAGGACTGGCCGCAAGCTGTGGACCTATGATCCCAAGGTCGAGAAGGTCTGGGCGCGCTGGGCCTGTTGCGGCCCCTCCTCGCGCGGCATCGCGGCGTGGGGGGACAAGATCATCATCGGCGCGCTCGACGGCCGGCTGATCGCGATCGACCGGCACACCGGCAAGGAACTGTGGACCACCCACACCTTCGAGGCGGACAAAGCGCCTTACTCCATCACCGGCGCACCGCGCGTCTATGATGGCAAGATCGTCATCGGCAATGGCGGCGCGGATTATGGCTCGCGCGGCTTCGTTGCCGCCTATGACGCCGAGACCGGCAAGAAAATCTGGAAATTCTATATCGTGCCGACTGACACCGCCAAGGGCCCGGACGGCGAAGCCTCCGACAGCGCGATGAAGATCGCCCTGCCCACCTGGCACGGCAGGTTCTGGGAAGCCGGCGGTGGCGGCAATGCATGGGACAGCTTCGCCTACGACCCCGCGCTCAACACCGTCTACATCGGCACCGGCAACGGCTCGCCGCACATGTGGCACCACCGGAGCGAGGGCAAAGGCGACAATCTGTTCCTCTGTTCGCTAGTCGCGGTCGACGCCACCACAGGCAAGTATAAATGGCACTACCAGATGGTGCCCGAGGAGGACTGGGACTACACCTGCACCCAGCCCATCGTGCTCGCGGACATGACCATCGCCGGCAAGCCGCGCAAGGTCGCCATGCAGGCACCCAAGAACGGCTTTTTCTACGTGATCGACCGCACCAACGGGAAGCTGATCTCCGCGAAAAGCTATGTCTCGGTCAACACATGGGCCAGCCATATCGATATGAAGACCGGCCGCCCGGTGCTGATGCCCGGCGCGCACAACACCACAACGCCGCATATCATGAATCCCAGCTGGCTGGCGGCGCACACCTGGCACCCCATGTCCTACAGCCCGAAAACCGGGCTCGTTTACTGGTCTGCGCAGGAGCAGGGCGCCATCTACGCGCGCGCCGAGGACGGAAAGTATAAATATGCGCCCGGCCCCGGCCGCAGCAACAGCGGACAGGATTTCGCCAGCCAGCCCGATCTGCGCAAGCAGCTTCAGGAGGAGATCAACCGCACCGAGAAAGGCTATCTCCTCGCCTGGGATCCCAAGACCCAGAAAGAGGCGTGGCGCGTGCCTTATCCGCACCCCGGCTCGGGCGGCGTACTGACCACGGCCGGCAATCTCCTGATCCAGCCGACCATCAACAAGACTGTCGCCATCTACCGCGCCGACAATGGCCAGAAGCTATGGGAGATGAACGTCGATCAGGCGGGTATCGCGGGCGCCATCAGCTACATGATCGACGGCGTGCAATATATCGCCCTCAACGTCGGCTGGGGCGGATCGCCGGTTTATAACCTGACCCGCAACGGCCCCTTTCGCACCGCCACCGCCAAGCTGCTGGTGTTCCGGCTGGACGGCACCGCCAAGCTGCCGCCGATGAAAGCGGAGACCGAGGAGGCCTACCTCCCGCCGGACCGCATCCCCGCAGAGGTCGCCCGGCGCGGCGCGGCGCTCTATGCCGAGAGCTGCAACCGCTGCCACGGCGACAACGCGATCGGCGGCGTCAAGGACCTGCGCAGGATGAGCAAGCAGGCGCACGACACGTTCCTCGACATCGTCCTCGAGGGCGCGCGAGAGCACAAGGGCATGCCCAGCTTCGGCGGCCAGCTTACCGAAGCGCAAGCCAACGACATCCACGGCTATCTGATCACCCGCGCGCAGGACGATTGGTGATGGGCGGCCCCGTTCCCGTTTCATCCTGCAACGTCGGATAAGGTCTGTCACCAACGCGTCGTTTCTCCCCGCGCTGTTTCTGACCGCATTTTCTGTCTCTTTGGGGGCGTGACGTGGGCGTCATCCTCTATTATGGGCGCGCGCCATGCAGACCGATCCGATTAACGCACCGCTCCGCCCTCTCCCCCTGCTCATCTTCAGTTCGCGCTGGCTACAGCTACCGCTGTATCTCGGCCTCATCGTCGCACAATGCGTCTATGTGTTCCTCTTCCTCAAGGAACTGTCGCACCTCATCCTCCACGCCTTCGAGTTCAGCGAGCAGCAGATCATGCTGGTCGTCCTGGGGCTGATCGATGTGGTGATGATCTCCAATCTTCTCATCATGGTCATCGTCGGCGGCTATGAGACCTTTGTTTCGCGCCTCGGCCTCAATGGTCACCGGGATCAGCCGGAGTGGCTTAGCCATGTCAATGCCGGCGTGCTCAAGGTGAAGCTGGCGATGGCGATCATCGGCATCTCCTCTATCCACTTGTTGCGGACCTTTATCGAGGCGAGCGCAATGGGCACGCCCACGGCCCGGGTAACCGAACAAGGCGTGATGTGGCAGGCAATCATCCACGGCCTGTTCATCCTGTCGGCGATCGGTATCGCCTATGTCGATCGGATGACGCACTCCAAGCACTAGGCCTATGGCGGGCATTTCGCGCGCCCGCCACTCGCCCCTTCCCCCGCGCATCCCTTGCTCCTATAGCCGCGCCATGCCTGCCGATCCCGCCGCTCTGCTCCGAAGCATCTTTGGCTTCGAAGCCTTCCGGGGCGTGCAGCGGCAGGTTATCGAGCGCGTTCTGGCAGGCCATGCCACGCTCGCCATCATGCCCACCGGCGCCGGCAAGTCTCTCTGTTACCAGCTTCCCGCCGTGGCGCTGGATGGCTGCTGCGTGGTGGTCTCGCCGCTGATCGCGCTGATGCACGACCAGCTCCGGTCCGCCCGCGCGCTCGGTATTCGCGCTGCCAGCCTCACCTCGGTCGATGCCGATTGGCGCGAGACACAGGACCGGCTCGTCGCCGGCGATCTGGACCTGCTCTATGTCGCACCCGAGCGGGCCTCTGGCGAGGGCTTTCGCAGCCTGCTGGAGCGATCGCGGATCAGCCTGTTCGCCATCGACGAGGCACATTGCGTTTCCGAGTGGGGTCATGATTTCCGCCCTGATTACCGCCTGCTTCGCCCGCTTCTCGATGCCTTTCCGGCGGTCCCTCGCCTCGCGCTCACTGCCACGGCGGATGGACACACCCGCGCGGATATCCTCGCCCAGCTCGGCATCCCGCCGGATGGCCTCGTCATCTCCGGCTTCGACCGGCCGAACATCCGCTATGTCGTCACCCCGCGCGAAGGCCTGCGCCGCCAGATCGCGGAGATCATGGCGATCAATCCCGGCCCGGGCATCGTCTATGCGCCGACCCGCGCCGCGACCGAGCAGCTTGCCGAGACGCTCGGGCAGGCAGGCAGGCCAGTGCTGCCCTATCACGCCGGCCTCCCCGCCGAGGTGCGCGCCGCCAATCAAGCCGCCTTCCTCGCCAGCGAGGAGATGGTGATGGTCGCTACCGTCGCCTTCGGCATGGGCATCGACAAGCCGGACGTGCGCTTCGTCATCCATGCCGGTCTGCCCAAGTCGATCGAGAGCTATTATCAGGAGAGCGGCCGCGCCGGGCGCGATGGCGATCCCGCGCAGGCGACCCTGCTCTGGGGCCCGGAGGATTTCGTCCGTGCCCGCCAGCGCATCGATGAGGTAGAGCCGGCGCGTCAGCCGGGGGAACGCGCGCGCATCGCTGCGCTCGGCGCTTTGGTCGAAACCGCCGGCTGCCGCCGCGCCGTGCTGCTCCGCCATTTCGGCGAGGATCCACCGCCCGGCTGCGGCAATTGCGACAATTGCCTCGCCCCGCCCGAGAGCATCGACGCAACCACCATCGCGCAAAAGCTGCTATCCGCTGTTCATCGCACCGGCCAGAGCTTCGGCCTTGGCCATGTCGAGGCGGTGCTGACCGGCAAGAGCAGCGAGCGCATCACCCAGCGCGGGCATGATCTCCTCTCGGTGTTCGGGATCGTCGAGGGCGAGGAAGCCGCGCTGATCAAGCCGGTCGCACGGGCGCTGCTGGTGCAGGATGCCCTCACCACCACCGAGCATGGCGGGCTGATGTTTGGCCCGGCAGCCCGCAACTATCTGCGCGGTGAAGAGCGGGTCGCGCTCGTCCTCCCGCCTGCCCGCCAGCGCCGCCGCAAGCGCGACAGCGGCGCCAACCCGGTCGACGATCCAATCTTCGAGGCGCTGCGTGCCTGCCGCCGCGACCTTGCCCGGGAAGCTGGCGTGCCGCCCTACGTCATCTTCCACGACAGCACGCTGCGGGACATGGCGCGCATCCGTCCCGCCTCGCTACGCGACATGGCGCTGGTCAGCGGCATCGGCGAGCGCAAGCTTGACGCCTATGGCGACGCGTTCCTCGCCGCGCTGCGTCCGTTCCTGTGAGCCGGCCCAGTCATAGCGCAAGCATGATCCGATGGGACGAGCCCCTTGGGGCGAGCCTGCCCGGCGCCGTCTCTCTGACCACCCCAGCCCGCCTAACGTCCGTTCTACCCTGCGACTTTCGTCGCTTCTGGATATCCAAGCGCCCTCAATCTCCGATCAATCGCATAAACGTTTCCTGATCGACATTGCCCCCGGAGAGGAGGACCACGGTTGCATCCGTTGTAGCCACCTTCCCAGCCAGTGCCGCCGCCAGTGCCGCCGCGCCGCCGGGCTCGACCACCAGATGCAGCCGCTCGAAGGCGAGCCGCATCGCCGCGCGCACCTCCGCCCGCGTCACCGCCGCGCCGCCGCTCACCCGTGCCTTGAGCAAGGCGAAATTGATCGGGAAGGTACGCGGCGTCTGCAGCGCATCGCAATCGGTCGGGTGCGTCATGTCCGCCACGCCCGTGATCGCACCGGCGGCAAGGCTACGCAGTACATCGTCCCAGCCCTCCGGCTCCGCGATGGCGATCTGCGCCTCGGGACAGGCCAATGCGAGCCCCGCCGCCAATCCACCACCGCCACAGGGAGCAATGATGCGGTCCGGCCGGCGCCCGATTCGCGCTTCAAGCTGTGTCGCCGCCTCTACGCCCGTCGTGCCTTGTCCCTCGATGATCCACGGATCGCCATAGGCATGGACAAGAATGGCGCCACTCTCCGCGACCAGCCCGGCCGCGATGACGTCGCGATCCTCCCTCGCGCGGTCGTAAGGCACGACGGTCGCGCCCAGCGCGCGCGTGGCCGCCATTTTGGCGTGGGGCGCATCGCGTGGCATAACGATGGTCGCGGCGACACCCAGCCGGCGCGCGGCCCACGCGACGCCCTGCGCATGATTACCGCTTGAGACGCCGACCACGCCGCGCGCCCGCTCGCCCTCATCCAGATCGCTCAACCGATGCCACGCGCCGCGGATCTTGAAGGCACCGATCGGCTGCAGCATCTCCGCCTTGCACCAGAGCGTGCGCCCATCCACCTCCAGCGGCAGCAAAGGTGTAGGCGGCAGCAACGCCGCGATCTTCGCCGCCGCGCGGAGCACACCTTCACGGCTCGGCTGGCGGCTCGGATCGCGCAATTCTTGTTCTGTCATGGAGCCCCCCTATATGCAGGCGCTTGGCGATTCGCTCTCACGGAGATTTACAGATGAGCAAGGTGCTGGTCATCGGCGCGGGTGGCGTCGGGTCGGTCGCGGTCCACAAGATGGCGATGAATCCCGCTATCTTCAGCGATATCACGCTGGCAAGCCGTACGGTTTCGAAATGTGAGGCGATCGCTGCCTCCGTCAAGGACCGCACGGGCGTGACCATCCACACCGCGCAGATCGACGCGGACGATGTCGCGGCGACAACCGCGCTCATCCGTCAGGTTCAGCCCAAGCTCGTCGTCAATCTGGCGCTGCCTTATCAGGATCTCGCGATCATGGACGCCTGCCTCGCCGCCGGCGTCCATTACATGGACACCGCCAATTACGAGCCGCGCGACGAGGCGCATTTCGAATATAGCTGGCAGTGGGCCTATCAGGACAAGTTCAAGGACGCCGGGCTCATGGCGCTGCTCGGCTCGGGCTTCGATCCGGGCGTGACCAGCGTGTTCGCAACGTGGCTCAGGAAGCACCATTTCGATCGCATCGACACGCTCGACATTCTCGATTGCAACGGTGGCGACCACGGCCAGCATTTCGCCACCAACTTCAATCCAGAGATCAACATTCGCGAGGTGACGGCTCCGGCGAGGCATTGGGAAAATGGCGAGTGGGTGACGACGCCCGCGCTCAGCCACAAGCAGGCGTTCGATTTCGATCAGGTCGGGCCGAAGAACATGTACCTCATGTATCATGAGGAACTGGAGAGCCTCGCGAAGTTCTTCCCGGAGATCAAGCGCATCCGTTTCTGGATGACCTTCGGCGATGCCTATCTCAAGCATCTCGAAGTGCTCCAGAATGTCGGCATGACGCGGATCGACCCCGTGATCTACAACGGCGTCGAGATCATCCCGCTCCAGTTCCTCAAGGCCGTACTGCCGGAGCCGGCCAGCCTCGGCCCGACGACCAAGGGCAAGACCAACATCGGCGACATCGCTACCGGCCTCGGCAAGGACGGCAAGGAAAAGACGCTCTACGTCTACAATGTCTGCGACCATGAAGAGGCCTATGCCGAAACCGGCAATCAGGCGGTGAGCTATACAACCGGCGTGCCCGCAATGATCGGTGCGGCGCTGATGCTGCAAGGCATCTGGGCCGGCGAAGGCGTGTTCAACATCGAGCAGCTCGACCCCGATCCGTTCATGGACATGTTGAACAAGCACGGTCTGCCTTGGCAGATGGTGGAATTGCCGAAGCCGCTCGACTTCTGATGCGCCGCATCGGCGCCCTCCTGCTGGGGCTGGCGGCGCTGCTCGCAACGAGCGGCTGCCAGTCGAGCATACAGCTCACGCCGGGTAGTCCGACGCCGGAAGCGCTGAGTTGCGCCCGGACCGGCGGCTTCCTGGACAAGCGCGGACGGCGCGGTGATCTGATGTGCGTCCACGCTTTTGGCGATGCCGGCAAGGCGTGTTCCGCCAAAAAGGATTGCCAAGGACGCTGCCTCGCCGCGACCGACGGGACGCTGCCCAAGGTTGGTGAGGAAGCACGGGGCATCTGCCAGGCGGACAACAAGCTGTTCGGCTGCTTTGCCGAGGTCGAGTACGGCAAGGTCAAATCGTCGATGTGCATCGACTGAAGGACGAAACCATGGAAACGAGAGCCGGCGATCCGGGCGCCTTTGCCCAGTTCGATCTGAACCGAGTCCCCTCGCCCGCCTTCGTGGTGGATGCGGCGGCGGTGCGGCGCAACCTCGCCGTGCTCAAGGACGTGCGCGACCGTAGCGGCATCAAAATGCTCGCCGCGCTCAAGGCATTCTCGATGTGGGCGCTCGGCCCGACTGTCGCTACCTATCTCGACGGCGTCTGCGCCTCGGGTCTCTACGAAGCGCGATTGGGGCGCGAGGAATATGCATCCGGCGGCGCCGGCGAGGTCGCCACTTATTGCGCCGGCTACAAGGCGGAGGACCTGCCGGAGATCTGCGCACTCTCCGACCACGTGATCTTCAACTCGCCGGGCCAGCACACCCGCTTCGGCCCGATCCTCGACGAGGCGCGCGCGCAGGGCCATCGCTTCGATGTGGGCCTGCGGATCAACCCGCTCCACGCCGAGGGCGAGGTCGCCAAATATGATCCCTGCCAACCGCACAGTCGCCTTGGCTTCCCAGTGGACCAGCTCCGCCCGGACCATCTCGACGGAGTGGACGGAATCCATTTCCATAGCCTGTGCGAGCAGGATTTCGTGCCGCTCGCCCGCACCTGGGCGGCGCTGGAGCCGAGCCTCAAGGGGCATTTCGGCCGGCTGAAATGGCTCAACTTCGGCGGCGGCCACCACATCACCCGCGCCGACTATCAACGCGAGGACCTCATCGCTTTCCTGCGGCAGGTGAAGGCGACGAGCGGACTGGAGATCTACCTGGAGCCGGGCGAAGCGGTCGCGCTCGATGCCGGCATACTGGTCGGCGAGCTTCTCGACGTCATCGACAATGGCATGCCGGTCGCCATCACCGACATTTCCGCCACCTGCCACATGCCGGACGTGATCGAGGCGCCCTATCGCCCGGCCATGCTGCACGAGGTGCCTGGCGGCCCTGTGGTGCGACTGGGTGGCCCCTCCTGCCTCGCCGGCGACATTATCGGCGACTTCGCGCTGCCGGTGCCGGCCGAGCCGGGCCAGCGCATCGCCTTCCTCGATCAGGCGCATTATTCGATGGTCAAGACCAACACCTTCAACGGCGTGCCGCTGCCGTCCATCTGGCTATGGGACAGCGAGACCGATGAATTGCGCGAGGTGCGGCGCTTCGACTACGCGGATTTCAAGACCCGGCTGAGCTGAGCGGAGGCGGCCCGGGGCCTTCGGGACGGGCCGACCTGTGCACACTTATCACCAACGATTCGATCGACTCCGGATTGGGGACCGGAAGCGGCCACGCGGCGGCGCGCCTATTCATACCACCCGCAAAAAAGCTTGGCGATCAGACAGTTAATGAAGCGCCAACTGCATCATACGGGCCGGGCATATACGGACAGCGAGTCGAGTCGTGGCACTTGCCGGGCCACCAATCGCATGTGCGGGAATCCGCCGGGAGTCCCTAAAACCCTGATTAATTGCTATATATCAATACGTTACTCGTGCTTCCGATCCCGCGCTTTTTGACCCTCAAAGTCTTTACAGGGGGGGACTCAATCCATATATGCGCAGCCCTGCTGCCCCATGGGACTTCCACCGCAAGGCAGCTTCTGACTGGCTGAATCCACTGGAGGTCCCTTGAGTTGTACAAGCATCATAGCGCGCTGGGGGTAGCTCTCTCCCTCAAACCGGCAGCCCCGGTAACGCTCATTCGCCCGCAGGCTGCAGCCCGCGCCGCCCGGTTCTTCTCGCAGAGGTTCCCGGGGCGCTCGCTCTATGCCGTGAAGGCCAATCCCTCGCCGGAGCTGATCCGCACGCTGTGGGACGCGGGCATCACGCATTTCGACGTGGCTTCCATCGCCGAGGTGCGCATGGTCGCGCGGACCCTCCCCCGGGCGAAGCTGTGCTTCATGCACCCGGTGAAGGCCGAGGAAGCGATCCGCGAGGCCTATTTCCAGCACGGCGTGCGCACCTTCTCGCTCGACTCGATGGAGGAGTTGGAGAAGATCGTTCGCGCCACCCGCGGCGCCGAGGATCTGGAGCTGTGCGTTCGCCTGCGCGTCTCCTCCGAGCACAGCAAGCTGAGCCTCGCCGCCAAGTTCGGCTGCGAGCTGGCCGATGCGCGCGAACTGCTGCAAGCCGCCCGTCAGGCCGCCGATGCGCTGGGCATCTGCTTTCACGTCGGTAGTCAGGCGATGACGCCGCACGCCTACACCCAGGCGATCGAACGGGTTCGCGCCGCGATCGTCGATGCGTCGGTGACGGTCGATATCGTCGATGTCGGGGGCGGTTTCCCCTCCAGCTATCCGGCCATGGAGCCGCCGCCACTGGAGCATTATTTCCAGGCGATCCACCGCGCCTTCGAGAGCCTGCCGATTTCCTACTCGGCGGAACTCTGGTGCGAGCCGGGGCGCGCGCTGTGCGCCGAATATAGTTCGCTCATCGTCCGCGTAGAGCGGCGGCGGGGCCATGAGCTGTATATCAACGACGGCGCGTATGGCGCGCTGTTCGACGCCGCGCATCTCGACTGGCGTTTCCCGGTGCAGCTGCTGCGCGCCGGCGTCAACGAGGCGGACATGGAGGCATTCAGCTTCTACGGGCCGACCTGCGATGACATGGACCATATGGCCGGCCCGTTCATGCTGCCGGCCGACATTCGCGCGGGCGACTATATCGAGATCGGCATGCTCGGTGCCTATGGCGCGGCGATGCGCACCGATTTCAACGGCTTCGGCGCGGAAACGGTGTGCGAAGTGGCCGATGAGCCGATGGCCAGCCTGTACCGCGACGACGAGGCCCCGGCCCCGCGCGTATCCAACGTGGTGCAGTTGCGCGGCTGAGCAGCGCTTGACGGGATGACAGGACGGGAGCAGCTTTCCTTCTCACGTTGAAGGGGAGTACCCATGGTTGCACCTATGATCGCGCCCGCGCTGGCGCTCGTCATCTGGTCACTGGTGATGCTGGTGTGGATGGCGGCCGTGCGGATGCCCGCACTCGCCAAGCTGAAGCTCGATCCCGAGCAGGCGCGCGGCGGACGCGGGCAGGATCTCGACCGCATCCTGCCGCGCGAGGCCAACTGGCCCGCGCACAATTATGCCCATCTGATGGAACAGCCGACGATCTTTTACGCAACGGTGCTCGCCATCGCGATCCTTGGCGCGGGCACGCCGCTCACCGTGGGGCTGGCATGGAGTTATGTGGGGCTGCGCGTGATCCACAGCATCTGGCAGGCGACGGTGAACAGCATTCCCGTACGGTCCAGCCTCTTCTTCCTCTCATCGGTGGTTTTGCTGGTGCTGGCCGTGAACGGTCTGGTGATCGCGCTGACCTTCTGACGGGGGGCGCCTGGGGCTGAACTTGCCTCCTGCGGGACGGCAGAGCATTGCGACAGGTTGCGAGGGCGCGCTCGGCGCGACCTCGGTCCATGCGACAGTTATGCCCGCTCATTTATTTGCGGCGTCGGGCAGAACGTGTTGCAGCATGATGGGCCCGCAAGATCGTCGTTCAGTGGCAGCGGATTTGAGATAGGTCCGTCCACCCTGAGCGGCTGCGACAGCACGCAGGCTGGACAAGGGAAATGCGGCTCTAGCTGGCGCGGCGGAAAGTAGCGACCAGTTCGACATGGGTGGACCAGCGGAACTGGCCGACCGGCTTGACCCGCTCAATCGCATAGCCGCCGGCGACCAGCGCGGCGGCATCCCGCGCGAAGCTCGCGGGATTGCACGACACGTAGACAATGAGCGGCACCTGCGCCGAAGCAAGCTGCGCGACCTGATCGCGCGCGCCGGCGCGGGGCGGATCGAGGATGATCGCGTCGAAACGCTCGGCTTCCTTTGCGGTGAGCGGGCGGCGGAACAGATCGCGATGCTCGGCAAAGATCCGCCCGGGCTGGCGATTGCCGCCACCTTGCAGGGCGAGAACGAGATCGCGCGCCGCCTCGGCCGCGTAAACCTTCCGCCCCGGCGCATCATTAGCGACGGAAAGCGCGAAGGTGCCAAGGCCCGCGAACAGGTCGGCAACCGTTTTCGCGTCGCCCAGACTGCGCCGCACCTCGGCGAGCAGCGCCGCCTCGCCATCCGCCGTGGCTTGCAGGAAGGCGTGCGGGGGGAAGGCGACGGCGATATCGCCGAAGCGCATGGTGACGGGATCCGGCTCCCAGAGGGTGACGGGAGCGCCCTCCTCCTCGCCGATCATCAGCCGGGCGAGGCCGTGGCGGCCGGCGAAATCCAGCAGCGCCTCGGTTTCCGCCAGCGAGGAAGCCGCAATGCCGGTGAGCAGCACATCGACGCCTTGATCAACGAGGGTCAGCTCCGCCTGCCCCGGCCGCCGATCCGGCAGCATGCGCGCGAAAAGCTGCCGGAGCGGCTCGACCAGCGCGAACAGGCGCGGCTCCAGCACCGCGCAAGCCTTGAGATCGACGATGCGGTGGCTGCCCTGCTCGGCGAACCCGAGCCGCAGCTGCTTGCCGAGCCGAAGCGCGCGCAGGCTGGCGCGGCGACGTGTCCCCGGTGGCGAGACATGCGGCGCGGCGACCTCCCCGGCGGACAGGCCCTGCCCGGCAAGGGCGCCCGCCACGCGATCTCGCACATAGGCGGCAAAGGCCTCGTCCGACAGGTGCTGGAGCTGGCAGCCGCCGCATTGCGGGAAGTGCCGGCACGGCGGCTCAACATGCTGCGGGCCGTGCGTGAGGGTGCCATCGGCGTGCAGCCGGTCGCCCGGCGCGCTGAGGGGCACGTGGCGGCCATCGCCGGTGACGCCATCGCCGCGCGCGGCGATGCGGACGATCAGATCGGTATCGTTCATAAGGTGCTCGCGATCGCCCTGGGGATGTGTGGAACGAGGTCGTCCGCGCTGAACGCGGCGCCGGCGCGGCGCGCGGCCTCGCCATGGAGCCACACCGCCTCGCAGGCGGCGCGGAAGGGGTCATCGGTAACGGCGAGACGCGCCGCGCACAGGCCGGCGAGCACGTCACCGGTGCCCGCGGTCGAAAGCCAGGCGGAGACAGGCGGCGCGACGACGCAGCGGCCATCCGGCGCGGCAATCACCGTATCTGGCCCCTTGTGGATGACGACACTGCCGCAGGCGTGCGCGGCGGCGCGGGTGCGCTCGATCTTGTTGCCGGCGCCCTCACCGAAGCGATGCGTAAACTCACCGGCATGGGGCGTGACGATGGCCGGCGGCGGCAGGGCATCCGCTCCGTCCTGCGCCAGCAGCCAGAGTGCATCGGCGTCGGCGACAACCGGAACGCCGGCGCGTAAGGTGGCGACGAGGCGCTGGCGGGCGGCCTCATTCCGGCCGAGCCCCGGCCCGACCAGCGCAGCGCGCGCGCGGCTGAAATCCAGTGTGTGGCTCTGCACGACGGCGTGGCCGATGCCCCCGACGGACTGCTCGCTCAACAGGCGGACATAGCCCGCGCCGGCATGAGCGGCCGCCAGAGCCGCCAGCGCTGCCGCGCCGGCCATGTCCCCCGCGACGATGGCGACGAGGCCGCGCGTATATTTGTGTGCATCGGCGGCGGGCGCGGCGATGCGCGGCCGCGCAAGGGCGCGGACGCAATCGGCGGGTGCGGAGATACCAATCTCGACCAGATGGTGCTGCCCGGCCAGAGCGCGCGCCGGCTGCATGCAATGCGCCGGCTTCCACGCACCGAGCGCGAGGCAATGGGTGAACTGCGGCACAGGCGAAAGGGCAATGGCGGCGTCGCTGTCGATGCCGCTCGGCACGTCGATGGCGATGGCACTGTGCGCGGCGTCGACCAGTCGCCCGAGCGCACCGGCGATTTCCGGCGCGAGGCCGCGCGTGAGGCCGATGCCGAACAGCGCATCGACGACCTGCGCGGCTGGCTCCGCGTCCCGTAACGGCTCGACGGGGCCACCCCACTCCGCCCGGGCACGCTGGCTGCTCTCCGTGCGGCTCTCGCCCGGCGCGGCAACGCGCACCGGCACACCCATGCCACGCAGCGCGCGGGCGATGACGAAGCCGTCCCCGCCATTATTGCCGGGCCCGCACAGCACCAGCGTCGCACGGTCATGGCCGATCCGGGCGATGACCTCGGCCGCGCCCTCCCCCGCCCGCTTCATCAGCGCAAAGGGATCGACGCCGGAATCGAACATCGCCTGCTCAGCGGCGCGCATCTCGGCTACGGAGAGGATCGGGGCGCCCGTCACGCAGGGCCTCGGCGCGCGCGGCGGAGCGGGAGGCTGGCAGGACCGGTTCGTGCCCAGCGCGGACACGCCATGTTGGGGGGCAGCCGGACAAGCGGGTGGTTCGTGGTCGCCCTGGACTTCTGCTTTCGCAGGCACAACGCGGTCCCGTTGCATGGCCAGCGTGTCTCGCCCGCACCCGACGCGAGCGGCAACGTTGAGAGGGCGGCATCCGCTAACCGCGTCCACCTTGCGGTGGGGCGCGGCGGGACCGCCCCCGTGCAGCGGGGATGAGCCGCCTTGGGCGCGGGGCCGCACGCCCCCAAACCATGTTGGCGAGCAGCGGGCCGCCGGGTGCCGCCCGCCACCGGCATGCTGTCAGATATCCGCAAAAACATGTGTTTCGGCAGCGGCGCCCGGGTGCGTCACCGCGCCCTTCCAGGCCGGGCCGACATTCTGGGCGAAGCGCCACAGCGCACCGGCCTGATAATCGTTGGTGCGCGGCTTCCAATTCTTGCGGCGCTCGGCGAGCACGGCCTCGTCCACCTGCAGGTCGATGGTTCCGGCCACTGCGTCAATGGCAATGATGTCGCCATTCTCGACCAGCGCGATCGGGCCGCCCTCGGCCGCTTCCGGCCCGACATGGCCGATGCAGAAGCCGCGCGTGCCGCCGGAGAAGCGCCCGTCGGTGATGAGCGCCACCTTCTCGCCCAGGCCCTGACCGTAGAGCGCGGCGGTGGTCGCCAGCATCTCCCGCATGCCGGGGCCGCCCTTGGGGCCTTCATAGCGGATGACGACGACGTCGCCTTCGACGATCTGGTTGGCCTCGACGGCGGCGAAAGCGTCCTCCTCGCGCTCGAACACCTTGGCGGTGCCGGTGAACTGAAGGCGGTGCATGCCGGCCACCTTCACGATCGCCCCATCAGGCGCCAGCGAGCCGCGCAGGCCGACGACGCCACCGGTGGGGCTGATCGGGGTTTTTGCGTCGTAGATGACCTTCTGGTCAGGATTCCACGTCACCCGGTCGATATTCTCGGCCAGCGTCTTGCCCGTCACCGTCATGCAGTCGCCGTGGAGAAGGCCCTCGGCGTGCAGCGTCTTCATCACCATGTAGATGCCGCCCGCCTCGTGCATGTCGCGCGCGACATAGCGCCCGCCGGGCTTGAGATCCGCGATGTAAGGCGTGGTCTTGAAAATCTCCGCCACGTCGAACAGATCGAACTCGATGCCGCATTCATGCGCCATGGCGGGCAGATGCAGCGCGCCGTTGGTCGAGCCGCCGGTCGCTGCAACGATGCGCGCGGCATTCTCGAACGCCTCACGGGTGCAGATGGTGCGCGGACGCAGGTCGATTTTGAGCAGCTCCATGATCTGCTTGCCCGCGGCAATCGCGATTTCCTGGCGCGACTTGTAGGGCGCCGGCGCCATATTGCTGTTTGGCAGGGAAAGGCCGATCGCCTCGCCCACGCAGGCCATGGTGTTCGCGGTGTACTGGCCGCCGCACGCGCCATGGCCGGGACAGGCCGCCTTCTCGATCGCGGTCACTTCAGACAGCGGGCAGTTGCCGGCGGCATAGCGGCCAACGACTTCGAACACGTCGATGACGGTAAGGTCGCGGTCCTGATAGCGGCCCGGCAGGATCGAGCCGCCATAGACGAAAATCGAGGGCACGTTGAGGCGCAGCATCGCCATCATCATGCCCGGCAGCGATTTGTCGCAGCCAGCGAAGGTGACGAGAGCGTCATAGCAATGGCCGCGCACGCTGAGCTCGACCGAGTCCGCGATCACCTCGCGGCTGACCAGCGAGCTCTTCATGCCCTGATGGCCCATGGCGATGCCGTCGGTCACGGTGATGGTGTTGAACCGGAACGGCGTGCCACCCGCCTCAAGCACGCCCTCGCGCGCCCAGTCGGCCTGCTGATCGAGCGTGGTGTTGCAGGGAGCGGAATCGTTGCCGGCAGACGCGAGCGCGACGAAGGGCTTGGCAATGTCCTCCTCGGTCCAGCCCATCGCATAATAATAGCTGCGGTGCGGGGCACTCTCGACGCCGACCGACACGTGGCGGCTGGGGAGCTTGGACTTGTCGAACTTGTAGGTCATTTCACACGCCTTTCCTTGCGCCGGTCCCTTTCCATCAAAGCCCCCGCTCACGCAAGGCCGTTACGGCATTCATCGAGCACCGGCGCCAATATTTGCGCGAAGCGGCGCTGGCCGGCTGCGTCCGCCACCAGATCCTGGCGCATCTCGACGCCGAGATAGGGGCGACCATGCGCCTCGGCATGGCGGTTCATCGTCGCGTTGAGAAGCTTGCCCGAATAGGGCTGCTGCTCGCCCACGGCCAGTCCTGCCGACTCCAGTAACGGAATGGCGATGCGCGCGCCCCGATCGTCCGCATTGTAGAGGATGCCGATCTCCCACGGACGCGCTTCCTCCGGCCGGGTGCGCAAGCGCGGCGTGAAGCTGTGCAGCGAGAGCAGGAACGGACGGTGCGGCTGCGCCGCCAGCGCGGCGACCCGCGCGTGGTAAGGATCGTAGAAGCGCGCCAGCCGATCCGCCACGTCAACGACGCTGTTGCCCTCGATATGATGGCCGTCGCTATGGACGGGGACCAGACCCGCGGCATCCGGCTCGCGATTATAGTCGATCACGAGCCGCGAGACGCCACCCAGGATCGCGCAGCACGCCCCCTCGCCCACCAGCAGCGCCGCAACCTCCGCCACACCGATGTCCAGCGCGATGTGCTCGCGGAAAGCCTCGGGCGGCAGGCCGAGGTCGATGCCATCTGGGACCGCGCTGGAGGCATGGTCCGCGATGATGAGGATCGGCGCGGCGGGGTCGCCGAGAACGTGAAAGGGGGCGGTCATGAAGTTAGCTTTAGAACCGGCAGAGGGCGGAGGGAAGCGATGTGCACCGGCGCGCGAGGCTTGGGGCACGAAAAACCTCCTCCCCGAGCGCATCCAGCGGAACGGGAATGGCCACGTCGGCGGAGGGAGACCCGGGGGCAGGCAGCACGACGTGGCGGGGACCTCTTAGCGCAGGCTGGTCGCCATCACCCACCAACCGGGATGGTCGTCCGCAATGCGGTCGGCTGCGGCGTCCCGCTCGGCGTCGCTGGCGAACAGGGCGAAGCACGTCGCGCCCGAACCGGACATGCGGGCGAGGCTCGGAAGCTGGGCGCGCAGCACGGCGAGCAGTTCGTCGATTTCCGGCACCAGCGCGATGGCGGATGCAGCGAGATCGTTGCGCCCCTGCCGCCAGCCAGTCGGATCAAGCGGGCCGCGATCGACGCCATCCCAACCGCGATACACCACCGCCGTGGGGCACCGCGCCAGCGGGTTGACGAGCAGGATCGGCGTGCCGGCGAGATCGAGATCGACCGTCTCAAGCCGCTCGCCGATGCCGCTCACGAACACTGTTTGCGCGCCGAGACAGGCGGGCACGTCCGCCCCGAGCGCCGCAGCAATGGATGGAAAGTCGATTTCCATCGGCCGGACGCCCCAAAGGCGCACCAGCAGCCGCAACGCCGCCGCCGCATCCGCCGAACCACCGCCGATTCCCGACGCGATAGGCAGGCGCTTCTCCAGCCGCAGATCGGCGCCCAGCATGGTGCCGCTGGCTACCTGCAACGCCCGTGCCGCGCGCAGGACGAGATTGTCCTCACCGGCGCTCAACTCCTCCGCGAAGGGGCCTTCGATCGCTAGCGTCAGCAGGCCATCGTCGCGCACATCGCCGCTGAGTTCATCACCATCCGCGCAGAAGGCGAACAGGCTCTCCAGTTCGTGATAGCCATCCGGACGCCGCGCGCGAACGTGGAGGGCGAGGTTGACCTTGGCGTAAGCGATTTCCGTAGGCATGGCGCAGGGCATAGCGAGGGAAAGAGGCGCTGTCTGCTCCGGATGATAGCCGGAGCATTGGCGCCTGTCGCTACAGGCCTGATCGCAAGGCCGAACGACCTTCCGTCAGCGACGGCGTGGCGGACGGGGCCGATCCGGACGACCGGGGCGATCCGACCTGGCGGAAACGAGGTTGAGCGTTATCGGCCCCTGGCCCGGGCGCAATTCATAATGCGTATCGGTGGTCCAGAGCAGGCGGTTGCCATCGGTGATCCGGGCGGAGACAGCGTAGCGGTGGCGTGGCTCCAGTCGGTTGACATTGTAGCGCAAGGTGAAGGGGAGCGGGACTTGCCGACCGCGCGTCTGGCTGGTTGTGGAAGCGATGAGCGGCGCGCGGGCATCGGCACGACTCACGTCGCGGATCTCGACCTGCAGGCGGGCATTTGGCGGCAGGGCGATGCGCTCGCGATAGGTGACGTTGCCGGTTAGCGTCGCCCATTGCGCAGGGCCGGGGCCGGGGCGGGACGGCCCGCCACCATAATCCACGCAGCCAGCCAGTCCCAGCAGCGGCAGCATCATCCAAGCGCGCATATCCGTTCCTCCTTGTTTAGGGGCAGCTTAGCCGCGATCCCTGACACAAAGGTGAACGCATGAACCGCCCCCGCGATCCATGAGGCGGGCTTGCCCCTACCTGCCAGAGGGGACCGCCCGCCCGTCGGCTCCGCTTTACATGTTCGGATAGGTCGGCCCCCCGCCGCCCTCAGGGGTGACCCAGTCGATGTTCTGGGTGGGATCCTTGATGTCGCAGGTCTTGCAGTGGACGCAATTCTGCGCGTTGATCTGGAAGTGTAGTTCGCCCTCCGCGTCCGTTACGATCTCATAGACGCCCGCCGGGCAATATCGCTGCGCCGGCTCGTCATAGAGCGGGAGGTTGTAGCGGATCGGCACGTCCGGATCCTTGAGCTGGAGATGGACCGGCTGGTCCTCCTCGTGATTGGTCCCCGAGAGGAAGACGGAGGAGAGCCGATCGAAGCTGATGACGCCATCCGGCTTGGGATAGGCGATCTTCGCGCACTGATCCTTGCGCCACAGCTTGGTGTGATCGGCCTCGTTGCGCAGCGTGAACGGCAGGCCGATCTTCAGCGTGCGCATCCACATGTCGATACCAGCGAAGATGGTGCCGAGCGTGTTGCCGAACTTGGCGAGCGCGGGGCCGGCGTTACGGACCATCTTGAGCTCGGTGGCGATCCAGCTCGCCTCCAGCTCGGCGGGATAGGCATCGAGCGTGTCACCGCTCCGATCGGCGGAGACGGCGTCGAAAGCCGCGTCCGCCGCCAGCATGGCCGATTTCATGGCGGTGTGGGTGCCCTTGATCCGTGGCACGTTGACGAAGCCGGCCGAGCAACCGATCAGCGCCGCGCCGGGCATCACCAGCTTGGGGATCGACTGCCAGCCGCCCTCGTTGATCGCACGGGCGCCGTAGGAGACGCGCTTGCCCCCCTCCAGCACCGTGCGGATCGCCGGGTGCTGCTTCCAGCGCTGGAACTCCTCGAACGGGTTGAGATGCGGGTTGCGGTAGCCCAGCCCGACGACGAAGCCGAGGGCCACCTGCCCGTCCGCCTGATGGTAGAGGAAACCGCCGCCATAGGCGTCCGTCAGCGGCCAACCCTGCGTATGGATCACACGGCCGGGAACATGCTTGGCGGGGTCTATATCCCATAGTTCCTTGAGGCCAATGCCGTAGGTCTGCGGGTCGCTCTCGGCGTCGAGATGATAGCGGGCCTTGAGTTTCTTGGTGAGGTGGCCACGCGCGCCCTCGGCAAAGAATGTGTATCGGGCGTGCAGTTCCAGTCCCGGCTGATAATCCGGCTTGCGGCTACCATCGCGCGCCAACCCCATGTCGCCGGTCGCCACCCCCTTCACCGAACCATCCTCATTGTAGAGGACCTCAGCGGCGGGGAAGCCCGGGAATATCTCAACACCCAGCCCCTCGGCCTGCTCGGCCAGCCAGCGGCAGAGCGAGCCCAGCGAGCCGGTGTAGGTCCCCTTGTTGTGCATGAAGGGCGGCGTGAAGATGTGCGGCAGGCTGAATTTGTCGCCGGCGGTGAGGAACCAGTGCTGGTTATCCGTCACAGGCACTTGCGCCAGTGGACACCCCATGGTGCGCCACTCCGGCAGCAACTCATCGAGCGCGCGCGGATCGATCACCGCGCCGGAGAGGATATGCGCGCCGATCTCCGAGCCTTTTTCCAGCACGCAAACGCTGATCTCGGCGCCGGCCTCGGCCGCGCGCTGCTTGAGGCGGATCGCCGCGGACAGCCCGGCGGGGCCGCCACCAACGATCACGACATCATAAGGCATGGATTCCCGCTCGGACATGCCGGTTCTCCCTGTCTGTTCGCAGGCCGTCCGCTATCGGTCCGGTGGCCGCAATTCCCAAACGCTTTGTGGCCGCTCGCGATGCGGCAGAGTTGACCGCGACGTCAACCTCTGTCTGTAGTGCGCCGCGAATGGGTGAGCAGCAAGATACGGCGCTGGAGAGAGCGCTCCAATCCTACGTGGCGTGGTGGCACGAGGCGGGATTGCACACGGCGACAGTCGACACGGCGCACGGCTGGCGGGGCGAACAGGCCCCACCGTTCTGGCGACGGGCGCGGCCGGTCGCGCCGGCGCGTGCGGTGACGGAGAGGCCGGCAGCGACGCCGGCTGATCCGGTGCGCCCTGCCCTCATCCCCTCGGCCATATCCTCTCCCGTTTCCGACCCCACACCACAGGAGTTGCCGGCTTTCCTCGACTGGCTCGCACAGGATGCCGGACAGCCCGAAACCGGCTGGGACGGCGCACTGATCCTGCCGCCCGCGACACAGGGCGCGCAGCTGATCGTGATCGTCGAGATGCCCGCGCCGGCGGCCACCGATGCCGCATCGCTGCTGGAAGCGGGGCAGCGGCGGTTCGTCGAGGCGATGCTGGCGAGCGTGGGCTTGGCGCCGGACGATGCGTCCCTCGTGAGCATGACGACGCGGCGACCGCCGGGCGGCGTCATCGACGAAGCGACACTGACGGTGCTGGCCAATCGGATGACGCATTATCTCGGCCTCGCGCGGCCGCAGGCGGCGATCATCCTCGGCGACAGGACGAGCCGTGCCTTGCTTGGGACGCAATGGAATCCGCGCGCGCCAAGCTTACCGCAGCTTAACCATCGAGCAGGCACGATGCCTGCCGTTGCGCTCGCCGGCGCCGATCTACTGATGAACCGGCCGATGGCGAAAGCGAAAAGCTGGCAGGCGCTGCGCCTGCTCCACGAGGCAAGAACCGCATGATCCGCCGCAAGACCAGATTGATGCTCGGCGGACTGGCACTCGCCGTGATGGCCGCGCCGCTGGCCGCCGCGCCGGCCACGCGGGCCGTTGCGCTCTCCACCCCCCTTTCGGCCATCGCGCAAGTTAGCTCTACCGAGCGAGCACGCTACGGCGCCATCTTCGCCCTCCTCGATGGCCAGAGCTGGGACGCCGCCAAGGCTTCCATTTTAGCGCTAGACGAGACGGACAGCATGCGGCCCTATCTGCTGGCCGAACATTATCTGGCCAAGGGCTCGCCACGCGTCGAACTGTTCGACCTGCTCGATATCCTCGCCAAGGCGCCGCATCTGCCGCAATCCGACCGGATCGCCGCGCTCGCCCGCAAACGCGGCGCGCAGACGCTGCCCGAACTGCCGGCAACCCGCCAGCTTATGTGGACCGGCACCTCACCGCAGCGGGCGATCCCGCGGGCGGTTGCCGGCGACGTCGCCGCGGACGCGCTCCGCGGCCAGCTCCTCCAGCAGATCAAGGACGACCGCCCGGCCGCAGGCGAAGCGCTGCTCATCGCCGCCGAAGCCGGTCTCACCAGCGAAGCCCGCACCGAACTGCGCCAGCGCCTCGCCTGGTCCTATTATATCTGCGGGGATACCGCCAACGCCCGCCGCCTTGCCGCACAGGCCGCGCGGGAAGGCACAGGCCCGTTCCTCGCCGCCGCGCAATGGGTGCTCGGCCTCTCCGCCTGGCGGCAGAAGGAGTGGGACGCCGCCGCCGACGCCTTCTATCAATCGGCCACCAACGCCGCCGACGGGGACATGCGGAGCGGCGGTTATTACTGGGCCGCGCGCGCCAACATGGCCGCCAAGCGCCCCGAACGAGTAAATGCGCTGCTGCGCTCTGCCGCCCGCGATGAGGAGAGCTTCTACGGCCTGCTCGCGCGCGAGACGCTTGGCCTCGGCCCGAGCCCTTCGCTCAAACGCGAGCATGTATCGAAAGAAGATTGGGCGCGGCTCTCGGAGCGGCCCAATGTGCGCAACGCGGTCATCGTCAATGCGCTTGGCCGCAGCACCGATGCGGATACGATCCTGCGTCACGAGGCGGAATTGGCCAGCGATGCCGACTATAGCGCGCTGATCCACCTGGCCAGCGACCTTTCGCTGCTGACCACGCAGCTCTGGCTTGCCCAGCGCTCGCCGACGGGACGCAAGTCCGCCGCCTATGCGCGCTATCCGCGCCCGGCATGGACCCCGGCCAACGGCTGGCGGGTCGACCGTGCGCTGGTGTTCGCCCACGCCCTTCAGGAATCGCGTTTCCAGACACAAGCGCGCAGCACCGCCGATGCGCGCGGCGTGATGCAGGTGCGGCCAGGCACGGGGGGCGACCTCGCCGCTGCGGCGGGCCTCAACTACTCGCCCGACCAGCTCTACGACCCAGCGGTCAACCTCGCGCTGGGGCAAGCCTATCTCAAGAAGCTAAGCCAAATGCCCGCCACGGGGGGGCTGCTGCCGAAGGTCGTCGCCGCCTACAATGCCGGGCCGGTGCCGCTCGACCGCTGGAACCAGCAGGTGCGCGACGAGGGCGATCCGCTCCTGTTCATCGAATCGGTGCCTTATTACGAAACCCGCGCCTACCTGAATGCGGTGCTGCGCAACTACTGGATCTACCAGATGGAGGAACAGGGCCAGTCCCCCGCCCTCGCCGCCATGGCGCAGGGGCTGTGGGTGCGTTTCCCGGATGGCAGCAAGACGGTGGCGGTGCGCGTGGCGTCGAGCGGAGTTGCGTTCGGTGCCGATTGACCCAAGCCGGGCATTTCAGCCCGTTCACATCGCGCTGCTCACTGTCTCCGATACCCGCACGCCGGCCGACGACCGATCGGGCGACGCATTGGCCGAGCGGATCGCCGCTGCCGGCCATGTCCTCAAGGACCGCGCGATCAGCATCGACCAGGTCGAGGAGATTCTCGCCCGGCTGCACCGCTGGATCGACGACCCCGAGATTGATGTCATCATCACCACCGGCGGCACAGGGGTGACTGGCCGCGACGTAACGCCAGAGGCGATCGCGGCGGTGCAGGACAAAGCCATTCCCGGCTTCGGCGAGTTGTTCCGCTGGATCAGCTTCCAGTCAATCGGCCCCTCGACCATCCAGTCCCGCGCCTGCGCCTGCGTGGCGCGCGGTACCTACATCTTCGCCCTGCCCGGCTCGACTGGCGCGGTCAGGGACGGCTGGGACCAGATTCTTCTGCACCAGCTCGACAGCCGTTTCCGGCCCTGCAATTTCGTCGAGCTCATGCCGCGCCTTCTGGAAAAGTGACGCGCACGCTTGGGGCTTCCTCCTGACAGGGAGGCTCGGCTGCTATCAGCCAAGCCCCCTGTCTGGGACGTGTTCAGGCGAAGCTGAGCGCTACTTTTCGGCGGCGCATTGCGACGCCCGCGAGCGCGAAACCACCCATCAGCATCGCCCAGGTTGCCGGTTCCGGCACGCCTGGCGTAGCCGTGCCCCACGATAGGCCGCAATGGGTCCACGGATCAGTAAGATCGCCCGACCAGAACCCGCTCGACCGCCTTCTCACCGGTAAACACGCAAGTGCCCGTCGCCGGCGCCGCATCGAGCGGGACGTTCCGCAAGGTGAGTTTATAGCTCTTGAGCCATTCCACCACGCCATCGAGCGCCGCCCCGGTCGGCCTGGCCCACTCGACCTCGACCCAGCCGGGCTTCTCGCCCTCGAACGCGGCGGCGAGTGCGCCCTTGTCGGTCACGTCGCGGCGAATATTGGCGGTGAGACGCTCCTTTGCCTCGCTGTGTAACGTGGCCTGCACGCCGCGCAGCATCTCTGCTACACCGGCGACGAACGCATCGCGCGGCATCACTTCGCTCGCGAGCTTGCCGGCGTCATTATAAAGCCGGTCGCGGCGCAATACGGAGACGTTGCCGCCCGCTACATCACGCCCGCCGACCTCGACGATGATCGGCGCGCCCTTCTTGACCCAGCCCCAGCGCTTGGGGGCCGCCTTAATCGGCTTGCGGTCGAACAGCACGCGCAGCGGCTCGCGGAACACGTCCACCACGCCCAGCGCCTTGGCCAGATCCTCGCAATAGGCGATGACCGCCGCATCCTCATCGGTATCGCGCAGCATGGGCACGATGACGACCTGATGCGGGGCAATCATCGGCGGGCAGCGCAGGCCGTCGTCATCGCCATGGACCATGATGACGCCGCCGATCATACGGGTTGAAACGCCCCAGCTCGTGGTGTGGCAGAGGGTCTGCTGACCGGCCTGATCCTGATATTTGATGCCGGCCGCCTCGGCAAATCCGGTGCCGAGATAATGCGACGTGCCGGCCTGCAGAGCCTTGCCATCCTGCATCATCGCCTCGATCGAATAGGTGGCGACGGCGCCGGGGAAGCGTTCATTCTCCGGCTTCTCGCCGGCAACGACGGGCAACGCCAGCTCGGTCTCGGCGAAATCACGATACATCTCCAGCGCCCGCATCGTCTCGGTTCGCGCATCCCCCTCGTCGGCGTGAGCGGTGTGCCCTTCCTGCCAAAGAAACTCGCTGGTGCGCAGGAACATGCGGGTGCGCATCTCCCAGCGCACCACGTTTGCCCACTGGTTGGTGAGCAGCGGTAGATCGCGCCAGCTCTGCACCCAGCGCGCCATCGCCTGGCCGATCACCGTCTCCGACGTGGGGCGCACGACCAGGGGCTCCTCCAGCTTCGAGTCCGGATCAGGCGTCAGTTTGCCGTCGATTGCCTTGAGGCGATGATGGGTTACGACCGCCATCTCCTTGGCAAAGCCGTCGACATGATCGGCCTCCTTCTCGAAGAAGGACAAGGGGATGAACAAGGGAAAATAGCAATTCTCGACACCCGCCGCCTTGATGCGCGCGTCCATCAGCTTCTGGATGCGCTCCCAAATACCGTAGCCCCACGGGCGAATGACCATGCAGCCGCGAACGCCGCTCTCCTCGGCGAGGTCAGCCTCGCTGATGACGGCCTGATACCAGGCGGCGAAATCCTGCGCGCGGGTGACGGGAAGGGCATGTTTGATGTTGGGGGTGCTCATGAGCCTCTGAATTTGACCTGTTAGGACAGATTTCGCTGCCTTAGCGATGCTTGATCGCGGGGGGAAGCGCCGCTGTTGCTTTCGGGGAATGGCCTCCCCGTTTCGGCTGCGGCCGGGACACGCTCATACGCGCCGGTTGGGGCTCCCGCGCAAGCGGGAGCACAGGGCTGATTCTTGAGACGTTACGCGCGCTTTGGTCAGCCGCCGAGCTTGTCGATCTTGGCCGTGAGCGCGGCGAGCTGGGCCTTCAGTTCGGCGACTTCGTCGGCGGCCGCCTCCGCCTTGGAAGCGGGCTTGGCCGGAGTGGCGGGCTTGAACGCGCTCGCGGCGGCGCTCAGCATCTCCATGTTGCGCTTGGCGATATCCGCGAAGGGGCCGCCGGTGAAGGCTCCCTGCATCGCTTCCTGGAATTGCTGCTGGTTCTTGCGGAAGGCTTCCATGCTGGCTTCGAGATATTGCGGCACCATCGACTGCATGGAATCGCCGTAGAGCGAGATGAGCTGGCGAAGGAAATTGACAGGCAGCATGTTCTCACCACGCTGCTCCTCCTCCATGATGATCTGGGTGAGCACGCTGTGGGTGATGTCCTCGCCCGACTTGGCATCGACCACGACGAAATCGCGCCCTTCGCGCGTCATCTGCGAGAGCAGCTCCAACGTGATGTAGCTCGACGTTTCGGTGTCATACAGCCGCCGGTTGGCATATTTCTTGATAACGATGGTTCCCGATTCGCCACCCGACTTAGACCGCGCCATGTCCTCTGCTCCTCCCCCATCCAGCACTTCACCCTGGGGGCGCAGCATAACATCGACTCTTTCCGCGCCGCAACATGGACCGCGGCCGCTGCCGCTGTTTCTTTCCATTTTGTGGTCCGAAACGACACAAGACAGCGATTTTCGGCGGCGCGCCTTTGCTGGTTTGCGGCGTTATCAAACCGCATCGCGTCAAGCCGACGCATCCCCGCCACGAGTCGTCGCCCGCGCCGGACGTGCCGCTTTGCTCAAGCGAAACGGCAGCGCACAAAGCGCAGATGGCCGTTCGCCGGTCATTCTCATCCCCTCCCTCATCAACCCCCCCCGCGTGATGGACCTCACGGAGCAGCGATCTTTGCTGCGCTTTTTGCTGCGCGAAAAGCACGATGCCTATCTGCTGGACTGGGGCACACCGGGAGCCGAGGAGGCGGGCCTGACCCTTGCCGATCATATCGAGCAGCTGCTGCTGCCGCTGCTGCAAGGTTTCGACCGGCCGCCGATCCTCGTTGGATATTGCCTCGGCGGCACGCTCGCCATCGGCGCGGCCGCGCGTCTCGCCGCGCTGGGCCGCCCGGTGCACGGTGTCGCGACAATCGCCGCGCCGTGGGACTTCGCGCACTATGATGCAGCCTTGCGCGAACAGATCGCGACAGTCTGGCGACAGGCAGAACCAGGCTGCGCCGCTCTCGGGCTGGTGCCGATGGAAGTATTCCAGACCGGTTTCTGGTCGCTCGATCCGGCTCGCACCATCGCCAAATATGCGCGGTTCGGAGAAATGGAGGCGGACACCCCCGCCTATCACGGCTTCATCGCGGTGGAAGACTGGGCCAATGAGGGCGCGCCGCTGACGCTGGAAAGCGGCCGCGACCTTGCGCAGCGCTGCTACGAGGACAATATGACAGGCAGCGGCCAATGGTCGATTCTGGGAACGCACGTGGACCCCGCGGACCTCGCCTGCCCCACGCTCGCCGTCACCTCGACGAACGACAGGATCGTCCCGGCCGCCGCTGCCCCCCCTGCGCGGGAACGGCTGGATCTGGCGCTCGGTCATGTCGGCATGATGATCGGCAGCCGCGCCGAGGAAACACTCTGGAGAGGGCTGAGCGATTGGCTTTCACGCACCGGCGGCTGATGCTAGACGCCGGGCAGACCGAAGATCATGGCACACCGACCGCTTCACGGCCGCAGCCCGCACCAAGGAGACACGTCTTCCTATGACCGATATCGTCATTACCGCCGCCCAGCGCACCGCCGTCGGCAGCTTCCTCGGCTCGTTCGCGACAACACCGGCGCATGAACTGGGCCGCGTCGCCATCCTCGCCGCGCTGGAAAAAGCGGGCGTGGCACCGGACGAGGTGTCCGAAGTGATCCTGGGCCAGGTGCTGACCGCCGCTCAGGGCCAGAACCCGGCGCGGCAGGCAGCGGTCAACGCGGGTATCCCCAGCGACCGTACGGCAGTGACCATCAACCAGGTCTGCGGATCGGGACTGCGCGCCGTGGCACTGGCCGCGCAGGCGATCAAGACCGGCGACGCGACGATCATGGTTGCCGGCGGGCAGGAGAGCATGTCGCTCTCGCCGCACGCGCAACTGCTGCGGCCGGGCACCAAGATGGGCAATGTCAGCCTGATCGATACGATGGTGAATGACGGCCTGACCGACGCCTTCAACAATTACCACATGGGCATCACCGCCGAGAATCTGGCCGAGCGCTACCAGATCACCCGCGAGGAACAGGACGCCTTCGCCGCCGCCAGCCAGAACAAGGCCGAGGCGGCGCGTGCGGCGGGCCGGTTCGTGGACGAGATCGCGCCAGTGACGGTCAAGGGCCGCAAGGGCGACACCATCGTCGATACGGACGAATATATCCGCGCGGGCGCCACCATCGAGGCGATGGCCAGCCTGCGGCCGGCGTTCCGGAAGGACGGCACGGTGACGGCCGGCAACGCCAGCGGCCTCAACGACGGCGCGGCGGCGCTGGTGCTGATGAGCGCCGACGAGGCAGCCAGGCGCGGCGCGCCGGTACTGGCGCGGGTCGCAAGCTGGGCGACCTGCGGGGTTGACCCGTCCATCATGGGCATCGGCCCGGTGCCGGCGAGCCGCCGCGCGCTGGAGAAGGCGGGCTGGACCGTTGGCGATCTCGACCTCATCGAGGCCAATGAGGCGTTTGCAGCGCAGGCGCTCGCGGTCGGCAAGGATATGGGCTGGAACCCGGACATCGTGAACGTGAACGGCGGCGCCATCGCCATCGGCCACCCGATCGGCGCTTCCGGCGCGCGCATCCTGACCACGCTGCTCCACGAAATGGGCCGGCGCGATGCCAAAAAGGGCCTCGCGACGCTCTGCATCGGCGGCGGCATGGGGATCGCGCTCTGCGTCGAGCGCTGAGGCGAGAGAAGGCTCCCTCTCGGCAACCCCGCGCGACGAACTCAGCAAGACAGCGCCTCCTGCGCGCACATGAAGGGGCTGGCGGACGATCCGCCGGCCCTTTTCCTTTGCTGGCGCGGTGCCGGATCTTCTCGAACTTCGCGCGTATCGCGCATGGCATATTCACGCGAAGTTCGGGCGGCGCGAAAGGCCGCCCACGCGGATCATGCGGGACGAGCGACGGACGATATCAAAGAGCGGAGCGTGCCGACCATGCCATGGCTGACCCCTTGTAGGACAGACGGAGCGTAGGACAGGCGGAACGGGGAGGCTGATCGGCCCTGACCGATCTCATCCGCCCCGGCCGGCGGGCACCGCTCAGCGCCAGATGCGGGCGTAACGGCGGCCGAGCGTGGTGAGCAGCTCATATTGGGAGAGGCCAGCCTGGGCAGCGGCGGTTGGCAGATCGAATTCAAGATCCAGCCAGTCGCCCTCGCGCACCTGCGGCACGGCGCTCACATCGACGGCAAGCAGGTCCATCGAGACGCGCCCGAGCACGGGCAGGCGAGTATCGCCCAGCAGGGCGGCGCCGGTGCCGGAGAAGCCGCGCAGATAGCCATCGGCATAGCCGACATGGAGAATGGCGATCTCGCGCCGCCGATCGGCGACATAAGTGGCGCCATAGCCGACCGACTTGCCGGGGCGGATGAAGCGGCGCTGGAGCACCTGCGCGGCGGGGCGCACAACCTGCCGGATATGGCCGGCCGCCTCCGGCCGTGGCAGGCCGCCATAAAGCGCGAGACCGGGCCGCGTGAGGCCGAACGTATATTTCTCCCCCAGCAATATGCCGGCGCTGTTGGCGAGGCTGAGGCACGGCACCTCCACGCTGGCCGCCACCTGCCGGAACCGCCGCAACTGCTCGCTGTTGAGCGGATGCTCCTCGTCCGCGCAGGCGAGATGGCTCAGCAGCGTCTCGACCCGCAGCCCTGCGAACAGCTCCGGCCGCACATCCTGCGTCGAGAGGCCGAGACGGCTCATGCCGGTATCGACCATCACGTCGCACGGGCCGCCGCCGGCCTCCTTCCAGCGCATGACCTGCTCGGGCGAATTGAGCACCGGGCGGGCACCGCTCGCCTTCGCGAACGCCACGTCCTCCGCGCGCACGCCGTGGAGGACGGAGAGCGCGGCATCGCCGAGATGGGGCAACAGCTCGGCCGCCTCGGCCCAGGTCGCGACGAAGAAATCACGGCACCCGGCCGCCCGCAGGTGCTTGACCACGTCGATCGCGCCCAGGCCGTAGCCGTTGGCCTTGACCGCCGCCCCGCAGCGCGCGGCGCCGCTCCGCCCGGCAAGCCACTGCCAGTTGGCCTTGAGCGCGGTGCTATCGAGATGCAGCGCCAATGGCGCGGACGGGAGCTTGACCATATCGCGGCTGCGTTAGTGCATTTTGCATTGCAGTGGAACAGTGTGACGGCGCCACCGGTCGCAAGGCAGACGACACCCGCGTCAGCCCGGCCTCGGAGCCGACCCGGATGTCTGCCGTGCCCGCTGATCCGCCTCCCACGAGCGGCCCTCACCCCACAGGATGACCACCAGCGCGAGGGCGACCACGGCCAGCGTGTACCACAGCCCAGCATAGGGATCGCCCGTCTTGGCCACGATATAGCTGGCGATGAACGGCAGGAAGCCGCCAAAATAACCGGTGCCGACATGGTAGGGGATGGACAGTGAACTATAGCGCACCGGCGGCGGGAACATCTCGCTGAGCAGTGCGGCAACCGGCCCGTAGGTCATGCCCGAGAGGAAACTGAGGGCGACCACGGCGAGGAACAGGATGAACAGATTGCGCGCAGGCGGCGTTTGCGGCGTGAGATTATATCCCGCCGCGACGATCGCCTGCTCCAGCGAATCGCCGTGCGGATCGGCCACCGCCGTGCCGCCGATGGTAACGCGCAACCCTTCCTCCGACACGATGGTGTAAGGCAGGCCCTTGGCGGTCAGTTGATCCAGCACGCGCCCGCACGGTGTCGCCTGTCTGCTGGAGAATGGATCATAATGGCAGCCGGTGCCGCTCACCACGATGGGTGCCCGGGCGGCCGTATGGGCGAGACCGGGATTGGCCTGTGAGCCGATCAGCCAGAAAATCGGCATCATCAGCACGAGCGTCAGCGCATAGCCAATCGCGATGACCCGCCGGCGCCCCCATTTATCCGACAGATGACCGAACAGGATGAACCAGACCGAGCCGAACAAAGCCGCCGCCGCGACGACGATCTGCGCCGTGGTGCTCGCCACCTTCATCGGGCCTTGCAGGAAGGAAAGCACCGAGAACATCGCCGTGTACCAGATGACCGTGAGCCCCGCCGCTACGCCAAACAGCGCCACGAACAGCCGCCGCTTGTTGCCGGGATAGGTGAAGCTTTCGACGAAGGGATTGCGCGCCATCTCACCGCGCGCGCGCATCTTCTCGAACACGGGGCTCTCATGAAGCTGCATCCGCATCCAGACGGACACGGCGAGCAGCACGATGGAGAGCAGGAAGGGAATGCGCCAGCCCCAGTCTTCCCACGCCTGCGCCGTCATGCCGCTCTTGACGCCGAGCACGACGAACAATGAGAGCACGAAGCCGCCGGACACCGCGGCCTGGATGAAGCTGGTATAAAAGCCCGCGCGGCCGCTCGGCGCATGCTCGGCCACATAGACGGCCGCCCCGCCATATTCGCCGCCCAAGGCCAGCCCCTGGCAGATGCGCAGCAGGATGATGAGCAGCGGCGCGGCGATCCCGATCGTCTCGGCGGACGGCACCATGCCCACGCCCGCCGTCGCCACGCCCATCAGCGTGATGGTGACGAGAAAGGTATATTTGCGGCCCAGCCGATCGCCCAGATAGCCGAACACGATGGCGCCCAGCGGCCTGAAGCCGAAGCCGATCGCAAAGCCGGCCCAGGCGAGCAGGGTTTGCAGCGTCTCGCTGCCAGCGGGAAAGAATGTACGGCCGATGATGCCGCTCGCCGCGAGCGTGCCGTAGATGAAGAAGTCATACCATTCGAACAGCGTGCCCACCGACGATGCGCCGATCACCAGCGGGATCGATTGTTTGTCCGCATCGCCATCCTTGGCCGCGACGTCTGCTGCCATGACCCTCTCCCCTCGATTTGCGCGCCCGCTGTAGGGACTTGAGGGGAATTTGTGAACTGCTCTGCACAGGGTGACGCAAGGGTTGGCCCGCTCATGGTCGACGGGCTCCGTGAAGGCTGCCGCTGGGCCTCCGCTCCCTCGCTCGTCGGTGAAGAGCGCGCGGGATCGGGATAGGGTGGGCGGGACATCCGGTCTTTGATCTCGTGCGAGCCGAACGGGAACGGGAACGCTTGTCTGCCGAGAGGGCCTGTCTGCGCAGGACCACCGCACAAGCTGCTGGTCGGGGCCAAACGCGGTGCCGCGCGCGGCCCTATTCCAGCTCCAGGATCACCTCGTCGAGTGCGAGCGTATCGCCGGCGCTGGCGGCGACGTGGCGCACCACCCCCGCGCGGCCGGCACGCAGGATATTCTCCATCTTCATCGCCTCGACCACGGCGAGCGGCTGGCCGCTCACCACCTTGTCGCCAGCGCCCACATGCAGCGCGACCAGCTTGCCGGGCATGGGGCTGATGAGAAAGCGCGAGAGATCGGGCGCGGGGCGCTCGATGATGTGGCCGGCGTGGCGCGCGATATGCGCGGGCAGCACGCGCACGGCATGGGCCGCGCCCCGCGTGGTGAGCCGCCAACCCGCGCGGATCGGAGCGATGCGGACCGCCAGCGCCTGCTCGGCGCCGGCCTCGTCCTCGAAGACGGCCTCGATCAGCCGGTCGCCGGGGGTGTAATCGAGCGCCATGAGCAGCGGCGCGCCGTCGACAGTGACATCGTCGCCGTGGATGGTGACGGCATGGTCCACGCCGCCGATCCGCACCGTCCAATCGGTCGGTGGCGACAGGCGGCGGCCAAGCTGGCCATCGATGCGGCGGGCACGGTCGGCCTGCGCCATGCTCGCAAAGGCGGCGATGGCCGCGAGCTGGCGCAGCAGCTCGGGAGACGCCGGAGCACCGGTGAAGCCCTCCGGATATTCCTCCGCGATGAAGCCGGTGGTGAGCGCGCCCGCACGAAAACGCGGATGCTGCATCAGCGCCGAGAGGAAATCGATGTTATGGCCGAGCCCCTCGATCTCGAACCGGTCCAGCGCGGCGATTTGCAGGTCCATCGCGACATCGCGCGTGGGGCCGTGCGTCACCAGCTTGGCGATCATGGGATCGTAGAACATCGAGACCTCGCCGCCCTCGGCCACGCCATCGTCGAGGCGGACAGCGCCACGCGCCAGGCCCGGTGCTGGATCACTCTCCTCGCCATCCGTTCTTTCCGTCCCCGCATCGTCCGCTGCGAGGAGGCCGGTTTCCGGCGGGGTGTAACGCACCAGCCGGCCGGTGCTCGGCAGGAAGCCGCGATACGGATCCTCGGCATAGACGCGCGTTTCGACGGCCCAGCCATCCAGCCGCACATCATCCTGCCCGAAGGCCAGCGCCTCGCCATTGGCGACGCGGATCATCTGCTCGACCAGATCGATGCCGGTCACCATCTCGGTCACCGGATGCTCGACCTGAAGGCGGGTGTTCATCTCGAGGAAGTAGAAGCCCTGCCCCGTCGGATCATTGCCCGCGACGATGAACTCGACGGTGCCGGCGCTGTAATAGCCGACCGCCCGCGCCAGCGCGACGGCCTGCTCGCCCATCGCCCGGCGCATCTGCGGCGTGACGAAGGGCGACGGCGCTTCCTCCACCACCTTCTGGTGGCGGCGCTGGATCGAGCATTCGCGCTCGCCGAGATAGAGGATATTGCCGTGCTGGTCGCCGAGCAGCTGGATCTCGATATGGCGCGGCGCCTCGATGAATTTCTCGATGAAGACGCGGTCATCGCCGAAGCTCGCCAGCCCCTCGCGCTGCACGGCGGGGAAGCCCTCGCGCACCTCGGCTTCGCTATAAGCCAGCCGCATGCCCTTGCCGCCGCCGCCGGCCGAAGCCTTCATCATCACGGGATAGCCGATCTCGCCGGCGATCCGCACGGCATGGTCCGTATCGGCAATCTCACCGACATGGCCGGGCACGACATTGACGCCTGCCGCCAGCGCCAGCCGCTTGGATTCGATCTTGTCGCCCATCGCCGCGATTGCCTCGGGCGGCGGGCCGACAAAGACGATGCCGTGCTCCGCGCAGGCCCGCGCGAAGCTCTCGCGCTCGGACAGGAAGCCATAGCCGGGATGGACGGCATCCGCGCCGGTCGCCTTGCACGCGGCAATGATCGCATCGGCCAGCAGATAGGATTGCGCGGCCGGCGGCGGCCCGAGCAGCACCGCTTCATCGGCCATGAGCACGTGGGGAGCGCGCGCATCCGCCTCGGAATAGACCGCGACGGTGGCCAGCCCCATGCGCCGCGCGGTGCGGATCACACGGCAGGCGATCTCGCCCCGGTTGGCGATGAGGAGCTTGGTGATGGTCATTGCTGTGCGCCCTGCGTCCTCATGAAGCACCCGGCCTTTATTGGATGACGGAGGCACGGAGCCATGATTACTCCGCCGCCTCCTCCAGATGCCCGTGCGGGGCGGCCTGCATGGCGGCGATGCCGAGCTTGGCGAGCAGCGCGCTGTCGCGGTCGTCGCCGGCATTGGGAGTGGTCAGCAGCTTGTCGCCGGTGAAGATGCTGTTCGCGCCGGCCATGAAGCAGAGCGCCTGAGCCGCGTCGCTCATGCTCTCGCGCCCGGCGGAGAGGCGCACCATCGCGGCGGGCATGGTGATGCGCGCCACGGCGACCGTGCGGACGAACTCGATCTCGTCGATCTTCGCCATCGGCGTGTCAGCCAGCATATCGCCCAGCACCGTGCCCTTGACCGGCACCAGCGCATTGATCGGCACGCTCTCGGGGTGGACGGGCAGCGTCGCCAGCGCATGAATGAAGCCGACGCGGTCGCCACGCGTCTCGCCCATGCCGACAATGCCGCCGCAGCAGACGTTGATGCCGGCGGCGCGCACCGCTTCCAGCGTATCCAGCCGGTCCTCGAAGGTGCGGGTGGAGATGACCTCCGCATATTTCTCCGGCGCGGTGTCGATATTATGGTTGTAATAATCGAGCCCGGCCTCGGCCAGCATCTGCGCCTGACTGGGCGTCAGCATACCGAGCGTCATGCAGGTTTCGAGGCCCATGGCCCGCACGCCCTTCACCATCTCGATGAGCGCGGGCATGTCCCGATCCTTGGGGTTGCGCCACGCCGCGCCCATGCAGAAGCGGCCCGAGCCATGGTCCTTGGCCTGCGCGGCGGACTGGAGCACGGCCTGCACGTCCATCAGCTTGGTGGCCTTGAGGCCGGTCTCGGCATGGACGGACTGGTTGCAATAGCCGCAATCCTCCGGGCAGCCACCGGTCTTGATGGAGAGCAACGTGGACAGCTGCACCTCGTTGCGGGGATGATGCGCGCGGTGGATGGTCTGCGCCTCGTACACGAGGTCCATGAACGGCAGATCGAACAGCGCGGCAATCTCCTCGCGGGTCCAGTCTGTGCGCGTTTCTGTGGTCACGAGATCATCCTTCATTGATATGGGTCGGGCCGGAGGCCGCATGGCCAGTCCTGTCCATCAAGCCTGTGCATCAGGACGCGGGCCATGAAAACCCCGCGCCACTCGAAGCAGCCCTTGTTCATCTGGTGAAAGCACACCGGGCTCATGCGGCGGCATCCGTCAGGCCATCGGCATATGCGCGCAGCGGCGCGGCATAGCCCGCGACGTGGCGGCGCTGCTGCTCACCCGCCGGCAGCGTGGGCAACGCATCGGCGAGGCGGCGCACCAGATCCGGCGCGAGCGTGCCGAGCGGCGCCAGCGCAACGCCGATGGTGAAGAGCATCGCGCCCGTCTCCGGCAGGCGGCGCAGGGTCTGCCGCTCGCAGCGCACGAACAGCGCCGTGGCGGCATTGGCAGGCGTGACATGGGCGAAGCGCGCCGCCGGATCATCCTGCGGCAGGTAACGCCAGGCATGATCGGCCACGATGAACCAGTTGGCGCGGCCAAAAATCTCGCCCGGCGGCAGGATATTGAAGAAATGATCGACCCCGGCAGCGAGTTGCTCGGCATAGCCGTGGATGGGCGCGTGGATGGCGGTGAGCCCCTGCCCCATCTTCTCGTCCAGCCGCCAGTCGGTGGGGAAAGCCACGGCGGCGGCGGTCAGCCGGTAGGGCGCGCGCTCGCCGTCCGTCTGGAGGAGGCAGACATCCTCCCAATGCGCCCGCGCGACCTGCGCCAGCCCGCCGTCGATACCGAGCATTGCCGCCAGCTCGCCCACGGCGTCCGCCGCGCCCGGTTGCTCGCGCACCGCCTCGGGATGGGCATCAAACGCCGCCGCGCGCGCCGCGCGGTCGAACGTGCCGGCCGGCCAGAGCCAGTCATCCTCGGCGACGCGCCGCAGCCCCATGCGCAGCGCACCCCCGCCCCGACCGGCGCGCAGCAGCTCGGGCACGGTGAAACCGAGCCTCATCTCGCTGCCTCTCGCCGGTCGGGGTCCATGGCTCAGACCTGGTCCAGCGCCTGCGCCAGATCGGCGATGATGTCGTCGATATGCTCGATGCCCACCGAGACACGGACGACATCCGGCCCGGCGCCGGCCTGCTCCAGCCCCTGCTCATCGAGCTGGCGGTGGGTGGTCGAGGCCGGGTGGATGATGAGCGAACGCGTATCGCCAAGATTGGCGAGGTGGCTGAACATCTTCACGCTGGAGACGAGCTTGACGCCCGCTTCATAGCCGCCCTTGAGGCCGAAGGTGAACACGGCGCCGCCCTTGCCGCCGAGATAGCGCTGGGCGAGCGCGTGATAGGGATCCTCCGGCAGGCCGGCATAGCGCACCCACGCGATCTTGGGATGGTTACGCAGCCACTGGGCCAGCGCCAGCGCGTTGCTGCAATGCCGCTCCATGCGCAGCGCCAGCGTCTCCATGCCGGTGAGCGTGAGAAAGGCGTTCATCGGCGCCATCGCCGGCCCGAGATCGCGCAGGCCGAGCGCGCGGGCGGCGAGGATGAAGGCGAGATTGCCGAACGCCTCGGTGAACACCTTGCCATGATAGGAGGTGTTGGGCTCGCTCAGATAGGGATAGTTGCCGGACTTCGCCCAATCGAAACTGCCCGCGTCCACGATCACGCCGCCAACCGAGTTGCCGTGACCGTTGAGGAACTTGGTGACGGAATGGACGACGATGTCCGCGCCATATTCGATCGGGCGGCAGAGGATGGGGGTCGCCATGGTGTTGTCGACCATCAGCGGCACGCCGGCCGCATGGGCAACCTTGGCGATCGCCTCGATATCCTGCACCACGCCGCCGGGGTTGGCGAGGCTCTCGATGAACACGCAGCGCGTCTTGTCCGTGATCGCGGCGGCGATATTGTCCGGATTGTCCGCATCCACGAACGTCGAATCCCAGCTCATCTTCTTGAAGCTGTGGCCGATCTGGTTGAGCGAGCCGCCATAGAGCTTGTTGGCCGCCACGATGTGGCAATTGGCTTCCATCAGCGTGTGGAAGGCGAGGAACTGCGCACTGTGGCCGGAGGCAACGGCCAGCGCGGCGGCACCCCCTTCCAGCGCGGCAATCTTGCCTTCCAGCGCACCCCAGGTGGGGTTCATGATGCGGGTGTAGATGTTGCCGGCCACTTCCAGGTTGAACAGGCCGGCGGCGTGATCGACATCGTCGAACACATAGGAGGTCGTCTGGTAGATCGGCGTAATACGCGCCTTCGTCGTCGGGTCCGGCTCGGTCCCGGCATGCACAGTCAGTGTGTCGATCTTCTGGGTCACAAAGAGTCTCCTGTCGTGTTGCGCGCCTCGGGCGCGTCGGCAAGGGGTTGGTTGTGGCCAAACAGGCGCAATACGTCTTCTGCCGCGGTGAGCACGTTGGTGCCGGGACCGTAAATGCCCTGCACGCCCGCCTCCCGCAGCGCTTCATAATCCTGCGGCGGAATGACACCGCCCGCAACGACCTTGATGTCCGCCCGGCCGGCCGCGCGCAAGAGCGCAATCAATTCCGGAATCAGTGTTTTGTGCCCGCCCGCGAGACTGGAGACGCCGACCATGTCGACCGCGCGGGCAAGCGCGAGATCGGCCGCCTCGGGCGGGGTCTGGAACAGCGGGCCGCTGACGACATCAAACCCCATGTCGCCAAAGGCCGAGGCGATGACGTTGGCGCCGCGATCATGCCCATCCTGCCCCAGCTTGGCGACGAGGATGCGCGGCTTGCGGCCGAGCCGGCGGCCGACCGTCTCAATGCCCTCGACCACCCGCTGCCAGCGCGCATCGTCCTCATAGGAGGCGCCATAGACGCCGCGCACCGGATGCGGCGTGGCGTCGTGGCGGCCGAACACATCCTCCACGGCGGCGCTGATCTCGCCCAGCGTGGCGCGCGCGCGGGCGGCATCCACGGCGCGGGCGAGGAGATTGTGGGCCAGCCCCGCATCCGGCTGGGGCGACAATGCGTCGGCCGCGCCCGCCAGTGATGTGGCGCGCGCCGCTTCTCGCAGCGCATCCAGCGCGGCGCGGCAGGCGGACTCGTCGCGCGCCGCCCGGACGGCGTTGATCCGGGCGACCTGCGCAGCGCGCACGGCGCTGTTGTCCACTTCCAGAATATCATGCGCGGCCTCGTCCTGAAGCCGGAAGCGATTGACGCCGACGATGACATCTTCGCCGCGATCCACCCGCGCCTGCCGCGCGGCTGCGCTCTCCTCGATCATGGCCTTGGGCCAGCCCGCCGCGACCGCGACGCTCATGCCCCCCTCGGCCTCGGCCCGGTCGATCAGCGCCTGCGCTTGCTCGGCCAGCTCTGCGGTCAGCGCCTCGACATAATAGCTGCCGCCCAGCGGATCGACGACGCGGGTGACACCGGTCTCTTCGGCGAGGATGATCTGCGTATTGCGGGCGATGCGCGCGGAGAAATCGGTTGGCAGCGCCAGCGCCTCGTCCAGCGCGTTGGTGTGCAGCGACTGGGTGCCACCGAGCACCGCCGCCAACGCCTCGACCGTGGTGCGAACCACATTGTTGTAGGGATCCTGCTCGGTGAGCGAGACGCCGCTGGTCTGGCAATGGGTGCGCAGCATCTTCGAGCGTTCGTCGCGGGCGCCAAGGTTTGTCATCGCCCGGTGCCAGAGCAGCCGCGCGGCGCGCAGCTTGGCGACCTCCATGAACAGGTTCATGCCGATGCCGAAGAAGAAGCTCAGCCGCCCGGCGAAAGCGTCGATATCCAGCCCCGAGGCCACCCCCTGCCGGACGTAGTCGATGCCATCCGCAATGGTGAAGGCCAGCTCCTGCACCGCCGTCGCCCCGGCCTCGTGCATGTGATAGCCGGAGATGGAGATGCTGTTGAACTTCGGCATCTTAGCCGAGCAATAAGCGAAGATGTCCGACACGATCCGCATGCTGGGCGCGGGCGGGTAGATATAGGTGTTGCGGACCATGAACTCCTTGAGGATGTCGTTCTGGATGGTCCCGGTGAGCTGATCCGGCGCGACGCCCTGCTCTTCCGCCGCGACGATATAGAAGGCCATGATCGGGATGACCGCGCCGTTCATGGTCATGCTGACCGACATCTTGTCGAGCGGGATGCCGTCGAACAGCATCTTCATATCCTCGACGGTGTCGATGGCCACGCCGGCCTTGCCGACATCGCCATGCACGCGCGGATGGTCGCTATCATAGCCGCGATGGGTGGCGAGATCGAAGGCGACGGAGAGGCCCTTTTGCCCGGCGGCAAGGTTACGGCGGTAGAAGGCGTTGCTTTCCTCCGCTGTCGAGAAACCCGCATATTGGCGGATCGTCCATGGCCGGCCGGCATACATGGAGCCGCGCACGCCGCGCGTGAACGGTGCGAAGCCAGGCAGGCCGGGGTCGAGCTGGGCAATATCCTCGGCCGTATAGAGCGGCTTGACGGCAATCCCCTCCGGCGTGTGCCAGGTGAGATCGCGGCCCTTCACCTCCTTACTCGCCAGCGTGCGCCATGCGTCGAGATCGGTCTTGTCGGTCACTGGCCGCGAAACTCCGGGCTGCGTTTCTGGATGAAGGCGGCGACACCTTCGCGGAAATCGGCCGTGCGGCCGGCGCGGGTCTGATGCGCCGCCTCGATGGCCATGGTGTCGGGCAGCGGTGCATCGAGCGCGGCGGCGATCTGCTTGCGGATGAGGCCGATGGCGACGGTCGGCCCATGTGCCAGCCGGCGTGCGATGGCCTGCGCCTCCGCCACAAGCACCTCATCGTCGACCACGCGCGCGATGAGGCCGGCCGCTTTCGCTTCGTCCGCGCTCATCGGCTCGCCGAGCAGTGCCATCTCCAGCGTGCGGGCGCGGCCGGCGCTGCGGGCGAGGAGCCAGGTCGCGCCGGCATCCGGCACAAGGCCGATATTCACGAAGCCGAGCTGGAGATAGGCCGAACGCGCCATCAGCACGATGTCGCCGGCCAGCGCGAGTGCAACGCCCGCGCCGACCGCCGGGCCGTTGACGGCGCACACCACCGGCAATTCCAGCGCCGCCAGCCGCTCGAACAGCGGATGGTAAAAGGCTTCCAGCGTCTCGCCAAGATTGGGGCTGACCCCGCCATCGCCCGCCAGATCCGCGCCCGAGCAGAAGGCCCGCCCTGATCCGGTGAGCAGCACGGCGCGCGTGCCCTCCGCGACGCCGGTATCCAGCGCCTGCGTCAGCGCGGCGAGCAGAGAAGTGGACAGCGCATTCAGCCGTTCGGGCCGGTTGAGCGTGAGGGTGAGGACACCGTCTTCCAGCGCGGACAGGAGGATGGGTGCGGTCATGACCTCCCCTGCCCTCTCTCGTCACCCTGAACCTGTTTCAGGGTCCGTCCATCGGATGAGGCTGAAGATCCCGGTCGAGAGATGGATGCGGGAACAAGTTCAGCATGACGACGGGTTCTCTGAACGCCCTCAATGCCCACGCGGCACCTCCATGATCTCGGTCAGCACACCGCCCATATCGCCGGGATGTACGAAGAAGACGGGCGTGCCATGGGCACCGATGCGCGGCTCGCCGAGCACGCGCTTGCCCTGCCCCTCGAACCAGATCTTGGCGGCATGGATATCCGGCACCTCGAAGGCGAGATGATGCTGGCCGCCGCGCGGGTTCTTCGCGAGGAAGCCGGTGATGGGCGAGTCCGGGCCCAGCGGCTCGAGCAACTCGATCTGCGTGCCCGCCGTGCCGCCTGCTCCCGGAGTCTCGACGAAGCAGACCCGCACGCCCTGCCCCGCCATGTCGAAAGGCGCGCCGATGACGCTCGCCCCCATCACGTCGCGATAGAAGGCGACGGAATCAGCGATGGACGGCGTGGCGAGGCCGACATGGTTGAGGCGGCCGAGCTTCATCACAGCAACTCCACCGCCATCGCCGTCGCCTCACCCCCGCCGATGCAGAGCGAGGCAATGCCGCGCTTGCCCCCCGTGCGCTGGAGGGCGGCGAGCAGCGTCGCCACGATGCGCGCGCCCGAGGCGCCGATGGGGTGGCCCAGCGCGGTGGCGCCACCGTGGATGTTCACCTTCTCATGCGGGATGGAAAGGTCGTGCATCGCCGCCATGGTGACGACCGCGAACGCCTCGTTGATCTCGAACAGGTCGACATCGGCAAGGCTCCAGCCGGTCTTGGCGAGCAGCTTCTCGATGGCGCCGATGGGTGCGGTGGTGAAGTGCGCGGGCAGCCGGGCATGGGCGGCATGGCCAACGATCCGCGCAACGGGCGCGAGGGCCCGCTGCTCCGCCACCGAGGCGCGCGCCAGAACGAGCGCAGCCGCGCCGTCCGAAATGGAGCTGGCATTGGCGGCGGTGATCGTCCCATCGCTGGCGAAGGCGGGCTTGAGGGTGGGGATCTTCGCGGCGTCGCCCTTGCGCGGTTGTTCGTCCTGCGCGACGGCTTCGGTTCCCTTGCGGGTGGCGATCTCCACAGCCACGATTTCGCGGTCGAACCAGCCATTGGCCTGCGCCTTTTGCGCGCGGGTGAGTGACTCGATCGCATAGGCATCCTGCGCCTCGCGGGTGAACTGATAGTCCCGCGCGGTGGCCTCGGCGAACACGCCCATCGCCTTGCCGGGCTCATAGGCATCCTCCAGCCCATCCAGCATCATGTGATCGTAGATGCTGTCATGGCCGATCCGCGCACCGGCGCGGTGCTTCTTCATGAGATAGGGCGCGTTGGACATGCTCTCCATGCCGCCCGCGACGATGATATCGGCCGAGCCGGCGGCGATGGCGTCCGCGGCCATCATCGCCGCCATCATGCCGCTGCCGCACATCTTGTTGACCGTCACCGCCTCGACATGATCGGGCAACCCCGCCCCACGCGCCGCCTGCCGCGCCGGGGCTTGGCCCAAGCCAGCGGGAAGCACGCAGCCCATATAGCAGCGCTCGATCACCGCCGGATCGACGCCGGCACGCGCGACCGCCGCCGCGACTGCCGCCGCGCCGAGCCGGGTCGCGCTGGCGCCCGCGAGACTGCCTTGAAAGCCGCCCATCGGCGTGCGGGCGTAGGAAAGGATGAGGGTGGGATCAGTCGTCATGTCAACATCCATCATTTGGCCTGTGGGACCAGCCGCGCCGCACCCGACGCCCGACCTACGCGCCCCTCAGAAAAGGCTCACCGCCGCCAAAGACAAAGAGCAGCAGGCCCGGCGGCGAGGCGAGCGCGGTGAGGCCGACAGCGATGCAGAAGCGGGCGGGTTTCCATTCCCACGCGTAGATATCGAAAATGCCACCAGTGCGTCCTGGGCAGACCCCGCGCCGTGCGACCGCCGCGCAATGGACGGCCATCCACGCGCCGAACGCCAGACAGAAGGGGGCTGCCATCCTGTAGCCGATCATAGCGGAATATTATCATGCTTCTTCCACGGGTTCTCCAACTGCTTGTTCCGCAGCTTGCGCAGACCCAGCGCCACGCGGCGACGCGTGGAGTGCGGCTGGATCACCTCATCGATGAACCCCATGGAGGCGGCGACGAAGGGGTTGGCGAAGCGGTCCTCATATTCCTTCGTGCGTGCGGCGATCTTGTCAGGGTCGCCGATATCCTTGCGGAAGATGATCTCCACCGCGCCCTTGGCGCCCATCACGGCGATCTCCGCGGTGGGCCAGGCGTAGTTCAGGTCGCCGCGCAGATGCTTGCTCGCCATCACGTCATAAGCACCACCATAGGCCTTGCGGGTGATGACGGTGATCTTGGGGACCGTCGCCTCGGCATAGGCGAAGAGCAGCTTCGCGCCATGCTTGATGATGCCGCCATGCTCCTGCGCGGTGCCGGGAAGGAATCCGGGCACGTCGACGAAGGTAAGGATGGGAATCTCGAACGCGTCGCAGAAACGCACGAAGCGCCCGGCCTTCTTCGACGCATTGATATCGAGGCAGCCAGCCAGCACCATCGGCTGGTTGGCGACAACGCCGACCGTGCGCCCTTCGACCCGGCCGAAGCCGCAAATGATGTTCGCCGCATGGGCCGGCTGGATCTCGAAGAAATCGCCCTCGTCCAGCGACTTGCGGATGACTTCGTGCATGTCATAGGGCTGGTTGGCGCTGGCGGGGATGAGCGTATCCAGGCTCGGCTCGGCGCGGTCCCAGTCGTCCGCCGTGGGGCGCTCAGGCACCGGCTCGCGGTTGCTGGCGGGCAGGAAATCAATGAAATCGCGCGCGGCGAGCAGCGCCTCGATATCATTGTCGAACGCGACATCCGCCACGCCCGAGCGGGTGGTGTGGGTGACCGCCCCGCCCAGTTCCTCCTGCGTGACGATCTCGTTGGTCACCGTCTTCACCACATCGGGGCCGGTGACGAACATGTAGCTCGAATCCTTCACCATGAAGATGAAGTCCGTCATCGCGGGCGAATAGACCGCGCCGCCCGCGCACGGCCCCATGACGAGGCTCAGTTGCGGCACCACGCCGGAGGCGAGCACGTTGCGCTGGAACACCTCGGCATAGCCGCCGAGCGAGGCGACCCCTTCCTGAATGCGCGCGCCGCCGCTGTCGTTGAGGCCGATGACGGGCGCGCCGACCTTCATCGCCATGTCCATGATCTTGCAGATCTTCTGCGCATGGCGCTCGCTGAGCGAGCCGCCGAACACGGTGAAATCCTGGCTGAAAACAAAGACCAGCCGGCCATTGATGGTGCCCGAGCCCGTGACGACGCCATCGCCGGGGACATGCTGCGCATCCATGCCGAACTCGGTGCAATTATGCTCGACATACATGTCGAGCTCCTCGAACGACCCTTCGTCCAGCAGCACGTCCAGCCGCTCGCGCGCGGTAAGTTTGCCCTTGGCATGCTGGGCGGCGATGCGCGCCTGCCCGCCGCCGAGCCGCGCTGCCGCGCGTTTTGCCTCAAGCTGTTCGAGGATCGGCAGGTCGGACATGGGAGCTTTCCTTGCGAAACTGGCATTGCCTGAATATGGCTGCGATTCTGCTTTGTCACGCGAGCGATTTGCAAACTTGCGGAGTTGCGCGCACGCATTTTGCGGATTAGCTGATGCTATGGCGCGCGGCACCAGACTCTTTGCCGGACAGAAGGTCCGCCAGCTTCGCCTCGACGCGCGGATGGACCAGGCGGCGATGGCGCGGCTGCTCGGCATCTCCGTCTCCTACCTTTCGCAGCTCGAGAATGACGACCGGCCGCTCACGGCCAAGGTGAAGGCCGCGCTCGCCAGCGCCTTCCCGCTCGACTGGTCCGCCTTCGACGAACGGCAGGAGGAGCAACTGCTCGGCGCGTTCAACTGGGCGCTCGCCAACCCCGGCCTCGGCTCGCCGCCGCCTGACCCGGAGCGGACCGAGCGGCTGCATCTGCACTACCCCGATTTCGCGGCACGCTATGTCGAACTGCACCACGCGCTGCGCCAGACGCAGGAGCGACTCGCCATGCTGGAGGAAGCGATCGCCGGCGAGGCCGCGCCGGCCGCGCGGGCGCCGTGGGAGACGGTGCGCGACTGGTTCCACGAAGCCGGCAACTATATCCACGAACTGGACGTGGCGGCGGAGGACCTCCACCAGCGGATCGGCCTCGACGGCGCGGACAATGCGGCGACGCTGGCACGGGCGCTCGTTGAGCGGCATGACTGCGAGACCCGGCTCAGCGAGAGGGACGCGACGACGTTGCGGGCGTTCGACGACGACGCCCGGTGCCTCACCATCAGCGCCACGCTGCCGCTGCCGAGCCGCAGCTTCCAGCTCGCCAACCAGCTCATGCAGTTCGAACTGGGCGAAGCGATGGCGCAGATCGTGTCGGACGCGCGGCTGGGCGATCCGATCGCGGACCAGTTGCTGCTGCTCGGCCTCGCCAATTATGCGGCGGGCGCGCTGCTGATGCCCTATGGCGCCTTCCGCAAGGCCGCGCGCGATCTGCGGCATGACATTGACCCGCTGGCCCGCGCTTTCGACGTCAGCTTCGAGCAGGCGTGTCACCGCCTCTCGACGCTGCAACGCCCGGGGCTGCGCGGTATCCCCTTCTTCTTCTGCCGGGTCGACATGGCCGGCAATATCACCAAGCGGCACAGCGCGACGCGGATGCAGTTCGCCCGCTTCGGCGGCGCCTGCCCGCTGTGGGTCGTCCACGAGGCCGTGGCAATCCCGGACCGGATCGTCGTGCAGCTTGCCGAGATGCCGGACGGGGTGCGCTACGTCTCCATGGCCAAGGGGCTGGTGAAACCCTCGGGCCGATACGCGCGCCCTCCCCGCCGCTATGCGGTGGCGCTGGGCTGCGAAATCGAGCACGCCGCCAACTTCGTCTATGCCGACGGGCTACGCCTGACCGACGAGGCGGCGGCGACGCCCATCGGCATGTCCTGCCGCCTCTGCCCGCGCGCAAGTTGCGACCAGCGGGCCTTTCCGCCGCTCGACCGGCCGATCCATATCGAGCGCGGGCGGCGGGGGATCGTGCCTTACGGGATCGGCTGAGCGACCGATACCACCGGCAAGCGAGAGCATGGGCCCGCGAAAACGGCTTCCACGCAACCGGCGAACGTCACCGCTGCGTGGTGGCACGGCCTCCCCCTGCCCTCTGCCCTAGCGCATCAGCACCAGTTCCTCGGCCATGCTCGGGTGGAGGGCGACGGTGGCGTCGAAATCCGCCTTGGTGAGGCCGGCCTTCACGGCGATGGCGGCGGCCTGCAAAATTTCCGGCGCGTCCGGGCTGATCATGTGGATGCCGACGACCCGGCCGCTGTCGCCATCGCAGACCAGCTTGTAGAGGCTGCGCTCGTTGCGGCCGGCGAGGACGTTTTTCATCGGCCGGAAATCGGAGGTGTAGATCTTCACCGAGCCAAGCTTGTTACGCGCTTCCGCCTCGGTCATCCCCACGGCGCCGATGGGCGGGTGACTGAACACCGCCGCCGGAATATTATCATAATCCACCGTACGCGGATTGCCGCCGAACACCGTGTCCGCAAACGCCTGCCCCTCGCGGATCGCGACGGGCGTCAGCTGCACGCGGTTGGTGACATCGCCCACCGCATAGATGCTCTCGACATTGGTGCGGTTGTTGGCATCGACCTTGATCGCGCCCTTCTCGATTTCCACGCCTGCTTTCTCCAGCCCGAGCCCGTCGATCTTGGGCGCGCGGCCGGTGGCGAACAGGACCGCATCGGTCGCGATCGGATCGCCGCTGCCGACATGGACGAGAAGGGAGCCGTCCGCCTGCTTCTCGATCTTCTCCAGCGGCGCGTTGAAGCGGAAATGGATGCCCTTGGCGGTGGAGATTTGCAGCAGCCGGTCGCGGATCTGCTCGTCATAGCCGCGCAGGATCTGGTCGCCGCGCAGCACCATGGTCACGTCGCACGCGAACTCGTGGAAGATGCCGGCGAACTCGTTGGCGATGTAGCCGCCGCCAAAAATGACCCAGCGCTTCGGCATCGTCTCCAGATGGAACACCTCGTTGGAGGTGATGCCATGCTCGGCGCCGGGCGCGTCCGGAATGACCGGCCAGGCGCCGGTCGCGACCAGGATGGTGCGCGCGGTGACGAGCCGACCACTGGCGAGGCGCACCTCATGCGGCCCCTCGATGGTGGCGCGCTCGTGGATGATCGTCACCTTGTTGTTGTCGAGCGTCTGCGTGTAGAGCCCTTCCAGCCGGGTCACCTCGGCGATGACATTGTCGCGCAGGGTCGGCCAGTCGAAGTGGCAATCGGGAACGTCCCAGCCGAAGCGGCGGGCGTCCTTTAGATCCTCCGCGAAATGGGCGCCATAGACGAGCAGCTTCTTGGGAACGCAGCCGCGGATGACGCAGGTGCCGCCGACCTTATACTCCTCGGCAACCGCCACACGCGCGCCATGACTGGCCGAGACCCGCGCCGCACGCACGCCGCCGGACCCCGCGCCGATCACGAACAGGTCGAACTCATACTCGCTCATGGAAAGCCCTTACCGCCGGATGATGATGTGATGGGGGCATATGGGAGCGCGGATGCGGCGGGGCAAAGCAATTTTGCTTGTGAGACTGATCGGACGGGTGCCTGTGGGGGCGGCACGTTGGGGACGGAGCTGGCGAATAATCGTGCGGGGGCGACATATTCTTTCGAAGTCTCGAAAGTCGCGGGGTGAACCCGATAATGTTGTCGACGGAGCAGGCAGATAGGGGCGTGGAAATGAGCGGGATGGAGGGCGCCATGTCGGGCGATGCTAACAATGGCTCTGGCGCTGTAGGACAGGGTGTTAGAGCTCATGAGGTTTGCAGCTTACGAATGGCGAGGCGGATTTTCAGGATCGACAGGCCGAAGTTAACCATACCTTTGCCTCCCTGCATTGCGAATGCTTTCAAAATATTAGTGTTGAAAGCTCCGCATCCAGGCGAGCGATTAGGGCGGTTAGCTTCGCAATTTGCTCCTCTGCATCCCCCTTTCCCTTCGAATAGGCTCGCTCCTCTGCGGCCAGCAGCTCTTGCGCCGATTTTATGCGCAATTGCGCGGCCTCGTATGCCCCGCTGCCCTCGGGGGGATTGCCCGAATATCGATAAACCGAGCCGATCCCGTAACGGTGGGTTTCGATCCGCTGAGTTGCCTGCTCCATCTCGGCCTGTAGATTCTCTAATTCCGCCAACTTCATCTGACGTTCGCGCATCAATTCGCTTCTGCGAGCGAACGAATTGCCTGCCCCGAGTGGACCAAACATTTCCTTCAGCGATAGCGCGAGGAACTCACGCGAGATGGTAACGAGCTTGGATACTTGTTCCCATAGCTCGTCGGGAAGAATTTTTGTGTGGCCGGCGTTAACGGACATAAAGACATCGTGACGGTAGGCAATCAGCTCTGAGCGATGGGCGGAGGGGGCTATATTTTGCAGAAGCCACTTCCAAATTAGTTGTGGCGCTATTGCGTCGTGCAAAAAACGGTCTGCCGCTTTGGGATCGGACCGAGATATGGAATGCGCAAATTCGAGGGCCCCAGTCCGAAGAATGTTCTGATCGCCAAGAAGATCGCCAATCTGCAAGCGAAGGCCGGGGTCGCAGTGTGTGCTGATGCGCTTCAATCGATCTTTGAGATCTTCGAGGTTTCCGAATGAAGGACCATCTCCATGGCCTGATATAGAAAATATCCCGAGCGCACCCAGCCCAATTTCGATATGAGGAACCGTGCTATCATCTAGAATAACGCTTTTGGGAATTTCTACAAATGCCGCGATACGGCTACTGACCTCATCCATTTCTTGGATGAACCAACGACCCTCCGCGTCGACAAAAACCGGGCAAAGAAACCCTCTATCGGCACCATCAACGGAGAAGGAACCTACCAGCCGGTAGGATATGACAGTCAAGAAAAGCCCTTATCTTGATAATATCCAAGCACAACCCGCTCCATCGCGGCGTGATAATATTCCATTTTCCGATCCGGAATGTAACTATAATGCAGTATGTCACATCCGAATTCTTCGACTGACCTTAACCAAGGTGCTACTACGACATCACCCTCGCACAACGTGTGAGGGACTACGACGGCCATGATGTAATCTCTAATCGAAATTGCAGAATCGAAGTGTGCTTCAAACGTCATCAGGCGGTCGTCGACATCATTGCGTCCGCGAGAGGCAAGAAAGGCCAGATAAGCCTTAGCCACCAACTGCCAATCCGGAACACTTCCTTCATCGATGCCGGTCCGATCTCCAAGCAGATAGGTCGTGTTTTTGCCATAGACGAAGGACACGATCTTCGCCGGTAAGTCGCTCGCGCTGCCCAGCGAAAAATCCTCTTTGACGAAATTCTCGTCATCGAGCGCCTCCTTAAACAGCCTGCGCTCGTACGCTCCGGTATCGAACGGATAGATTTGGGAGGCTCTCTGGATAAGATCGGGGGAGAAGATGAAGCAGAACGGGCAGGACCCTGCCGTCAGAACGGTTTTGTCGTCGTCCCGGGGTCGGTAAGCAGGACGGCCATAGAAGCAATAGACCAGCGGCGTCTCGAATAACGCACAGTAGCGCGGCTCGACCTGCCCGGCATCGATCGCCTTCTTTGCGCGAATAGTCGCCGTGATGTGGGTCATCGGTAGTGACGCGTTCTTCGATGAGGGAAGATCGGCGGCCCATCGCGCGAAATCACCTGGTTCCTCTGTGCCACCACCTGCCATGCGATCTCCGTTGGTGATCATCCCAGATGCCAAATGTCATCGTCAAACCATCCCTAAACGGAGGCTTCCTCAGTAGGCAATCCAATTTCCAACCGTCGACGCGCCCAGCGCGTCGCGTGCGCATCCCAGCGACAGCCATCACCTTCGAAATCCTGGGCGCTGTCTTTTCGATGGATTTGGCGATCTCCTTGCCCAGCTCGACGGCGAACTGGTCGAAGCTGTTGATGCCCATCAGCACGCCGTCGGTGAAGGTGCGGTGCTCGTAGAAGGCGGTGAGCGCGCCCAGCACCTGCGGGTCAGCGCGTCGGGCAGGATGGTGGTGGAGGCGGTTGCCACAGTAAGCGCGCGCCGGGTCGGCGGGGCTCTTGCGCCCCGGCATCACGTGGTCGGGCCGACTTTTCGCTACGCGCGGTCGCGCATTAGCCCGGCCGGGAAACCGGGGTGGGTCGAGCCCACCCCGTGTATCTCAGAGGCCGTCGAGGCCCTTGCTGACCAGCACGTTCACCGCGACGCGGCGGTTCTGCGCCTTGCCCTCTACGGTGTCATTGCTTGCCGCCGGATCCGCTTCGGCCATGCCGGTGGGGGTCAGCATGCGATAAGGCTTCCAGCCGCAGACCTGCTGAAGATAATTGACGACACGCCCGGCGCGTCGCTCGCTCAGGACCTGATTGAACTCCTCGCTTCCCGTGGAATCCGTATAGCCGACCACGAGCAGCAGGGCGTTGTCCATGCCCTCGGCCTGGCTTGCCGTGGCGCAGAGTTCCGCCTTCGCCTGCTCGGAGAGCACCGCCTTGCCGGTGTCGAAATTCACATTCGTGGTGCTCTTGACATTATACTTGTCGATATCCGCCATGCGGCCCCGCAGCGCCTCGGTGGCTGCTGTCTGCTCGGCAAATCCCTGGGCGGTGCCGCTATGGATCATGGAGGCGGTCTTGAGATCGCGGTTCTTGAGGTTGATCTGGCTGGCGACCAGGCCATTGCTCGATTGCAGGGTCTTGACCGTCACCGGCAGGCCGTTGAGCAGCGAGGTCGCGGCCAGCTTGTTGCGATCGAGGCCGAGGAAACCCCCGCTGGCCTTGATCTGGGTGGCATCATTGATGGTGATCACCGTGTTGGTGCCGTCGGCCGACGTCACCTGCATCTTATCGCCACTGCGCGCGGAGATAAGGCCTTCGATCTGAGGGCCGGCGACCAATTCGGCGGCCGGGGCCTCCTCGCCATAGACGGTTGCCGAGAGATCGGCGTCCGCCGGGTTCTGGGCCTCCTGCGCCACGCCGGCCGACGCCACTCCGGTCAGCATGGCAAGCAGCAGGAGAACCCTCGGACTTTTGGAAATGACACTCATTGCGCTACTCCTTTAAACGCGATCCGCCGGCCTGCGTAAACGCAGCCATTTGTCCGAGCGTTCCTCGCTCGAAACCGGCTCCCTCAATCCCACCCGCCGTATTTTAGTGCGGTATGGCGCACCTGAACACAGCGGATTTCCTGCGTGTTCAGACAAACCTTTCGCGCAGATGAACGCGCCCAGCCATGGCGGCTGTTGTCCGGGCAATAGGAGCGGATCATGCGGCCAACCGAAGCCGAGGCGTCGCGTCAACGCATGGAATCGGCGCCGCGTGAGCCTGCCGCGACCTTCAGGCCGGGGGTGAAGGACCGGTTCAACGGCTCATGGTCGGCATGGGGCGTGAGCAGGTAGGAGCGGGAGCCCTCTGCGCCACGACGCCCAAGCCCCCTACCCCAGCGCCAGCTCGATCAGCGCCATGGTGGAGGGGTCGAAGTCCTGGGCGCCGTCCTTCTCGATCGAGCGGGCGATGTCCTTGCCGAGTTCGACGCCGAACTGATCGAAGCTGTTGATGCCCATCAGCACCCCGTTGGTGAAGGTGCGGTGCTCGTAGAAGGCGATGAGCGCGCCGAGCGCCTGCGGGGTCAGCGCGTCGAGCAGGATGGTGGTGGACGGGCGATTGCCGGGGTAGGCGCGCGCCGGGTCGGCGGGGTTCTCGCGGCCCTGCATCAGCGCGGCCCCCTGCGCGAAGCAGTTGACCAGCAGCGTCTGGTGATGGGCGGGATCGAGCGTGTCTCCGGCCTCGGCCACGGCGAGGAACTCGACCGGCACGAGGTGCGTGCCCTGATGCAGAAGCTGGAACACGGCGTGCTGTGCGTCCGTGCCCACGCCGCCCCAGGTGATCGGCGCTGTGGGGCCCTCCACCGGCGCGCCGTCGCGCGTCACCGCCTTGCCGTTGCTCTCCATCTCAAGCTGCTGGAGGTACGAGGGGAGCAGCCGCAGCCGCTCGTCATAGGCGAACACCGCGCGGGTCTGGCAGAGGCGGACGCGGGCATAATATTGATCGACGAAGGCGGCACGCACCGGCGCGTTCTCGAGCAGCGGCGCGTGGCGAAAATGCCGATCCATCGCCGCCGCGCCCTCCAGCAGCGCCTCGAAATCGGCCCAGCCGAGCGCCAGCGCGGCGGGGAAGCCGATGGAGGACCACAGCGAGTAGCGGCCGCCGACGCTCTCGGGAAAGCCCAGGATGCGCGTCTCGTCCACACCCCATTCGATCGCCTTGTCCGGCGCGGCAGTGAGCGCGATCACACGGCCATAGGGATCGTCCACGCCCGCCTCGGTCATCCACGCGAGGGTGCTGGCGGCGTTGAGCATGGTCTCGGTGGTGGTGAAGGTCTTGGAGGCGACAACGAGCAGCGTGTGGTGCGGATCGAACCGCGCCATCGCCTGCTCCAGCGCGCAGCCGTCGACATTGGAGACGATGGCGACGTCGTAACGGTCCGCGTGGCGGGCGAGCGCGTCGACGATGAGGTCCGGCCCCAGCGCCGAGCCGCCGATGCCGACATGGAGGACGTGGCGGATATCGCCCAGCGCGCCGGCCTCGATCGCGTCGATCAGCGTGCGCATCCGCAGCTTGTGCTCGCGCGCGGACGCAACACTGGCCGCCGCACCCTCGCCGCGCTCGGCGGTGTGCTCGACGGCGCGGCCCTCGGTGACGTTGATCGGCTCGCCGGCGAACATCGCCCCGCGCATGGCGGCGAAATCGGTGGCCTCGGCCAGATCGGCGAAGGCAGCCAGCGCATCGGCGGTAAGGTGCGTCTTGGAGAAATCGAAGCGCAGGCCGCTCTCCGCGATGACATGCTGCGCCAGCCGGTCCGGCTCATCCGCGAACAGGGCACGCAAATCGGGCAGAGGCAGCGCCTTGAGGCGGTTCCAGCAAGCGGCGGTTCGGGCGGTGTCGGCCATATGGGTTCGTTCTCTCCTATCAGCGCGGTGGCGCCGCCATATCCAATCGGCAGCGGTTTTGCACGTGCGAAGGCGCGCAAATCCGGCCCGTCCGGCTTGACGGAACCCGCCGCCCTTCGCAAAGACGAAACGCGCCATCCCCGGCAACCGATCCAGCCAGAAAGCAACCGCTTCATGTCCACCAAATCCGAAACGCTGGATTTCCTGGCGTTTCTCGTGAAGCTGGTGCTGGCAGTGGCGCTGATCCGCAGCATGCTGGTCTCGCCGTTCAACATCCCGTCTGAATCCATGCAGCCGCGCCTGCTGATCGGCGACTATCTGCTCGTCTCGAAATGGCCCTACGGCTATTCGCGCTACAGCTTCCCCTTCCACCCCGATCTGTTCGAAGGCCGCATCCCGGCGGGCCTGCCGGAGCGCGGCGATGTCGTCGTCTTCGCCTCGCCGCGCAACCCCGGGGAGGACTGGATCAAGCGGGTGATCGGCCTGCCGGGCGATACCGTGCAGATGCGCGGCGGCGTGATCTACCTCAATGGCCGCGCGGTGCCCAAGCGCCGGATCGACGATCTGGTGATCCCGGTCACGGCCAACATGCTGGCGGCGGCGCAGGAAGGGCAAGAGCTTTCCCCCTGCTTCCGTTCCGATTTCGAGGTGACCGGCACCGACGGCGCGCGTTTCTGCCGCTACCCGCGCTATCGGGAGACGCTGCCCAACGGGAAAAGCTACGACGTGCTGGACCTGATCGAAACTTCGGCCGACAATACGGGCGTTTATGTGGTGCCGAAGGATCATCTGTTCGTGATGGGCGACAATCGCGACCGCAGCGCGGACAGCCGCATCGCGCCCGAAAATGGCGGCGTCGGCGCGCTGCCGGTCGACCACCTGATCGGCCGGGCAATGGTCAGCTTCTTCTCGACCGATGGCAGCGCCCAATGGCTGATGCCGTGGACGTGGCTCACCGCCACCCGCGCCGAGCGGATAGGCGAAGGCTTTTGAGCGCGACCGATCTCGATAGCTGGCTGAGCGCCCTGATCGGCGGCAAGCCCGGCCAGAGCGCGCTTTACGCGCAGGCGCTGACTCACGGCAGTGCCAGCACGCAGCATTATGAGCGGCTGGAATTTCTCGGCGACCGGGTGCTGGGGATGGTGATGGCGGAGTGGCTCTACACGCGCTTCCCGGACGAGAAGGAAGGCCAGCTCTCGCGCCGGTTCAACCAACTCGTCGCCGGCGGCACCTGCGCCGCCATCGCCCGCGAGATCGGCGTGCGCGCGCACCTGCGGCTTGGCAAGCAGGCGCGCGACGACGGCGCGGTGGACAGCGACAATGTGCTCGGCGACGTGATGGAATCGCTGATCGGCGCGGTCTATCTCGACAAGGGCATGGAGGCGGCGCGCTCGCTCATCCTGCGGCTGTGGGAAGGGCAGGTCGAGGGCCAGGGCAGCGCGCCCAAACACCCAAAGTCCGCCCTGCAGGAATGGGCAGCCGCCAACAACCGCCGCCCGCCGGAATACACGCTGGTCGACCGCAGCGGCCCGCAACATGCGCTGCGCTTCACGGTATCGGTCGTCATCAAGGGCGTGGGCGAAGCGCGCGGCGAAGGCGCCTCCAAGCAGGAGGCCGAGACGGCGGCGGCGGTAGCGCTGCTGGCGCAGGTGGCGGGATGACCCGGCGCATTTGCCGCTCGCCCGCCGTTGATGAACACGATAGAGAGCCGGCAGTCTGAATAGGCCCATTGGCTTCCGCGCCGTCAGGTGTCCGGGCGAGAGAGGGCCGCAGTTGAGCCCTCCGCTCCTGCCTTTGCGGGAGCGCGGTTGATGACAATCCACACGGAGATGATTTTGGAGAACGACGAGACGATGGGCGGAGAGCAGCGGTGCGGCGTCATTGCCGTGGTGGGCGCGCCCAACGCGGGCAAGTCGACGCTGGTCAACGCCCTCGTCGGCCAGAAGGTCGCGATCACCAGCCCCAAGGCGCAGACGACGCGCACGCGCGTGATGGGCATTGCCATCGCGGGAGAGACGCAGATCGTGCTGGTCGACACGCCCGGCGTGTTCGAGCCCAATCGCCGGCTGGACCGCGCGATGGTGCAAGCGGCGTGGGGCGGCGCGCAGGATGCGGACCTGATCGCCCTTGTCGTCGACGGGCGCGCCGGGCTGGGGCCAAAGATGGACCCGATCCTCGACGGACTCGCCCAGCGGCGCGAGAAGAAATGGCTGATCGTCAACAAGGTCGACATCGCCGCCAAGGACAGGCTGCTCACCCTGACCGAGCGACTGCATGAGCGGGTCGATTTCGCCGAGACATGGTTCGTCAGCGCACAGAGCGGCGACGGGTTGGCCGACCTCAAGGCGGCGATGGCCGCCGCCATGCCGGAAGGGCCGTGGCATTTCCCGGAGGATCAGGTGTCCGACGCGACCGACCGGCTGATGGCCGCCGAGATCACGCGCGAGCAGCTCTACCACCAGCTCCACGAAGAGCTGCCCTATCAGAGCGCGGTGGAGACCGAGCAGTATAAGGAGCGGCCGGACGGATCGGTGGAGATCCACCAGCAGATCCTCGTCGCGCGGCCAACCCAACGTGGCATCATCCTCGGCAAGGGCGGCCAGCGGCTGAAGGAGATCGGCTCGAAAGCACGGGCGGAACTGGCCGCGCTGCTCGGCGTCAAGGTCCACCTCTACCTCCACGTCAAGGTGAAGGAGGGCTGGGATGAGGACCGCCACGTCTATCGCGATATCGGGCTCGACTGGGTGGAGTGACGCGGGGCGGACGAGCTTCCGATCCAATGGAAGCGCCATGAGGGCCGAGGGGCCAGCCGTCGAGCCTCACCGCCCTTGTATCGCCTGCGCAGCAGCTCGGCATTTGACTTGCGCGGAGCAGTTCTGACAGGGCACGGCAAGCATGCGTGGCCCGGGGGAGGACGTCAAGGCGTTCTCCCCTGCCCCTCGTGATCCCCCGCACCCGGCGTATCATCGCCCTGACGGTCGCCGCTGCTTGACCATGGGGGGCTGAACGGGCAGCAGGCTTGAGAAACGCCAGTCAGACAAAGGACGCATCATGAGCAATCGCCGCATGGTCACCATCGCCCCGACCGGGGGCATGTCGATGAAGACCGCCAACCCGAACCTGCCGACGCAGCCGCAGGAAATCGCCGACGACGTCATCAAATGCGCGAAGGCAGGCGCGGCGATCGTGGCGGTGCACGCACGCCGGCCGGACGATCAGGCGACGTGCAACCCGGAGATCTACAGCGATATCAACGCGCGCATCCGCGCCGGCTGCGACATCATCATCAACAACTCCACCGGCGGCGGCAATTCGGGCGACATGCTGATCGAGCGCGGCGACGGGCTGTGGGAATCCGACTTCGAGGAGCGGCTGCGCGGCTGCGACGGCGTGGGTGCCGAAATGTGCACCTTTGACGGCGTGACCGTGGTCGATACGGTCGGCGACAAGGAAGTGGTGGTCATCACCCCGCCCTCGCGCTGCGAGACGCTGGTCAAGCGGATGGTCGACAAGGGCATCAAGCCCGAGTGGGAAGTGTTCAGCCCCGAGCATATCCTCCAGGACGTCACGCGGCTGATCCAGAAGGGCTATGACAAGCCCCCCTACTACATCAACATGGTGCTGGGCGGCGACAAGGGCTTTCAGGGCGCCATGCCCTACAGCCATGACGTGCTGGACTTCATGATCAAGTGCCTGCCGCCGCAGTCCATCTGGTGCGTCTCGGGCATCGGTCCGGCGCAGCTCCCCGCCTCGATGCAGGCGCTGCTGCTCGGCGGCCATGTGCGCGTCGGGCTGGAGGATAATCATTATTACAGCCGGGGCGTGAAGGCGACCAACCTGATGCTCGTCGAGCGACTGGTGCGGCAAATGGCCGACATGGGCATCGAGCCGATGTCCCCGGCCGAATCGCGCGAACTGTTGGGGCTGAAGGCACTTTAGGCCGAGCGGAAGGGGCTGGGGCGCGGGGACGCGCCTCGCTCGCGCCGGACCGGTGCGCTTTTGACCTCGGCTCTCAGCGGATATGGCGGGAAGCCGCAGACCAACCATGCAGACCGGTGTTCAGCGTCCATTGCGCTCGTGAAATCCGGGCCGCGACGCGGAGGGATGTTTAACACGATCCGATGACGCCGCCTCTCCATGGAACCAACATAGGCGCCAGCGAAGGCAGAGCAGATGGCGTTAGGGGGCCGCGGCTGGGCGCCCGGTTCCTGATTTCGCTGGAGCACGGCGCTCGGTGGAGGGACGATGAAGCGGGGTCGGCCGAGCGGTTGGCCCCGGGTCGCCACCGCGCCGATCTCAGCACGGGACGCAGGATGCCTGGAAACGAGCGTCTGTCCTCATGCCCCTGCCGCGAGCGCGCCGGGCGGCTCACTCTCCCGGGGCGGTTTAGGAAGCTTGGGGTTTAATCCTCGGTCAGGGCGGTGACGAGGGCTTTGACCTTCTTCTGGCGCCACTGGGGAAGCGGGGCGATGAGCCAATAGCCGCGACCGGGGCGCTCGGTGCCGACCGAAGCGACGCGGCCCGCCGCGATGTCCGCGCGGGCGAGCAGCTCGGGCACGCAGGCACGACCGAATCCGTGGGCCGCCGCGTCAATGGCGAGTCCGGCATCGGCGACGCGCATCACCGCCTGCCCATCTTCGACCGGGCAGCCCGGCCAGGCAATGGGTGCATCGGCGCCCTTGCCATCCACCGCCTGCACCGTCACGAAATGCGGCGCGCCGAGCGGCACGCCCTCATGCTCGCCGGGGCCATCGTCGAGGCGGATGGCGAGGTCCAGATTGGCCTCGGTGAAATCGAGCGCCTCATCCGCGGCGACGAGCAGGAACTGGAGATCGTTGGCCCCCACCGCGTAGCGCGCCAGCCGGCTGCTGAGCCACTTGGCCGTGAGATCGCGCGGGGCGGCGATGGTGAGATGCTGCGAGCTTTGCCCGGCCTGGATAGCCCGGACCGACTCCTCCAGATCGAGGAAAGCGCTGCGCAGCGCCGGCAGGCCGGCCTCCGCCTCCGCAGTCAACTCCAGACCGCGCGGCGTGCGCCGGAACAGCACGACGCCGAGCATATCCTCCAGCGCGCGGATTTGCTGGCCGACGGCCGCCGGCGTCACCGCCAGTTCGTCCGCCGCGCGGGTGAAGGAAAGATGGCGCGCGGCGGCATCGAACACGCGCAGGCCATTGAGCGGAAGGTGGGTGCGCTTCATCCCGACACCGCAGGCGCGAGCAGGGCAAAGCGGGGGATGTGCACCTCGATCATGCCGCCGCTGCCTTCCAGCATCATGTAGCTGCCTTCCATCGCGCCGGTGGGCGTCGAGAGCGGGCAGCCGGAGACGTAATCATAGGCCTCGCCCGGCTGGATGACCGGCTGCTCGCCGACCACACCCTGCCCTTCACGCTGGAACAGCGCGCCGCGCCCGTCCGAGATGGTCCATTTGCGGGTGAGCAACTGCACCGGCTGCTCGCGGCGGTTCTCGATGCGGATGTGATAGGCCCAAAACCATTTGCCCATGTCCGGCTCGGACTGCTCGGCGAGGAACGACACCGCAACACGAACGGTCACATCGTGCGTGGTTTCCGCATAGGGGAAGAAGGCGTGCATCATGGCGTGTCTCACGGGCTGGCCGGAACCGACCCTAGGGCGTGTGCGCCCGCTCGGCAACGGGGCTGATCCGGCGAGGACGCCGCTCACAGCCCAACGGCGGTCAGCGCCTGGTCGAGATCCTCGATCAGATCGTCCGGATCTTCCAGGCCGACGTTGATGCGCAGCATGCCCTCCTCGACACCCGCCTCGGCGCGGCCCTGCGGCCCCATATTGTGGTGCGTGCTGGAGGCCGGGTGGCAAAGCAGCGTCTTGGCGTCGCCGATATTGTTGGAGATGTCGATCAGCTCCAGCGCGTTGAGCAGCGCCATGGCCTGCTTGCGATCCTCCAGGATGAAGGAGAAGATCGGCCCGGCGGCCTTCATCTGGCTCATCGCCAGTTCGTGCTGCGGATGGCTGGGCAGGCCCGGATGCAGGATGCGCGGCACCCGGCTCTCGACAAACTTGCCGACCTTCATCGCGTTCTCGGACTGGCGGAAGGCCCGCAGATGCAGCGTCTCCAGCCCCTTGAGCACCACCCACGCATTGAACGGAGCGCAATTAGGACCCGTGTTGCGCTGGAAGGGCAGCAACACGTCGTTGATCCACTTCTCCGTGCCGCAGACGGCGCCGGCGAGCACGCGGCCCTGCCCGTCCATCAGCTTGGTCGCCGAGTAAGCGACCACGTCCGCGCCGAAATCGAGGCAGCGCTGGAGCACGGGCGTCGCAAAGGCATTGTCGACGACGCTGGTGATGCCGTGCGCGCGGGCGACGGCGCAAACGTGGCGCAAATCCACGATGTCCATCGTCGGGTTGGCCGGCGTCTCGAAGAAAAAGACCTTGGTGTTGGGACGGATCGCCTTCTCCCACGCATCATTGTCGCGCGCGTCGACGATGGTCGACTCGACGCCGAAGCGCGGCAGCAGATGATCAGTGAGCCAGCGGCACGAGCCGAAGGCGGCGCGGCCGGCGACGATATGATCGCCCGCGCTCAACTGGCAGAGCAGCGCCGTCGTCATTGCCGCCATGCCGCTCGCCTGGACGCGACACGCCTCCGCGCCGTCCATCAGCGCGATGCGCTCCTCCAGCATCGCCACCGTGGGGTTCTGGAGGCGCGAGTAGGTCATGCCCTGCTGCTCGCCGGCAAAGCGCGCGGCGACCGTCTCGGCGCTATCGTAGGTGTAGCCCGAGTTGAGGAACAGCGCCTCGCTCGTCTCGCCATGCTCGGAGCGCCAGGTGCCACCGCGAACCGCCTGGGTGGCAGGGCGCCAACGGGAGGTAGTGGAGCGATCTTGGCCGGTAGCGTTTTTCATGGCGCCGCTTCTAGTGGCTCGCCTTGCGCGGTCAATGCGCGGGGCGTGAGAAGGCCGGCGCGCGGAGCGGGCGTAGGCGTGTCATGCCGCGTCAATCGGGGCATTTTTCGGGGATGCGATTTTTTCGCGACGGGAGCGCGATGGCGGCGGGCTCGGTGCTGCGGAGCGCCTCCCGGAGCAACGACTCGGCTGTCCGATGGCGAAAGCAAGGGCACGCTGCCTGGCATCGTCAGACGCGACCGGGGCCGTGTTGTTCCCGGTCGGACAAGGCAGTGCTGTGGCACCCTGGGCTCCTGCTCGCGCAGCAGCCCAGTCTGATGGGGCGCGGTTTAGAGCGCCGCCAGTACCGCGTCGCCCATCGCCTGCGTACCGAGTGTGCCGCCAAGATCGGCCGAGCGGGCGCCGCTCGCCAGCGCCTTGGCGACCGCCGCCTCGATGCGGTCGGCAGCCTGCGCCTGACCGAGCGAGAAGCGCAGCATCATCGCGGCGGAGAGGATGGTCGCCAGCGGATTGGCCTTGCCCTGCCCGGCGATATCCGGCGCGGACCCGTGGATCGGCTCGTAGAGGCCCTTGCCATTGGCATCGAGCGAGGCGGAGGCGAGCATGCCGATCGACCCGACGCACATGCTCGCCTGATCGGACAGGATATCGCCGAACAGGTTGCCGGTGACGATGACGTCGAACTGGCCGGGATCGCGCACCAGCTGCATCGCGGCATTGTCGACATACATGTGGCTGAGCGCGACATCGGGATAATCGGCGGCGACCTCGCTCACCACATCGCGCCAGAGCTGGCTGGTCTCCAGCACATTGGCCTTGTCCACCGAGCAGAGCTTACCACGCCGCGCCTGCGCCGCGCGGAAGGCGCTGTGGGCGATGCGCCGCACCTCGGCTTCGTTATAGGACATCACGTCATAGCCCTCACGCAGGCCATCGGCCGTCTTGCGCATGCCCTTTTCGCCGAAATAGACGTCGCCGTTCAGCTCCCGCACGATGAGCAGGTCGATGGCGCGGGCGACCTCGGGGCGCAGCGCGGAAGAATCGGCCAGCTCGGCGAACATTTTTGCCGGGCGAAGATTGGAGAAGAGGGTCAGCGCCTTGCGCAGGCCGAGAATGGCCTGCTCGGGGCGCAGATGGCGCTCCAGCGCGTCGCAATCGGGATCGCCCACGGCGCCGAACAGGATGGCGTCGGCGCGCTGGGCGAGGTCCAGCGTCTCGGGCGGAAGCGGATGGCCGGCCGCCTTATAGGCTGCTCCGCCGACCAGAGCTTCCTCGAAGCGCAGATCGGGGATCGCCAGCGCATCAAGGACGCGCCGCGCCTGCGCGACGATCTCCGGGCCAATTCCATCACCCGCCAGGACTGCGACCAGCATCGCTTCTCACCTCTTTTCATGCCGTTGATGGCGCGGACGCATATGGCCCGCCTGCCCCTCACGCAACCGCTCTTTTGAGCCGCTCGATCAGCCGCTCGCGCGCGGCGAGGATATCCACCCGCCGCTCCGGCAGCAGCGATTGCCGCACGAAATGGCCGGTAAGCGCGAGCCCGGCGAAGATATCCGGCCAGCCCGCCTCGCCGCCTTGGGTGAGAAAGGCGGGTAACGGCAGAAGTTTATGCTCATGCCCCGCCGCCCCTTCCACGCTCACCGCCCGACCGGTGCGCGGGCTGACATAGACCAGCCCCGCACGCACGGCGGTGACCGCGCATTCGGTGAGATCGAGGCCGAAGCCCAACTCGCCAAGCAGCAGCAGCTCATAGCGCACCAACGCCACCGCCCAGCCCCGCGCCGCCGGCGCCGCCTCGACGGCATCGAGCACGGCGGCAAGCGCGCTGTGGATGGCGGGATAAGGCGCGCCCTCCGGCAGGGCGGCGGCGGTGAGCGCGCAGGCCCAGTCGATCGCGGCGGCGGGCAGCGGCTCGCTGAGCAGCGGCGCCCGGCTATGCTCCAGCTCGACCGCGAGGCTGGCCAACTGCTCCGCCGTGCGCGCGCGGAAGGTCGCCCGCACGACATTGCCGGGGATCAGCAGCGGCCGCAGCCGGCTCGAGCGCCCGCCCTGCACATAGCCGGCGAGCAGCCCCGCCTCCTCCGTCAACGCCCGCACGATCGCGCCATGCTCGCCATGCGGGCGAACCGCACAGACGATGGCGGGGGCGCTAAGGGTGGTCATGGAGTGGTTCTAGGGTGAATGGCGGGGAATGGCGACGGGGTGTTTGGGAGTGGGAAGTTGACGTCATTTGACATAGCCTCAGATCATATCCTGAGGGGGAAATGAAATGCTCATGCGTCTTGGGTTCAGTCTTATGGGGCTGGCGATGGGAAGCCAAGCCAACGCTCAATCAGACTTGGAGAAGGGCTCCGCAGGCGCGCTACGGGGCTGTGAAGAGTGGGTTCTAAACCCCGCAAGCTGGACTGAGGGGCCGGCCCCTTCATGGCAACGGTTGGTCTAGGCGACAAAATGGGACTGGTGGACTCAGTGGATGAGGCCTCGCTCCCCCCGCGAGACTTGCGGGCTGGCAACCACTATTGGCGCATCAATTCAGCCGCGGACGCCGGATATATCCTCGTCGTCTCGGACCAGCTGCCGATGTGTCATATAACGGGCGGTGGCGGCCGTGATCTGCAACCGATTATCGAGACTGTTCTGGCCAGTAGCGACTTCCAAAGCCGGTGGAAGAAGGGAGACGACACGTCACATGGCGACATGGCTTCCACGGTGTGTCAAAGCAAGGAAGAGCCTTCCTTCTCGATCGTGATCAGTCGCGCAAAGGAGCCGGGGCAGCGGCAAGATCGCGTTCAAGTCTTAGCAACGGCCACGTTCCACCCGAGGCAATAATCCATGTCGCTCAGGAGTGCGTCCGTAGGAGCAATCGGGTGCCTTTCATCATGCCCGGATGGGCTGGTGGCCTAAAATGTTGGACCCTGAAACGAGTTCAGGGTGACGAGACATGGGACGACGGCAACGGTGACCGCCTACAGCCCCTCCACCGGCTGCGCCGGTCCCCCTCCCCGAGTTCGCTCGGGGAGGATCTAGGGCGCGCCCTTACGCCGCCGCGATGATCGGCGCGAATTTTGTCGCCGAGAGGCTGGCGCCGCCGACGAGGGCGCCGTCGACATTGTCGGTGTGGAGGATGTCCGCGGCGTTATCGCCGGAGACCGAGCCGCCGTAGAGGATGCGCATGGCGTTGCCGGCATCGTCGCCGAGCGCCTTGACCAGCGCGGCGCGCAGGGCGGCGTGCATGGCGGCGATCTGCGCGGGGGTGGCAACCTTGCCGGTGCCGATGGCCCAGACCGGCTCATAGGCGATGGTCAGCCACGCCGGGTCCGCTCCCTCGGGCAGCGAGGCGAGCAGTTGCTCGACGACCCAGGCGTGAGCTGCCTCGTCGCCCTGCTCGCGCGTGTCCAGCGTCTCGCCGATGCAGAGAATAACGGCGAGGCCCTGCGCATGGGCACGCGCGGCCTTGGCGGCGACGTCCGCATCGCTCTCATGCTGATAGGCCCGCCGCTCGCTGTGGCCGACCAGCGTGCCGCGCGCGCCGGCCTCCGCCAGCATCGCGGCGGAGAGGTTGCCGGTATAGGCACCCGTTTCCGCCTGATGACAATCCTGCGCGCCGATCAGCACCGTGCCGGCGAGCGGCGCGGCGGCGGCGATCAGCGTCGCGGGCAGGTAGAGCGCCACGTCGATATCGCTCCGGCCGGCGGCGAGCTGCGCGATCGCGCTCACTTCCCCGAGTTGGGCCGAGAGGCCGTTCATCTTCCAATTGCCTGCGATGAGCTTGCGCCGTGCGGTCATGGTTCGCGGAGTCCCTTTTCCAGTTGGTGGCCTGTCGCCGGATGAGTGGGAGCGCGATGGACGGGCCTCGTCGCTTTGTCCAGACCCCCGCGCTGCGTCACCGCACCGGCAGCCTCCTCTGGCCCATTGCGGAGCGGGAGCACACCCCCTAAAGCGTCGACCTGCGTTTTCGCCCGATAACCTGTGGTGGCAAGGACATGTATTTTTTCAGGCGCATGCTCGGTTCCAAGATCGGCGGCTATTTTGCCATCGGCTTCCTCCTTCTGATCGGCGTCGCCTTCGTGCTCACCGACATGTCAGGCACGGGGAACCTGACCTTCCGGCTCCCCGGTTCATCGAGCAACACGGTTGCCAAGGTCGGCGGGCAGGTGATCACCACCGAAGCGCTGCAGAGCCGCGCGCAGACCATCTTCGAGCGGATGCGCGAAGAGAATCCCGAGCTGACCATCGACCAGTTCCTGAACGAGGGCATGTTGCGGCAGGTGGCCGACGACATGATCTCCACCCAGGCGCTGATCGTCTATGGCGAGAAGCACGGCATGCGCATCAGCAAGGCGCTGGTCGACGCGCAGATCGCCAGCAACGGGGCGTTCGTGGACGCGACCGGCAATTTCAGCGAGACGGTGTTCCGCCAGCTCCTCGCCCAGCGGCGGATCAGCGAGCAGGAATTCCGCGACGACATCACCGCGCAGATCATCCAGCAGCAAGTGCTGGCCCCGGTCGGCGCCGGATCGCGCGCGCCGGACGGCATGGTGCCGCCCTATGCGGCGATGCTGATCGAGGAGCGCAAGGGCGAGCTATTCGCCGTGCCCTCCACAGCGTTCGCCCCCAAGGAGGCACCGAGCGACGCGGAGTTGCAGGCCTATTACACTGCCAATCCCGGCCAGTTCAGCATCCCCGAACGGCGCAAACTGCGCTATGCGCTGGTCAATCTCGCGCGCTTCGAAAGCGCGGCGACGCCAACCCAGGCGGAGTTGGAGAAAGCCTATAAGGACAAGGCGAGCCAGTATAAGGCGCGGCAGGTCCGCGACGTAAGCCAGCTCATCCTCGCCAGCGAAGCCGCCGCCAAGGACGCTGCCGCGAAGGCCAAGGCCGGCCAGGCGCTCGCCGATGTAGCACGCGGGCTCGGGCTCGCCGCCATGAAACTGGCCGACCAGGAGCAGGACAAGCTGGCCAGCCAGACCAGCACTGATATCGCCAAGGCCGCCTTCGCCGCGCAGAAGGGCGCGGTGCTCGGCCCGTACCGGACCGCGCTCGGCTGGTCCGTGTTGCGCGTGGACGACGCGCGCGAAACCCCCGGCAAGACGCTGGAGCAGGCCCGCGCCGAGCTGGAGCCGGAGGTGCGCGCGGCCAAGCAGAAGGTGCTGTTCAGCGAATTCCTGAACGATATCGACGGAAAGCTGGGCGATGGCAGCAGCTTTGCCGAACTCGCCAAGACGAACCAGCTCACGCTGGTCGAGACGCCGCTGCTCACCAAGGACGGCAGGGCGCCCGACGACCCCGCCTACCAGCCGGACCCGGCCATGGCGGAAATCCTCAAGCAAGCCTTCAACATGTCCGTGGATGACGACCCGCAGATCGTCGCCGTCAAGCAGGACGAGGAGGCCGCCATCGTCGCGGTGAGCGACGTGGTGCCGGCGGGTCCGCCGCCCTTCGCGCAGGTCAAGGCTGCCGTGCAGGTCCTCTGGGGCCTGTCCAAGGGCGCCGAGAAGGCGCGGCAGGTGGCGACGCAGCTCGCTGCCGAACTGGGCAAGGGCACGGAACCGGCGGCGGCGCTCGCCAAGCTCAATGTTCCGCAGATCCAACGCCAGCCGATCGAGGCGCGCCGCGCTGACCTCAGCCGCAGCGGTGGTCAGGTCCCGCCGCCGCTCGAAGCGCTGTTCACGCTCAACAAGGGCGCCACGCGGATGCTGCCGCTGGAGAACAACCAGGGCTTCGTCGTGGTTCGGCTGGACAGCATCACGCCGCAGGATCCGCTCAAGGTGCCGCAGCTCATCGCATCGACCCAGGCCGGGCTCGCCAACGTGCTGGGCGGCGAATATGCCCGCCAGTTCATGACCGCGATCCAGCGGGAACTGGGCGTGACGCGCAACGACGCGGCGATCGCCAGCGTGGAAAAGGCGCTGCGCGAGGCCAATGGCGGCGGCGGCGAGCAATAAGCCTTGGACGGGGTGACGGACAGCATCGCCGCGGCACGCGCCGCGCTTGCGCAGGGACGCTCGGCGCTCGTCTGGCAGCGGCTGATCGCGGACACCGAGACACCGGTCTCGGCCGCGCTCAAGCTGATCGAGCCGCAGCGGGGCGACTTCATCCTCGAATCGGTTGAGGGCGGTGCGACGCGCGGGCGCTACAGCCTGATCGGCCTCGCGCCCGATCTCGTCTTCCGTGCCACCGGGCGGCAGGCAGAGATCAACCGCGACTGGCGGACCGACCGGGCGGCCTTCGCCCCGCTCGCCGCCGATCCGCTCACCGCCCTGCGCGCGCTGGTCGCCGAATGCCGCGCGGAGGTCGACCCCGCCCTCCCCGGCGCGCTGGCCTGCCTCGTCGGCTATTTCGCCTATGAAACGATCGGCCTCGTCGAAACACTGCCACGCCCGGCGAGCAACGGGCTCGACACGCCGGACATGCTGTTCGTCCGCCCGACCGTGGTGCTGGTGTTCGACCGACTCGCCGACGCGCTCTACATCGTCGCGCCGGTGTGGGCCGGCGATACGGGCGATATCGACAAAGCATTGGACGCGGCGCGCGACCGGATCGAGGAAACGGCCGCGAAGCTGGCGCGACCGTTCGCGCCACCGCCCGCCGCAACGCTCGAATTCCGCGAAATAGCGCCCAGCCCGGTCATCCCGGCCGAGCGCTATGAAGCGATGGTGCGTGCGGCGAAGGACTATATCGTCGCCGGCGACATCTTCCAGGTGGTGCTGGCGCAGCGCTTCACCACGCCGTTCACGCTGCCGCCAATCGATCTCTACCGCGCGCTGCGGCGCATCAACCCCTCGCCCTTCCTCTACCATCTCGACCTGCCCGGCTTCGCGCTGACCGGCTCCAGCCCGGAGATCCTCGTGCGCGTGCGCGATGGCGAGGTAACGATCCGCCCGATCGCCGGCACCCGGCCGCGCGGCAAGACGGCGAGTGAGGATGCCGCCAACCGCGCCTCTCTGCTCGCCGACCCCAAGGAACGCGCCGAGCATCTGATGCTGCTCGACCTCGGCCGCAACGATGTCGGCCGCGTGGCGAGCGCTGGCAGCGTGACGGTGACGGACAGCTACACGGTCGAATTCTACAGCCATGTGATGCACATCGTCTCGAACGTGGTCGGCAAGCTGGACCCGAAGCACGACCCGCTCGATGCGCTGTTCGCGGGCTTCCCGGCCGGCACCGTCTCCGGCGCGCCCAAGGTGCGCGCGTGCGAGATCATCGCCGAGCTGGAGAGCGAAACGCGCGGTCCCTACGCGGGCGGCGTCGGCTATTTCTCGCCCAACGGCAACATGGATAGCTGCATCGTGCTGCGCACCGCACTGGTGAAGGACGGCGTGATGCACGTGCAGGCCGGCGCCGGCATCGTCGCGGACTCCGACCCGGCCTATGAGCAGCGCGAGTGCGAGCACAAGTCCGGCGCGCTGTTCGCCGCCGCGCGCGAAGCGGTGAAGATCGCGAAAGAGAGCGGGTTCGGACAGTAGGGACGCGCGTTTTCCAGCGGGAAATCGGCCGCGCCTTTTCGCGACGCTAACCGGCCCGGCATAGGGGAACGGCGTTTCCGTCGCCCGGGAATTGATTCGGGCTCCCCCTGCCTCTTCGCAACGGCCCGTCGCTGGACCTGTATCAGACGAACCAGTTCCTATCGCGCACGGATCGAACCCGACCCCGTGCCAATGACTGCGGGCAGCGAGGTGCGCGGAAGAGAGGCCTTCTCCCGGAGCAATTGCTGGGTGACGAGGCATGGCTATGCCTGCAAACGCGGCCGCAAACAGTCCGCTCCCGCCGTTAGTTGCCTTCCAACCGCGCGGCGGCTCTGATAGGCAAGGCCGAAGTCGTACCGGGGAACCGCGTCGAAACCATGCACGCCCACAGCCACTCCGATCATGGCGCCGGCGCCCACGCCGGGCACGACCATGGCCATAGCCACGGCCCTGCCGATTTCGGCCGGGCCTTCGTCATCGGCATCGTGCTCAACAGCGTCTTCGTGCTGGTCGAGGCAGGCTATGGACTGGCGTCCGGATCGATGGCGCTGGTGGCCGACGCGGGGCACAATCTCTCGGATGTGCTCGGACTGCTGATCGCCTGGGGCGCCACATTGCTCGCCAAGAAAGGGCCGAGCGAGCGCTTTACCTATGGGTTCAAGAGCTCGTCGATCCTTGCCGCCTTGCTCAACGCCGCACTGCTGCTCATCGCAGTGGGGGCCATCGCGCTGGAGACGGCGCGGCGCTTCTTCGACCCCGCGCCGGTGAGCAGCGGGACGATGATCCTCGTCGCCTCGATCGGCATCCTCATCAACGGCTTCACCGCCTGGCTGTTCATGCGCGGCCGCAAGAGCGACCTGAACATTCGCGGGGCCTATCTGCACATGGTCGCCGATGCGCTGGTCTCCGTCGGCGTGGTGGTGGCGGGCGTCGCGATCGGCCTCACCGGCCTCCTGTGGATCGACCCGCTCACCAGCCTCGTCATCATCGTCGTCATCACCATCGGCACCTGGGGACTGCTCAAGGACTCGGTGAAGATGAGCCTGCTCGCGGTGCCAACTGGCCTGGATGGCGCCGCAGTCGACGCATGGCTACGCGCGCAACCGGGCGTGGCCGACGTGCATCATCTCCACATCTGGTCGCTGAGCACGACACAGACGGCGCTCACCGCACATCTCCACATGCCGGACGGCCATCCCGGCGATGCCTTCCTCCAGCGAATCGGCACGGAGCTGGCGGCGCGCTTCCACATCGACCATGCCACGGTGCAGATCGAGGTGGATGGCGAGGCCGCCTGCGCCCCGTGTGAGTAGATCGTTTCGTTGATGCGGTCGCAACGCCCTGCCCACGGCATCTCTACGGGGCCAGGATAGAGGCCAGAGTTTCCGGCGCTGCTTGCTCCCGCGAGACATCGTGCGGGGGTGCGGAACCGTCAGCCCTTGGGCATGAAAGCGCCGCGTGCGCGATCCTTCACCACCGCGTCGGCGCGGAAAACGGTGCCGTTCATGGTGATGTAGATGCCGGGTGGCGCCACCTGCGCGGTGGCGAAGGCCATGCCGAGATTGAAGCTGGCGTCGCTTTCGGCGAACCGCGCCGGGGCGAGCGCACCGACCAGCACAATGGTCTTGCCGGGCACGTCCGCCAGCGCCCGGGCCGTATCGGTCATCGTATCGGTGCCGTGGGTGATGACGATGCGCGTCGTTTCCGCCGCCACCACGCGGCGACGAATGAGATCCCGGTCGGCATCGGTCAGGTCCAGACTGTCCTTTCGCAGGACGCTCTCGATCTCGAACGGTTGCGTGACCCGCGCGATAGCGAGGAGGCGGGCGATGATCGGCTCGCCGACCTGATATTCGCTAAGAGCGTCGAAATAGAGCTTGTCGATCGTGCCGCCGGTGGTGAGCACGAGGATGGAGGCGCTGTCGGTCATGCTCGCGCTATAGCGCACATGCCGCATCCTGTCGCAACTTGCGCGCCGCCGCGCCGCCGCCTAGATGCCGATCATGATCCTCGTCATCGACAATTACGACAGCTTCACCTGGAACCTCGTCCATTATCTGATGGAACTCGGCGCGCAGGTTGAGGTGGTCCGCAACGACGCCCTTTCCGCCGGCCAGGCGCTCTCCAGCGGCGCGGAGGCTTTTCTGCTGTCGCCCGGCCCGTGCACACCCAATGAGGCGGGCATCAGCCTCGATCTCGTCGCGGCCTGCGCGGACGCCGGCAAACCGCTGCTGGGCGTGTGCCTGGGTCATCAGGCGATCGGCCAGCATTTCGGCGGCAAGGTGGTGCGCGGCGGCCTGATGCACGGCAAGACGTCGCCCGTGACGCATGACGGCACCGGGCTGTTCGCGGGACTGCCCTCCCCCTTCACCGCGACGCGTTATCACTCGCTGATCGTCGAGGATATTCCGGCTGACCTCATCGTCAACGCCACCAGCGAGGACGGCTCGGTGATGGGCTTTCGCCACGGAAGCCTGCCGATCCATAGCGTGCAGTTCCATCCGGAAAGCATCGCCACCGAGCATGGCCACGCCATGCTAGCCAATTTCATGAGGCTGGCGGGAATAACAGTAACAGAGCGGGCCTGAGCATCACGCCGCCAGAGTGGAGACACCCATGACGACCGAGCGCAAAGCACCTGAATGCTGGTTGACGGATATGGACGGCGTGCTCGTCCACGAGGAGCATGCGCTGCCCGGCGCGGCGGAGTTCATCGCCCGGCTGGTCGCGAAAGATCGCCCGTTTCTCGTCCTCACCAACAATTCGATCTTCACGCCGCGCGATTTGGCCGCGCGCCTCAGCCGCTCGGGCCTGACCGTGCCCGAAAGCGCGATCTGGACATCCGCCTTGGCCACGGCGGACTTTCTTCACTCGCAGAAGCCGGCTGGCTCAGCCTTCGTCATCGGCGAGGCGGGGCTGACGACGGCACTCTACGAAGTCGGCTACACGCTGACCGACCATGATGCCGATTATGTCGTGCTGGGCGAGACGCGAACCCACAGCTTCGAGACGATCACCAAGGCAATCCGCCTGATTGGCAACGGTGCACGCTTCATTGCCACCAATCCGGACGTGACCTCCCCTTCGCCCGATGGTCCGCTGCCGGCGACCGGCTCCGTCGCCGCGATGATCGCGGCGGCGACGGGCGCCAAGCCTTATTTCGTCGGCAAACCCAACCCGATGATGTTCCGGAGCGCGATGAACCGCATCGATGCGCGCTCCGAAGCCACCGTGATGATCGGGGACCGCATGGATACCGACGTCGTCGCGGGCATCGAGGCCGGTCTGGAGACCATCCTCGTCCTCACCGGATCGACCAAGGCCGAGCAGGTCGCCCGCTTCCCCTACCGACCAAGCCGGGTGCTGGCCTCCATCGCGGATGTCGTGGAGCTGGTCTGAAGCGATGGCGTGCGAGCGCCAGAGCGCGCGGTCCCGTCACCCCGGGTCAGGCTCGGGGTGACAAAAACCGAATTGGAACCACGGCGGCCAGTGCTTCTGCCACTGGACGATAGCGCGCTCGCATAAAGCCCCCTCGACTTTTGCCATGCACCGCCCTTATGGCGTGCTGCTATGCGTACCCTGCCCGACCCCGCCCTGCCGCTGACCGAGGCCGATGCTTCTGATGCCTTCGCCGCGATGCTCGATGGCACGGTGGACGATGACGCGATCGCGGCCTTTCTCCTCGCACTCTCCGAACGGGGCGAAACGGCGGTGGAGATCGCCGCCGCCGCACGGGCGATGCGCGCGCGGCTGATCCCTATCGCGGCGCCGGCCGGCGCCATCGACGTGTGCGGCACGGGCGGCGACGGACACCATACGCTCAACGTCTCGACCGCCGTCAGTCTGGTCGTCGCGGCATGCGGCGTGCCGGTCGCCAAGCATGGCAACCGCGCGGCCTCTTCCAAGGCAGGCGCGGCCGACACGCTGGAGGCACTGGGGCTGGACCTCAACCGCGCCGCCGAGACCGCCGAGCGCTGCCTGGCCGATCTCGGCATCTGCTTCCTGTTCGCGCAGAAGCACCACCCATCCCTCGGCCGGCTCGGCCCGCTGCGCCGCCGGATCGGCCGACGGACCATTTTCAACCTGATGGGGCCGCTCGCCAACCCGGCGGGCGTCCGCCGCCAGCTCATCGGCATCGCCCGGCCGGCTTATGTCCCCATCTATGCGCAGGCGCTCGCCGCGCTCGGCACGGACCGGGCCATGGTCATCTCCGGCGATGAAGGGCTCGACGAACTCTCGCTCGCCGGGGGCAACGACGTGGCGGACGTGCAGGCGGACGGGATTGTCGCCATGCGCCGCGTCTCGGCCGCCGATGCAGGCCTGCCGAACCATCCGCTCGACGCCATTCGCGGCGGCGACCCCGCGCATAACGCCGCCGCCCTGCGCGCGCTGCTGATGGGAGAGCCGGGGGCCTATCGCGATGCGGTGCTCTTCAACGCGGCGGCCGCGCTGGTGGTTGCCGGTGCCGCGCCCGATCTGCATGAAGGCGCCGAGGAAGCCGCCGAGGCCATCGACAAGGGGCTCGCCAAGGCGCTGCTCGACTGCTGGATCGCTTATAAATGAACAAGCTCGACGAAATCTGCGCCACCAAGCGCGAGGAAGTGGCCGCACGCAAGGCGGCGACCAGCCTGACGGACCTGCAGGCGCGCGCCGCCGCGCAGACGCCGCCGCGAGGCTTCCGCCGGGCGCTCGATCGCGCCGCCGCCGAGGGCTATGGCCTGATCGCGGAGATCAAGAAAGCCAGCCCCTCCAAGGGCCTGATCCGCGCCGATTTCGACCCTCCCGCCCATGCGCGCAGCTATGAAGCCGGCGGCGCGGCCTGTCTTTCGGTGCTGACCGATGCGCCCTATTTCCAGGGGCATGAGGAGTATCTGGTTGCCGCCCGCGCCGCTTGTGCGCTGCCGGTGCTGCGCAAGGACTTCATGGTCGACCCCTGGCAGGTGCTGGAGAGCCGGGCGATCGGCGCGGATGCCATCCTCATCATCGTTGCGGCCCTCTCCGACGCGCAAATGGCGGAGATAGAGGAGGTTGCGCTCGGCCTCGGCATGGACGCGCTGGTGGAAGTGCACGACGCCGACGAACTGGAGCGCGCTTATTCGCTCAAGTCTCGCCTGATCGGCGTAAACAATCGCAATCTCAAGGACTTCACAGTCGATTTTGCGCGAACATATGAGCTTGTCGGCAGCGCGCCGGAGGGATGCACCTTCGTCGCCGAAAGCGGCCTTGGTTCCAAGTCCGATCTCGATGCCATGGCCGAACATGGCGTGCGCTGTTTCCTCGTCGGCGAATCGCTGATGCGGCAGGCCGATGTCGAGGCGGCGACCCGCGCGTTGATCGGGCGATGAGCAAGCTCTCGCACACCGACGAGGCCGGCGCGGCGCGCATGGTGGACGTCTCCGCCAAGGCCGACACCGCGCGCACCGCCACCGCCACCGGCCGCATCACCATGAACGAGGCGGCGCGCACCGCCATTGCAGACGGCAGCGTGGCCAAGGGCGACGTCTTCGCCGCGGCGCGCATCGCCGGCATCATGGCAGCGAAGCGGACGAGCGAAATCATCCCGCTCTGCCACCCGCTGCCGCTGACCGGCATCACCCTCGATCTCGCGTTGGATGCAGGCGGCGCCACGGCCACCGCCACGGTGCGCACCACCGGCAAGACCGGGGTGGAAATGGAAGCGCTCACCGCCGTCTCGGCCGCCTTGCTGACCCTTTATGATATGCTCAAAGCGGTTGATAAGCATATGATAATTTCGGATATTCTTGTGACTGCCAAAGCCGGCGGCAAGTCCGGCGACTGGACCGCCTGAGCCATGGAGATCGTCCGGGCCGCCCCTGCCGATCTGGACGCGATCGCCGTGCTGCGCCGCACGCTGTGGCCAGACAGCGGCATTGAGGAGCTGAAAGGCCGGACCCCGGAGATGACCGGTCCCGCGCCGACCTATCTCGTGCTGATCGCCCGCGACGGCGACGGTGCGCCGGCCGGTTTCGCCGAAGTATCCCTCCGCCGCGACTATGTGAATGGCTGCACGGGCTCGCCGGTCGCCTTCCTCGAGGGCATCTATGTGGTGCCCAATCAGAGGCGGCGGGGGCTGGGCCGCGCCCTCATCGAAGCGGGCCTGCTATGGGCCCAGGAGCGCGGCGTCGCCGAGTTCGCCTCCGACGCGCTCCTCGACAATGACGCCAGCCACGCCTTCCACCGCGCCGCCGGCTTTGAGGAGACGGAACGGGTGATCTATTTCCGCCGCCCCGTCCTGCTGAGCGCGGCATGAGCCTGCTACCGGTCGAGGAAGCGCAGGCGCGACTGCTGACGCTGGCGCCCCCCCTACCGGCAGAATCCGTGCCACTCGTTGACGCGGCCGGGCGTTACCTCACCGAGCCGCTGCGCGCCCGGCGCGACCAGCCATGGGCCGATCTCTCGGCGATGGACGGCTATGCGATACGCTGGGCCGACATGCCCGGCCCATGGCACCTCGCCGGCGAGGTGCCGGCGGGCGCCGCCCGGCCAGCGGAGGCGCTCTTGCCGGGCACTGCCATGCGCATTTTCACCGGCGCGCCCATGCCACCCGGCGCGGACAGCGTGGTGCTGCAGGAAGATGTGCAAGCGGAGGATGGGATCGTCCGCCTCACCGGCGACGGACCGGACGCACAGGGGCGGCATGTGCGCCCCCGCGCCAGCGACTTTGCCGAGCACGCCATTCTGCTCCCCGCCGGCATGCGGCTGGGACCGCCGCGCCTCGCCCTTGCGGCGCTCGCGGGCCATGCGACCCTCCCGGTGCGTGCCCGTCCGCGCGTCGCCCTCCTCTCGACCGGCGACGAGCTGGTCCCGCCCGGCGCCCCCTGCCCGCCCGGCAAACTGCCCGCTTCCAACGACATCATGCTGCGCGCGATGATCGAGGGAGCGGGTGCGGCGGTGTTGGGCAGCCAGATCGTCCCGGACGTCCTGCCCCGGCTGGTGGATGCGTTCCGCAACTGCGCGGACGCGGATGTCATCGTCACCACCGGCGGCGCCTCCGTGGGCGACCATGACCTCGTCCGCCCCGCGCTGGAGGCGGCGGGTGGCACGATCGCCTTCTGGCGGATCGCGATGCGGCCAGGCAAACCGTTGATCGTTGGGCGGCTGGGCAAGGCAATGGTTCTCGGCCTGCCGGGCAACCCGGTCTCGTCCATGGTGACGGGCGCCTTGTTCCTGCTCCCGCTGATTCGCCATCTGGCTGGCGCGGCCGATCCACTTCCGCATCCGCAGTCCGCGCAGTTGGGTGCCGCCCTGCCCGCGGTCGGTGGCCGCGCCACCTTCATTCGCGCGACGCTCGCCAATGGCGTCGTCACTCCACTCGCCTTTCAGGACAGCGCAGCCATGCAGGCGGCCGCAGCCGCCAACGCGCTGCTCATCCGCCCCGCCAACGCGCCTGCCGCACAGGCCGGCGAGATTGCCTCGGTACTTGATTGGGCCACGCTCGGGCTCACCGGGCACGGCTGAGGGCCGAAGCGAATCCCATCGAAGGTTCCATCCGACCGCGGGGGCACGCCATCGCTCTCCCACGCCATCGAACGGCCTTTCCTGACGTCCGCAGCCCCAATCTCACGAAATTGAAGCAAAGCATGCGACGCATCGTTGACAAGCCGCGCGCCGCCAGCTACCCGCGCCAGCCTACCCAGCAGGGACAACCTGCCCGTGCCCAGATGGCGGAATTGGTAGACGCACCAGCTTCAGGTGCTGGCGATCGCAAGGTCGTGGAGGTTCGAGTCCTCTTCTGGGCACCATTTCTTTATCCGATAGCGTCCAAACGCGTCCGGAAAATTTTCAAAAAACCTCAAAAACGGCTTAATACACGGGATTTTTGCGCCCGTTAGCGCATTCACTCGTCCGTGGACGTCCGCCGCAATCCGCGCTAAAGACGTGGGGAAATTGTGGGGACAGAGAAATGTCTAACGCGAATCGCCTAACCGCCCTGAGGGTCGGTAGATTGACCAAACCGGGCACGTATGGCGACGGCCGTGGACTCATGTTGCTTGTGAAGGCATCAGGCACTCGCTCGTGGATTCTGCGCGCAACCTCCAACGGCAAACGGCGTGACTTCGGCCTAGGCGGATATCCGGCCATATCGCTCAGCAAGGCCCGCGAGATTGCCGAGGAATATCGCCAAGCCATCCGTGAGGGACGTGACCCGCTCGCGCACAAGTTCAAGAAGCCAGAGCGGCAGACGTTCCGCGATGCGGCCGAAGCGACTCTCACTGGCCTCGCAGGCGATCGGCTGGGCGAAAAGACCATCGCGCGAATGCGCGCGCGACTCGAGATGCACGCCTACCCCAAGCTCGGCCGCCTCGAGGTGCAGTCGATAGACGCTGATGTGCTGGCCGAAGCACTGCGTCCCATCTGGACGGCAAAACCAGAAACCGCTCGGCGGGTGCGCCAATACATTATTCGAGTCCTGCGTTTCTCTCGCCCTGACGGACATCTTCTGGAGGGCGCGCTCGCTAAGGCCGTCACCGACCGCCTCCCGGTGCAGAAGGAAGGCGAGCATCATGCAGCCATGCCCTACAATGAACTGGCCGCATTCATGGCGAAGCTGGCAGAGAAAGAGAGCAAGGGGTCGCTTGCGCTCCGATGGACGATCCTAAATGCGGCACGCTCCGGTGAAACCCGTGGAGCGACCTGGAGCGAAATCGACCTTGAGAAAGGAGTTTGGGAAATCCCTGCATCACGCATGAAGATGCGCAAAGCTCATCGCGTACCCCTTTCACCAGAGGCTCTCGCGGTCATCGATATGGCCGCTAAGTTCCGCCGCCCGGACTGCGACCTTCTCTTTCCATCGGAATCTGGCACGCCGCTTTCAGACATGACGCTAACAAAAATCCTGCGCGACATGGACCTGCCCTACCGCGTTCATGGCATGCGTTCGACATTCGCAGACTGGCGCGCCGACGAAACAGACTATCCCGAAGAAATCGCTGAAGCCGCATTGGCGCACGACGTGCCGGACGCCGTGAAACGCGCGTATCGCCGAACAGATTTCTTCGACCGGCGGCGAGAGCTAATGCGCGATTGGGCCGCCTTTTGCACCAGTGCGACCCCGCCACAGGCTACGCAGTCCCACGCCGACGATGCGGAGCTTCTGTCGACGCCACCAACGAAGAAAGAAGCGGCTCCCAAGCGCAGGAAAGGCGCTAGCGTGCCCGGACAAGCCGCCATAGATTTTTCTAAGTAGCTAGACGCGCAGTTTGCCCGCGCTTCACTGGTGACGTTCAGCCAGCCGCATCTCTAAGGCATCAGCAATCCTCACGACATCTTCGGGAATCAGGAAAGTCGAGCCAGGTTCAATGCGATCGAGAAATCGCAGGAGCAGTTCCGGATTGCATAGCTCTAAGATCAACTTCATGATGGTCTCCCGTTCGATGTGCCAGCGCATCATGCCATACGCGCCGTCGCTCAGCCGGAAATCATGATGCCGTAGATAAGAAACTCCGCAGTTCACGGATAAGTCCGTTAGCGTGACGGATTTGTCCGTCGATGAAGTAAGCGGAGGCAGCTGGCTAAGCGTTGAGAATCCTCTGCGCCATTTCCTCAACCTCGGGCAACTGACGGTTAGCAACCGGCTTATCGCTGTTCAAAATCCTCGCCGCCACGGAATCAGGATCGCGAGAGTCCACCACCTGCACCGCAAAGGCGTCTGGCGACGTGCCGTTTGCGAGCGCTTCGGCCAGCACATCGGCACCTGCACTCATCACCTTCGCCAGCCGCTGGAGGCGCTCCTCGCGCGTGCCGAGCAGCTGCGGGGCGGGCTGGGGCTTGACCGCCGCAACCGGTGCAGGCGACGGCGGCGCGACAGGTGCAGCGGACTTGGCCGCAGCTTCCAGCCTCGCGACGCGGGCGCGGTGCGTCGCCACGTTCCGTTCAGCGTAAGGATTGATGCCGGCGGCCAGCGCGGCCTCGGCCTCGGCCAGCTTCTCGCGGGCGCGTTCAAGTTCGGAATTCATGCCATCATCTCCCGTCTGGCATTGATAATGTTTTGGCAATCCGTGGGGGTGAGGCGCGCAATCTGATCTGGCGAAAGGCCGGTGATGAGGCCGAGGATCGTATCGGCATTGGCGTCGGGAAGCTTTTCCAGTTCTTCGGTGCGAGGTTTCTCACCGAGACAAGGAGCGTGTCGGGCACATTTTTGATCCCGCTAGGAATCCCGAATAGAAGGCGGACGTGACTCACTCTGCCGCCTCCAGCCAGTCGACGGACTTGTAGTCGATACGCGGCGCGCGCCCTTCATGCTGCACTGGCTGGCTTGTCGCGGCGTAGATGGCAGCGGCTAGGGTTTCGTCGTCGCTGATGAAATGCTGACCGACTTCTTCAAGCTTTTCGAGAACGTCGGCGGGTAGGTTGTCGATCGGCGGGACCGGCAGGATGCGGTATCCGAACACGCCCAGCGCCGCTTCGTAGGAGCGAAGGCTCCCGACTTTTTCACGTCTCCAGCTTTTCAGGGTTTGGACCAGCACGCCGGAACGCCATTCAAATTCCGAATAGCTGACGCCCCGATCCCGCATCAGCTGGAAAATTAAGCGGGAGAGAGGGTGGGCGTGAATAGGAATTGAGATGCGTGACGGGCGCACGAATTTATTTGGCTTTGACATGCGCATAACATGGCGCAATCAGTCGCCACTGATGGGGCGGCTCTGGTGGCGCTGGAATTTTGACTTTCTATTCGAAACAACTTCGAAAATTCATTTTTTATATTTTTTTGGCGGCATACAGCATGATATCGCTCGCCCAATCGAAACAGTTTTGATTTCCAACTTTGATCTGGCGTTGTATCGCCGTTTGCGCGTTACCCCCATCCCCGTGCGGGGTAGCAGGACCCGCCGCATCAAAGGGGGCATTCCCCAATCATCGCCGCGCTGACGGCTAAGCCAGGACTGTTCCCGGTGGCCACTTTAACACCACAGACGAGCCGATCGCTCGCATTCAGCCTCTTCGTTATATTCTGGGGCGCGCGGAGAGGGCTTGAGAGAATTAAGACAAGCGGCAGCGCGAGCATAGAAATCGTGACGCATTCCTTCGATCATGGCTTCTGGCAAGTCGCTAGATCCAATGACGTTGCGTCCAGCTTTTATTGCCAAAGAACATTCCGGTGTGTTGCCTTCGCCATCCCAAATCCGGTTCGCGCTGGATGGCATTTCCACGCAATCGTCTATAGCCGAAGAACCCGCCCGCACGGCGGACTCGCATCTATCTATAGCCGCTAATGGCGTGGCTATAGCGGCTAGGATCGCTAGAAGCACAATCGACTCCACATGGAAAAGTGTCATATGCGATAACAGCATTTTAGCCCGATGGTCGATGCCCAAAACGATCTTCACGGGAGCCAACCAGTTCGTTGTTGAAGTCGTGAAAGAGACGCACCTCAACGCTGGCTTCAGACAAGAGGATTTAGCTCTCCGTCTCGGGCGCGACCAAAGCTGGATAAGCTTGATCGAAAGCTCGCAGCGGCGTCTGGACGTGGTGGAGTTTATCGAGATTGCGCGGGCGCTTGACGCGGACCCGGTAGGGGCACGCCGCATCCTCGATGTGTTCACCCGTGGGCCATGTCGGCATCGATCTCACATAAACAGACGATAGGGATAAGCGTTTCTAGGCAGGTCCGGAACGTTCGCGATTGTACGCGCCAATTTCTGGGAATAGCGGATACTCACCGGCACGGGGTCGTAAAGCGCGTCGTTATTCCAATCCATCTTGGTCAACGCCAGCGCCTCATGCGCGCTCAACTCTAGCGGACCGCTGCCCGCATGGCGAATAAGCTGTAGCGGTCGCGGGATGCTTTTCTTGCCCTGATAATAGTCGCCCTTGGTCGAGACCTCGGGGGCATTACCAGCCACCCAGACGAGAGCGGAATTCCCCGACCGAACTACCATCGTTCCTCTAGGTACGGGATAGCTAGAAGGCCTAGTGGGTGGCTTCGACCGATCCGATTTGATTAGCCAGACCCCGCGCCAGCAGGACGCCGAGCCGATCTCGATGCACTCGATCTCCGAAACGCCAGCCAGCGCATCGAACGCTCCTTCAATCTCGCCCTCCTTAAACGCGGTGTTCTTGTGGATGACCATCCGCTTCGGCAGATTGCCACCGTTGCGTCCTTGGTAGAGCTCCAGACTACGGGCAAGCACGGCACGCATGTCGTCGCGGCTCAGGAAAGGATTTCTATGGGCTTCCGCGACGTCGGCGACTGGATCGCTGGCCTCGAAAGCAACGAACTGCATGCCGCCCCCATCCATATCGAAGACCTGCGAGCAGCACGTGACATAATGGGCATCGCGCTGATCGCCGCGCAGGGCATAGGCGAGCCCGATATAGGCTGTGTCGGCCGGCACGCCCTTCAGCGGCGCGAGCTTCCACGGCGTGCCGGCTGCCTTCACATACAGGGCGGTTGCGAGCCGCCACGCGAGCGACGCCTTGTGGGCGAAGGTGAACGCCCGATCATTAAGGACCTGCGTCGGGATATTGTATTTCGCGCCCAGCGCCTTGAGCGAGTCGTGCGCATCGAAGTGTTTGCAGCGGGTTGCAAGACTCCAGGAGTCGGGGAAGTGGACCAGCACCACATCAAATTCATTCCGGACGGTGTCGAGGCGACGGAGCGCGGCCTCCATCGCGAGAAAAAGCCGGGCTGGTAGGTCCCCGTCTCCGGGAAGCTGGTGCAGATGGTCGGGCCATTTGATGTGTGCATCACGAGGTGCTGCCTCAAGCCCCACGTGGAAAAGCCGCTCGAAACCCGGATATTCCGGCACATACTCGGACCGGTCGGATGGACGGTGGGTATTGCGAAGCGAGGCCATCAACTCGCCCCGAAGCCTGAAAGCGCATTCCGGACCTACGGTGGCGATCCGCACCTTCGAGGTATAGCTGCCAAACGAGCCCTTCGAATAGGGTCCAAAATTGAGCAGTCCTCGCAACGGATGGGCGTCCACATGCGTGGCATCGGAGGGCGAGAACGCCAGAAGCGGCTCGTCCAGCAGGGTGAACGGTGGCAGCTTCGTCACCGGAGCGGCCTTGGTCATCACTTGCTCCTGTCGAAATAGACATGATGATGTCCGGGGCGGCTCCAACCGGTGACCGGCGAGACCTCAAACACCGCATCGATCCCCGAGCCGTCTTCCAGCCCGAAGGCCCGCTTTGTCCCATCTCTGGCGGTGGTAAGGAGCTTCGCCCAGGCATCGATGATGGCCGCCCAGTTCCTGTTGTATCGCTGCGCCCATCGTTCTCGGCGCCAGTCACCTGCCAGATCGCCACCCCGATCGGAGCGCACGCTCATCGGATCAGGGTCTGCGGCTTTCACCTCGTGTGAGATGCCGTCTTGGGGAAATTCGGGCCTTGGAATGTGAACGAAGGTGTATGGCTCGAAGCCACACCACCAGCGTCCGTCGACCCGGTCGAGCTTCAGGAACACGCCCTCCTGGAAAGGAAAGCCGAGGCCCGGAACGGTTCCGATCAGATCGCTCTTATAGGCGTTCCGAAGGTTTAGTAGAACGTCCGCATTTCGGCGTGTCTTTTCCGGATCGTCACCATCGCGCGGCGAGGCTATGACAACGGAATGGCCTGCACGCTTGTAACGTGGAATAAGCGGTAGGCGGCGCGCCAGGCTCTTGACCAATGCGTCATAGAGGAGACCCATTGCCCAACTGTCGGCGACCGGATCGAGGTCGACTTCTCCGTCGAGCGTTGCGCCAAGTGGTGTAAGCGCATCGAGAATTTCTTTATCCCTTCCGAAAACTGCCACCTCCCGGCCGTGCGCCGCAACGGTCGCCCGAACACCGTTCTGCTTCAGCAACTCCCGAACGGCGGGGGAGGTCGTGGGTTGTGCCAGTCTTATGCGCCGCGCCGTGTACGGCATTCTTTGGACGAGAAGCGACGAATAGCGCAGGACTGGGAAAGCACGGGCTTCGGCGGTGGGCAACTTGACCGGCACCAAGCGCGGTGTCGGGCGCCCCTCCATGACCCGATCGAAAAGCGGCTTGGGGAGATCGGTCGTCTTAATGACTTCGGCAGCTAGTTCATCGAAAGTCGCGCACTCGACGACAGCCACGTCCACGCCGGCCGCATTTGCCCGGCTTAGAAATTCCTTCACTGTGGGCAGCAAACGCGAGGCAGATGAGGTGAACCAATACAGCCCGTTCGGAAATGGCGACGGCGCGTCGAGAACCGCGCTCAGAGCCTCCATGATCGAGGCGTCGCGACCGCTATACCCGACAAATATCATTCCGAAGCGCTTGCCGGCTTCCACCAGCATATGACGCATCCGGGCGTCCTGTTCTTCCAGTTCCGATCCCGTATTCTTGATCGCGATCGACTGATAATCACCGTGGAGCTTTGCGACCAACGGCCAGTCCGACTCATTTAGACACCGCATTGCCCGTTCGGCGGAATCGATCGCGGCCACCGTTGGCCGGTTCTGGTCGACTACCGGCATTATCGCATTTGCTGAATGCGCCGACTCCTCGATGAACGGGTCGAAGTTCGTCGTGAAGACGCAATCAACCTTGCCGGCCGCTATCAGGCTTCCAAGTACCTTATGCCCGTAGCAAGGAGTGCCCTTAGAGATCGCGTCGTCGATATATTGCCGGCGATGCCGGGGCTGCGGATACACCGCTTCGAAGGCCCTGGCATATTCTGTCGGATCGCCGTCAGGCGGCAACAGCGATGTTTGCCGGAAGAAGGCATCGATCCTCTCGATCCAGATTGGATCGGCCGTATCGATCTCTCGCTTTGACAAGTTCGTCTCGCGACAAAAGATTTGCGCCTTGAAATCGCGTATCATGGCATATCCGGTCGGAATGCCTGAGGCAGCCGATGCACCTGCACCGAGGAACCATGCCATCAGATTAGGTCTGAGAGCGAAGGCGGTCGCAAACTGTGCGGCTGACATGGTCGGAATGGAACCGATGACATTATTCCTTCGAAAGGGCAGACGACTTTATCGGGCGTCCCATCTCTATGCGGAAATCAATCTGGCTGCGTCCTTTCTCTATGAGGGAGAAATATCGCTTGGCAAACTCCCGCAACGCGCCTTCGCATGGCACGCTGGCGCCTATAAGAGTCAACAGCAGGGAAGATGGCGGAAGTAACGCGACCGCGGAATTGCAAATCGGCTGACTCGTCATTTCCCCTACCAACCCGGCTTTCATCGGGATTATCTAACGCAAAGTCTCTACGTCTAGGGCGTTGCTGATCGGCGGTTTGGTGCGCAAGATACACGATTGAGAAGCGCGTTCGCCTGCCTTACGAGCCCGCCGGCACGGGCAAAACCCTTTCTTCCCTTTCAGCCCGTAGGCCTACCAAAAGGTCGCCTCAGAATGAAAAAACGGGGGTCCCTAGGGACGAAAGGGGATGAAAAGAAAATAGAGTAGAAGAATCTACGTTTTCTACGGCTTTGAGGCCCAAACTTTCTTCCCAACAGCCGGGGATGGAAGGGGGATGAAAGGGACGAAAGGTGGGGATGTAAGTTTTGGCGCTGCTTTCATCCCGTGCTTTCGTCCCCAAGCATGGGGATGAAAGTTCAGGTCGCAATGTAGCGCTCGCGTGCTCGGCCGCCCGTGCCGGATTGACGATCAAGACGCCCTCGACCCGCTTCCACCAGATCACGAAGGATTTGTTCGCGCAGGCGCGCATCGACGCCGCGCTGCTTGTCCGCGATCCTGCCAGCCGTCACGCCGGTATCGCCGGCCGCGCGGATCATGCGCAAGATGCGGTTCATAGCGTCGCCGCGCTCATTGTCGGCAATCCGATCGGAACTCTCCCTGATAAGTATTGCGGCCGAAAGGCGCGCAAGCCGGTACGCCCAATCCAGCACCGGGCCAGTGATGACCGGCGAGCTTGGATCACAACCGACCGCCACGACCAGGGCCAGCTTCAGGGCATGTTCCCGTACACGATTCAGGAACGGCATCGCTTCGGGATTGGTCGAGCTTTCGGCACCGTCCAATTCTTCAATGTTTCTTGCGTCGATTGCCTCGGCGTCGGCGTCCAGCGCCACGGTGACGGCCTTGGGCGCGCGATCCGATGAAATGGAGGCGAGATTGCCACCCCTTTCCGCAAGCCCACGCACAGCGTCGATCAGGTCCGGTGGAACATCGTTGGGCGAAAGCCGAGGCTTGACGCGCGCGGGCTTCGGCCCGGTCACGTCAAGCAGGATCAGTCGCGCCAGCAAGCCGTCCGATGCCGAAAGCGACGATAGCGATGACCAGAAGGATTCTGGCGTGCTCGTGCCGGAAATTGAAAAGTTGGGCGCGAAAACCTTCGTCGCCGCCTCACCCGCATATTCGGCGCCAGCAAAAAATGTCCCCGCCGCGCTAAACATTTCCAGCAGGTCGAACCGGATCATGGCATTGTGCATCCCGGCACGCCGATCATGAATTTGTCCCATGAAGCCGCCGAACTCATCCATATAGCATCCAACAGCCGGCTCTCGCGCCACCAGCTTGCGAAGAGCGCTGGCGGACATAATGCGGGCTGGTCCAACATATCGGTCGAGGCCAGCTGCAGTGGCGAGCGCCTTGATGCGCGTGATGGCGTGATCCTTACCGTGGCCGGAAGGCGCAAGCGTGACGACATAGCTGTTGCTGCGGAGATTAGATGGTGTCGCAAACTTACGCCCCGTCAGCGTGCCGACAAAGGTAAGCGCCGCGCCAAGCAGCAGAGCGCGGTTCGGCCGGTCACTGCTAGCCTCCATCCAATCGATAATGTCGCCGACAAGGCCAGGCGGCGAGCAAAGGTCGATAAGGGTGTCGGCAGCTTCAATCGCGGCCATTTCCGGCTGCTCCGGCTCTGGGTCCATATTGAGCCGTGCCCGCTTGAGTGCAGCCGCTAGGCTTATATTTCCGGATTCCTGCGCGGCATGTTCGAGAGCGAGCGCCTGCGCGCCCAAGTCGGGCTGGTTCACCTCTGGCTGCGGGGCGGGCTGGGGCTTGACCGCCGCAACCGGTGCAGGCGACGGCGGCGCGATTTGCGGAACGCTGCCTCCTCCACCGGATCGCCCGAGGGAAACACGGGCCGCTGCGCGGGGTCGAACGGGTCGGGGCAGTTGGTTTGTTCAGCAAGCCAGCGGTCCATCTCTGCGTCAGCTTCGCCGATTTCCCGATCCTTTTCCGGCGTCGGTTCTCGCCAGCCCACATGATAGTCGCGAAGGGCCTGTTCGGCGGTCCATTCAGCGTCCTCTCGGTCATCGATTGGGACGAATTCAGCCGCGATGTTTACAAGGTCATCCGGCGTGATCCGTGTGGACTCTTCGCCTTCGGGTTCCGCCGTCGCCCGCGCCGCTCGCTCGATCAGGTGGATGACCAGCCGCTCGCGTCGATAGAAATTCGAAAGGTCTCGATCAGGATCAGCGTCAAACTGATCGCGCATTGCCGCCCGTGCAATTTCACATTGCCGCTCACGCGCTGCGGCATCTATCGCGTCGTCCAGTATGCGTGCTGCGCGCGATGCGGCTGGCCTCGCAGGAACGCCAGCCTTACGGGGAGCAGGCCAGAAAGGAAGATTGTCGGCCGCGTCCCTTGCCATCGCCAGCGGCCCCGTGCGGGCCAGATGCACGACTTGTCGGAACTGATGAGGGCCACGAAAAGTGACTCCCCCAATTTCTGAAAATGACATACTAAAAACTCGCTTCACGATGTTGCCCGGCGTTCCAGCGCCGGGGAATGAAATTACAGACGGCCGCCGGGTTCGCGCTCGGCGGCCTTTTCACAAATGGCGAATATGCGCGCCGCAAATTCCTCATGTTCCGGCACCGGTTCGCCGGCTGGCCATGGTAGCCTCCAGGCGGGGCCGTCTCTATGGCTGGCCACAACATACCCGCCGAAGCGCCGAAGCCGATGCTGGCGGCGTCCGTGGTCAAGGAACCACGTAACGTCCGGTTCGGCGTCGGGCGCGCAGGGCGGCGCGAGGATAGTCGCGAGCGTCATCACTCAAGCGCCTTGCGAAGCGCCGGCAGAAGCTCGGCCAGACGGTCCGGCATCGTCGGCGGAATGACGCGTTCCGGCTGCACGCACACACGCTCCGTGCGGCGGGTGAAGCCTTGCTCGACCGGCACCATCTCACCGTTCACCTCTCGAAACACGCTGGGGCGATTTCCTGCAGAGTCGGACCAGACAATTTCGTCGCGCCATTCGGCTGGAATGGTCCGGCCGGGAGTCTGGCGCAGGCGCGTTTCCCCGTCGACAATGACGGCGCGCTGGCCGCGAATGGAATTTGCGGCTTCAGTTGCTCGATTGCGCTCAGCAACAATCATGATCGCCGCGATGGCCTTCTCGATCGCAATCAGTGCAGCGCGTTCGGGCTTGGTGTCGGCGGCCTGCTTTTCAGCGGCGGCATGTTCCGCGTCGGCAGCTTTCTCCTGTGCCTTACTGCGCGCGATCTGTAGGCGACCTGCCGAACCGTCCGCCACGCCCTCGGCAAGTTTGAGCCGTCGCTCAAGCGTGACGATTTGGTCGTCCAAAGTGGCAGCCTCATCGAAATCTGCGGAGGCGTCGCGTTTGCTCTTCGTCACAACGATTTCGTTACGGATCGATTCCACACGTGCCAGATTGGCATCTTGCTCGCGCTCAAGGCGCGCAACGGTGTCGAAAAATCCCATCACGCCACCGCCTTTGCGGCCATTAGCGCGCTCTCGGCCGCCATGATGGCGGCTTCATCGAAAATCGAACGGCTGCCGCTGATGCGCCTCGGCGGAGCGATGATGCCGCGCTGCTCATAATTCCAGATCGTAGTGCGAGAGCATCCCAGATGGCGGGCAAGCTCGCTCGGTGGCCTCCGCGCTATCGGCTGCGAATATTTTCTTTGACAAACAGGATAATTTCAACGGCACGGAGTCGCCGCGCATGAGAGTTTCGGCGACGCTCGCGCAAACGCCGTGCGAACTGCCACCCGAAGCGGTTAAACCGAGTCACCGACGCGACTCGCCATGCTTCCTGCCGGAACATTGATCGGCATCGCGGCGCCCTGCATAAGGATCAAATGGCGAACACCGAGAACGCGTGCAACTTCCTAGAAAACCTTCAACGCTTCGATCTGGCGATGCTGTTGCGGCATTGCCAAGCATCAATCGAGCAAGTCACAATCAAATTCGATTGGATCGGCGACCTAACAGAAGAAGCCGTCGTTGTTCGAGCGCTCAACCCGATCGCTGAGGCTCTGGCATCATTGCCGCCGCAGGACCGGAAGGGGGTCGCTGAAGCAATTTGCAGCGGGCAGCAAACCAGCAAACGGCACGAAGATATTCGAGTAGAAACGTTAGACGGGCCGAATGCGATCGGCGCTGTCGCCTTGCTGTCGGAATTGCTGATCCACCGGGCAATGATGGTTTCTGTCGCGACAGGCGGCCCGCGCATTCAGGAAGTCGATGACTATTACAAAGCGCGAGAGGTCCGTATCCGTCAAGCGATCCCCAAAGGCGTTAAGTACGAAAACCCGCACGCTGACCTGTGGGATTGGTACCGCCATTGGAGCGCCAGCTTACCGCAATACAAGGATCGCCGCTCCTACGTTCGCCAGCTATTCGGACCTGCGATCGAAGCCATCGCAAAGCGATCGTCGTTGCCATCGGAACCGCGTGAGGCAACAGGATGGGAGCGTGTTGACCGCGCGTTGTCGAAGGCACGGTCGCAGCTTGAAAGCGCATCTGCCGAAGAAGACTACCAGGCTATCGGCCTGCTATGTCGCGAAGTCATTATATCGCTAGCGCAGGCGGTCTATGACCCTGCGATCCACCAATCGTTAGACGGCGTTCCGCCAAGCGAAACCGACGCAAACCGGATGCTTGAAGCGTATATCGGGCACGTATTCCCCGGCGCGAGCAACAAAGAAGTCCGAGCGCACCATCGCGCATCTCTGGCGTTGGCGCTGAACCTTCAGCATCGCCGAACCGCGACGCGGCAACTCGCCGCCCTTTGCGTCGAAGCAACCGCATCAACGGCCGCCGTTGTGTCGATCATCGCGCGCAAGGGGAGCGCAGGAGCGTGATCTGGCACTGAGCATCTAACACCCGAAGTTTTTCCGCCCGTAGCGATCAATGTTGGGAAATTGTGGGGACATAAAAACAACAATCGAAAAAATTTGATAATTATTATAGTATTTCAATGCACTAATTCAGTTCCGTTCGAGTCCTCTTCTGGCACCATTTTCCTGTTCGCTAGCGTCCGCACGCGTCCGGAAAATTCTCAAAAACCTTCAGAAACGGCTTGATATACGGGATTTTTGCGCCCGTTAGCGCATCACGCGTCCGGGGACGTCCGCCGCAATCCGCGCTAAAATCGTGGGAAATTGCTGGGACAGAGAAATGTCTAACGCGAAGCGCCCAGTCGGCACTTTGGTCTGACAGTCAACGCAGGGCTCTCCTGGGGAGACCGCCTCCTACCTGGTCAGTGCCCGACGAGCGGCCGCCGATATCCTTAAGGCCGCGACTGCCACTGCGCGGCGCACATGCGGCGTCGATCTTGGTCCCACCCAGTTTACCCCTATTGTGGGTAAGCGCTGCGGGACCTCAAGGAACCTCGGCAAGGCTGCGATCATCAAGTTCAGCCGTACGCAGACGTAGATCCCGTTGCCATGAATACAAAGCATCGCAGCGTGACGTTGGAGCGGCACATGGAAACGACCTGAGTGATTGGGAGCTCAGTCGCCAAGCGCCGGCAAACCCGGCATTTCGAGGGGCAGATCATGCCATCGAAATTGCCGCTCGTTCACAAGTGTCTCCACAGTAACAGACATCGTGCGACATTCGTACGGTCTGTTTTCACTTTAGAAGAGGCTAGCTGTCTACCGCTCAGAGCAGAGCATCTTTGGCATGCGCTCAGTCAGTATTCTAAGCCCCTATGTTGCTTTCAAGCCGGGATGGCGATGATATGCAGATTTGCATGGGGAAGCCGTTGCCAGTCACCATCATGCCAGAGGGGGAAATCTGTGATGGAAAGATTCGCGCACTCTGTCGACGGACAATCGGAGCGATATTGGGAGCCATTGTCACACCATCTGTCGATGGTGGGCGAGAGAGCGGCGGATTTGGCGCGGCCTTTTGGTGCCTCGGTAATCGCGCTCGCCATGGGCTTGCTGCACGATATCGGCAAATGCGCACTGCCCTATCAACTCTACATCCGGCGGCCGCAGAGCAAGGTTGGCCCGAAGGGTCCCGATCATAGCACCGCCGGCGCGCAGGAGGCGGACAAGGCCTATGGCCGGATCGGACGGTTGATGGCCTTTGGTATAGCAGGTCACCATGCTGGTTTGATGGACGGGTCAGGTCATGAGGCAGGCAATCTGCCCGGACGCCTGTCCAAACAGGTCGAAAATTATTCAGGCTGGCAGGATCATGTGGCAGGTTTGCCATCGGCAGAGGACGTATCGCACGGTTTGCCAAAGCTTACCCGCAATGACATTGAACCTGGATTTTCGCTGAGCTTCCTGGTTCGCATGCTCTTCTCCTGCCTGGTTGACGCCGATTTCCTGGAGACAGAAGCTTTCTACGCGCAGTCGCGCGGCGAGCCCCGCCCATCTCGTGGCGGCACTCTCAAACCGGCGCATAGGGAGGCCGTCCGCGCTTATATGGCGCGTCACCGCCGTGACGACACGCCGGTCAACCAGTTACGATCCCGCATCCTGGACCATGCCAACGCCAAGGCCTCGTTGCCGCCCGGCCTGTTCACCCTCACCGTGCCGACGGGCGGCGGCAAGACGCTAACATCGCTGAGCTTCGCAATGGAGCATGCCTTCGCCCACGACCTGCGACGCATCATATATGTGATCCCTTTCACCTCGATCATCGAACAGACTGCGGAGATATTTCGCAAAGATGTGGAGTTGGGAGATGCCGTACTGGAGCACCATTCCAGCTTCGATGCCGACAAATATCAGCCCGCTTCAGGCAACGACCAGGAAGAAGAAGGACCAGCCGGTCTCGCCAAGTTGCGCCGCGATACGGAAAACTGGGATGCCCCCATCGTCGTCACCACGGCGGTGCAGTTTTTCGAAAGCCTGTTCGCCGCGCGCACCAGCAAGGCCCGCAAGCTGCATAATCTGGCGAAAAGCGTCATCATCCTGGATGAAGCACAGTCGATCCCGGTGCACTTGTTGCGGCCCTGCATGGCGGCGATCGACGAACTGGCGCGCAATTATGGCGCGACCGTCCTATTGTGCACCGCGACCCAGCCAGCACTCCGTACTCAGGACGGTGCCTTACCGAAAACGCCCCAGGGCGCGATCGAGGGACTGGACATCCCCGACGAGCGCGAACTCGCGCCGGACCCGAAGGCGCTCTACACGCAACTCAAGCGGGTCGCGGTGGAATGGCGGTGCGAGCCTGTCAGCGATGCGGAGATCGTGAATCGGTTCGCCGCGCAACCGCAGATGCTCTGCATCGTCAACAGTCGCGCCCATGCGCGCGATCTGTTCGAGGCGATCCGGGATCAGGTCGGCGCTGTCCATCTGACTACGCTGATGTGCGCCCGCCATCGCCGTGCGGTGCTGGCGAAGGTGCGGGAGAATCTGGAGGCGGGGCACCCCGTGCGGCTGATCGCCACCAGCCTGATCGAGGCAGGCGTGGACGTCAGCTTCCCGGAAGTCTGGCGCGCGGCGGCTGGCCTATCCAGCATTGCGCAGGCTGCGGGACGCTGCAATAGAAACGGCGAACTGGGCGCGCTTGGGCAGGCATTCGGACGAGCCGTGGTTTTCGAGCCGGCCGATCACAAGATACCGCCGATGATCGCAGCCTTCTACCAGCCGGCCCGCAATGTGGTGCGGCAGGCGGGTGTCGATGTGCTCGGCCTCGACGCGGTCCGGGATTATTATCACTGGCTGTATTGGGAGCAGGGATATGCGTCGCTGGACGCAGCAACGCTCGCAGGGGAGCGTTTTCCTATCATCCCGGCCATTCGCGACACGGCCCGCGATGGCGGTTTCCCCTTCTCCCGTATCGCCCAAGCCTTTCGCATGATCGACGATGTGATGGACCCGGTGATCGTGCCATGGGACGGCGAAGCGCGTGCAGCGATTGCGGCCTTGCGTCATGCCGACCTGCCGCCGGCGGGCGTGCAGCGCAAGCTCCAGCAATATACGGTGCCGGTCCCGGCCAAAGCCCGCGCGGATATGCTCGCGACGGGTGCCGTGCAGGCCATTCGCGCGGAGGATTATGGCGACCGCTTCGTGGTGCTGGAGAGCCCCTCGCTCTACGATCGCGCACTAGGCATGCGTCTTGACGACCCGACTTGGCGATCGAGTGAGGGCAACATTCTATAGGTGTTTCCCATAGTGATAGAGCCAGGTGAGTCGTCTGGCATGCAGAAAACGGAGGATACTTCATCCTCTCTCGGGCTCATGCGGATGTAATTAACGAATCTCCATAGTCCGGTCACGGATCGGTGGATCGAACCTAAATTGCTGTATTAACGTATTGTTTCGACTGTCATGCAGGCCGGTCTGCCCAATACATTTAGATCAGACACAATATTAAGTTGTAATCGTATCAATACTTGTGCGGAATGGTGCGGGGGGATCGTCTCATGGGTATTCGGCTGCATGTCTGGGGCGCGCGCGCGTGTTTCACGCGGCCCGAGATGAAGGTGGAGCGCGTCAGCTATGATGTGATGACGCCCTCGGCCGCGCGGGGCATATTGGAGGCGATTCATTGGAAGCCCGCGATCCGGTGGCATGTGGATCGTATCCATGTGCTGAAGCCCATCCGATTCCAGTCGATCCGCCGGAACGAAGTGGGCGCCAAGGCCAGCGCCGCCAATGCCCGCAGCGCGATGAACCGCGGCACGACCGAGGGGCTGGGCATCATCGTGGATGAGAATCGCCAGCAGCGCGCCGCGCTGGTGCTGGTGGACGTCGCCTATGTGATCGAGGCGCATTTCACCCTGACCGACAAAGCCGGGGTTGAGGACAGCGCCGCCAAGCATGTGTCGATGTTCAATCGCCGCGCCGCGCAGGGCCAGTGCTTCCATCGCCCGTGCCTCGGCACGCGCGAGTTCGATGCCGAGTTCGCGCTGATCCCCGAAGGTGCGCCGCTGCCACCCTGCGAACTGGCGACCGACAAGCGTGACGTCGATTTCGGCTGGATGCTGCACGACATCGATTTCGCGCATGGCAATGAATCCCGCTTCTTCCGTGCGGTGATGAAGGATGGCGTGATTGAGGTTCCGCCCTTCCTGTCGGACGAGGTGGTGCGATGACCATCCTCCAGGCGCTCGACAGCTATTATCACCGGCTGCCCGGCGTTGCCGGGCCGGGCTGGAGTCCAGAGAAATTCGGCTGGTGCATCGTGCTCGACAAAGATGGCACGCCGGTTGCGGTGGACAATCTCTATGATGTTTCGGGCAAGAAACCCAGGTTCGATACGCATATTGTTCCCGCGGCGGTGAAGCGAACTGTCGGGATCGCCCCCAATTTCCTGTGGGACAAAAGCGCCTATGTGCTGGGTCGCACGGCCGGCGAGGGCAAGCGAACCGCGCAGGAACATGCAGCCTTCGTGGCCATGCATCTGGAACGTCTGGCTGGCCAGAATGATGAAGGGTTGGTCGCGCTGAGGCTATTTCTGAAGAACTGGACTCCAGCGCGCTTCGATGCTGCGCCGTTCGTTCCTGACATGCTGGACGCCAACATCATGTTCCGGGTGGACGGGGAGCGCGGCTTTCTGCACCAGCGCCCCGCCGCCCGCGCGCTCGTGGAGGCAAGGGCGGAAGATGGCGGCGATGCGGATATACTCTGCCTCATCACCGGCGAGCGTGGTCCGATGGCCCGTCTGCACCCGACGATCAAGGGCGTGGAAGGGGCGCAATCTTCCGGCGCAGCGTTGGTCTCTTTCAATCTCGACGCCTTCACCTCACTGGGCAAGGCGCAGGGCGCCAATGCCCCGACCAGTGAGGCGGCAGCTTTCCGTTATGGCGCGGCGCTCAATCACCTGCTCAGGAGCGATAGCCCCAATCGCATCCGCCGTCCGATCGGCGACGCGACGGTCGTCTTCTGGGCCGACGCGAGCGACGCGAAGGCGGCTGAGGCGGCGGACGACTGGTTCGCTACATTGCTGGGCGGCGACATCACCGATGCCGAGCAGGCAACCAAGGTGCGAGCCGATCTGGAGGCCTTGGCCAAAGGACGTCCACTAAGCGCCCTGCGGCCCGAGATTGCGGCAGGCACCCGCTTCCATGTTCTTGGCCTGTCGCCCAACGCGGCGCGGCTCTCCATCCGCTACTGGCTGACCGACGATCTCGATCAGTTCGCCCAGCGGCTGGCGGAGCATCACGCCGATCTCGGGATGGAGCCCACGCCTATAGGCTGGGGCGCGGCGCCGTCGGTCAACCGACTGCTGGCCCGCACGACCGCGCTGCAGGAGAAGTTCGAGAATATCCCGCCGCTGCTCGCGGGCGAGGTGATGCGCGCGATCTTGTCGGGTGGACGCTATCCTCAAAGCCTTCTGGCCGCCGCCATCATCCGCTTGCGCGCCGGCGACGATCCTTTGAGCGGCTGGCATGCCGCCATCATCCGCGCGGTGCTGCACCGCGACCGCCGTATCGATCCGAAAAAGGAGGATGTGCCCGTGAGCCTCGCGCCCGACGAACCGAACAAGGCCTATCAGTTAGGCCGCCTCTTCGCCGTCCTGGAAACCGCGCAGCGCATGGCGCTCGGGCGGATCAATGCCACCATTCGCGACCGCTATTTCGGCGCGGCGTCGGCCACGCCGGCGAGCGTCTTTCCGCTATTGCTGCGCGGGGCGCAGAACCATCTGGGCAAGTTGCGCAAATCCGGCAAGGGCGGCTGGATTGAGCGCGAGATCGAGGACATTCTCGACAAGCTCTCCCTCGATCTGCCCCGCGCCTTGCCGCTTGCCGAACAGGGCCGCTTTGCCGTGGGTTATTATCATCAGCGCAAGGACCAGTTCAAAGCCCGGCCCGAGGCCGAAGCGGAACTGGCCGCCGCCGAAAGCATCGAAGAGGGGGAAGACGCATGAGCAATCCCGTTACCAACCGCCACGAATTCATCCTCTATTTCGATGTGGCGAACGGCAATCCCAATGGCGATCCGGATGCGGGCAACATGCCCCGGCTCGATCCCGAAACCAATCTGGGGCTGGTGTCCGACGTGGCGCTCAAGCGCAAGGTGCGGAACTATGTGGCGCTGGCGTCAGACAACCGCATTTACATGTCGGAAGGATCGACGCTCAACCTCCTGCACAAGGAAGCCTGGGATGCCGTCATGCCTCCCGTCGCCAAGGCCGAGGACTACAAGAAGCTGCCCAAGGAAGAGGCCAAGGCACACGAATTGACAGCCTGGATGTGCGCCAATTTCTGGGACATCCGTACGTTCGGCGCGGTCATGTCCACCGGGGTCAATGCCGGGCAGGTACGCGGCCCCGTGCAGTTCAGCTTTGCCCGGTCAGTGGAACCGATCCTGCCGCTCGAAATCTCCATCACCCGCATGGCGGCCACGACCGAGAAGGATGCGGAGGAAAAGGGTGGGCGCACGATGGGCCGCAAGCATATCGTACCCTATGGTCTCTATCGCGTGCATGGCTATATCTCCGCGCCGCTCGCTTCGCACCCGGTCAAGGGTACGGGCTTTTCCGATGATGACCTGGAACTGCTGTGGCAGGCGCTGGGCAACATGTTCGACCATGACCGGTCCGCCGCGCGTGGCGAGATGGCGAGCCGCAAGCTCATCCTGTTCCGTCACCAGAGCGCACTCGGCAACGCGCAGGCGCAGTCGCTGTTCGACAGGGTGAAAACCCTGCGCGTGCATCAAGGCGCGGCGTATGAAATTGGCAGCGAAGGCTACTACAAGAACACCGACAACTGGCCGCCTGCGCGCAAATGGGAAGACTATCGGGTGACGATCGACGGTGAGGACCTGCCGGCTGGGGTCGAGATCATCGAGCGGTCATGATCCGATGATGCCCCAGCCCCCCCGGACCCTGCCGTCGAGGACGCGCTAGTGCCGGTGTCGGCGCTCCAGCACTATCTTTTCTGCCCGCGGCAGTGCGCCCTCATCCATATCGAACGCATCTGGGCGGAGGATGGCGCATCGGCCGAGGGCCGTATCCTGCACGAGCGGGTTGATCACGGCAAACCGGATCGACGAAGGGGGGTGCGAACGGTGCGCGGTATCGCGTTACGGTCCTTTGTCCACGGTCTTGCCGGCAAGGCCGATGCGGTAGAGTTCGCCGGTGCGGAGCCTTCGCCCTATCCGGTCGAATACAAGCGCGGCCGCCCCAAGGCGCATCGCGCCGATGAGGTGCAGCTTTGTGCACAAGCTCTGTGTCTGGAGGAAATGTTCGGCCATCCCATTGCCGAAGGCGCGCTCTTCTATGGCCAGACAAAGAAACGCATGGTCGTCGCCTTCGATGCGGAATTGCGTATGCTGACCATGCGCACCGCGGCCGAGGTTCGGGCGATGATCGCCGAGAACCGCACGCCGGCGCCTCGCGCCATGCCAGGCTGCAAGCGCTGTTCCCTAGCCGAACAATGCCGTCCGAAGCGATTGGAAAAGCCGCCGCCGGTCCAGCGCTGGCTGGCCGGACAACTGGCCGACTGATCGGGCAACGGGACGGGAAGCGATGCGGCGCCATCTCAACACCATCTATGTGACCAGCGAGGAAGCTTGGCTGCGCAAGGATGGCGCAAACATCGTGGTCGAAGTCGACGGGGCGGAACGCGGGCGCGCGCCGCTCCATATGATCGGCGGGGTAATATGCTTTGGGCGGCCCGGCGCATCGCCCGCACTGATGGCGGCTTGTGCCGAAGCGGGGATAGCCTTGTCTTTCCTCACGCCCAACGGCAAGTTCCTGGCCCGCATGGAGGGGCCGCGCACCGGCAATGTCCTGCTGCGGCGCACGCAGCATCGGGTGGCCGATGACCCTTTGCGCACTGTGCCGATCGTGCGTGGTATCATCACCGCGAAGGCGGCCAACCAGCGAACCGTCTTGCGCCGCGTCTTGCGCGATCATGGCGAGCGGATGGAGAGTGCTGCCCGCAGCAGCATCGAGACAGCCGAATTGCGCCTCACGCACATCGCGCGCCGCGCCGCCGCCGCCGAGGATATCGCGATCCTGCGCGGCCATGAGGGCGACGCAGCGCTCGCCTATTTCAGCGCCTTCGATGCCATGATCCAAGGGGATCGCGCGGCCTTTTTCTTTCGCGGTCGCTCGCGTCGGCCGCCGCTTGATCGGGCCAATGCGCTGCTCTCCTTCCTTTATGCGATGCTCGGCCATGATTGCCGCTCGGCGCTGGAAAGCATTGGCTTCGACCCGCAGGTGGGCTTCCTCCATGCCGACCGCCCCGGCAGGGCCAGCCTGGCGTTGGACCTGATGGAGGAATTGCGGCCCGTATTGGCGGATCGCCTAGCCCTGACGCTCATCAACCGCGGGCAACTCAAGGCCCGTGATTTCGCGATTGACGAGGGTGGTGCAGTTTCCTTGACCGAGGACGGGCGCAAGGCAGTACTGGTTGCTTGGCAAGACCGCAAGAAGCGCGACCTGCGTCACCCCTTCCTGGGCGAAACCATGCCGATGGGGCTGGTGCCGCATATCCAGGCGCTGCTTTTGTCTCGTCACCTGCGAGGAGACCTGGACGGCTATCCTCCTTTCATCTGGAAATGACCCATGCTGATGCTCGTCACCTATGATGTGAATACGCAGGATCCCGTAGGTCGCCGTCGCTTGCGCCGGGTTGCCAAGGCCTGTCTTGATCTGGGTCAGCGCGTACAGAATTCTGTGTTCGAGTGCGAAGTCGATCCGGCACAATGGGCGCAGTTACGCGCGCGTCTGCTCGGCGAGATTGATGAAACGCGAGACAGTCTGCGCTTCTATCGTTTGGGCGCCGACGGTAAGCGACGGGTGGAACATGTCGGTGCAAAGCCCATACTGGATTTGGACGGTCCGTTGGTCTTCTGATCTTGCGCGAACCGCAGTCGGTTCGTGATTTCTGGGTGGTTTCGCGCAGTCCATAATGGTTGAGAAAATAACCGATTAAGCGACATGACACCGCCAACCTTCGGCTCAACCGGGCTGTCTCAGCATGGTTCGCGCAAAATCCCCGATTTACCGCTCTTTTTCATTGTCATAGAGATGAAGCTGTCGCCTCCCGCGCGGAGGCGTGGATCGAAACATGCCGCTGCCACCGTGGCGATGGCGTCGCCGCCGGTCGCCTCCCGCGCGGAGGCGTGGATCGAAACCAGGACGAGGACGAGGACGACGCTCCGCCCGCCAAGTCGCCTCCCGCGCGGAGGCGTGGATCGAAACAGTTACTCCTACGCGGGCCTTCAGCCGATGATGGTGTCGCCTCCCGCGCGGAGGCGTGGATCGAAACATCTTGCCGTGCGGGAGGGCCGCGTATGCACGGACGGTCGCCTCCCGCGCGGAGGCGTGGATCGAAACTTCGGGCTCACCACGTCGACCAAATATTCGACGCAGGTCGCCTCCCGCGCGGAGGCGTGGATCGAAACCACATTCGGAACTGTTCCGAAAACGGCATTGTAAACGTCGCCTCCCGCGCGGAGGCGTGGATCGAAACAAGCATTTGTACCCTGGAATAAGGCTCCTCGAATGTCGCCTCCCGCGCGGAGGCGTGGATCGAAACCGGCGACGCTGTTCTCCTGACAGGGGTCCCCCGAGTCGCCTCCCGCGCGGAGGCGTGGATCGAAACTCCCTCTGGCGGGGTGGGCAAGCGGAGACACCCCTGTCGCCTCCCGCGCGGAGGCGTGGATCGAAACTGGAGCAGGGCGCGAAACCCATTGGCAGGATCGGGTCGCCTCCCGCGCGGAGGCGTGGATCGAAACGACGCGGCGAATGGCACGCGGCTCAAGGGATGGAACGTCGCCTCCCGCGCGGAGGCGTGGATCGAAACGCGCAGTGGCTGCTAGACACAGGGAGGCTCAAGGGTCGCCTCCCGCGCGGAGGCGGGCCTGCTCAACGCTGACCCGCTTTGCCGCGTCCCCCTTTTAGCCCTTGCCTCGTCGGGAGCCATAGCAGATGGAACTGGGCACCAAGCCCAAGCGGCCTGCGCCGCATTGACCGCTCAGCCGGAGCAATCCCGCAACCGGAATTGAGGGATTGGCGGCGGTCCTCACCTCGCTGTCGAGCCACGGCCCGAACTCAGTGGCCAGCAGATCTGGAACCGGCGGCTGGCGCAGTGGTCCCCTTCCGCCACTCCTGGACCGCCAACGCAGCCGGAAAAGCACAACGATGAGGAATTCACCACCCGGTCGCTTGCGAATCGTGGAAATCCTTGACAGGTGCCGCCGTTTTGCTCATGGGCCGCCCTGCTGATCGGGCGCATCCTGGTGCTCTGCCAAGCTGATGCGCCGCCCAGCCTTGCGCTCTCCTGTCACATGGAACTCTGATGCACTTTGCCGACCTCGGCCTATCAGATGAATTGCTGAAAGCCGTCGCGGAAGCAGGCTATTCCGAGGCGACGCCTATTCAAGCGCAGGCCATTCCGTCAGTGCTGATGATGCGCGACATCATCGGCATCGCGCAGACGGGCACGGGCAAGACCGCCAGCTTCGTGCTGCCGATGATCGACATTCTCGCCCAGGGCCGCAGCCGCGCGCGCATGCCGCGTAGCCTCATCCTGGAGCCGACCCGCGAGCTCGCCGCGCAGGTCGCCGAGAACTTCGAGAAATACGGCAAGTATCACAAGCTGAGCATGGCACTGCTCATCGGCGGTGTCTCAATGGGCGATCAGGTGAAAGCGCTCGAAAAGGGCGTGGATGTCCTCATCGCCACGCCGGGCCGGCTGATGGATCTGTTCGAGCGCGGCAACATCCTGCTCACCGGCTGCTCGATGCTGGTCATCGACGAAGCTGACCGAATGCTCGACATGGGCTTCATCCCGGACATCGAGAGTATCTGCACCAAACTGCCCGCGAGCCGGCAGACCCTGCTCTTCTCGGCAACGATGCCGCCGCCGATCAAGAAGCTGGCGGACAAGTTCCTGACCAACCCCAAGTCCATCGAGGTCGCACGGCCAGCGACGACAGGCGCCAATATCGAGCAGAAGCTGGTGCCCGTGGACGAGCGCAAGAAGCGCGAAGTGCTGCGGAGCCTGCTGCGCAGCGAGGGCGTCAACACGGCCATCATCTTCTGCAACCGCAAGACGATGGTGCGCGAGCTGAACAAGAGCCTCAAGCGCCACGGCTTCAAGTCCGGCGAAATTCACGGCGATATCGACCAGGCTGCGCGCATCGCGGAACTGGAGCGGTTCAAATCCGGTGAGATCAACCTGCTCGTCGCTTCAGACGTCGCCGCGCGCGGACTGGATATCAAGGGCGTCTCGCACGTCTTCAACTTCGATGCACCTTGGCATCCCGACGACTACGTCCACCGCATCGGCCGCACTGGCCGCGCGGGCGCCTCGGGCAAGGCATTCACCTTCATCACCCGCTCCGACGCGGAAGCCATCGAGAATATCGAGAAGCTGATCGGCACCAAGATTGACCGTCTCGACACAGGCGTGGAGATCGGGGCCAGCGACGCGGGCGCCACCCCTGCGAAGGGCCGCGGCGGCAAGGCCAAGGCACCGGCCGCCCGCACTGAGGCTCCCGCCCGCCGTCGTGGCGACAATGATAAGCCCTCCCGCGCCGCCGCCAAACCGGCTGAGCGGAGTGCTCATGCTGAGCGGAACGAGCGCCCCGTCCGCGCCGAGCGCCACGACGCGCCCGCCGCCAAGCCCGCTCACCGCGCCCGTCAAGCAGACCATGAGCCTGATGAGGGTTGGAACGGCCCCACGCCGTCATTCCTGTCTTTCGGCATCAGCAACGACTGATCCGCGCGGGCGCTGCTGGTAGCGCCAAAGCAATTGGGTGCCCCACCACTTGTCCTCCCGACTGCTCAGGCTGTCCGGGTATGATCGGGCTCACTCCATGCGTAGCGGCTCCCACCGCGGAGCAGGAGACTGGCCTTGTCATGCGCATTCGCGGTCGGCCATCGCGAGCAGTCACTGATAAGTACAGGTAGTTTCACCACATTTTTGAGATTTGCTCCGCCCCCTTTCGTCACCCGCAACTCTGTTGACTGTTCGAAAAGCGAACTTGACTTCGATTATCGAATTTAATATTTTGAAGATGTTGAGAGGATCTTCAAAGCGTCCGCTTAGCAATGTGGGGTGAGCGGGCCTGGACTCCCTTGAAACCGGTTAAGGGGAGGAAACCGATGACCATCGTGTCTATGCGTGCAATCATGCTGATTGGCGCGTCGCTAGTCGCCGCCGCCACGGCGTCGGCCGTTCAAGCCCAGAGCGCCCAGTCGAGCGCAACCACGCAGGCGGAAGCGAGTAAGGCAACGGCGGAGGAAGCCGGAGGCGGTGACATCGTCGTTACCGCGCTGCGCCGCTCCGTCGCGTTGCAGGACGTGCCCGCCGCGATCACTGCCTTCACGGCCGACACCATCGAGGCCGCCGGGATCGAGCGGCCCAGCGACTTCATCAACCTGACGTCAAACGTCAATCTGGTGGAAACGCAGAACGCCGGCAACGCCTTCATCGTCATTCGCGGCATCACTCAGGCGCGCAACTCCGAGCCATCCGTCGCGGTTGTGGTCGACGGCGTGCAGCAGGTGAACCCCGCGCAGTTCAACCAGGATCTGTTCGACATCGAGCAGATCGAGGTGCTGAAAGGCCCGCAAGGCGCCATTTACGGCCGCAACGCGATCGGCGGCGCCATCGTCATCCGTACCAAGCAACCGACCGACCAGTTTGAGGGCCGGCTGCGCGCGGGGATCGACAACGGTTTTGGTTACTGGCTGCGCGGCGGCATCAGCGGGCCGCTCTCCGACACCGTGAAGTTCCGCCTCGCCGGTTCCTGGTATGATACGGATGGTTTTATCCCCAATACCTATCTCCATGAAGATGCCGACCCGGTGAAGGATTTGGGGCTGCGCGGCACGTTGCTGTGGACTCCAAGCAGCAACTTCACCGCGGATCTGCGCGGCTCGATCAGCCGGCTCCGCACGCAGGCGCTCTACTTCAACATCGTCAGCGACGTGAACGACACCCATCTGCCGGTGCGCGTCAACAACGCCGGGCAGAACGACCGCGATATCAACAACGTCTCGCTACGCCTCAATTATGAGACAGGCGCCGGTGCGCTCAGTTCCGTCACGTCCTATGATACGCTGACAGAGATATTGACCGGCGACGCGTTCGACTTCCTGCCGATCAACGAGTCCTTCTTCCACAGCGTCTTCGGCTTCGATCTCAATCAAAGCCAGTATCTGAACGTCAAGGCGATCAGCCAGGAACTGCGCTTCACCTCGCCCGAGGCCAACCGGTTCCGCTATATCGTTGGCGCCTACGCTATCGGCACGGACCGGTTCATCTCGACCGGCAACATGATCGACACCGGTGCGGGCGTGTTCCCGGTCTATCGCACGCCAAGCACCAACCCGCTCAATCCGCAGTTCAGCTTCCTCGCGGACAAGCAGGATAATGTCGCCTGGGCGCTCTTCGCCAATCTGTCCTACGATCTTACCGAGCAGGTCAAGATTGATCTCGGCCTGCGCTATGACCGCGACCGCCGGCGCAATACCACACTGACCCCGCCGCAGTTCATGAACGCTCCCGGCCTGCCAGATGGCACCACCGGGGAAGTCCGCAGAGTCGTGTTCGACGATTGGCAGCCCAAGGTGACGCTGACCTGGGAGCCGAGCGACACCGTCACCCTCTACGGCGGCTACAGCCGGGGTTTCCGCAGCGGCGGCTTCAACCAGACCGGCGTAGGGAGCGTCGCGGTGGCTACGGGGATCGTCGGCGTGGGGGACATCTTCCAGGCAGAGACAGCCGATACGTTCGAGGTCGGCGCGCGCACCCAACTGCTCGACCGCCGCCTGACGTTCAGTGCCAATGCCTACACCACGGAGTCGAAGAACAGCTATTTCTTCGTCTTCCTCGCCGCCAACTCCACCCAGAACCTCGGCAATGTACCGAGCACGCGGATCAAGGGCTTCGAACTGGAAGCCACCGCCCGCCCGGCGCCCGGCCTCGATCTCAACCTGGGCTTTGGCTACACTGACAGCAACATCAAGGCCTTCCCCGATCCTGCGGTGATCGGCCATCAGGCGCCGCTCATTTCGCGCTATACGCTCAACGCTGGGGCGCAATATCGCACCGCCCTGACCGACACGGTCGGCCTGACCGCGCGAGTCGATTACCGCCGCATCGGCAAGACGTGGTGGGATGTCCAGAATTCGACTGTGCGCGACCCGGTGGACCTCGTCGATGCACGCCTCAGCGTGGAGGTTGGCGCGCTCACCCTCACCGGCTTCGCGAGCAACCTGTTCAACGAAAAATACAATGCCGAGTTCTCGCCGGGGGGCTTCGTGTTCAAGGCTCGCCCTCGCCGCTACGGGGGAGAAATAAGCTTCAAATTCTGACCTTTGGGTGGGGACGCCCGGGCATCAACGATGAGTTGCTCGCCGTTGCGGATCGACGTGCATCGGGGCGCCCATGGAATGGAAGGAAAACGCTCCGAAAATGCAATGATCCGGAATGGCTCTTCCCTGTCTGCGATGACGTCAGGCAGGCGAGCGGTTCGCGTGACACCATGACGATCCATAGATTGGCAAACACCAGAGTGCCGGCTCAACCAGGCACATTCAGGGGGGGAGAAACTGATGAAATTTGCGCGTGAGCACTATCTAGCCGCCTTGGCCTGCGCGGCCACGCTGGCGGCGCCACTCCATGCACACCACAGCTTTGCGATGTTCGACAACACCCGCTCGGTCACCCTTCACGGCAAGGTCACCGAATACCAATGGACGAACCCGCACGTTTATCTCGACATCGACGCGGAGGATGGCAAGGGCGGGACCAAGCACTACACGATGGAGATGACGAGCCCCAACATGCTTCATCGCGGGGGCTGGTCCTCGCGCACGATAAAGCCGGGCGATGTCGTCACGGCGGTGATGTCGCCACTGCGGGATGGGCAGCCGGGCGGCCTGCTGCTGCAACTCACTCTCCCCAACGGCAAGACAATGCTGCCAGGCGTGCCCAACGCCCAGCGCTACAAGATCACGTCGTGAGGGAGCGCTGTCGATGACGACGATATTACCTGCGCTCCTGCTCGGCGTCGGCCTCGCGGGCCTCGCCGCACCCGCCCTCGCCCAGCCGGATTTCTCCGGCACGTGGGAACGCTATCCGGCGCCCGAGGAGACCGCCGATCCCCGCTACGCGCCGACCCCCATTCCGGACCCGCAACTCAAACCCGAACATCGGGCGGAGTGGGAGGCAGGTCAGAAAATCCTGGCGGAACGGCTCCGGGAGGGCCAGCCAGCGGGTGACAACTACGTCCACTGCATCCCGGACGGCATGCCGGCGATGATGATGGGCATGTTCCCCATGGAGGTGTTCCAGCGCGCGGAGCAGATCAACATCACGCAGGAGGCCTTCAACCAGACGCGCCGCATCTACATGAACCAGACGCTGCCGAACTGGGATGAAGTCGACCCCAGCTTCTACGGCCGCTCGGTCGGCCATTGGGAGGGCGACACGCTGGTCGTCGAGACCACCGGCATCAAGGAAAATGTTCGCTTCAGGTGGACGCCCCACTCCGGAAGCATGAAGATTACCGAGCGCATCCGCCTGCTCGCCCCGGACATACTGCAGGACCAGATCAGTATCGACGACGCCTATCTGGAGAAGCCCTGGACCTACAGCTACTCGTTCCGCCGGATGCAGGACTACAAGCTCCAGGAATATATTTGCGAAGATAATCGGGAATATGTCGATCCGGACGGCAACACCCGCCTCAAGATCGGAAAGTGACGAAGCCGCGCTTCGCCAACCCTTGATCAAAGGCGCGCGTGTGGCCTCCCTCGCGCCGCACAGGGGAGCCGCCAACCTTGACACTGCGGGGGCGATATGCCCTCCTGCCCCGCAAAATAGCGGTGGAGAGTCTTGGTTATGGGCGATGTTTTTCCCAAGGTGAAGGTCGCGGCGGTGCACGCCGCTTCGCCGTTTCTGGATCGCGACGCAGGGGTCGAGAAGACATGCGCGTTGATTGCGGAGGCCGCGGCGCAAGACGCCAAGTTGATCGTCTTCCCGGAAACCTTCATTCCAGGCTATCCCTTCTGGATCTGGACGCACACGCCGGCCACCGGCGCGCCCTATTATTTCCGGCTGTTTGCCAACAGCGTCACCGTTCCCAGCGAGGCAACCGACCGCATCGGTGCGGCGGCACGCAAGGCCGGCGCGCATGTCGTGGTCGGCATCTCGGAGAAGGATGGCGGCACGCTTTACAACACCCTGCTGTTTTTCGACGATTCCGGCCAGATTGTCGGGCGCCATCGCAAGCTTGTGCCAACCTGCGTAGAACGCACCGTGTGGGGCCGAGGTGACGGATCGGGCCTGCGGCCGATCGAAACACCGTTTGGAAAGGTGGGCGGGCTGATCTGCTGGGAGCACTCCATGGATCTGGCTCGCTACGCACTGGCGACCCAGGGCGAGCAGATTCATATCGCGGCATGGCCGGCCGGTTCAGCGCTAAGCCATGATCCCAGTTCAGGCGTGTTCGACGATCTGAGCGAGGCGGCCGCGCGTCACCATGCCGCGGCCAACCAGTGCTTCGTGATCAATGTGCAGTCACGCATTGACAAGGACACGGTCAGGGATCTCGGCTTCGAAGACAGGCCGGAGATGATCCGCGAAGGCGGCGGCTGGAGCGCCATCATTGCTCCAACTGGCCAGATTATCGCGGGGCCCAATCGCGACGACGAGGCGATCCTCTACGCCGAGCTCGATCTCGCGATGATCGCCCAGTTCAAATATGTCTCCGACAGCATTGGCCACTATTCACGCCCGGATGTCCTGCAGCTCGCGGTCAATTTCGAGCCGCAGGTCAACATGGTGCCCTTTGGCGGCGGTCAGCAGATATTCCCAAACATTGCGGCTGGCGACGACAAGGGCGAACCCCTCTCGCTCGTTGATCGCCGGGAGACCGGTTCCGCCTGAAACAGCCACAAGGGGGCATCGGAGCGCTCTTATGCGTAATTCGCGCGCGTGCCGGGCGTGCGCCGCTCGTTCCGTCGGCCAACTGCCCCCCATAGGCTCGGCGTGAAGCATGCGTGACTGGAAGCAGGGAATGCGGAACGCGCCGTCCTAACTCTGCGCGTTACCGCCAAGCTGCCTAACCGGCACGGCGCTCGGCTGTGTGAAGCGTCCAACAGTGCGCGCATCACGAGACGACCGACAGCCGCTCGCCTGCGACGAAACTCCTATCGGCCGAGCCGCTGGAGCATCGCCGTCCCAATCCGATGACTGGAGTAATTAGCGCCGTTGGCCAGTTCCAGTTGCTCGTCCGGCAGCGCTTGCACGCGCATCAAGGCGGCCCGCGCATCAGCGAGCCGCTGGGTGCGTGCAAAGACGGTGGCGATATTGATGAGGCGGGCCGGGTCAGCCGCATCGGCATGACTGGTGGGCTGCAACGTGCGCTCCGCCGAGTCAAATTCTCCCGATGCAATCGCTGCTGCAGCATAGTCTCCCGATCCGGCAGGGGATGCCTGCACGATACCGGCGGAAAGGCTGGCGAGCGCTGCACCGCCAACAATCAAGGCGTTGATAATCATCTCTTTCCTCTCCGAATTCGCTACTCCATGAGAGGATTGTTTCAACTTCACGACTCTGTGGCGATAGATGAATTAAAATAATTCTCCTCATTTATCCGTCTGATAAATAAAGAATTTTTCTACATTCATTGTGACATAAGGTGAGCCAGCTCAGTATTTGTCATGTTGTTGTAACAAAACTGATTCGATCATCGCATTGATTCGCAACCGAACACTGCTTGAAACGACAAGCAGCGAACACGAGAACGATGGAAGAAGGTGGGGAGCTTCTGTTGCCCGGTGCTCCCCGAACCGCTGGAATCCATTCTGTTGCCCGGCTGGCCCAGCCGCGTTCTATTTGGGTAATGTCAGGCCGTGAGGCCCTCAATTACGCAGCAAGAGCAAGTGCTTCGTTGTCGTTGGCACTTATAGGTTTTGAGCCTTTAACGGGTTACTCAGCCCGGGCGAAAACAACGCTTTTCAGCACACGTCGATCCTAGTTCGGCCCCATCAGCAGCCGTGCTCTTCTGCGAGAGCACCGATCCTGGTGGAGCCGCCGGGTACCGCCCCCGGGTCCGCTGCGCCTATTGCACGCCGCAGTTTATCGCCATAGCCGGTCAAACCGGCCTTCCCGATATAAGGCGCTGGAGCGACAAAGAAAAGGCCTGCTCTGGTCTCAAGGGTGGTTGAGCCAATCAAAATGGCGCGCCGAATGCCGGCGCGCCTCCGAAGTTTGCAATCCCGTTCGCCAGACTCTCAGGCCTGTGCGGTGGGTGTCCCTACTTGCTAGCGTCGATAGCGTCGGCCTTGGCCTCCCCTTTCTCACGCACCGCATCAGCGGTATTGCGCAACTGATCCGCAGCGTTGGCCGTGTTGGCTTGCACCGCAGCAGCGGCATTCTCGCCAGTCGCTTCGACATTGGCGGCATGGTTTTCGATGATATCAGCCTGATTGTCATAGGCATTTTCGACCTTCTGCGCTTCCTGAGAACCGCAGGCGGCCAGCGCCATGGGGGCCGCAATGGCGGCAAAAATCATCGCTGTCTTCACGCTTTTGTCTCCTGTTGCGTCCTGGCTCACGCCATTGGACTGGAAACAAAAGCGTTTTCGAGCCGGGTTGGTTCCCGGCAAGGACGAACGGCACCGCACGCGGCGGCGCCGATCCTTTCCTTACTTTTTCAGCGCGTCGCGAATTTCGGTGAGCAGATCGACCTCGGTCGGGCCCGCCGGCTCATCTGCCTTGCGGCCGAACAGTCGATTGGCCTGCCTTACGATCAGGAAGATGATGAAGGCGAGGATCAGGAAGTTAAGCACGGCCGTGATGAAGCTACCATAAGCGAACACCGGCACATTGGCTGCTTTCATCGCCGCCAGCGTTGGCGCGGTCCCGGCCGGCACGGCAGCTAGCGGAACGAAATGGTTGGAGAAATCCAGCCCACCGAAGATCGCGCCGACGACGGGCATGATGATATCATCCGTGAGCGAACTCACGATGGTGCCGAAAGCCGCGCCGATGATCACGCCGACCGCCAGATCGAGCGCATTGCCGCGTGCGATGAAGGTCTTGAATTCTGACAGCATTATCTTTCCCCTTGGCCGAATCTGCCGGAGTGCATCAATGAGGTGATACGGCGTGCCCGCACACACATGTGATGCCATGTTATGGGTAATGATGTTGCGGGGCGGCTGGCAACTTTCTATTTATCGGTACCGCCGGCGGATGGCCCGGCCAGATGAGAGGCTGACAACCATGGTTACCCCCTCCCCGCGCGTTCCGCTGCTTCGCTCGGTTTTGCTCATGGTGGCTACGCTGACGTTGGCCGCCTGCGGGATCAACTCCGTACCCACCGCCGAGGAGAACGCCAAAGCCAAGTGGGCGGACGTGCAGGCATCCTATCAGCGCCGCGCCGATCTTATTCCCAATCTCGTCGCCACCGCGCGCAGCGCTTCCACGATCGAGCGCAGCACCTTGGAAGGCGTTATCAACGCCCGCGCATCCGCCACCCAGGTGAAGCTCACCGCCGACGATCTCACCGATCCGGCCAAGGTTCAGGCTTTCCAGCAGGCGCAGGCCAATGTCTCCAGTTCGCTGAGCCGGCTGCTGGTCACCGTCGAGCAATATCCCGATCTCAAGAGCCAGGCGCGCTTCGCGGACCTGATGACCCAGCTTGAGGGCACCGAAAACCGCATCAACATCGCCATCCGCGATTACAATGCGGCGGTGCAGGATTATAACACGCGGATCCGCACCTTCCCGGAGATGATCGGCGCCAAGCTGGTTCACGGCGCCAAGCCGATGACGCCGTTTGAGGCGAAGGCCGGAGCGGACACCGCGCCCGACGTCGGCGCCATGTTCAACGGCAGTTGAGCCCCCTCAAAGAAAGGAGAGGGGCCGCGCAGGGCCCCGCATCCATCATGGCCCTTCCCCGCGCCTGCCTGCTTCTGCTCGCGTTTCTGATGCTGGCGTTACGCCCAGACGCGGCGGGAGCGCAGACATTCCCGCCGCTCACCGGCCGGGTCGTGGACGCCGCGAACCTGCTCAATCCGAGCCAATCCCAGCAGATCGAGCAGAAGCTTGCCGGACTGGAGCAAACGACGGGACGGCAGGTGGTCGTCGCCACCGTTCCCAGCCTCCAGGGTTATGAGATCAGCGACTATGGCTATCGCCTTGGCCGCACATGGGGCATTGGCGAGAAGAAGGAGAATAACGGCCTGGTCCTGCTCGTCGCGCCGAATGAGCGACGGCTGACAATTCAGGTCGGCTACGGGCTGGAGCCGATCTTCACCGACGCCCTCTCTGGCCGGATCATCCGCGACGTTATCACCCCGTACTTCAAGGCAGCCGACATGGCGGGCGGCATCAATGCCGGCGTGGACGAGATTGTCCGCATCCTGGAGTTGCCGCCGGATCAGCAACGCAAGGTCGCCGCCGATGCCGCGCGCCAGCAAAAGAATTTCACGGCCGATGACATAGGACAAGCCATCCTCATCGTGATCTTCATCCTCGTCTTCGTGCTGCTTCCGCTCTCGCGCGGGATGCGGCGCGGACGGCGCTATCGCGGTGGCATCAACCCGATCATTATCTGGGGCGTCGACGCTGCGCTGCGCGGCGCGTTCCGCGATCATGACGACGATCATTGGGGCGGCGGCTGGGGTGGCGGTGGCGGCTGGGGCGGCGGCGGCGGTGGCGGCTTCTCCGGCGGCGGCGGCAGCTTCGGCGGCGGCGGCGCGAGCGGAGGCTGGTAATGGGCAAGCGCGTAACCATGAGCGAGGCGGACCATCGCCTCATCACTGATGCCGTCGCCAAAGCGGAAACGGATACGGACGCAGAGATCGTCACGATCGTCGCACGCCGGTCCGACGCCTATCACGATGTCGGCCTGCACTGGGCCATCCTGTGCGCGTTCCTCGTGCCCGCAGTCGTAGCCCTGTTCCCACACTGGTATGAGCAGAGCTTGATCTGGCTGCTCGGCGAATGGACACCCGAGCTACCGCTGCGCATGCTGCTGTTGCTGCTGCTCGGCCACATGATCCTCAAGTTCCTGGCGGTGCGCTATCTGTTCGCCATCCCCGCGCTACGCATGTTGGTAACGCCCGGGAGCACCAAGTCGCGGCGCGTGCGACGGCGGGCGCTGCTGCTTTTCCGCACAGCGGCGGAGGCCCGCACCGCGCAGCTGACCGGCGTGCTGCTCTATCTGTCGCTCGACGAGCATCGCGCGGAGATTGTCGCGGACGAGGCCATCGCGTCCAAAGTCTCCCCTGAAGTCTGGGGCGAGGCCATGGCGGCAATGATCGACGAGGTGCGCGCGGGTCGGATTGCACAGGGCATGGCGCTGGCCATCGAACGGGCGGGCGTCATCCTCGCCGAGCACTGCCCGAGGACGGGCACCAACCCTAACGAATTGCCGGACAGGTTGATCGAATTGTGAACGCCTCCCCCGAAGACGAAGCTCACCTCCCCGAAGAACTCATGTGGGAAGGCCGGTTCATCGCGGCCAAGCGGCGTGGCCGCTGGGAATATGTGAGCCGAACGCGAGGCATTGGCGCGGCGGTCATCCTCGCCATCGACGAGACGGACGGGCAGCGCTCCGTCCTGCTGGTCGACCAGTATCGCGTGCCGCTCGGTTGCCGATGCATCGAACTGCCCGCCGGGTTGGTTGGCGACGAGACGGCCGGAGAAGACCCTGCCGTCGCTGCCGCGCGCGAGCTTGAGGAGGAGACCGGCTATCGTCCAGGCCGCATGACCTCCCTCGGCCGCTTCTGGAGTTCTCCGGGCATGGTTTCGGAGAGCTTTATCCTGTTCCGGGCCCACGACCTCGTGCGAACCGGCGAAGGCGGCGGCGTACCGGGTGAGGACATACGTGTCCACCGCGTCCCTCTCAATGAGCTCGGTGACTGGCTGACGCAGCGTCGCGCGGAAGGTTATGCGGTGGACGTCAAGCTCCTGACGCTGCTCGGCAGTTTCTTCGTGGTCGGCTAAGATCGAGGCGGCCGCGCCCAACGCGCGATCGGTCCGACGCTCCGCATGGCGCATCAATGCGCGATCCACAGCTGTAGCGAAGCAAGCCTGCACCGGGGCGAAACCGCCCTCGCCTTCGGCGTTTCGATCCCGCGGAAAGCATTGCCCATGCCCACAACGTGAGCGTGCGGACGGAGGGCGCACCCCGTGGAACCGCTCCGCGCCTGTGCACTGCAACATAATTTGCTCGGTGAGGCCGATTCAAAGGTCCGCCTCCGCACCGTTGCGCCAATGATGATGCCCGCCGCGGCGCACTGGCCTGCACAATATATAACTCACATTATGAATTTTACGTAATATTATTACAATAATCATTGTTGACACAACATTTTATAATGGTTAGGAGCACCAGCCTTGCCAGCGTCTGGGGTTTCGCCCATGGCGCGGCACAGCGATTATCAAGGAGCCTCCCGTGGCCGAGAGAAGCGGCGCCGATATTTTGGTTCAATGCCTGGTCGACCTGGGGGTCGACACGGTGTTTGGGTATCCAGGCGGCGCGGTGCTGCCGATCTACGATACGATTTACGAGCACCCGACGATCAAGCACGTTCTCGTCCGTCACGAGCAGGCCGCCGCGCACGCTGCCGAGGGCTATGCACGCTCGACCGGCAAGCCCGGCGTCGTTCTCGTCACCTCCGGTCCCGGCGCAACCAACGCGATCACCGGCATCACCGACGCCCTGATGGACTCCATCCCCATCGTCGTCATCACCGGTCAGGTAGCCACGCACCTCATCGGCTCGGACGCGTTCCAGGAAGCGGATACCGTCGGCCTCACCCGCCACTGCACCAAGCACAATTATCTGGTGAAGGATCCGGGCGATCTCGCGCGTGTCGTCCACGAGGCATTCTACATCGCCACCTCGGGGCGCCCCGGTCCAGTCGTTATCGACGTTCCCAAGGACGTGCAGGTCGCGACCGCCGAATATAACCGCCCGTCCTTGAACGCCCATCGCAGCTATCGCCCCCAGGTGGACCCGGATCCCGAGGCGATTGCCCGCGCAGCCGATTTGATCGCGGCATCGGAGCGACCGATCATCTATTCCGGCGGAGGCATCATCAATTCGGGACCGGAGGCCGCTGCGGCGCTGCGTGCGTTGGCGGAGATGACCGGAGCACCCGTCACATCGACGCTGATGGGGCTCGGCGGCTTCCCGGCGTCCTCGTCGCAATGGCTCGGCATGTTGGGCATGCACGGCACCTACGAGGCCAACTGGGCAATGAACCAGGCGGACCTCATCCTGTGCCTGGGCGCCCGCTTCGACGATCGCGTGACCGGTCGGCTGGATGCTTTCGCCCCGAACAGCAAGAAGATCCATGTCGATATCGACCGCAGTTCGATCAACAAGATCATTCCCGTCGATGTCCCCATCGTCGCTGATTGCGGCCGGGCAACCGAGGCACTGATCGCCGCGCTCAAGGCACGCAAGTTTGCGAAACCGAATTTGCGCGACTGGTGGCAGCGTATCGAGGAATGGCGCGCCCGCAAAAGTCTCGACTATATCGAGATGGGCAGCGAGATCATGCCGCAGCGGGCGATCGCCGCTCTTTATGAGGCGACGCGAGGCCGCGAGACGATCATCACCACCGAGGTCGGTCAGCATCAGATGTGGGCCGCACAGCATTTCCACTTCGATGCGCCGAACAAATGGCTGACGTCTGGCGGCCTGGGCACCATGGGTTATGGCTTCCCGGCGGCGATCGGCGCGCAGCTCGGCAACCCCGACGCGCTGGTGATCGACATCGCGGGCGATGCCTCGATCCAGATGAACATCCAGGAACTGGGCACGGTCATTCAATATGGCCTGCCGGTGAAGATCTTCATCCTCAACAACGAATATATGGGCATGGTCCGCCAATGGCAGGAGCTGACCTATGAGAGCCGTTACTCACACAGCTACTCGGACAGTCTGCCCGATTTCGTGAAGCTGGCTGAGGCATATGGCGCCAGGGGCATCCGCATCGAGAAGCGCGACCAGCTGGAAGCAGGCATTGCGGAGATGATCGCTCATCCCGGCCCAGTGGTGGTGGATTGCCATGTCGTGAAGCTCTCCAACTGCTTCCCGATGATCCCCTCGGGCGCTGCTCACACGGACATGCTGCTCGATCCCAGCCAGGTGTCGGGCATCATGGACGACGAGGCCAAGGCCTTGGTCTGATGGCTCAACCCGTCCGCCTCCGCGTCCATGTCAGTGAGCCGTTCGATTTTGAGCGACAGAATGGCGGCGCGGATCTGGTCGGGTCCACGCAAGACAGCGCAGACCCGGATACGGACGGATGGGTGATCGACCTCGATGGCTGGTTCCACCTGGGCGACGAGGATTACGACGTCGTGCTGGTGGCGCCCCGTTACGTGGGCGAACAGCTTTCGCGGGTGTTTGACAGCATATTGGGCTTTCCCGTGCGTATCGCCCACAGAGTGCCGGATGGCTGGCGCTTTGCGATGACGGGGATGCTCTCGCTGGCTCCATCATCGGATGGTGGCGAAGCGGACGGCCAAACCAACCAGAATTAACAACCCAGACAGGGACAGGAAATTTGATGCATATCCGCCAGGAAGACAGCGAGCGACATGTGCTCTCCGTCACCGTGGACAACGAAGCCGGCATTCTCGCGCGCATAGCGGGGCTGGTGTCGGCGCGCGGCTACAATATCGAGAGCCTCACCGTGGCGGACGTAAGCGAAGATCATCGCATCAGCCGCATCACGATTGTCACCCACGGTCCGCCGCGCGTGGTCGACCAGATCATCGCACAGTTGGAGCGGCTGGTGCCTGTCCATCAGGTCCGCGACCTTACCGATACCGGCCCGTTCGTCGAGCGCGAGCTGGCCTTGATCAAGGTCGCCGGCGCGGGAGAAGTGCGCAGCGAAGCGCTGCGTCTGGCCGACGTATTCCGCGCGAAGGTCGTCGACACGACGCTGGAAAGCTTCGTGTTTGAAATCACCGGACCGACCAGCAAGATCGACACATTCGTCGCGCTGATGCGTGAGCTTGGATTGGTCGAACTGTGCCGCACCGGCGTGGTCGGCATGCTGCGCGGCGCCAGCGCCTGACTCATAGGCTCGCGCAACCTTCAGCGGGCTTCACGCGCCGCCCGCTTCGGGCTATTCGGCGGCCGCGCCGACAATGAGATTGCACACTGGATGCCGGACCCTATTCGGCACGCTGACTGGAAGAGAGAAGGATTTGGGAATGCGTGTTTATTATGATCGCGATGCCGACATCGGCCTCATCAAAGGCAAGAAGGTCGCCATCCTCGGCTATGGCAGCCAGGGCCACGCCCATGCTCAGAACTTGCGGGATTCCGGCGTCGCCGAGGTCGCGATCGCACTGCGCCCGGGCTCGGGCAGCGCCAAGAAGGCAGAAGGCGCCGGCTTCAAGGTGATGGCCAATGCCGACGCCGCCAAGTGGGCCGACGTGCTGATGATCCTCGCGCCCGATGAACATCAGGCCGCCATTTACGAGAACGACATCAAGGGCAATCTGCGCCCCGGTGCGGCGATTGCCTTCGCGCACGGCCTTAACGTCCATTTCGGCCTCATCGAGCCGCCGGCAGACGTCGACGTCATCATGATCGCGCCCAAGGGCCCTGGCCACACGGTGCGCAGCGAATATGTGCGTGGCGGCGGCGTGCCGTGCCTCATCGCCGTTCATCAGGACGCGACCGGCAACGCGCATGACATCGCCCTCTCCTACGCCTCCGGCGTGGGCGGCGGCCGCTCGGGCATCATCGAGACCAACTTCAAGGAAGAGTGCGAGACTGACCTGTTCGGCGAGCAGGCCGTGCTGTGCGGCGGCATCACCCACCTCATCCAGGCTGGTTTCGAGACGCTGGTCGAGGCCGGTTATGCGCCGGAAATGGCGTATTTCGAGTGCCTGCACGAGACGAAGCTGATCGTCGACCTGCTCTATGAGGGCGGCATCGCCAACATGCGCTATTCGATCTCGAACACCGCCGAATATGGCGACATCACCACCGGCCCCCGGATCATCACCGATGAGACAAAGGCCGAGATGAAGCGCGTGCTGGCGGACATTCAGTCCGGCCGTTTCGTCAAGAATTTCGTTCTCGATAACCGTGCAGGTCAGCCGGAGCTGAAGGCCGCCCGCAAGGCTGCCGCAGCGCATCCGATCGAAAAGACCGGCGCGCAGCTCCGCGCGATGATGCCCTGGATCAGCGCCAACAAGCTGGTGGACCAGGAAAAGAACTGATCGGTTCGATTTTGGCAACGCAGAGCGGTCGGCCTCCGGGTCGGCCGCTCTCGTCGTTTCAGGACAGGCCGCGCACCAACCCCGCAAGCGTCTCCCACTGAGCAATATCCCAATAGCGCCGGGCCGAACCGGAGGGCGATGGCAGCACGAACAGCCGCGTTTCGCCAATCCTCTCACGCTGCTCGCCCAGCGCGATCCGCCCGGTCGGCAGGTCGAGAAAGGCGCTCGCGCCGGTCTTGCTGGTGAAAGCCAGAATAGCGGGACGATAACGCATCATCTTCTCCCGCAGCGCGCCGGGATCGAAGGCATCGGCGGGTAACTCCCCATCATTGCCGAAATGGCGCTTGGCCAGATCGGTGAGGCCGATGCCATGATCCAGGAGCCGTTTATACTCACCGGGCCGCAAGCGTTCTGGCGTCAGGCCGACGTCATGCACGGTGCGCCAGAAAAGGTTGGTGGGATTGGCGTAATAGGCCTGCGCTTCGGCTGATTTGCGCCCCAACGCCGTTCCGCAGAAGACAAGTGCGAGTCCCGGCACGAGCAGGTCGGGCACGGCATGGCTTTCAGGAAGAAGACCGGATCGCGGCCAAGCGGACATCGCCTATCCCTAGCGCCGTTACAGGTCAGATTGAAGAGATGCCGTCTCGCTGGCGCGATCATCACAGGGCTCTCCTTGCCCGTGCCGAAGCCGACTTGATTTGATCAACAACATCGTGCGAAGCTGGCCGCGCGATCTGCCGCCGATGGACCAGTCCAGATCTGGCCCTCATCGCGCTGGGCTCGGACGCAGGCCCGAACAAAACGGGCAGAGTCGAATAGGAGACCAACACAATGCGCCTCGTTCATGCCGCCCTTCCCGCCCTCCTGCTAACCGGCCTCGCCGGCGCGCTGGTCGCCCAACCGGGCAAGCCAGATCCGGCCGCGGTTACCGGGGGCGCCTATACGGCGGATGCCGACCACACGCTGGTGAAATGGCAAGTCGACCATTTTGGCTTCACTCCGTATTTTGGTATTTTTGGCAGCGTGACCGGCACGCTCCAGCTCGATCCGAAAAATCCATCCGCTGCTAAAGTCGATGTGACGATACCGGTTTCCAAGGTGACGACCGCCAGCGACCGCCTGACAGCCCACCTGCTCAAGGCCGCAGAAGCGGGCAAGGTCGCGGATTTCTTCGGCGCCAACCCGGCCGACGCCAAGTTCGTGTCCACCAATGTGGCCGTGAACGGCCAAACCGCGAAGATCACCGGCAACCTCACGCTCAACGGCGTTACCAAGCCGGTTACGCTCGACGCTCATTTCTACGGCGCAGGCAAATCGCCGATGGGCGGCAAGGAGAATGTCGGCTTCACCGCCACGGGCGCGATCAAGCGGAGCGACTTCGGCATCGGCTTCGCCATTCCGATGGTGAGCGACGAAGTGAAGCTGGAAATCGTTGCCGCCTTCGTCAAATAAGGCGCATCAGTTAGACGGTGCGGCCGGTGGCAGACCCACCGGCCGGCCACAGCCGATAGCGGCCATATGATCGCGGTAATGCTGGATACGGTCGCTCCCCCGGAAAACCGGGCTGACGCGATGGACCCCCAACGACCAGAACTGGCTGCGGTCCATGATGGCCACGCGTTTCGTGGCGCAGAGTTGATCGATTTGGGGCAGGCTGAGCATTTGTAAGGCGATGACCGCAGGGCGACCCAGGCGCCCGTCTTCGAAGCGCACCAGATCGGTCATATAATAGCCGCCACGGATATCGACCAGAACGGCGTCCACATCCGCCGCGCGGACCGCCGCCATGGTCCGCGCATAGCCGCGCAGATAACGCTCGCTGTCGGCAAGCAGCCACCCGCCGGAGAGCAACGCAAAGAGCGCCGATAGCGCCACCAGCCGCATCGGCAGCCGCCACTCCTCGGCCACCGCCGCCCGCCATCCCAAGCCTGCCAACAGGCACAGCGCGCCAATCTGGCCGTGCATGTAGCGAAAGCCCCAGCCATAGCCCTGATACAGCGCCAGCCCCATGCCGGCGAGCACGCCCATCAGCAACGGAACCGCAATCGGGACTTCTCGCCACAAACCCCGCCAGCGAACACCAAGCACGGCCAACGCCGCAAGGGGCATCAACAGCAGATTATTCCAGCCGATGAGCCGGGCATTGTTCAAAAGAGGCTGCCAGCTATCCAGCCGGCCGAACAGGCTGGCCAGCTTGTCGGCTATGCCGTTGGTCCGATGAACATCGGTGGGTGGCGGCGGACCGACCAGATCGGTGAGCAGCATCGGCCAGAGCCGCGCCCACACCACCATCATGGCGATGCACACAAGCGCATGAAACGAAGCAGCGCGCCAGCGCCGGTTCGCGGCCATCCAGAGGATGAATGGACCGATGAACAGCAGCGGGAAGTGCCATTGATGCAACCCGGCGGCGAGCAGCGCGACGATCGCGGCCAGCCCATGGCCGAGCCGGTCGCCCCGCAGAACCAGCGCCAGCCACGCCAGATTGAAGGTGAAGTGGCTCGTCATCGCATAGGGTGTCATCGCCGTCGCGAGGAGCTGCGTGGACGTAAGCGCCATCACCATCGTGACAAGCACCGCGTCTTGTCGGTCCGGGAGCAGCTTGCGGGCGATATGCCAAAGCAGCAGCAGCCCGATACCAAGCGTCACCGGCGCGGCGAGGTCCGCGTCGCCCAGCCGCACGAACAAGGCTCGGATGGCAGCGTGCACCGGCAGATAGATGGCGGTCCAGTGCGTATCCGCGCCATAGGGGCTGTAGAACTCAGGCATGAGCGCGCGTTGGAACGGCGCCCATTCCGCCGGGATCAGCCAACCGATATGGCCTTGCGCCAGATAGGCGCCGGCCAACTCAACCATCAGTTCATCACGCGATGGGCTATAACCGTGAAAGACGAGCTGCCGTCCGGCCCGGCTGACGACGACGGTCAACAAGATGGCAAGCGGGATAGCCCAGCGCGGGAATGGAACCGGCCGTGTCTGCGCCGGGGGGGACCGCTGCATCACCCAAGCCCAGATGGCGAAGCCGAACAGCGCGATAGCCTGCGCATCCAGCACCCACATATCCTGCCGGGCGAAGAAATACTCGCTGAGACCCCGCACCCGACGGCCCGCGATGTGCCATTCCCAAGCAGCGAACGAGAGCGTCAGGATCACCCCGCCGCCTAGCCCCAAGGCGACCGGCAGGGCGCGCGCGCCGCTCGCCTCACGCCGGTCAGACGATGGGAACATTACCGCCTTCGGCCAACTCGCGCCGCACGAACAAGCCATCCAGCTCCACGAGCAGCGGAAAGTGACCCTTGTTATTGGCGAACATGGCGTTGGGCACGAAGCCGGCATCCGCGAGCAAGGCGATCATGGCGCGATAATCCGTGGCGCCATCATAGAGCGCGCGTACGGCCAGTTCCGTCTGGATGCCCACCATGCGCGCCAGCGCCGCCCCCGCGCCCCGGCAGACGGCGGCATCGTGGCCTTGCGTATCCATTTTGAGCAGGATGGCCCGCGCATTCCGCGCGCCTTCCAGCTCGGGCAGCAATCCATCCAACCGCCGGCAGGCCACGGTCACGCTGCGCTCGATGCGGTTGCGCTCGGCAAAAATTGGCTCCAGCCCCTCCCCGGGCTTGTTCAGCGAGCTGAACTGGTCCGCTGTCATGATATTGAATTGGGCTTCGCCATCCATATCGGTCAGCGCAAGGTTATGCGTGAACCAGCACGGATCGGCCTGGGCGGCCTGCGCCAAGCGTGCATGGACCTCTGGATTAGGCTCGAACGAGACGATTGTGCCGGCAAAGCCCACATCGCGCCGCAGCATAGTCGCATATTGACCTGCGTTGGCGCCCACATCGATGACGCAATCGACGCCAAAATGCGCAATGAACCGTCGTAGCGCGACAATCTCGCCATATTGATGCTGCCGCCCGGCAGCACCGAGCCGCACCGCCAGCCAGCGATCGCGCAGCTCGCGGCGATAACGCGCAACCTGGCTCATAGGCCCCGGCGCTGCCCGGCGCTCTCGCGCGCCGCCAGATAGGCTTGCTCGGTCAGCAGTGCCGCCTCCCCCCAGCCGTGGTGCGCCTTGCCATAGGCCAGCGCGGCTTGCCCGTTTCGCCGACGCATCGCCTCATCCAGGATCAAAGGCCGCAGGGCAGCGGCCAGAGCGCCCGCCTCGCCCGCCGGAAAACGCACGGCGACATCGCCCGGAAGCTCACCAAACATCCCCGCGTCGCTTGTCACCATGGCGGCGCCATAGCGCAGTGCCGAGAGGAAGGCACCGCTCGAATCGATGGCGCGATAAGGAAAAGCCAGAATGTCGGCGGCGCGCAGATGCGCATCGAGCCGCTGTTCGGTGACGAAGGCAAGATCGGTAATCAACCGATGTCCAAATCCGCCGCCACGCACAGCACCCAGGAACGGCTCGACCGGCATGAACGGCTTACCGACGATCGCGAGTTCGAACTCCAGGCCTTCGCGCCAGAGCGTGAGGCACGCCTGCAGCAGCAGATCCAGCCCCTTGTAGGGACGGATCGTGCCGAAAAACAGGATACGCGGCACCTGAGGGGGCGGCAGCGCGGCCAGATCGGCCGGCCTCGCGGCGGCGAGCTGCATCGGCGGATGCGGCACGACATGGATGCGCCTGCGGTCGATCCCTTGCGCAAGCAGGGCTTCCACCGTCCGTTCACCGTGAGCGATCAACGCATCGAACATCGGCAGCAACGTCAGATAACCGCGCGACTGTGCGATGACGGCCCGATCACCATGATAAGGTCTCGCATTGTGAACCGTGTGGACGAGAGCGGTTCGACGCGCCAGTCGCTTGAGCAGCCAGCGGTCTGCCATCGCGAAAGGGAGCCACTGGAAATGCGTGACATCGCCCGCCAGTGCCGTCAACGGCCCTAGCCGACAATCCACCGCATAGTCGATGGCCTTGATCACCCGGGCCGCCTGCCCCTCGCCCAGCCTCCCGCGCAGCCGCTCCCCGACGCGGAAGAAACGCGGCGCATAGCGATAGCCATTGGGGACGATCGCATCCGTTTCACGCAATGGCCGTCCAAGCAGGGCAACATCATGCCCCCGCTCTGCGAGGGCTCCGCACAGGCAATCGTCGTAACGTCCTGTAAACAGGGATGGATCGACCATCACCGTCCTCATGCCTTCACCCCCCTTCCGAGACCGCGAAGCATGAGCCCATGTACCAGCGCCAGCGCCAGGTGAACCACAGCGTAGGTCAGGATGAACATTTGCGAGAGCGTAGCCCCGGTCATCTGTTGCAACGCAATGGCGACCGGCACGCTGACGAGACTGCCGATCAAAAACGTGAAGGATGGCCCGACCAGGGCGCCGAAACGCCCGAGGCCAGTCTGCAAATAGACCGAAATGCAGATGCCACCCAGCGCCAACAAAAGAAGAACGATCATAGCGATTTCCATCTGTTCGAGCATGATCTTGCCATCGAACAGCATCGCAGCAAGTGGTTTGCCGATGAAGGCCAACACCAATGCGGCCATCAGACTCACCCCGAGCACCAGACCAGCGAGGCGGACAAGACCGCGCCGGAATTCGCTTGCCTCATCACCCAAATAAGCACGCGTCAGTCCCGGCAGCCAGGTTTCGACAAAGGCGCGAATGACCGCGGAGAGCGCCCGTGACATCTTGAAGACGAAATCGAATAGCAGCAGTGGCCGGGCATCCTGCGTGGCGGCAGCGAGGGTGAAATAGGGAGCGTTATAGGCAGCCACATCGAACAGGGTGAGCGCGCCCGTTCGACCGAAATCGGCAAGATAATGCGCGCGGACATGCGCGGCGCCTGCCCGGACCGCCAGCCATTGACGCACACCCATGCCGAGGCTGCGCTGGATCGTCGCGAGGCCGATCCACAGGACGAGGAGCGCAATGACGAACTGGGCCAGAACCGCATCCAGGATCGGCAGGCCGATCAACGACAACAGAAGGAGCCCGATGCCGCTCGATCGCCGCAGAAAATCCAGCGCCTCCCACCAGAGATTATGATCCAGCGCCGCCAGTGCGCGGCGCGCCAAAACGGTGAGGAGGTTGATCGCCGATACGGCATAGAAAGCAATGAACAGAAGCGGATAGCGCGTCTGAATCAGCCCCAGCGCTATCGCGCAGCCGATCAGCGCGGCCCCCGCCAGAATAATCGCCACAAGCACCCAGAACAGCGCGCCCAACTCCTCAGGGCGAAACGTGCCGTCGCGGGTCACATGGTCCCGGCGCAGGCGGCTGTAGACGATCGCCGTCAGCCCAAGCTCGGCCGACACGGTGAAGTTGGCGAAGGCGATGAGCAGCAGGAAGGTGCGGAACTCTCCGATCGGCAACAGCCGCACGAACACGAAGGTAACGACGAACCCCCAGCCCATCGCCAGCGCCACGTTGACCAGCTTGGCGACGCCGAGCAGGGCTGGTTGCCGCTCAAGCCGCCCGGCCAGCGCGACAAGCCCCGTCATGCTGCCCGGCGGGCTCGGAACAGCGTGTCGGCGAGCGCCATCCGCCGCACATCGGCAGCGGGCAGCGCTTCAGCCCCGATCAGCTCGACGGTGAACCCAGCGGCGGCGATGCGATCGGCCAGATCGCGGCCATATTGCCGGACGTGATCCCATTGGCCGAAGCGCCGCTCCCGCTCACGTGCCGAGAGGCCGGGCGCCCCATCCTCGCTCTTTTTATCCCACAACGGAACGAGCAACCAAGCTTCGCCGCCCGGCTTGAGTGCTCGCGCCAGATTGCGCAGCACCGCGGCATCGTCTGGCACATGCTCCATGACGTGGCTCGCATAGATGCGGTCGAACCGCGCCACATCGTCCATTGCCATAAGATCGAGCCGCCGCATTCCGGGAACAGTGTAGCGCGCGGGGTCGAGATCGGCTGGCACATAATCGTCCGTTGCGGCGCGAAACCGCCGCACGAGGCTCGCCTCATTGGGTGCGCAATGGAGAATGGCAGCGCCGGAAGGCAGCGAAATGCGCCCGCTATCCAACAAGGCATGCATCAGGCGCTCGCGCGGCGAGGCGCCGCAGGCCGGGCAGCCCCATTCCCGTTCCGCGCCGTAGCGGAAGAAGCCCGCCACATCCTGCACGCAGGCCGGGCACTGGCGGTCGCGCGGCGCACCCAGCGCAGTGCGAGCGGCCAATCCCATGCGGGATGCGTATTTGCCGGCAGCCTTGAGGACCCTTTGCGTCGTAATCATCGCACCTGCCTATACAGTGAGGACAAGGAAATGCGACAGGAACCGCGACGATTTCAATCCCGCGATGCGGCCGGGGTCCATGTCGTGACGGTCTGCCCACGCATCGCCATCAAGACCCCCTTCAATGTTGCCAGATAGGCCAGCAACAAATCGATGATCGCCGCCAGCGGACCGCGCCGCACTTGCAGCCCGATCATCAGCAACAACAGAGCGGCGGCGGCCAATGCGATCGCCGCGATGGGGGCGATTCGCCAGACCAGCAAAACGCCCGCGACAGCGCCGATGCCGATCCACGCACCACCAAACCAGCGCACCACTTTGCGTGAGGTATATTTGAAGCGGTCAAGCGCCGTCATCCGCGCCAGTTGCGGTCGCAAATAACCATGCGTATGCCAACTGCGCGCCGCGATCCGCACCTTGCGGCGATATTCGTCCTCGCGCTTCGCCACCATCATTTCCCGGGCGATCACGTCGGTGGCCTTGATCAGGCGCTTGCCGGCAAACACCACCGCCATGGAGACCGTCAGGTCATCAAGCACGCTATCGGGAAAGTCAGGATAGAGATCCCGGCGGATCGAAAAGATCGATCCATCCGCACCCATCACATTGCCGGTGCGCGATTCCAGATCCTTGAGATGTTCCTCGATCCGCCAATAGAGCGCCCCCACCGACGCCGAGGCACTGCTACCGGCGCCGTCATAACGCAGGGAGCCAAGCACGCCACCAACGCTGTCATCCGCGTAATAGCGCAAGAGCCGGTCGATCGCGTCGACCTTCAGCAGCACATTCGCATCGGTGAATATCAGCACGGCGCCGCTCGCTTTCCCCGCAAGCAGCTTCATGCCATGCGCCTTGCCGCTGCGGCCGGGCCCGCGCACGAGCGTCAGCAGGTCGTTGGCTGAAGCGAGTAGTGCGGCCGTCCCGTCGGTCGAGCCATCATCGAAGGCCAATATTTCCAGCGCGGGATACCGTGCCTTGAGTTCGCGCAGATTGTCGATCTTCGCGGGTAGCGACGCCGCCTCGTTATAGGCGCAGAACAGCAGAGAGACCGAAAGCACCGGCGCATCCCCCGCCTGCCCCAGCGGCCTTTCGGGCAGCAAGCGCAGAATCGCGGGATAGACAAGGAATGGCCAGAGCAGCAGCAGCCCGCACAACGCCAGCATCAGGCACAGACCGACATCGAACAGCGTCATCATCGCACTCTAGACCGCATTGTCATGCGTGAGCACGCCCAGCGTCGCGACAATGATCCGCAGATCGCGCCAGATCGACCAATTGGTGACATATTCGAGATCGGACTGCAGTCGGTTGACCAAGTCCTCGCGCCGATCGGTCGGGCCGCGATGACCACGCACCTGCGCCAGTCCCGTCATGCCCGGCTTGATACAATGACGGGCCCAGTAGCGCTCGTCCACCTCCCAATACAGCGCATCCGCCGCCTTGGCGGCCGGTGCGTGAGGGCGCGGGCCGACGATGCTCATATCACCTCGCAATACATTGAAAAGTTGAGGCAATTCGTCGATGCTCGTCCGTCGCAGAAACGCGCCGACACGGGTCACGCGCGGATCGTCCCGCTCGGTGAGTTTCTCGGCTCGCTGGTCGGTTTGCGCCGCGTGCATGGTGCGGAACTTCATGATGAGGAACGGTCGGGCATCCTTGCCGATCCGCTGCTGACGGAAGAAGACCGGACCGGGGCCGGAAAGCTTCACGGCCAGTGCAGCGGCCAGCAACACCGGCGCGAGCATGAGGATCGCGCCGAGGCTCACCGCCAGATCGAGAAGGCGCTTGAACAGACGATCGCGAAACAGCAGCGGGCCGCCGGCAACCACGACCGTGGGATAACCGTCGAATACGCCGACTTTGGCCGGTGCGAAGCGCTGTAGTTCCGGGACCAGAATCTCGCCTTTGGCCGACAGTGCGGCCAGCGCCACGCGCCATGCATCGATCCGTTCCGGCGGGCAGGCGACCACCACCCGTTCAGCCCAACCCACACCTCGCGCCAGCCGCGCCGCCATCGCGGCGTCCCGCTGCTCGGGGTCGAGTCCAAGGGCCGCGGCGTCAATCAGATCTGCCTCACGTGGCGCGGGGATCTCAACGCCGTCCACCAACAGCACGGTGATGTGCGGCACCTTGCCAACCAGCGCCAAACCGATTCGTCCAATCAAGCGCCGCGCCCCCACCAGGCCCACGGCGGCCAAGCTCAATCCGACGACGAACGTCAGGCGCGAGAGCTGCTCGGCGATCTTCCCGAGATAGACGATGAGCAGCATCAGCATCGCCGCTTGGGCTAGGCTCCAGACCGCCTTGGTTGCGCTGGCCCGGCGATTGCCGATCATGCGAATGCCATAGACCCCGCCGTTGATGGCGATCAGCGCATAGACCGGGGCGATCATCGCAAACATGATGAGGCCGTGCGGCTTGCCCGGTTCACCCCACAGCGAATGCAGCACGAGAAGATTGGCGAGCGCAAACCCCAGCCCCAGCACCGCGATGTCGATCAGGATGCTGAGGATGTAGAGGCGCAGGCGCGCCACTTCCTTGGACGGCGCTGGTTTAGCGGACATTGCCCGCGCGCTATGCGGGGCGACGGCAAGCGTCAATGGGCTTGTACGCGGCACACGTCTGCGACGCCTCAAAAAAGGACGCTTTCCGTCCCTGAATCGTCCGGATAGCGGAACGCTGTTGCTTGCAGTTTCATGACGGCCGATAAGCCCCCATGCCCGATCCGCTCCCGCCCGCCTGCAAAACGGTCCACCGCATCCAGAAAAACATTCTTGCCGGGCCCGAACGCCGGCTGCTCAACTGGCTCTGCGGCATCATGCCGCGCTGGGTCACGCCGGATTTGCTGACCATGGCCGGTATCGTCGGCGCACTCATGACCTTCGCAGGGTACGCCTTGAGCGGGTTCGCACTGGGCTGGCTGTGGTTGGCCATCGCCGGCTATGTCGTGCAGTGGTTCGGCGACTCACTCGACGGGAGTCTGGCCCGTTGGCGTCATATCGAACGACCTTCCTATGGGTATTTCATCGATCACAGCTGCGACGGCATCGTTACGCTCCTGATTCTCGCCGGCATGGGATTCAGTCCGTTCGTGCGGGTGGACGTGGCGATGTTCACCGTGACGGGCTATCTGCTGCTCTCGATCCACGCCTATCTTGCCGCGCGAGTGATGGGCGAATTCAAGCTCTCTTATGGCATCGCCGGCCCCACCGAGCTGCGCTTTCTGCTGATAGGCCTCACCGTGGCGATGATGGTGCGTGGCGCCAATCCGCACCCTCTCCCCGCCATCTCCGGTTTCGATATCTTCGTGGGAACGATCGGGGCGATCTTCGTGGTGCTGTTCATCATGCAGACGCTCACGACCGGCCGTCAGCTCGCCCGGACGGATTCGGGTCAGGGCGGCTGATCGTCCCGCCTCAGACGGGGGCCATCTTCTCCGACATCGCCGCGCTTTCAGCCGCACTCTCTACCGCGATCAGCCGCGCAATCCGACCCGCTGCCTGCCCATCCCCAAAGGGGTTGTTCACGCTCGCCATGGCCGCATAAGCATCCGCATCGTCGAGGAGCGCCAAAGTCTCCGCAACGATCCGCCGCCGGTCCGTGCCAACGAGCCGGGCGGTACCGGCGATGACGCCCTCCGGGCGCTCCGTCGTCTCACGCAAAACAATCACGGGCTTGCCGAACGAGGGCGCCTCTTCCTGCACGCCACCGCTGTCTGTCAGCACCACGCGGCAAGAATCGAGCAGCGCCACGAAGCTGGGATAGTCGAGCGGATCGGTCAGCGCGACATTGGGCAAGTCCGCCAGCGCCGCCAACATGACAGGCCGCACATGCGGATTAGGGTGCAGCGGCACGATCACGCCCACATCACGGCGCTCTGCAATCTCACGGACCGCAGCGGCAATCCGGATCACACCCGCCCCGAAATTTTCGCGTCGGTGGCAAGTGACCGCAATGATCGACCGCCCTGCGAAGCGCGCCAACACCGGCGCGATGGCTGCGGCCAACGCCGGCTGCGCCTGGATGCGCACGCGCATGGCGAGCAATGCATCCACCACCGTATTGCCCGTCACGTGGATGGTCGCTTCCGCCCGCCCCTCCTCCCGCAGGGCGGCCGCCGCTTGCTGCGTCGGCGCGAAGTTCATGTCTGCCACGCAGGCAATGACCCGCCGGTTCACCTCCTCCGGCCATGGCTGGAGGATATCGCCGCTACGCAAACCCGCTTCGACATGGCCGACCGGGATCTTGCGATAATAGGCCGCCAGGCACGCCATCATCGCGGTCAACGTATCGCCATGCACCAACACGCGATCCGGCTTCTCAAGATCGAAGACCTTGCCCAGCGCGAGGACGAGGCGCGCCGTCAAATCGTCGAGCGTTTGATCCGACCGCATGAGGTCGAGGTCGATATCGGGCACGATGCCCGTCACCCGCAACACCTGGTCGAGCAAGCCGCGATGCTGCCCGGTCACGCACACATATGTCTCGACCTGTTCGATGGCGTGGAGAGCCCGCACCACGGGCGCCATCTTGATCGCCTCCGGACGTGTCCCGAACACGACCATTATCTTTCTTCTGCGCATGATACGCCCAGCCCCCAAGACCGGGGGTGGATCATGCCAAATGCCATGTAAAGATCGGATTTTAGTGGGCTGAAAATAGAGATTTTCTTGGAAACGACGAGAATAAACCGCGTCAATTCAGGATCGCTTACCCTGCAACCAGCGCCGCATCGCGCAGGCCACGCCACACCCGCGCCGCCTGCACGGTTTCAGGCACGTCATGCACCCGCACGATCTGCGCGCCCGCGTCGATGGCCTTGAGCGCGAGCGCCACCGACCCACCGAGGCGTTCGCTCACGGGCGCACCATTGGTGAGAGCGCCGACCATGCGCTTACGGCTCGCACCAAACAGCAAGGGCACTCCCAAGCCATGAAACATCGCCAACTGATTGACGATGCGGGTATCGTCCTGCAGCGCCTTGCCGAAACCGATGCCAGGGTCGGCGATGATGTTGGCCCGCTCAATGCCAGCGGCCAGGCAGACCGCTATGCGCGCCTCCAGCCAGTCGAACACGTCACAGTCAACGCTCGCGCCTCCGACCGCGCCGGCCTTATACTGAACTGCGCCGCCGTGCGGATCCGCTCCGGCCGAGGGCGTGTGCATGAGAACCACCGGGCAACCGGCAGCCGCCACAACCTCTAGCCCACGCGGATCATGGGTCAACGCGGTCACGTCGTTGACGACCGTCGCTCCCGCTGCCAGCGCAGCCTCCATCACGCTCGCTCGGCGTGTGTCGATCGAGATGGGAACACCGCCTTTCGCCAACCGTTCGACCACCGGTACGACGCGCGCAATCTCATCCCCTTCCCACACTGTCCGCGCACCGGGTCGTGTCGATTCTCCGCCGACATCGATGATCGAAGCCCCGGCAACCTGCATGGCGAAGCCCACATCGGCCGCCTTTTCCGGATCGCCGATGAAGCGGCCCCCGTCCGAGAAGCTATCCGGCGTCATATTCAATATGCCCATGACATGGGGAACATCGAACCGGATGACACGTTCGCTGAGCGTGAGGGGCGCATGCACCGCGCTAAAAGCGGCCATCAGTCGATCCACCCGCGCGTCCAGTTCATCCGACAACCGCCGCCGCCATCCGGGCAGTTCAGCCAACGGAACCCGCGCTTTGCCCAATAGCCCTTCGGCCGTGATCCAGCAGGCCTCCAATCCCTGAAACCAGATCAGCCCGCCGGCCAGTCGGCAAATATCGCTCTCGGCGAGGCCGACCGGCGTGTCCGCGAACCAGATGGGGCGGAGATAGAGGCGGGCGCCAACAGGCGGCACTGGGATCTGCAAGGTCATCGAGGCTCTTCCTAACGCCTATTTCACCGGGAAGAAAGCAAGTGGCCTGATCCACCGGTGCGCCAAGCTTCCGCCGCACCACCCACCCCAGACCTAGCCCCCAGACCTAGCCCAAAGCCATCCTCAAACGACCCCTCAAGGCTCGAGAGCGTAGTCCGTTACGATTTGCATGATTCACTTATTCATCGTAAGCAAACAAAGCATTCCGGATCTGTTTACGTCTGGGGGGCGGAGGCAGAATAGCAGGGATCCCCTGCAGGGCCGCACCACAGAAAACAGACCGAGATTGCTCGGAGTCAGGGAGAAAGATAGAAATGAACCGAATTTCAGTGAGCCGCACCTATATGCGTGGACTGAGCGCGCTCGCTCTTGCCGCCGGGCTGGCTCTGCCAGGCGCCGCGCTGGCACAGGACGACTCGGCGAACGCCGCCTCCACCGAACAAGCCGAACCGAATGAAGCCATCGTCGTCACTGGCTCGCGCATCGCACGCTCGGGTTTCAACACGCCGACCCCCGTCACGGTGATGGGCAATGACCGCGTGCAAGCGCTGAACATCAGCAACGTCGCGGATGCCCTGAACCAACTCCCGAGTTTCCGCGCGTCCGGCGCGCCGACCAATGTTCAGGCCGCGGGCGGCAACGTCGGGGCCCGCATTCTTGATCTCCGTGCTCTTGGCGCATCGCGCACGCTGGTGCTGGTCGATGGCCGCCGCTTCGTGCCCAGCACGGGCGAAGGCACGGTCGATATCAACCTGATCCCATCCGGCCTGGTGCAGCGTACCGAAGTGGTCACCGGCGGCGCATCGGCCGTGTACGGCTCGGATGCTGTCGCGGGTGTCGTCAACTTCATCCTCGATCGCAAGTTCACCGGCCTCAAGGCCGAGTTCCAGGCCGGCCTTTCCGAACGCGGCGATGACTTCAACCAGTTCGCCAGCGTCACCGCCGGCACCGCCTTCGCGGGCGGCCGCGGCCATATCGTCGTCTCCGGAGAGTATGAGAATAACGAGGGTCTCGGCGACTGCTATTCGGCCCGCAGCTGGTGCGCGCAGGAGCGCTCGATCGTCGGCAACACGCCGGCCGGCACCGCCGGCCAGCCGTCGAGCATCATCACCTCAGATGTGCACGTCTCGACGATGTCGCCGACCGGTCTCATCAACCGCTCGTTAGGTGCCGACGGCAAGGCGCTCTACGCAGACGTCGCCAATGATCCGCTACGCGGCATTACCTTCACGCCGGATGGCACGCCGCGACCGTTCCAATACGGCCAGTTTGCCGGCCCGCTGTTCATGATCGGCGGTGAAGGGCACGAACGCAATCCGTTCCTGTCCAGCCTGCTACTCAAGGTGCCTGTAACGCGCTATAGCCTTTACGGCAGCCTGAACTACGAGCTGACCGACAGCATCGACGCGTTTCTGGACGTGTCCTACGGCCATATGAAGGGCGTCACTTATTCGTCGACGTTCCGGGATTTCAACGGGTCGATCATCGGCAATATCAAGGTCGACAATCCATACATCCCGGCTGCCATCCACGACGTGATGGTGGCGAACAATATTTCGCAGCTTCAGCTCGGCCGCTCGGGTTTTGACCTTGGCAGCCCCAAGGGCGTTTCGAAAACCGACACGTTCCGCACCGTGGCCGGCGTGAAAGGGTCTCTCGGATCGAGCTGGAACTGGGAAGCCTATTATCAGTTCGGGCGGACTGATTTCCGCCAGGACATGTCGAACAATCCCATCAACGCCAATATGCGCACGGCGGTGGACGCCGTGCGCAACACCAACGGCGACATCGTCTGCCGCGTCAATGCCGACGCAGACCTGACCAACAATGATGCGGCCTGCGTGCCCATCAACCTGTTCGGCGAAAACCAGTTCAGCCAGGCCGCGCGCGACTATGTGCTCGGCACGGGCTTCCAGACGCTGGTCGGCAAGCAGCATGTCGTCGCCGCGAACGTCAGCGGCGATGTCTTCAGCATCACCTCGCGACCGGTTTCGATCTCGGTCGGCGGTGAGTATCGCCGCAACACGCTGGAAGGAGCGACCGACCCGATCTCGGAAGCCCTCGGCTTCTGGGTGCTGAACGGTCAGGCCGTGTCCGGTCGCCAGTCGGTGAAGGAAGGGTATGGCGAAATCGTCGTTCCGCTGCTTGCCGATCTGTCGTTCATCCGCAACCTGGAGCTGAACGGCGCGGTTCGCTTCACGGATTACAGCGACAGCGGCAGCGTGCAGACCTGGAAGGCCGGCGGCATCTACGAGCCGGTGGACGGCATCCGTTTCCGCGTCACCCAGTCGCGGGATATTCGTGCCCCCAACCTTACCGAGCTGCGCGGGCCGCAGCAGAAGTCGACCATTGGCCTCACCGACCCGAAATTGGGGACGCAGGCCAACCCAGTCGTCATCCGTGGCTCGAACCCCAATCTGAAGCCGGAGGAAGCAGACAGCTTCACCGCCGGTATCATCATCGCACCCCGGTCCGGCTTCCTCTCGCGGATGCGGCTGTCGGTTGATTACTACAATATCCGCGTGAAGAAGGCGATCGGCCAGCTTGGCGCCCAGACGCTGGTGCAGCGCTGCGAGGACGGAGCGACGGAATTCTGCCCGCTCATCACGCGCGATGCCAGCGATGCAGTGATCCAGGTGAACGACGTGCTGGTCAATGCCAACCAGCTGCGCACCAAGGGCTTCGACGTGGAGTTCGCCTATCGGCAGCCGGTAGGCAGCGGCGACCTCGACTTCCGCCTGCTGGCGACTGTCGTGACCGACCTCATCACGATCGACAGCGCCGGCGCGACCGACCGTGCGGGCCAGACCGGCTCGCGTGCCGGCGCCCTGCTCGGGGTTCCCGACTACACGCTGGACGGCACGCTGACCTACAGCCAGGGTCCGGGTCGCCTGACCATGCATGGGCGTTACATCCCGTCCGGCCTGTATAACGTCGCTTTCATCGGCCCCGACGATCCGCGCTACTCGATCACCGGGACGACGAGCGTCAACAACAACCGCGTCCCCGGTCGCTTCTACCTGGACCTGTCCGGTTCCTATAAGGTCTATGCGTTCGGCGGTAAGGAACTCGAGCTGTTCGCGTCGGTCAACAACCTGCTGGACAATGATCCGCCGGCCATTCCGAGCGGCAACCTCGGCACCAACCAGGTGCTGTTCGATCCGATCGGCCGCGCTTTCAAGGTGGGTGCGCGCGTCCGCTTCGGGGGCTGAGCATCAAGGGGGTGCGGTTCTTCCGCACCCCGCCATTATGACAAGAAAACGCCGGGTGGCTGCAGCTACGCGGCGTTTTCTTGTCGGTCGCAAATTACCGATCTGCTCCATGAAAAAACCCGGGAGAGCCCGGTGGGAGCGGACTATCCCGGGTCTCGGCCGTCCGGCATGGACGGCGAAGCGATCAGGGCTCAGTCGCGAGCAGATAGCGTTGGCGAAGCGCATCGAGCGGCTTCAATTGCCCCTCATGCTCGATATGCCAGAAGGTCCAGCCGTTGCAGCTCGGGGCACCCTGCAGAGTCGCGCCGAGCTTGTGGATCGAGCCGGTCGTCTCGCCATGCTCCAGCGATCCGTCCGCCCGCACCCGGACTTTCCAGCGCCCCTTGGCATCGCGCAGTTCCGTGCCTGGCGTTACCATTCCGGTCTCGACCAGCGTTCCAAAGGCGACGCGCGGCTGGCTGCGCGGCGACTGCATGATGGTAAGCGCGCTCTCATCCAACGGCAGCGCCGCCGCGATCCGCTCGCGCGCTACCTCGCAATAGCTGGTCTCGCGCTCGATGCCGATCCAGCGGCGCCCGAGCCGGCGTGCCACTGCTCCGGTCGTGCCGGTGCCGAAGAAGGGATCGAGCACCACGTCGCCCGGCTTGGTGCAGGAGAGCATTACCCGGTAAAGCAGGGCCTCCGGCTTCTGCGTCGGGTGCGCCTTGTGTCCGTCGCGCTTGAGCCGCTCAGGGCCGGCACAGATCGGCAGCACCCAGTCCGAACGCATCTGCAACTCGTCATTGAGCGTCTTCATCGCGCGATAATTGAAGGTGTATTTCGCTTTCTCGCCCTGACTCGCCCAGATGAGCGTCTCGTGCGCGTTGGTGAAACGCGTGCCCTTGAAGTTGGGCATCGGATTGGCCTTGCGCCAGACGATATCGTTGAGGATCCAGAACCCCTGGTCCTGCATCAGCGCGCCGACGCGAAAAATGTTGTGATAGCTGCCGATCACCCAGATGGTGCCGTCCGGCTTCAGAATGCGTCGCGCCTCGGCCAGCCACTCACGGCAAAAGGCGTCATAGGCGCCATAGCTGTCGAACTGATCCCAGGCGTCGTCCACGGCATCGACGCGGCCGCCCTCGGGCCGGAACAGATCGCCCCCGAGTTGCAGGTTATAAGGCGGATCGGCAAAGACCATGTCCACGCTCGCCGTCGGCAGCGTGCGCATGATGGCGATGCAGTCCCCCTGCAGCAGCGTATCGAGCGGCAAGCTGACGGGCGCCGCCCGCGGCGCGCTCTTTGCCTTGACCGGCCGCACGCCGACCCGTTCGATCACACCCATTCCGTTCAAACCCCCGTTGTTTCCAAGGAGGGTTTGAGTCCCCGCGACTCGCCAGTCAAGCTTGCTCATTATCGTTAACGAACCGTCAGCCACCTGTGCCCCAGAAGAACGAAACGAGTCCTACACGAGGGATGGCACTCCACGATTCAAGGGGGACTCAACATGTGGTGGTGTTGCCGCGAGGACTCAGCCGATGGTGCGGTCAAAAAATATTTTTCGACCGACCCGTTCATCCCTGAATCAACAGCCAGAGGCCGATCGCCGCGAACATCAGCGCGGCGACGAGCCGTACGACCTTCAGCGGCGCACGGCGGATCAGCTCGTGCCCCAGAAAAACAGCGGGAATGTTGGCGATCAGCATGCCCAGCGTTGTGCCGAGCGTGACCCAGCCCACCGCCTGGAAGCGTGCGCCGAGCGCGACCGTGGCGATCTGCGTCTTGTCGCCCATCTCGACGAGGAAGAAGGCAATGAGCGTCGTGAGGAACGCTCCGAAGCGCGCCGGCTTATCCTCCAGATCGTCGATTTTGTCCGGGATGAGGGTCCACAACGCCATGGCGATGAACGACAATGCAACCAGCGTGCGGAACCACCCACTCTGGAAGATGCCGGCGACCGTCGCGCCCAGCAGCGCCGCAAGGGCATGGTTCGCCAGCGTGGCCGCGAGAATGCCGAGGATGATCGGCATCGGCTTGCGAAACCGGGTGGCGAGCAGGATCGCGAGAAGCTGGGTCTTGTCGCCGATCTCGGCCAGCGCGACCACCGCGGTCGACGTCAACAGGGCATCCATGGATCATCCTCGGGGCCGGGCGGACTGAACAACCGATGACATCGTGCCTCCCGCCCGGCCGGAACGGAAGCACCATGCCATTGGTCTCGCTTGAACGGTTTCCCGTTCCCGCGCGCCACGGCCTCTCGACCGAGTATGTTGACGCTGCGGCCCGCCGGGGTCGGCGGCTGGCTACTCCCCAAGTGACCGGGCCTCGCTAGCGGTCCATCATACGCCCGTCAAGGCAAGTGCCTCGCCCCGTGCAGATCGTCGTTTCTGTCGAATGCCGAGACCTCCTATGCTAGTTTCATCGCGGGAGAAGGGGGGAGACGACTCATGACATTGCAAGTCATCGGCGCAGGACTGGGGCGCACCGGAACCTTGTCGCTCAAGTTTGCACTGGAATATCTGGGCTTCGACCCCTGCTATCACATGGAGGAAGTTCTCGCCGACGGGCCGAACAAGATCCCGCAATGGACGCAAGTCGTTAATGGCAGGCAGGATTGGGAGGCGATCTTCGAGGGCTATGCCGCAACGGTCGATTATCCCGGCTGCTATTATTGGCGTTCTCTTGCCGCCGCCTATCCCAACGCCAAGATCATTCTCTCCAGGCGTGATCCGGAAAGCTGGTTCCGCTCGGTCAACGAGACGATCTTCTCGCCGCATATGCTCGGCATGATCGACCATTCTCCCGCAAAGGCGTTTTTCGCGGGATCTGTATTGGCCGATTTTGGCGAGCACATCGCCGATCATGACTTCATGGTCGCCTATTTCGAGCGCTGGAACCAAGCCGTCATCGATGCCGTGCTACCTGAGCGCTTGCTGGTGTTCGAGGCGCGGCAAGGCTGGGAACCACTGTGCGCATTTCTCGGCGTTGCGGTGCCCACCATCGCCTATCCGCGCGTGAATAGCCGCGAACAGATGCTCGATCTGGTCGGCGCTGACCATCCCCCTTCCGCCGAACCACCTTCCTTCGAAGCGATCGGAGCCATGCTCAAACAACGGCTCGCCGCCCAGCGCGAAGCAGCCTTCGCGGGCGTCTCGGCCTAAACCAGCATCAGTTGCGCGACCGGCGCGAAGCTGCGGCGATGCAGCGGACAAGGCCCGTGCTCGCGCAGCGCGGCGAGGTGATCGGGCGTGGCGTATCCCTTGTTCCGCTCCCAGCCGTAATGCGGATAGGTCCGCGCCGCCGTGCGCATCAGCGCGTCGCGATGCTCCTTGGCGATGATCGAGGCGGCGGAGATGCACGGCTCGATGGCGTCGCCGCCGACGATCGGCCGTGCCGGCCAGCGCCACTCCGGGCGGCGGCCATGCGGTGTCAGGTTGCCGTCGACGAGCACCTCCACGGGATCGCAGCCGACCTTGGCGCACAGCTCCTGCACCGCCAGTGCCATGGCGAGCATCGTCGCGCCGAAGATATTGAGCTGTTCGATTCCCTCCACGTCGACCACGCCGATCGCCCAGTGGCAGGTCTGCTTGATAGCGGCCTCCAGCGTGGAGCGGCGCGCGGGCGTCAGCACCTTGCTGTCCGCCAACCCCTCAGGGCACGGATCGCACAGGATCACTGCCGCCGCGACCACCGGCCCGGCCAGCGGCCCCCGCCCCGCCTCATCGACGCCCGCGATCACCGCTCGACGCGCCATGGTGGGTAGCGACGGTTTTCGCCCGCGCTGAACAGGCACACGCGGTTGCCGGCAGGATCGACCAGCCACGCCTCGCGCCAGCCCCAGGGCTGGTCCACCGGCTCGCTGTCGAACACGAAGCCGATGGATTGCAGCGCAGCGACGCGGCCATCGAGGTCGTCGCATTCGAAATAGACGGCGTGCTCGGTGCCGTGAAGGGAGAGCGTGGCCCCGCCCGGTGCCACGAACCGCGCATAGGGCTGGTCCGGGCTATCCACGATCAGGCGCAGGCCGAGCTCCTCGTAGAAGTCGCGCGAGGCGGCGTAATCGCTCACCGGTACGCTCAATTGGTTGAGCCGCATGGGCTCGCCCAGATCCAGCCGCACCGATCCATGGCCCATCGGCCCGTGGCCACCGCCCAGCCCCGGCGCCTCGCGCAGCGCAAGGCGCACGAATGTGCGGGCCCGACCGATCGCCTCCGGCAGGTCCAGCCCCTGCCCCAGCCCGGTGGCGATGGCGCTGGCGAGCGTGCAGCCGGTGCCGTGACTATCCTCCGTCTCGATGCGCGACCCCTCCCAGCGGGCGACCTCTCCTTCCGGGCCGATCAGCCGATCGGTGATGATCGGCCCCGGCGCATGGCCGCCCTTGATGAGCAGCATCTCGCCGCGCCCAGTGAGCACCTCCTCGCCGCCGAGCGCGGCCAGCTCAGGCAGATTGGGCGTGGTAACGAACGCCCAGCCCATCAACTCGTGCAAGCTCTCGATGGTCGCCGCGTCGGCCAGCACGCCACCGCTAGACGCCACCATCACGGGATCGAGCACCACCGGCGCGGCGATGCCCTCCAGCCGCTGCGCCACGGCCAGCGCCGTTTCGGCCGACCCGATCATGCCGATCTTGATCGCATCAACGCCGATGTCGCTCACCACGCTGTCGATCTGCGCCAGCACCATCTCGGTCGGGACGGGATGGACCGCCTGCACGCCGCGCGTGTTCTGCGCGGTGATCGCGGTGATGGCGGTCATGGCGTGGCCGCCCAACATGGTGACGGTCTTGATATCCGCCTGGATACCGGCCCCGCCGCCCGAATCCGAGCCGGCGATGATGAGGATGCGCGCTGTGGTCATGCCTTGCCTTTTGCCGCCCATGCGGGGTGAAGTCGAGACGCATTGCCACCGCGGGAGTCGCGTATTTTTCTTGCGAAAGTCACGCAAGTCGCGGCTGGAGCAAAAAATAAGCGCTGGCTGAGGCCGCTGCTCGATTTGATCTGGCGCATGACGCCGGGGCGCGCATTATTCTTTTCTTCCAGGAGACCGAACGAGAGGAGACTCGCAATGGTGGACATGGCGGCGGCGAAAGCCAGACTGACGACGCAACTGGCCGAACTCAAGGCGCGGCAGGAACGGATCGGGGAAGACCTCGCTGAGCCGCTCAACGTCGACTCCTCCGAGCAGGCCGTCGAGGTGCAGGACGACGTTCCGCTGGAACAGCAGGCCGCGCTAATCGCGAAGGCGGTCGGATCGGTCAACCGGGCGTTGTTGCGGATCGAGAACGGCACATATGGGACGTGCGTGCTCTGCGGCGCGGACATTGCGCCCCGGCGACTGGAAGCGCGCCCCGAAGCCTCGCTCTGCATCGATTGTGCGCGCAAGGAGCAGTGACCGCGCTGGACGGCGCGATAGACCGCGGCGCATAACGACGCGGTGAAGGACGGCCGGAGGAGGCAGATGGAGCGTACCGCGTGAATAGCGATCTCTCCAACGGCTGGGATTCTGTTGCCGACCGGTTCATCGCGGTGCGGTCCGATATCGGTGCCGAGATCGTCCGGCACTGGGCGCGTTCGTTACCGACGGGCGGCACGGTGGTGGATATCGGATGCGGGGCGGGCATGCCTGTCGCCGCGACACTGATCGACGCGGGCTTCCAGCTCTTCGGCATCGACGCTTCTCCCTCGCTGGTGGCGGCCTTCCGGCGACGTTTCCCGACGGCACCGCCCATGTGCGAGGCGGCGGAACAGAGCGACTTTTTCGGGCGGACGTTCGACGGCGCAGTAGCAATCGGGTTGCTGTTCCTGCTGCCGGTCGAGGGGCAGCGGACCGTTATCGACCGGGTCGCGACCGCGCTGAACCCCGGCGGGCGCTTCCTGTTCAGCGCCCCACGCCAGCGCTGCGAATGGACGGACATATTGACGGGACGGCCATCGCTGTCCCTCGGGCTAGACGACTATGAGCGGCTTCTTGGGGCGGCGGGAATGCGGGTTGTGGCGACCGTCGTCGATGAGGGGGAGAACCACTATGTCGACGCGGAGCGGCTTGCCGGATGACGGACGACCTACGGAAACCTTGATTTCCGCGCATCAGGCTCCGGCATAGGCCAGGGGCCCACGGCCAGCCGATGCATCAAGGCTGGGACGCGGGTTTTTCATTTTGCTCGCGGAGCAACGCATCCACTTTTTTGTCGAATTCCCGCTCGTCGAGCGCGGCCTCCCTGCGGCGCTCGGCGGCCATGATGTTCGGGTCGATCTTGTCGAGGCCCTCTTCGGCCAACTGCCTGTTTTGCGCGCTTTCCTTGAGCGCCGCTTCATCGCCGGAGGCGGCTGTTGCCCGCGCCTCCCGGTATATTTTTAGCAAGTTTGCAACCCGGCGCTTCTCGTCAGGGCTGAGGATTTTCCTCGGCTTGCGATCGATAAGGCTGTCCGCATCCGCCGCATCCTCGGGCACTGCGCTTAGGTCCGACTGGGCAGCGACAGTCTCTGCCTCGTTCGACGGAACAACCAGCTTTTCGCCGCAGCCAGACACGATGATGCAGAATGCGAGGACGATCCCCGCCCGTCGTTTCAGAGCCGAATTCATCGCTCGTAGCTACTTGCCATCCCCCCGTGAGGCAAGGGCGGGTGCGTCGGAGCTAGCCCTTGAACCTGCGCTGCGTCGACGCCGGGTAATCCGTCAGTGCCTTGCCGACGCGCGCGGGGCGGTCGAGCAGTTCACCGCCGCAATTGGGGCAGCGGTCGTCCAGCGCCTCGGCGCAGTCCGCGCAGAAGGTGCATTCGAACGAGCAGATGAACGCGCCGCCGGCATCGGCCGGCAGGTCCGCGCCGCAGCGCTCGCAATCCGGGCGCATCTCAAGCATGGGCAGCGCTCGCCACCGCGTCGCAGATACGCTCGACGACGCGCTCGACCTGCCCGGCATCATCGCCCTCGGCCATCACGCGGATCACCGGCTCGGTGCCGGACGGGCGGATGACGAGGCGGCCGCTGCCGTTCAGCTCCGTCTCCGCCTGCGCGATAACCGCCCGCACGCTCTCGGCGTCCAGCGGCTTGCCGCCGGCAAAGCGAACGTTCTTCAGGAGCTGCGGCACCGGCTCGAACTGGCGCAGCAATTCGCTCGCCGGCTTGCCGCTCTCAACCAGCGCGGCGAGCACCTGCAAGGCCGCGACGGTGCCATCCCCGGTGGTCGCATAATCGGAGAGGATCATGTGGCCGGATTGCTCGCCGCCGACATTGCAACCGCGCGCGCGCATCTCCTCCAACACATAGCGGTCGCCCACCTTGGTACGGAGAAGGGCAATCCCCTGCTCCGCCAGCAGCCGCTCCAGGCCGAGGTTGGACATGACCGTCGCCACCACGCCACCGCCCCGCAGCAGGCCGCGCCGCGCCCAGCTCGTGCCGATTAGCGCCATGATCTGATCGCCGTCCACGATGGCACCGGTCTCGTCGACCACGATCAACCGGTCAGCGTCGCCATCCAGCGCGATGCCGATGTCCGCGCCGGATGCGACGACCGTCTCCTGCAGGAGCTGCGGCGCGGTGGAGCCGCACTCGTGGTTGATATTGGTCCCGTTAGGCGTGACGCCGATGGGGATGACCTCGGCCCCCAGCTCCCAGAAGGCCGGCGGCGCGGTGTTGTAGGCGGCGCCGTTCGCGCAATCGAGCGCGATCTTGAGGCCATCGAGCCGCAGATGCGGCGGGAAGGTGGACTTGACGGCGTGGATGTAGCGGCCGCGCCCATCCTCCACGCGCCGCGCCCGGCCGATATGGGCCGCGGCCGCGAGCGGCACCTCGCTCTCGATCAGCGCCTCGATCTTCGCCTCATCCTCGTCCGATAGCTTGTAGCCATCCGGCCCGAACAGCTTGATGCCGTTGTCCGCATAGGGGTTGTGGCTGGCCGAGATCATCACGCCGAGGTCAGCACGCATCGAGGAGGCGAGCATCGCCACGGCCGGCGTCGGGATCGGGCCGAACTGCACCACATCCATGCCGACGCTGGTGAAGCCGGCGACCAGCGCATTCTCGATCATGTAGCCCGAGAGGCGCGTATCCTTGCCGATGACGACACGGTGGCGGTGGCTCCCGCGCATGAAGTGTCGCCCGGCCGCCATGCCAACGCGCATGGCCGTCTCGGCCGTCATCGGCGCCTGATTGGTGCGGCCCCTGATGCCGTCGGTTCCGAAATAGCGTCTTGTCATGCCGCTTCCTTACTCAAGCTGATGGTCCGCGCCAGCAGGAATCCCGCGTTCCCGCAGCGGACCGGCGCGGCCCCCACCAGCTCCTCTCGCCCAAGGGTCAGGTCGTCGCCCTCGACGCTTCACGCAGACCTTCCTCCGGACGATCATCGACGGACGGCAGCTCTTCGTCCTTGAGCGTATCGAGATGCATCAACCGGGTGACGAACGGCGATACGGCAAGCACCACGACGGCGATGCCAACCGTCCACCAGCCGATGGTGTTGTAGACGGCAAGGGTCGCCTCCTTGGTCATCTCGCCATCATGGCCACCGGTCGCCTCACCGATCTTGCCGGCCACGAAATTGCCGACCGCAGACATATAGAACCACGCACCCATGACGAGGCTGGCCAGATGCTTGGGCGCCAGCCGGTTCATGGCCGAGAGGCCGACGGGTGAGAGGCACAACTCACCGGTCGTCTGGAGCAGATAGATCAGGAACACGAAGATGACCGGCGTCATCACCGCCATGCCAACCGACTTCGCTCCCCAGACGAACAGCAGGAAGGACAGGCCAACCTGGACGAGCGCGAGGCCGAACTTGGCCGGCGCGGAGGGCTCCATCCGGCGCTTGCCCAGCCAGACCCACAGCCAGGCAAAGAGCGGCCCCAGTGTGACGATGTAGATGGGGTTGATCGCCTGGAACAGCGAGGCCTCCACGCCCTGCCGGTCGACAAAGCGGTCCGTATAGAGATTGAGGCTACCGCCCGCCTGCTCGAACAGGCCCCAGAAAATGGGGTTGAGCGAGATAAGGAACAGGATCGCGAAAATCCGGTCCCGAGCGTGCTTGTCGAGCTGAAATGCTGAATAGAGCACGTAACCCAGCAGCGCGAGGCCAGCGACGATCAGCAGGTTCTGGATGATCGACTGATATTGCACCAGCCCCCAAATCACCGCGATCGACGCGACACCGATGGCGTAAAGCGACCACTCCATGCGACGCTTGAGCACTTTCGGCGGCTCGCCATGGCCGAGCAGGAACGGCTTGCCAAAGATGAACACCACCGCGCCCAGCAACATGCCCACGCCCGCCGCGCCGAAGCCGTATTTCCAACCGTAGACCTCGCCCAGCCAGCCGGCCAGGACCGTGCCGATCGCCGCGCCGACGTTCACGCCGACGTAGAAGATCGTATAGGCGGCGTCGCGGCGCGTATCGGTGATCGGATAAAGCTGACCGACGATGACCGAGATGTTGGCTTTGAGGAAACCCGAGCCGACGACAATGCAGGACAGAGCGAGCCAGAAGATATTGATGGTCGGATCGCCCTGTCCGCCGGTGCCCTCGAACGCCATCAGGCAATGCCCGGCGGTGAGGATCAGTGCGCCGAACAGCACGGCCTTGCGCTGGCCGAGATAGCGGTCAGCCAGATAGCCGCCCAGCACCGGCGTGATGTAGACGAGGCTGGTATAGGCGCCATAGACGAGATTGGCCTGCCCGTCGCCAAACAGCCAGTGCTTGGTCAGGTAGAAGATGAGCAAGGCCCGCATGCCGTAGTAGGAAAAGCGCTCCCACATCTCGGCGAAAAACAGAATGAACAGGCCCTTGGGATGCCCGAGAAACTCCGGCTTGCTCGTCGAAAGGCCAGCGGCGCCCCCGACCAGCAAGACCACAAGGGCGCCAAGCGCTATGGCGGGAATGGTATCCATAACAACTCCTGCTTCAGCGCTGAGACGCGCGAAGATATGGCGCGAGCCTAAAGCTTATTGCGACGCTGTGAAACGCGTTTTTTCCGCTATAAAACGGTTGGACGCCATTGCGGGCTTGGCGGGACGGCGCGGGTTCGTTAGCGCATGGCCATGCTCAATGATCGGTCCTCGCTCCCCGCCTATTTCGCCACCCGCCGCTCTGGCAAGCCGCGCGACCTCGTCGCCCCCGGCCCGAGCGACGAGCAATTGCGCGACATGATCACCATGGCGAGCCGCACGCCCGACCATGGGAAACTTGCGCCCTGGCGCTTCGTGATCGTACCGGACGAACAGCGCGAGGCACTGGCAACGCTGATCGCAGGCGCCTATCGCGCGGAGAAGCCGGAGGCCGGGCGGTTGGAGATCGACGCCATGCTGCAATTCGCGCGGCAGGCGCCGGCGCTGGTCGTCGTACTCTCTTCGCCGCGAGAGAGCCATATCCCGCTCTGGGAGCAGGAGCTTTCCGCTGGCGCGGCGACGATGAACCTGCTCCACGCTGCCCACGCTCTGGGTTTTGCCGCCGGCTGGTTGACCGGCTGGGCCACGTATAGCGACACCGTGCGGGATGCCTTTGGCAGCGCGCCGGAGCGGCTCGTCGGTTTCGTGTTCATCGGCACGCCCAGCCGCGAATTGGAGGAGCGCCCCCGCCCTGCGCTGGACGATGTGCTCTCCGTCTGGCAGGGCGCCTGAGCCACCTCGCGGACCTTGACCGACTGGCTGTATTATGGCACTGATGCAGTATGATTGACGAAAGCCGCCCTGTCTATCTGCGTCTGCGCGACATCATCGCGGCTGCCATCCTGGAAGGCCGCTATGGGGATGGCGATATGCTCCCCTCCGTGCGTGCCTTCGCCGCGCAGCAGGGCGCGAACCCGCTAACGGTCGCGAAGGCCTATCAGAGCTTCCAGGATGATGGGCTGGTGCTGGTCAAGCGCGGTATCGGCATGTTCGTGGCGCCTGGCGCCTCCCGCAAGTTGCGCGCGACCGAGCGGGAGCACTTCCTCACGTCCGTCTGGCCGCCCATCGCCGAGCAGATGCGGCGTATCGGCGTCACGCTGGACGACCTCGCCGAACAGACCGATGCCTAAGGGCGCTATCCCCAGACGCCCCGACTAGCCTTCGGGCCCCATCACACGCGATCGACCATAGCCCTCTGAACGAGGCGGCACGCGCTGGCGATCACGCCTGCAGTTGATAGCTCTTGATGAGATCGTAGAGCGTCGGCCGGCTGATACCGAGCAGGCGCGCGGCGTTGGAAATGTTCCCGTCCGAGCGGGCCATGGCACGGCGGATCGCCTGCCGATCGGCCTCTTCGCGCGCGGAACGCAGGTTGACGAGGCGCTCGTCGCCGTCGGCCGCGCCGTCCAGGTCGAGGTCGGCAGCCGATATCAGCTTGCCCTCGGCAAGGATCAGCGCGCGCTTCACGCGGTTCTCCAGTTCGCGGACATTGCCCGGCCAGTGCCATGCGTCGATCGCGGCCAGCGCGTCGGCGGCGAATCCGGTAACCTGCGGATTGAAATCACAGGCATGGCGGGCCGCGAAATGCCGGGCCAGCAGGACCGCGTCGCCTGTCCGCTCGACGAGCGACGGCACGCGCACGACAATCTCGGCCAGGCGATAATAGAGATCTTCGCGAAACTGCCCCGCGGCGATCCGTGCTTCCAGATCGTGATGCGTGGCGCCCACGACGCGGGCGTCGATCACGAGAGTCTCGCTTGCGCCGATGCGCTCGATCACGCCATCTTCAAGGAAGCGCAACAACCGCCCCTGCAATGCCTGCGGCAGATCGCCCACCTCGTCGAGGAACAGCGTCCCCCCGGCGGCCTGCTCGATCCGGCCGGGGGCACCTGTCGCATGGCCGAACAGTTCGCTTTCCAACAACGCCTCGGGAATCGCAGCGCAGTTGATTGCCACGAAGGGCCCCGCCGCACGGCCGCTCGCCGCGTGCAACGCCCGCGCCAGCAGCCCCTTGCCCGTGCCTCCCCCGCCGAGCAGCAGCACCGCCACGTCGGCGGTGGCGACCCGTTCGATCATCCGCGCAACCTTGAGCATCTCCGGTGCGGCCGTGACGAGGCCATCGAACACCCGGCGGTCCTCCGGAACTGCTTCGGCAAGGCGCCGGTTCTCCTGCTCCAGCGCATGGACGTGAAAAGCCCGGCTGACGATATGGCCAAGCGTGTCGATATCGAGCGGCTTCTGGTAAAAATCCCACGCGCCCTCGCCCACGGCGCGCCGCGCACTGGCACGATCGCCGTGGCCTGAAGCGACGATCACCTTGGTCGCCGGCCGTTCGGCAAGGATTTGTGCCAGCGCCGCCATTCCCTCGCTGATCCCGTCCGGGTCGGGCGGGAGGCCAAGGTCGAGCGTGACGACCGGCGGATTCTCGGCGCGTACGATCTCCAGCGCCTCCTCGCGGTCCCCTGCGATGAGGAGTTGATAGGCGTCATACGCCCAGCGCAATTGCCGTTGCAGCCCGGCATCATCTTCGACGATCAGCAATTTGGGGCGAGTATCGGCCATCAGCCGGCCTTTCGTGTTGATTCGGCGGGGACGGCCGAGCCCTCCGCCAGTGGCAGGTGGATGGTAAAGCGCGTCCCCTGGTTCGGCACGCTCTCGACCGCAAGGTGCCCGCCCATCGCCTGGACGAGCAGCCGCGCTTCGTGGGCGCCAAGCCCAAAGCCGCCGGCCTTGGTGGAACTGAACGGATGGAAAAGCTGATCGGCGATGAACGCCGCGCTCATCCCCTCGCCCTGGTCGATGACATGGATCCGCGCCTCGCTGTCGTCCGCCTCGAGGCACACACGCACGGGGCTGTCCGGCGGGCTCGCCTCGAGCGCGTTTCGGACAAGGTGGTCGAGCGCGCGCGCCAACCCGTCCGCGTCGGCATGGACCAGAGGGGCCGTCTCTCCTTCTACCACGATGCTGCCCGCCTGCGCGCTCCAACGCGGGGCCAACGCGCGAACCAGGGGCCCCAGCATCAGCCCCGCCGCCTTTCCCGCCGCCATGGGACCGGGTCGCGCGAGGCGCTGGAGCAAATCCGTCATCCGTGCCGCCGTTTCCTTGAGCGTGAGCACCATGTCCTCGCGAAAGGCCGGATTGTCGGCGTGGCGCTCGGCATTGCTGGCGAGCAGCGACATGTTGCTAACCAGATTCTTGAGATCGTGCAGGATGAAGGCGAAGCGACGGTTGAAGTCGTCGAACCGCTGCGCCTCGGCCAGCGCGGTGCGGCTGCGCGCCTCGCTGATCCGCGCTGCCGCCTCACTACAGACGACGCGCAACACGTCGAGATCCTCCCAATCGAGCCGCCGCACGGGGCGCGGGGCGGCCAGCAGGATCGCGCCCTGCAACGCCTCGCCGTGGATGAGCGGTGCAAGCGCCCAGGCCTGGGCGCTGCGGCGCGTCCATGCCGGGAGCAACGCGCCGTACATAACCCAGTCGGCCGCGATATCGACGATCCAGCCCGTCCGCCCCAATTGCTCGGTAAGGGCAGCATCGAGACTGTCGATGGAGCCCTCCGGCGGCGCTCCCCATCCGCTCACCCGGGTAAGCCGGCCATCCTCGCCGGGCAGGAACAGTTGCGCCCCTGGCACCGTCATAGCCTCCGCAATCGCGCGGGTGATCCGCGAATCGAGCGACGGCCCCTCGCTACTTTCCTCTGCCATGGTCGCGGCGAATCCCAGCCACAGGGTGCGATAATCATAGCGATGCGCAAACAGATGCTTGGACAGCTCGACACGCAACCACGCCCGCAGCGTCGCCGATGAAAGGAGCGCGAGCAGTCCCACCGCCAGCGCGAAGAGCACGGTGAATTGCGTCACCTGCCCCAACGGCGCGACAATCTTGCCCGTGAGGACAGCAAGTAACGCAACCGCCAGCAGGTAGACGGCGAAGAAAATGATCATGACCAGCCGCATCCGCATCGGCCGGGAAAGCGCCATGGGGCGCGCACTGTCCCCGTATAGGCCCAGCCCGAGCATGCCTGCGAGCAGCGCCATCACGAAGCCGCGCATCGGCCCGATTGCGCCGAGCGGATCTCCGGAAAGCCACGCCAGGAAATAATGGTTGAAATCATAAGCCCAGAGGAACGCCAACGCGCCACCAACGCAGGCCGCTTGACGCCGCGTCGCGGGATGGGTGCGCCGCTCGGCTAGCCCATGCAACAGCATCAGCGCACCTAAGGCAAACAGGCAGCGTAACAGCCAACCTGCTGCAAGGGTGGATCCTGCGGCACGGCCCTTGCCCTGCGGGTCAATTGCAACAAGGTCCATCCCCAGTTGCACCACGAGCAACAACACCAGCGCGCAGACCAAGAGCAGCCGCCCGCGCCACACGGCCCCCGCACGAACACCGCTTCGCAGCATGGCGGCCAGTACCGCGAGCCAGGCGCCGTTGCGCACGGTTTCGGCAACCCCATCAGAGAGCGGATCGACGCCGACCAATCCGGCTACCGCGTGGCACAGCGACCACAAAGCGGTGAACGCCACCGCGATGCCGAGCAACCATCCTTCGCCCGCCCTATTGGCGCGATGCAGGCTCATCACGGCGAGCCCGGCAAGCAAGACGCCCGCCAGCGCATGCCCGGCATTGCCGGCAATCACCCAGGGCGTCATCATGGCTGGCAGCCCCCGCTATCTACTCGCAGGCGCGGGTGCGGAACCATGCACAGTCCGGTCATTCGGTCGCTCTCAGTCCGTCAGGCCGTTGCTGGCCCACTTGACACCCTAGTGTCAGATTTTCCGACAGCACCTCCATGCCTTCGAAATCGCAAAGATATGCTGAACGAAATGACCATTGCCGTGACTGTTCGCTCGTTCCATCGAGAGCGGAAGCCGTTGACGCCTTTACCGGATGCTAAGCATCTTTGGGTATCATGGCCGCCTCGTTCCATCAGGAGTTACCGGCCGGTCAAATGGTCAAGCGACCTTATCTATTGGTGGCTCTCGCCGTCCTTGTCGCCGCGCCGCTGATCGCCAATCTGGTGAGCAGCGCCGTCCCTTCAGCTCCGCAAACGGCTGCCGCCGACACAGCAAACGTCACGCAAGGCGCCGCCGCCGAAGCGCAACCCACTCCAGCGCCTCCGCCTCTCCCCTCTCCCGTGTCGCCCCCTATGATCCCCTCCGCAAACGATAACGCGAGCACCGCGATCGAGCCCGCACCATCGCTCGACCCGCAGGGCTTTGAACCGGAACCGGGTAGCGCGACCGAGTCGATTGCGACCCAGGTCGCCCGAAGTGAGCGGGAAGACGCGGACGAGGAGAGGGACGATCGCCGCTGAGACCGGAGCGAACAGCGAGGCGGCAAGCCAGCCGCACGGGTGCGCCGGCCCCATCCATGACTAGCGAAAGCATGAGAACATGCAGGGGCAAGCGCCTTGGCTCTTCCCGCAGCATCTTTACCCCTCGTCGAAATCCCGCGCCAGTTCGCGACGGACATCCTCGCCGATGACGGCCATATGGCCATAAGCGGGGTGATCGATGCCGAACAACACCGTTCCCGATCCACTGCGCCACGCGGCAATCTGCGCGTCGGTGAAAGGGAAGTGAAGGAACTGCACGCTCGAGGCTCGGCCATCCGCCCTGCTCCGCTCGACATCGCCCTCTGCCACCGCACCGATCCGCTCGCCATTGACCGAGAGGTAGATGTGATCCTCGATACCGCCTAGCCTCGCCAGCGTGCGCGCTCGGATGACCGGATCGTCGATCTCCACCATCAAGGTGCAAGTGAGTTCGCGGCCGTTGGGGATCATCGGATTATAGGCTGCCAGTTCGTCGACCAACTGCTCCTCGCCGCCCTTCTCGATGCGCAACATCTCCTGCACCTGCAGCCACATGCTGTCCCAATTCTCGAAGGTCACGGTCACGAGCGGCCCTACCGAGAGGCGCCGGAAGCGCTTGCGCAGAATAGCTTCCTCGCGCTTTTCGGGCCGGATCGTCTCATAGGTGGCGAGGTCCATGATGTCCTCGGCGGTGATGACCCGCTGGTCGCGCGGCATGACGGTTTCCTTCCGCTGTTCAAAGTCCGTAGGCGCGCGCCATCAACTCGATCGGATGACCGATCCGCTCGGGTACCGCGTCGCTGCCGGAGAGTTGCATCACCTGCCTGAGGTGCGGCCCGGCCAGCGGGCACTCGCTCACCAGCACGTCCGGTTTGTCCTTGGCAAGCTGGCGCACCGCCGGCCGGCCGACCTTCACCGCGGTATCGAAATGCTCGGCGAAAATGCCCCATTTGCCGCCATGGCCGGAGCAGCGGTCGGTCAGGATCGGCTTGGCGCCCGGGATGAGGCGCAGCATCTCCATCGCCTTCGGCCCCATATTCTGCGCGCGCGCATGGCAGGCGAAATGGACGCCGATCTTCGCGTCCCATTCCTCGATCGGCATGAGGCCAGTCGCCTTGGCCAGCATCACCACATATTGCGAAACGTCGAACGTGTTGGCCGCGAGTGCAGCGATCCGCTCATTGTCCGGGTGCAGCAGCGGCCACTCGAACTTGAGCATCAGCGAACAGGACGTGGTGAGCGGCACCACCTCATAGCCCTCCGCGATCAGCGGCTCGAAATGGGCGGCAATGCGCTCGGCGGCACTGGCGACCGCGCCCAGATCACCATTCTCGAATTTGGGCATACCGCAGCATTCAGGATATTCGATGCGCACCGCTACGCCGTTATGCGCCAGCACCTTGATGGCCGCATTGCCCGGCGTCTGATCGTTGAAGTTGCCGTAGCAGGTCGCGTAGAGCGCCACCTTGCGGCCAAACGCCGGGCCATCCGGGTTGGGCGGCGGCACCAGCGCCTGCTGGTTGGCGAGCGGCACATCGGCATAGGCCGGCAGGTGCGCGCGCTTGTCGATGCCCAGCATGGCCTGCATGACGCCGCGCGCGGGGCTGCCCTCGCGGGTGGCAGCATTGGCCGGGCCGCTCACGAACCGGGCGAGCTTGCCGTTGCGGTCCGTCCGCGCCAACTCCCGGTCAGCGAAGCTCGTCTCGCCCTTGCGATGCTCGACGGCGCGGTAGCGCAGCATGAGGTGCGGAAAGTCGATATTGAACTCGTGCGGTGGCACATAGGGGCACTTCACCATGAAGCACATGTCGCAGAGGGTGCACTCGTCGGCGACCGCCTTCAGATCCGCCGCGCCGAGATCGTCCACCGATTCGCCCGGGCTCTCGTCGATCCGGTCGAACAGCAGCGGGAAACTGTTGCACAGGTTGAAGCAGCGCCGACAGCTGTGGCAGACATCGAACACACGGCGCATCTCCGCCTCAAGCGCGGCTTCGTCGTAAAAGCTTTCATCCTCCCAGGCGATGGGGTGGCGCATCGGCGCCTCGAGGCTCCCTTCCTTCATGCGTGCTCCTACGCGCCCTGCGCGGGCGCTCACCGGCCCGCGTTCCGCTCATGGAAACGGTCACCGGGCCGACCATCCGGCCCGGCTGACCCCGCGGATAACCGCGGATGCTGCCATCAGGCCTCGGCCAGAACCGCGTCCAGCGTCTTCTGGAATTTGCCGGCGTGGCTCTTTTCCGCCTTGGCCAGCGTCTCGAACCACTCGGCGATCTCGTCGAAACCCTCATCACGCGCGGTGCGCGCCATGCCCGGATACATATCCGTATATTCATAGGTCTCGCCAGCAATGGCCGACTTGAGGTTGCTCACCGTATCGCCGATCGGCATGTCCGTTGCTGGATCGCCGCCGCCGCCCTGGAGAAATTCGAGGTGGCCGTGCGCATGGCCGGTCTCGCCCTCCGCCGTGGAGCGGAACACCGCAGCGACATCATTATGGCCTTCGATATCGGCCTGCTGCGCGAAATAAAGGTAGCGCCGGTTCGCCTGGCTCTCGCCGGCAAACGCTTCCTTCAAATTGGTTTCGGTTTTTGAGCCCTTGAGTTCCATCGTCACTCTCCTTGTATCATCCGATTCTGTCGCGGACGTTTGTTTTCAAAGGAGCAGACTATACCCGCTGAGCCGCAAGGCCAGTGCATTGTCGCAATCAGCTTGATCGCCTCAATCGATTATAAATCGCTGATTAATCGCTATATATGAGAACGTGTCGCAATAGCGCACCCACTCACTCGCGCTTGAGCACATCCAGCGCTGCCACCGTCAGCGCCTTGCTCGCCGTGTCGATCACCGCCTCCGCATCGGGCGCGAAGAGCGGGCTGTGCAGCGATGGCAGCTTGAGCGTGCCGGCCTGCGCCGCTGCCATCTTGTCCGGCGCCACGCCGCCCACCCAGAAGATGAGGCTCTCGATCTTGTTGTCCGCCCGATAATATTGGCTGAAATCCTCGCCACCCATCACCGCCGGACGATGGCGCACACGGTCCGGGCCGAAATGCTGCCGAAATACATCCGCCATCCGGTCCGCGAACTGGGGCGTGTTATAAGTGGCGGGTGTATAATCTTTCTCCACGGTCATGATCGGCAAACGGTCCTCCGGCACGCCCGCCGCGATCGCCTCGCCACGGGCGATCCTCGCGATGCCGTCGAGCAGCGCCTGCCGTGTCCCGTCCGAATAACTCCGCACCGTGATGAGCAGCTTGGCCTCGTCGGGGATCACATTGTGTTTGGCACCCGCGACGAAGCTGCCGACCGTCACCACCGCCGGCTCATCTGGCGCGATCTCGCGGCTGACCAGCGTTTGCAGCGTCGTCACGATCCGCGCGGCAAGCACGATGGGGTCCCGCGTCGTCTGCGGATAGGCGCCATGCCCGCCCGAACCGCGCACGGTCAGGTCCACGCTGTCGACATTGGCAAGCGCGAAGCCGGGCACATAGCCGATCGTCCCGGCGGGCAGGTCCGCCGCATCGTGGAAGGCGATGACATGCGTGGGCTTGGGAAAGCGTGTGAACAGGCCATCGTCCAGCATCGCCTTGGCGCCGAGGCCGATCTCCTCGGCGGGCTGGAGGATCATGACCAGCGTGCCGGACCAGCGATCCTTGAGCGCGACAAGCGCCTGCGCCGCGCCGATCCAGGCGGACATATGCGTATCATGCCCGCAGGCGTGCATCACCGGGCTCTCGATGCCATCGCGCGTCGTCGCCACCACGGTTGAAGCGAAGGGGAGCCCTGTCTTTTCTTCCAGCGGCAGCGCGTCCATGTCGGCGCGGATCATCAGCACCGCTCCGGGCCCGTTCTCCAGCACCGCCACCACGCCGGTCTGCCCGACCTTCTCGGTTACGGCAAAGCCCAGCGTGCGCATCCGTTCGGCCAGCTTGGCGGCAGTCCTGACTTCCTGAAACGAAAGCTCGGGATGGGCGTGAAGATCGCGATACAGAGCGATGAGCCCGGGCAGGTCGCCCCCGACCTGCGCATCGACCGCCTTCGCCGCCGGTTCGATCCGCTGAGCTTCGCCCGGTGATTGCAACGCCATGAGTCCTCCTGCCACGCCGGCCAGCACCATCGCCCAAGACCGTCCCATACGCAAACCTCCCCCTCTACGGAGAGCATAGGCCATTGGGTCTGGCAGGAAACGGGGGATGGCTCGATGGCGGGCCGGCGCCGCCGGTGTCGATACGTGTCGCGAGGGGGACTCGAGGGCCGCTGATGGCCCATCGGCGGCCCTCGCGAAGCCACATGGCGCAACAGGACGCTGCTCCCGTTGGTCACTCACAGGCCGGGCGCCGACCGCATTTCATCTGTCATGGCGTGCGGCGGGAGGCTAGTCGACGCCTTCGGCGCAACCTGTCCCACGCCTCACGGCCGCAGCCCGAGCAAACGCTCCCTGCGGCGAGTCCCTAGTCCTTGGGGGCGACGTTGCGGGTCTGGATCAGCCACTTGCCGCCCACGCGCACCACATCGTCCACGCCCCGGCCGACCGCCGCAACGCGGGGGGCCGGCTCCACGCCAGCCGGGCCGCCGAACACCGTCATCCAGTAATAGCGGTAGCGGGCATGGTCCTTATCGACAAACTCGATGCTGGCATTGCTCATGATATGGTGCATGGCGAGGATCGTCTGCCCCTGCGCCCGGCGATCCTCCTGGCTCTTCTTGAGGTCGACGACCATCTTGCGGAGTGCGTCGCTCCCCTTGGTCGCGCCGAACGCGCCGTCGGGCGTGAACACGCTCACATAGGCATCCGCGTTAAAGGAATCGATCGCACGGACATAGTTCCACATCAGTGCCTCGATCTGCACACGATCCTCGGCCTGACGGATGATATCCGCGTCCGACGCCACGGCGGCCCCCGGCGCCCCCGCGAACAGCAGTGCACTCAACACAAAGGCCGTAATCTTATGGCATTTCATCATCATGGGTCCCCCCTCCCGTGAAATAGTCTGGCATTCCTCCGTCTGACGGCAGCCTGAGAGAGCCTCTCACCCCTCACGGCTGGTCAGGAGCACGCAGCGCGGCGCCTCCCATGCCGATCACCCTGCTCAACCAGCATTCGCCGCCGGCCCTGCATCCCCCTGCAAGGGATCCGGGGGCCGGCGGCGCGCATGTCAGACGAGGTTCGCCTTGTAGAGCTTGGTGAGCTCCGCCCAGGCCTTCTCGGCAGCCTGCTGATTGTAGACCTGGCTGCCGGGCACGCACCACCCATGATCGGCCGGATAGACCTCCACCGTCGCCGGACGTTTGGCGGCGGCGAAGGCCTCCCTGAGCACATCCTTCGCCTTTGGCTCGCGCGCATCGTCATTCTGAGCGACGGCGATCAGATAGGCGGCGTGGGTCTTGGGGATGAGCAGATGGGGGCTATCGGGCTTGTCGGTCACGAGCCCACCGCCATGGAAGCTGCCGACCGCGCCAATGCGCCCCGGCACAGCCGCGGCAGTCATGAAGGAGAGCGGTCCGCCCATGCAATAGCCCTGCACGCCCGCCTTCTTGCCCTTCGCCGTCTCTGGCTGGGCATCGAGGAATGCGAGATAGGCGACGGCATCCTTGGCCACGCCCGCGTCCGTCATCGCGCCGCGATAGCCGAACAGCGTTTCGCGAACCTTGGGATCGCTGAAATCGACTGCGCCCTCAACCACCGGCGCCTTCTTGCTGCGGTAGAACGGGTTGGGCACGAGCACGACATAGCCCTGCGCCGCGAGCCGCCGGCCGATTTCGCGGAAAACGGGACGCAAGCCCATGATGTCGGGCCAGACGAGCACAGCCGGCCATGTTCCCTTGCCTGCCGGATGGAACAGGGCCGCATCGGCCTCACCGTCGGCGGTCTTGACCGTCACATCCTTCTCGACGACATTTTCGGCGGCATGTGCCGCACTCGCGAGTCCCGCCGCGACGATGCCCGTCGCCACAAAGGTCCGGCGGGTGAGGTTCCAATCCTCGATCAATCCGGGATGAATATCATTATCACACATGTCGATTCTCTCCTGGCCCTCTATTATCGCGCCCATTGGTCCGCTGGCATCCACCATCTGTCAATAGCGCGCCGCTGATTAGCGTGAGAGAGCATCGACGTAAGGTGTTCGGGAATCGTCGTTTTTGCAATGATATCTCTTCAAACCGAGGGAATTAGATGACTAAGGGCCCCAGCGTCTGGGGCTCGCGGTCGCCAGTGTCCGGCTGTGCGGACGGAGCGGCGAAACAAACGCCTCCTCATCGCCGGGCAGCACCTATTTCGTGCCCGGAGAGTAATACAGCTTCGGGGCAGCGGTTCCCTGGCCACCGCCCGCTTTAAGTCGGCCGGTGGTCTGGTCGCTTATCGGCACCGCGGACGCTTGCCCGCCTCATCAAAACGTGTCGTCAACCGATTGGTGACCGCACCCTTCACCCTTGTGCCGTCGCCAATCCGTTGCCGGGCGCAGGCTCACTGCCGCCTCCCGCCTCCACCGCATCGCCGACCGCCGGTTCGGGCAATCGCGCGAGCGTCTCGATCGCTGTCACGTCCTCGATTTCGCGCGATCCGGTTTCGACGCTCAACTCCTTGAAACGACGCCCCGTCACCAGCACGCGGTTTTCGAAGCTGGAGACGAATTTATTGTAGTGCGTCACCGAGCCGTTGAGGCTGCGGCCGAGCGCGGACAGGTGGCCCGCTGCCACCGCCAGCCGCTCATACATCTCCTTGCCGAGCGCACCGACAAGCTGCGCTTCCTCGGCCAGCTTCTCCTGCCGCCAAACGCTCGCCACGGTGCGGGCGATGGCGACCAGATTGGTTGGCGTCGCCAGCAGCACGCGGCGCTCGAAGGCCCACTCCCACAGGCCGTCATCCTGCTCCAGCGCGGCGGAGAGAAAATGCTCGCCGGGGATATACATGACGACATAGTCCGCTGCCTTGCCGAAACGCGCCCAATAATCCTTGGCGCCAAGTTGCTGGGCGTGCAGCCGCAACGATCCGGCATGGGCACGCAGATGCGCGGTGCGGGCAGCCTCGTCCACCTCCTCGCTCGCGTCGAGATAGGCGTTGAGCGAGCATTTGGCGTCGATAATCAACTCACGCCCGCCCGGCAGGCGCACGATCACGTCAGGCCGCAACCGCCCATCCTCGGTATCGATTGAGACTTCCTGGCGGAAATCGATATGCTGGGCGAGCCCGGCCTGCTCCAGCACATTCTGCAAGGATTGCTCGCCCCAGCGGCCCCGTGCCTTGGGACTGGAACGCAGCGCGTTGACCAGCCGCGCGGTTTCGTCGCGCACCTGCCCCTGCCCCGCGCGCACCATCTCCACCGCCTCGCGCAGGCTGGCATAGCTGTCAACCCGCTCCTTCTCGACGCGGCCGAGCCCCTCCTCGTAACGCTTGAGCGTAGTCTCCACCGGCTGGAGCAGCGCCTTGAGGCTGGCTTCACTCTTCTCATGCGCCTGGTTGAAGCGCTGATCCGCCCGCTCGATCAGCGCGCGCTGCGCTTCATTAAGCAGCTTGCCCGCCGTCTCGCTGAACTGCGCGGAAAGCTGCTCGCGTGCCTCTTGCAGGCTCTTGAGCTGAGCGGCGAACGCCTCACTCCGCGCGGCATGATCGGCGCGCAAAGCAGCCAGATCGCGCTCGGCGGCGTCCCGCGCCGCGTCGGTCGCCTCCAGCCGCTCGCGTAGCGCATCCGCCTGCCCGGCCCGCTCGGTCGCGACGGCGAGATCGCGCAACGCAGCGTTGCGCATTTCCTCCAGCGTCGCAAGCCGGTCCGCCAGCGCGCGCCGCTCAGCCTCTACCGGCGCGGCCATGCGCCCCCGGACCACCCAGCCAAGCGCGAGCCCCGCCAGCACGGCAACAAGAATGGCAACGAGACTTTCCAGCGACACCGGCGACCCCTCATGTAGAACGAAAAGGGAACTTACGCGCTCACTCCTAACGACGCAAGCGCCCTCCCGTTCAAACCCGCGCCGCCCGCCCCAGCGTCAACGGCTCCCCCATGATCCGCTGCGCGATGAGCGTCGCCATCTGCGCGGTTGCGGGATCATCCATCGACTTGCGCATGATCGCGCGCTGCTCCGCGCGCCTGGCCGGGTCGCGCTCGCTGAGCTGCTGCTTGAAATGCTGCGCGCTGGGAGAGGTCACCTCCAGGAAGATGCGCCGCCGCTGTTCGGCATAATCATCCAGCAGATGCTCGCCCGCCTGCCCGTGGACAACCGCGCCGAGGATCTGGGAGAGCGCGTTGGCGTCCATCACCCCGGTCGTCAGCCCCAGCCCACCGCAGGGATTGCAGGCATGGGCGGCATCGCCGGCAAGCAGCACACGGTCGACGCGGAAACGCGGCGCGCAGCGCTCGTGACAGCGATAGGGCGCTGCCTGAACCACGCGATATGGCTCGCCTGCGGGGATGAAGGCGCGATAACGCTCGGGGATCCGCTGCGCCATCGTCGCCTCGTCGAGACGGCTGTCCTCGCCATAGGTCAGCCGCCAGAGAGGGCCTTTGCCAAGCCGCGCGACAACCGCCCAGTTGACCGGATCGACCACCATGTTCGCATCGCAATAGCCGAGCTTGTGGAAATCCACCTCGACATTGGTGGCGACAAAACGCTCGGGCCAGGTGAAGCCCTCGAATGGCAGGCCGAGCAGGTGCCGCACGGTGCTACGCGCACCGTCCGTGCCGACCACCCAGCGCGCGCTGATCTGCGTCGGCCCGTCCGGCGTCTCCACGTCCAGCAGCACGCGCTCGCCGGCCTGCTCCAGCCCGACCACGCGATGCCGCCAATGCACCCGCGCATGGGGCAGGCGCTGGAGATGATCGGAGACAACGCCGGCCAGTTCATGCTGCCCGAAATGCAGGTTGAAGGGATATAACTGCCCCGGCAGCGCCCCCTTCTGATAATCCAAGGCGATCACCTCGCCCACTTCCGGGTAGCGCATCGCCAGCCGCTCACAGCGATAGCCGATGGCAAGGCAGTCATCGATCACGCCGAGCCGATCGAGAAGCTCCAGGGTCGTGGGGAAGTAGATCGCGGCGCGCGGCGAATTGACGATGTCGTCGGCCGCATCGAGCAGCGTCACGTCGATACCCTGCCGCGCCAGCCCCAGCGCGACCAGAAAACCCACCGGCCCCGCGCCGACGATGACGACGTCCCGCTGCTGCGCCATTGGCACATCTCTCCAGACCGGCTCGGCCGTTGCCGAACCCGGTTCGCCCGCAGCCTGACCGTCGCTGGCCGACTTGTCAATTTGTTCTATTTATGTTCTCATTACACCATGGCTGCCATCAAGGGGCGCGGCGCGCCCGCCAACACCGTATCCACCCGTTTCGCGCTGCCCGCCCGGCAGGCCGATGGCGCGTGGCTGGACTGGCTACGCGATGAACCCGACGAGGCCTTGCCGCCGCTGCGCACCACCGTCACGCAGGAGCATGCCCGCACCATCATCACCCGCAACAACTCGCCGGACGTCGGGTTCGACCAGTCGATCAACGCCTATCGCGGCTGCGAGCATGGCTGCATCTACTGCTTCGCGCGGCCGAGCCATGCGCGGCTGGACCTCTCGCCGGGGCTCGATTTCGAGAGCAAGCTGTTCGTCAAACCGGACGCGGCGGCGCTTCTCCGCAAGGAACTGGCGCACCGGCGCTATGTCGTCAGCCCGATCGCGATGGGCACCAATACTGATCCCTATCAGCCGATCGAGGCGCAGTGGCGGATCACCCGCGCCTGCATCGAGGTGCTCGCCGCCTGCCGCCATCCGCTGATGATCACCACCAAGTCCGACCGGGTGACACGCGACATAGACCTGCTGGGGCCGATGGCGGCGGATGGGCTGGTGGCCGTGGGCATTTCGCTCACGTCGCTCGATCCGGCACTGGCCCGCACGCTGGAGCCGCGTGCGCCCCATCCCCGCAAGCGCCTCGCCGCAATGCGCGCGCTGGCCGAGGCGGGCGTGCCGGCCCACGCCTGCCTCGCGCCGATCATCCCGGCGATCAACGATCACGAGATCGAGGCGCTGGTCGCGGCGGCGGCCGAGGCAGGCGTGCGCTCGGTCTCCTACATTCCCGTGCGCCTGCCGTTCGAGGTGGCGCCCCTGTTCCGCGCCTGGCTGGCCGAGCATTTTCCCGACCGCGCCGCCAAGGTGATGAGCCATATCCAGGCCCTGCGCGGCGGCCGCGACAATGATCCCGCCTTCGGCAGCCGCATGCGCGGTCAAGGCCCCTTCGCCGCGCTGCTCCACAGCCGGTTCGACAAGGCCCGGCGCCGCCATGGCCTCGCTCAAGGCCGCATCACCCTGCGCCACGACCTGTTCGTCCCGCCAAGCGATCAGGGACGGCTGTTCTAAGCCGCAGGCAAAAATTCGTTGTCCCCCGGCGGGGAGCCCGTGACATGGTGCGGACACAGGCGATCCCGACGCGACGACATTTCGGGCAGTCTGGTTAGCAAAATGGCGGCCATGTGATCAGCAGTTGCCAACTACCTTGGCCGCATCCATGGCGGCGAGCACTGGAGGGTTTTTCCACTGGATATTGGGGCGGCGCAAGTAATCCGCAGCCTCAGATATGTAGTCGAGTTCCTCCTTCGACGGCTTGTTCCCGTAGCCGCGATTGAGCGAGGGACAACCAAATTGTTCAACGCTTAATTGTTGCGCTTCGTACGCCAACGCCGCAAATTCTGAGGCCCCCTCAATCTCGGCGTCAGTTGGTTGGATGGGCCATAGGAGAATGCCCTTGATCCATCCTCCTTTTCTTACATGAGTGTCCATCCACTCATCGTAGCGAAGCAACTTCCCCACGGCGGCGGCGCGTTCTTGAATACCCTCTCTGGTGTCGATGGCATGATTGATTGGCGTTGCGGAAAGGAAGCGGATCGCAAAGTACGCCGTGACCCCGAATCCTGCCAACACCCAAGGCATAACCTTGATCGCTTTCCTCACTCCTGGATCGCGAGCAGCTTCCTTCTGCAGGTGTGAGAGTAAGTTGTCGGAGACGTAGTTGACGGCAGGATTCCATGATGGATCACAGTTGGCGCGGATTGCCGCGATATCCGCTGCGACGAGATCATACGCCTGATCGTGACCCTCCGACGTGTCAAGCAGCACGTCCACGTATTTGTTGCGGATCTCCTTGAACTTGGCTTCTAGGCTATCATGCTGTTCCTTGGCCGCTTTCCATTCTCGCTTGTCGAGTGTGCTTTCGACATCTGCCAACGCGACGATCTTGGCAGCCAATAGCAAGAGTTGATCAATATAATCCTCACCCATATTCTCCCCCCTCCCATGTGCATGGGAGCTTAGGTTATTTGGGTCAATCTGCGTATTCGCGGAGGACTGATAAGGAATAATTATTTGTCGTGCAGTCCGAGCATCCAGAGGGAGGCTGTCCGCTGTCCACCCCGAATCGGTCATCAGCCATCTCTTAGGTCTGAAGACCGCAGACGATCATCAAGGCCGTGCTCTGTCCACGGACTTTACCACGGCATTCCACGCATGGGCATGACGCCGCCTTCACCAGATGCGGTAAACCTGTCCCCGTCCCCCTAGCGCGACGACACCAGCGCCAGCTTGGGCGCGCCGCCCGCCAGCTCCACCGAGCGAATGCCGGGGATCGTCTCGATCCGCTCGGCCAGTTCGCTGTCGAGCTGGAAGTCGCTGCCCAGGCGCACCCGCGCCTCGCCGGCCGCGGTCATCGCGTGGATCTCCACCACCGAGCGGCCGCCCCGGCGTTGCATCAGCATAGCGGCGAGCGGAGCGATCGCCTCGGGTGCCTCGACGGTCAGCACCATCCGCAGCCGCGTCGTGCTGGCGACCCGTGCAAAGGGTGTCACGCCCCGCACCGTCACGCGCGGCGTCTCCTCGCCCGGCTGACGGTCCAGCTCAACCGTGAGCAGCGCGCATTCGCCATCCTCGTGCAGCCGCGCGAGCAGCTTGCAGCCGTCCTCGTCGAAGCAACTCGCCTGGAACTGGCCGCTGCTGTCGGAGAAGGTGGCCGAGACGAAGCGCCCGCCCTTGCGCGTGTCGCGCCAGCGCAATTCCTCGATCAGGCCCGCCATCGCCGCGCCGGTGCGCTCGCCGCTGCTCAGGCTGTCCGCCGCCCCACACAGCTCGGCGAACGTCCGCACGCCCCGCTCGCGCGCCACCTCTCGATAGCGGTCGACCGGATGCGCCGAGAAATAGAAGCCGAACGCCTCCTTCTCCTGCGCCATGCGCTCGCTCTGGGTCCAGTTGGCATTGCTGGGCAACGGCACGTCGGCATGGGCGGCATCGTCGCCGCCGAACAGCCCGCCCTGCCCGCTCTCGCGCATGTCGGCCGCCTTGGCCGCCACGGTGAGGATCGTCTCGGCGGCGGCATATACCACGCCGCGATCCAGCCCGAGCCCATCGAACGCGCCGGCGGCGGAGAGGCTCTCAAGCTGGCGCCGATTGAGCAGGCGCGGCTCGATGCGGCCGGCGAAATCGTCGAGATCGCGGAACGGCCCTTTCGCCTCCCGCTCCTCGACCAGTGTCTCCATCGCCTTTTCGCCCACGCCCTTGAGGCCGCCGAGCGCATAACGCACCGCATAGCGCGTGGGATCGGCCGGGTCCGGCTCCACGGTGAAGTCGGCGGCGCTCAGGTTGATATCGGGCGCCAGGCACGTCAGCCCCATGCGCCGCATATCGTCCACGAACACGCAGAGCTTGTCGGTCTGGTGGATGTCGAACGCCATGGAAGCGGCATAGAATTCCGCCGGATAATGCGCCTTGAGCCACGCCGTCTGGTAGGCGAGCAGCGCGTAGGCGGCCGCGTGGCTCTTGTTGAAACCATAGCCGGCGAACTTGTCGATCAAGTCGAACAGCTCGTTGGCCTTCTTCGCGTCGATGCCGTTGCCCTTGCAGCCTTCCACAAAGGTAGCGCGCTGCGCGTCCATCTCCGCCTTGATCTTCTTGCCCATGGCGCGGCGCAGCAGGTCCGCGCCGCCCAGCGAGTAGCCGGCGAGGATCTGCGCCGCCTGCATCACCTGTTCCTGATAGACGAAGATTCCGTAGGTTTCCTTCAGCACCGGCTCCAGCAGCGGGTGGGGATAATCGATCTCCTCCTCGCCATTCTTGCGGCGGCCGAACAGCGGGATGTTGTCCATCGGCCCCGGTCGGTAGAGCGAGACCAGCGCGATGATATCGCCGAAGTTGGTGGGCTTCACCGCGGCGAGCGTCTTGCGCATGCCTTCCGATTCAAGCTGGAATACGCCCACTGTGTCGCCGCGCTTCAGCAGGTCGTACACCGCCTTGTCGTCCCAGCGCAGGGTATTGAGGTCCACCTCGGTCCCGCGCCCGGCGATCAGGTGCACCGCCCGCTGGAGCACGGAGAGCGTCTTGAGGCCGAGGAAGTCGAACTTCACCAATCCCGCGCTCTCGACATATTTCATGTCGAACTGGGTCACTGGCATGTCGGACTTGGGATCGCGATAGAGCGGCACCAGCTTGCTCAGCGGCCGGTCGCCAATGACGACGCCCGCCGCATGGGTGGAGCTGTTGCGCGGCAGCCCTTCCAGCATCATCGCCTGATCGACGAGGCGCTTGATCTGCGAATCAGCCTTATATTCGGCCACAAACTCGGCCGATCCGTTCATCGTCCGCTCCAGTGTCCAGGGATCGGTCGGGTGGTTCGGTACCAGCTTGGCGAGCCGATCGACCTGATTATAACCCATCTGGAGAACGCGGCCGGTATCCTTGAGCGCCGCGCGCGCCTTCAGCGTGCCGAAGGTGATGATCTGCGCGACATGGTCGGAGCCATATTTCTTCTGCACATAGCGGATAACTTCGCCGCGCCGCGTTTCGCAGAAGTCGATGTCGAAATCCGGCATCGAGACGCGCTCGGGGTTGAGGAAACGCTCGAACAGCAGCCCCAGCTTGAGCGGATCGAGATCGGTGATGGTGAGCGCCCAGGCGACCACCGAGCCGGCGCCGGATCCGCGCCCCGGCCCCACCGGAATATCCTGTGCCTTCGCCCATTTGATGAAGTCGGCCACGATCAGGAAGTAGCCGGGGAAGCCCATCTGATTGATGATCCCCAGCTCATAATTGAGCCGATCCGTGTAAAGCCGGACCTCATCGGGGTCGGTTATGCCCGCTTTCTCCAGCCGCGCGGCCAGGCCCGCCTCGGCATCGACGCGCAGCTGCACCTCCTCGCCTTCCCGGTCGCCGGCAAGGCTGGGGAGGATCGGCTTGCGCTTGGGGGCCCGGACCGCGCAACGCTGTGCGACCACCAGCGTGTTGGCGATCGCCTCGGGCAGATCGGCGAACAGCGCGACCATCGTGTCGGCCGGCTTCATCCAGCTCTGCGGTGAGCTTTTCGGCCGGTCGTCGCTCTCGACATAACTGCTGTTGGCGATGCAGAGCAGCACATCGTGCGCGCCGTGGAAGGCCGCGTCCGCATAACAGGCCGGGTTGGTCGCGACGATCGGCAGGCCCCGCGCATAGGCGAGGTCGAGCAGCGCACTCTCCGCCCGCTCCATCACCGGATCGCCCGCGCGAGACAGCTCGATGTAGAGCCGGTCGCCGAACAGCGCCTGCAACCGGCCGAGATAGGCACCGGCCGCCTCCGGCTGGTCCTCCGCCAGCAGCCGCGCCAGCGCGCCCTCGCCCGAGGCGGTGAGGCAGATCAGCCCGTCGGCATGGGCGGCGAGCGTGTCCATGGTGACATGCGCATCCGCCTCGACCGGTCGCTCGACATGCGCCTGGCTGACCAGCGCGCACAGATTGTCGTAGCCGGTCTCGTCCTGCGCGAGCAGCACCAGCCAGTCGATCGCGAGCGGGGCTGTCTCTGGCCGGTCCGGCCGCGCTACAGCCAGCGTCACCCCGATGATCGGCTGCACCCCGGCCTTGGCGGCCGCGTCAGAAAAGGCCATCGCCGCATACAGGCCATTCCGGTCGGTCAGCGCAGCGGCGGGAAAACCAAGTTCCTTCGCCCGCGCCGCGAGTTGCTTGGGCGAGATGGCGCCTTCCAGCAGCGTATAGGCCGAGAGGTTACGGAGCGGGAGATAGGGCGCATGAGCCATGGCGGCTCCCTTATGTGGCGCGGTGGCGGCGCAACACAAGTCATTCCCGGCGCGGCGCCACACTTGTCCACAGGCTTTTTCCGCCGCAGCCCTAAATCCTTGCCCCTGCGCAGGAAACATGCTGCAATCACCCAGCCAACTCACTGTGGGGGAGTGTGCCAATGTCAGTCGAGACACCTGAGAATCCCGTTGGATCCATCGCCGCGCGCGCCAAGGCCATCATCCTAAAGCCCAAGGAGGAATGGCCGGTCATTGAACGAGAAACGACGTCGAGCGGGGATATCTTCACCCGCTACGCCCTGCCGCTCGCCGCAATCGGCCCGGTCGCGACCTTTCTGGGCGGTCAGATCTTCGGCTATGGCGCGTTCGGCGTCAGTTTCAAGCCATCGTTCGCCGGCGGCCTCGCGCAGGCCGTCATCAGCTACGTCTTCTCGCTGATCGGCCTGTTCGTCATCTGCTTCGTCGCGGACAAGCTGGCGCCCAAGTTCGGCGGCGAGGCCAGTTCGCGCAATGCCTTCAAGCTGGTTGTCTATTCGATGACGGCGGGCTGGCTGGCGAGCATCTTCGGCCTCATTCCGTCCCTCTCTCTCCTCGCCATTGTCGGCTTGTATTCCTTCTATCTGTTCTACACCGGCGCCGGTCCGCTGATGAAGGTGCCGGCGGACAAGACGCTGACCTACACCATCGTCACGGTCATCTGCGTGATCGTGCTCTATCTCGTCATCGGCGCTATCACCGCCAGCTTCTCGCGCATGATCGGTGTGGGCGGGCCAAACTACGGCGCGGTGATGGAGAGCACCGAGGGCGGCACCCTCTCCATCCCCGGCGTCGGCACGATCGACACCAGCAAGATCGAGCAGGCCGCCAAGGACATGGAGAGCGCGACGGCAAGTGACGGCAAGTCGGTCGAGCCGGCCGCGTTGCAGGCGTTGCTGCCGGCCAGCATCGGCGGCTTCCAGCGCACCGCTGTCGAGAGCATGCGCGCCGGCCCCGGCAGCCAGGCCGAAGGCACCTATGAAGCGGGCGAGAAGAGCTTCACGCTCAAGATCACCGATGCCGCCGTGATGGGCGCGATGGCCGGGCTGGGCGCGGCTATCGGCGTGGAGGCCAACAGGGAGGACGCCGACGGCTACGAGCGCACCTCCACCAAGGACGGCAATCTCGTCGTCGAGAAGTGGGACCGCGCCGCGCAGAGCGGCAGTTTCATGACCATGGTCGCCAAGCGCTTCTTGATCGAGGCGGATGGCGACGCCGCCAGCATCGACGAGTTGAAGGCAGCCGTCGCCGCCATCGACGCCGGCAAGCTCGCGGGGCTGACGCGGAACTGAGCGGAGCGCCCGCGCGCGTGAGGGCCGGGGCGATGCCCTTGCCCTCACTCTTGGCACGCGTGCCCGAACCGCAGGAATAGCCGATCCACGCTCCGCTCCCGCGGCGGTGCGGGTATATTGTGAGCGGGGGGATCATTCCCCCCTCCGGCACGATCCGCTCAAGCTCATCGGATATTGGCGCACCTGCGCAGGCAGGAGCGTTAGGGCCTAACCCCAGTCCCCTGTCGTCCTGAGCGCCCGCCTGCGCCGAGCACGCCATCCCGTTATCGCATCACCACTCCAGTTCGGTCCCGTCATAGGCATAGAAGCGCCCGGTGCGCCCGAGATCGAGATCGTCCAGCACCTTGCGGATACCGGCTGCGCTGGTTTCCACCGAAATATCGGCGCCGGGGCCGCCCATGTCGGTCCGCACCCAACCGGGATGCAGCGCGGCGACGGCAATGCCGTCCTCCCTGAAAGCACCCGCGAGGCACTGGAACACCTTGTTCACCGCCGCCTTGGAAGCGCGATAGGCAATGAAATTGGGGTGGGTCGTCTGGAAGGACCCCATCTGGCTGGAGATGACCGCAACCCGCCCATGCCCGGCCGCCCGCACATTGGGGAGCAGCGCCTGCACCACGCGCAGCGGCCCCAGCACATTGGTGTCGAGCGTCGCAAGGAAGCCGGGAAAGTCCATCTCGGTCGCGCTCTGTGCCTCGGGGCCGATCACGCCCGCACTGGCGATGACGAGGTCGATCGGGCGCCCCGCCAAGGCGTGGGCCAGCGCCGCCACCGATGCGTCGTCCGTCACGTCGAGCGGCTGGACCTCGCCGATCGCCCCGCCGGCCTTGTCGGCTCCGCGTATGCAGCGAATGACGTCATGGCCTTCACGCGCATATTGCCGGGCCAGCTCCAGGCCGATCCCGCGATTGGCGCCGGCGATGAGGATGGTGGCCATGTCGTGCTCCTGTTGTTGCCTGCCGTGGGACGGATTTCTGATTTACGCATTTCTGGTGCAGGCCGCGAGTCGTGTCGCTCCTTCGCGGCGAACGCGGTCGCTAAGCCCGCGATTGTGCCGCCCACTCGCCACAACCCTCGGCAGGATGGACCACCCTGCTACGGCACCTCATACGCCTGCAAAGCAAGTTCCCGGGCGGTCGGAACCGGCACCGTGGTCTATAAGCGCGCCGCCTTGATGCTGCGGAGTTCGCTCAACAGGGCTCGGACCGGAAACGCGCCCTCTCGGATACTCAGTCCAGCACGCCGTCGTGGAGCCGCACGATCCGGTCCATCCGCGCCGCCAGTCGCTCGTTATGCGTCGCGATCAGGCCCGCCGAGCCCTGCTCGCGCACCAGGCGGATGAACTCGTCCAGCACGATGTCGGCTGTGCGCTCATCCAGATTGCCCGTGGGTTCGTCCGCCAGCACCAGAGCCGGGCGGTTGGCCAGCGCGCGCGCCACAGCGACGCGCTGCTGCTCCCCACCGGAGAGCCGGCTCGGCTTGTGATCGAGACGCTCCGCAAGGCCGAGGCTGGTGAGCAGGCTCGCCGCGCGCTCCCTCGCTTCGTCCGGAGTCTTGCCCCGGATGAGCTGCGGCAGGATCGCATTCTCGATCGCGCTGAAATCCGGCAGCAAATGGTGAAACTGATAGACGAAGCCCAGTTTCTCGCGCCGCAGCCGGGTCCGTCCATCGCTTCCCTCGCCGGCCACCTCCACGCCGCACAGGCGGATCGAGCCGCCATAGCCCCCTTCGAGCAGGCCGACCGCTTGCAGCATGGTCGACTTGCCGCTCCCGGACGCACCGAGCAGCGCGACAATCTCGCCCGCCGCGACCGTCAGGTCCACGCCGCGCAGTACGTCGATCTTTGCGCTGCCCTGCGTGAAGCTGCGCGAGAGTGATGAGACGGACAGCACCTCACTCATAGCGCAGCACCTGCACCGGATCGGTATTGGCGGCCTTGTAGGCCGGGTAGAGCGTGGCAAGAAAGCTGAAGCCGACCGCCATCAGGCAGATGCCGCCAATCTCCACCGGATCGGGCTTGGAGGGCAGCGTGGTGAGGAAGCGGATTGACGGGTCCCAGATTTGCTGGCCCGTGAGCATCTGCACACCGTCCAGAATACCCTGCCGAAAATAGAGAATGATGAAGCCCAGCCCCAGCCCGGCCAACATCCCGAGCGACCCAATCGTCACGCCCACCGTCACGAAGATGCGCAGCAGGCTGCTCCGCGTCGCTCCCATGGTACGCAGAATGGCGATATCGCGAGTCTTGGCGCGCACCAGCATGATGAGCGAAGACAGAATATTGAACACCGCCACCAGAATGATGAGCGAGAGGATGACGAAGGAGACCACCCGGTCCACCTGCAGCGCCTCGAACAGGCTGGAGTTCATCTGCCGCCAGTCAATAACGACCGCGCGCCCCTCCATAGCCTTGGCCAGCGGCGCCATATATTCGCCGATCCGGTCCGGGTCGTTCGTCTGCACTTCCACCATGCCGACCTTGTCGCCGAGCAGCAGCAGCGTCTGCGCGTCCTGCATCGGCATGATGATGAAGGCCTTGTCGTAATCGTAGATGCCGATCTCGAAGATGGCGCCGATCTCATAGGGAATCTGGCGCGGCATCGTGCCGAATGGTGTCGAGCGACCGGAGGGGTTGATCACCGTCACCGTCTGGCCGAGGCTCGCGCCGAGATTCTCCGCCAGCCGCGAGCCGATCGCCACCTTGCCGCTACCGGCGCGGATCGCGTCCAGCGAGCCGGCGACCACCTTGGCCTTGAGCGACGGGTTCTCGCGGATGTCGTGCTCGGTCATTCCACGGATCAGCGCCGCCTCCGCGCGGCCCTGATAGATGGCGAGCAGCGGCTGCTCGATGAGTGGGGTCACGCTGGTTACGCCGGGCGTCTTGCGCGCCTGTGCCGCGATGTCCTGCCAGTTGTCGAGGCGGCCGCCATAGCCCTGCACCACGGCATGGCCATTCAGCCCGACGATCTTGTCGAACAGCTCCGCACGGAAACCGTTCATCACGCTCATCACCACGATCAGCGCGGCCACGCCCAGCATCACCGCAGCGAGGCTGATCGAGGCGACCATGAAAATAAATCCCTCCCCCTTACCGGGCAGCAAATAGCGCCGGGCGATCATTCTTTCGTAGCGGGAGAGGATCATGAAGCTGCGGGGTCTCGCTGAGGGTCCGCGCCTGCTTATGGCGCGCGCGAGACGGTGGCAAGGGGCGTCCATTGCGCCCGGCCGGAAACCGGCCATGCCGTAGGGTCATCGCGGCAGAGGACAAGCTGTTGCGGAATTGGCACAGATCACGAAACATTTGATTGAGGCCGCAACTTGGCCCGTGACAGGACCCGGTGCCTCGCATAGCTTCCGGTTCGAAACACAGGCTTTTCATAGCAGGCCGTGGTTCAGGGAGATCGCATCCCGCCTTACGCTTGAGGGGGCCGTTAAGGTGCGCGGAACGCGATCCCAAAAGGGGGAGACGATTTATCGTCCACGGGCGCCCGGATTGGAAACGATCCGGGCGCTTATCCTTTGCGGGTCGCAAAATCCCAGACCGTATCGCTGTTTGACCTCCGCATTGGCATCGCCTTAGGCCAACGTCGCCCCGGAGACGCAGTCGTCCTGCGCCTGCCAAGGGCGGCTCTTCCACCCGCGTGGGCACAGCGCAGTTCACCCTCTTGAAAGCTCATGTCCTGTCCATATCTGGATGGCATCCGGTCGCCGCTTCTGGGGCCGGATGATGCTTCGGGTGCCTCTTGGGCCCGGCATCGCACTTCAAACACGCTCCAGCAGGAGGATTTGATCATGCGTAGCTTTGACCTTAGCCCCTATCGCCGAACCACCGTCGGCTTCGACCGCTTGTTCGATCTCATCGAGAACAGCGCACGTCTTCAGCAGGTGGACAACTATCCGCCCTATAACATTGAACGGCTTGAAGAAGATCGCTACCGCGTGACGCTCGCCGTCGCCGGGTTCAAGCCGGATGAGATCGACATCACGGCGCAGCAGAACCTCCTCCAGATCACCGGCCGGAAGGCTGAGAATGCGGAAAGCGATCGCAGCAATTACCTGCATCTCGGCATCGCCAACCGCAGTTTCGAGCGCCGCTTCGAGCTGGCCGACTTCGTCCGCGTCGAGCGCGCCGATCTCGCCGATGGCTTGCTCACCGTCGATCTGATCCGCGAGGTGCCTGACGCGATGAAGCCCCGCAAGATCGCCATCAACGGCAAGGGCGCCGTCGTCGAGCATCCCGCCGTCGAGCACCAGGCGGACAAGAACGCCGCCTGAGCCAGCACAGGTCCCAAGCGGAAGGGCGTCCGGGCAACCGGGCGCCCTTTCCTGTCACGGCATGGCCGCGATTCGATAGTGATAACCGTGCATGTCGCGCGCAATGCCGAGGCGTCGGTAGAGGTGCAGCGCGGCTTCTTTGCCAGCCCCCGCCCAGCGGCTCCATGCCGCCACACAGGCCGAACGAAGGCGGGGCCCCTTCGCCTCACAAACACCACGAAGCGATCCGCCAGGGATCAGGGAATAGCTACGGCGGCGATAGTCAGGCCTGAGGCAGGGCCTCTCGCCCTGCCTGCTCAAATGAGCGGATGTGCGCACACCGTCCCGAAAGGCGATGCCAGTCGCTGCGCCCTCACCGGCTGGCAATGCGTCCCACCGCGTCGATCGCGTCGCCTTTAAACCAATCGGCTCTGCTTGAGCGCCGCGGCGATGAAGCTGCGGAACAGCGGGTGCGGATCGAACGGCTTGGATTTCAGTTCCGGGTGGAACTGCACGCCGATGAACCAGGGATGGTCCGGCCGCTCGACAATTTCTGGCAGCGCGCCGTCGGGCGACATGCCCGAGAAGATCAGCCCGCCCGCCTCGAGCGGCTCGCGGTAGCGCGCATTCACCTCGTAGCGATGGCGATGGCGTTCGCTGATTTCATCCGTCTCGTAGATGCCCGCCACGACGCTGTTACCGGTCAGTTTGGCGGGATAAGCCCCGAGCCGCATGGTGCCGCCCAAATCCGTGTCTGCATCACGCTGCTGCAAGCCTTCCTTGCTCATCCACTCGGTGATGAGGCCGACAACCGGCTCGTCGGTCGGCCCGAACTCGGTGGTCGAGGCATCGGCAATGCCCGCCGTGTTGCGCGCGCCCTCGATGCAGGCCATCTGCATACCAAGGCAGATGCCGAAGAACGGCACGGCGCGCTCGCGGGCGAAGCGCACGCTGGCGATCTTGCCTTCCGATCCGCGCGCGCCAAAGCCACCCGGCACAAGGATGCCGTGCATCGGCTCGAGCTGGGCCGCGATATCGCTTTCCTCAGCCTCGAACAGCTCAGCGTCCAGCCACTGCACCTTCACCTTGACGCGGTTGGCGAGGCCACCGTGCATCAGCGCCTCGTGCAGCGATTTATAGGCATCCGGCAGGCCGACATATTTGCCGACGACGCCAATCGTCACCTCGCCCTCGGGGTGATCGTAGCGGTCCATGATGTCCTGCCAGCGCGCCAGGTCCGGCTCGCGGGCGCCCTCGATCCCGAAAGCCTCCAGCACCGCCCGGTCCAGCCCTTCCCGGTGATATTGCACCGGCACCGCATAGATGCTGCGGGCGTCCAGAGCCGGGATCACGGCCTCCTTGCGGACATTGCAGAACAGCGCGATCTTGGCCCGTTCGCTGTCCGGCAGCGGCTGCTCGCAGCGGCAAAGCAATATGTCCGGCTGGATGCCGAGCGACGTCAGTTCGCGCACGCTGTGCTGGGTCGGCTTGGTCTTCAGCTCGCCCGCCGCCGCGATGTAGGGCACCAGCGTGACGTGGACGAAGATGGATTGCTTGGGCCCCAACTCATTATGGAGCTGGCGGATCGCCTCCATGAAGGGCAGGCTCTCGATATCGCCGACCGTGCCGCCAATCTCGCAGAGCACGAAATCGACATCGTCGGTCTCGGCCAGCGCGAACGCCTTGATCTCGTCGGTGACGTGCGGAATGACCTGCACCGTCGCGCCGAGATAGTCGCCGCGCCGCTCCTTCTGGATGATCGTCTGGTAGATGCGCCCCTGCGTGACGTTGTCCGCCTGTCGGCTCGCAACGCCCGTGAAGCGCTCATAGTGGCCAAGGTCGAGGTCCGTCTCTGCCCCGTCGTCCGTCACATAGACTTCGCCATGTTGATATGGCGACATCGTGCCGGGATCGACGTTCAGATAGGGGTCGAACTTACGAGTGCGGACCTTGTAGCCACGCGCCTGCAAAAGCGCCCCGAGGGACGCGGCCATAAGACCTTTGCCAAGCGAAGAGACCACGCCGCCGGTGATGAAAATGAACCGCGCCATGGGAGAGAAGGCTTAAGCTGAACCCGTGCAAGAGGGCAAGCGGACGAATCCGCTTTGCGAGAAAAAATATTGCGCGCTGTCTTATTGAGCGAGCGGAACGGCTTGATTCTGTGTGGCAGGCGCTTGCGCGTCACCCGATGCGGCCGGTGCCGCGCCCGAGAGGGCATCCCCGTTTGCAAGGGGCGCCGGTGCCACCGGTGCTGTGCTCGTGGTCTTGCCGACCAGCGAGGTATCCACGGTCGTCGCGCGCTGCTGCGTGGCGGCGATGACCGCCAGGATGATGCTCATGCCCACGAAGGCAGAGGCGAGAATGCTGGTGAGCCGCGTCAGGAAATCCGCCGCGCCCCGCGCCGACATCAGTCCCGAAGGGCCGCCGCCTCCACCCATGCCGAGCCCGCCCCCTTCCGAGCGCTGCATCAGGATGACCGTGACCAGCACGAAGGCGATGATGGCCTGAACGACGAGGAGGAAGGTGAACAGCATGGGTGGCAGATATGTCCGAAAAACCTCTGAAGCAAGCGCCCTTAACGCCGAACGTGCATTGCTTCAACCGTGGGCCCGCCCCGATGTGAGCCGAGCGCGGCCATCAGCGGTTCTCCACCCCGCTCATCCGCGAAAATAATCATACACCGTCTGCGCCACGGCGGATGAGATGCCCGGCGCGCGCTGGAGGTCTTCCAGGCTGGCCACCCGCACCGCGCCGGCCGTGCCGAAGTGCATCAGCAGCGCCCGTTTACGGGCCGGGCCGATGCCGGGCACCTCGTCCAGCGAGCTGACCGTAATCGCCTTGCTGCGCTTCTGCCGGTGGGCGCCGATGGCAAAGCGGTGTGCCTCGTCGCGCAGCCGCTGGAGGTAGAACAGCACCGGATGATTGACCGGCAGGGTAATTTCGCGCCCATCGAGCAGGTGAAAGACTTCGCGCCCCTCGCGGCCGTGGTGCGGCCCCTTGGCCACGCCGACCATCGGCACGTCCTCCACGCCCATCTCTTCCAGCACTGTTCGGGCGGCATTGAGTTGCCCTCGGCCACCGTCGACCAGCACCAGATCCGGCCACTCGCCCGAGTCGCGCTCGGGATCCTCCGTCTGCGCGCGGGCGAAGCGCCGCTCGAACACCTCGCGCATCATGCCGAAGTCGTCGCCCGGCACGGTCTCCGCGCGCTTGATGTTGAACTTGCGATAGGCGTTCTTGCGGAAGCCTTCCGGCCCGGCGACGATCATCGCGCCGAGCGCGTTGGTGCCCTGGATGTGGCTGTTGTCGTAAACTTCGATACGGTCCGGCGGCCCCTCCAGCCCGAACAGCTCGGCGACCTCGGCGAGGATCTTGCCCTGCGCGCTGCTCTCCGCCTGCCGCCGCTCCAGCGCCTCCACCGCGTTGCGCTGCGCCTGGCGAATCAGCTTCATCCGCTCCCCGCGCTGCGGCGTCTCGATCCGCACCTTGCGGCCGATCCGTTGGGTGAAGGCCTCGGTCAACACCAGCAGGTCGGCCGGCTCGCGGTCGGTGAGAACCAGCTTGGCAGGCGGCACATCCTCGTAGAACTGCGCCATGAACTGGGCGAGCACCTCGTCCTCGCCCACCTCGGCGGTGTGGACGGGAAAGAAGCTGCGATGCCCCCAATTCTGCCCGCCCCGGATGAAGAAGGCCTGGATGCACATGCCGCCATTCTTGCTCGCCATCGCGAAGATGTCGGCATCGCCCAGCCCCTCGGCGTTGATCGCCTGGCTGCCCTGGATGAAGGTGAGCGCCTTCAGGCGGTCGCGATAGACCGCCGCCATCTCGTAATCCATCGCCTCGGCCGCCGCGTTCATGGCGTCGCCCAGCTTGGCCTGCACCTTGGTCGACTTGCCGCCGAGAAAGTCGCGCGCGTCGGCCATCAGCTCGGCATAATCCGCCTCGCTGATCCGGCCCACGCACGGCGCCGAGCAGCGCTTTATCTGGTAGAGCAGGCAGGGCCGCGAGCGGTTGTTGAAGAAGCTGTCCGTGCAACTGCGCAGCAGAAACAGCTTTTGAAGCGCGTTCAATGTCTTGCGCACCTGCCCCGCGCCGGCGAACGGCCCGTAATATTGCCCTTTGATCTTGCGCGCGCCGCGGTGGAGCTGGATCCGCCCAAAGGCATGATCCTCGCGTAGCAGGATGAAGGGGAAGCTTTTGTCGTCGCGCAGCAGCACGTTGTAGGGTGGACGGAAGCGCTTGATAAGCTGCGCCTCCAGCAGCAATGCCTCGGCCTCGCTCTCCGTCGTGACGATGGTCATCGAGCGCGTCTGCGAGACCATGCGCTGCAGGCGCTTGGGCAGCCGGTCCACCTGCACGTAATTATTCACCCGGTTGCGCAGCGCCCGCGCCTTGCCGACGTAGAGCACGTCCCCTCGTGCATCGAGCATGCGATACACGCCGGGCCGCGCCCGCAACGTGCGGAGCGTCTCGCGGATGGCCGCCACACCCGCCTCCATATCTGGCGCGTCGCTGCCTCGCACGGTATAGGTGGCACGCTCCTCGTTGAAGCGATCCGGCGATGAGGGGTGGTCGACCATCCCCGCGATTTAGGCACCCTGCGCGGCTTGGGCAACTCGGCAACGGCTCCTACCCCGGACGCGATGAGACGGGAGAAGCCATGAAACCTGCTCTGCTCGGCGCCTGCGCCGCCTTTACCTTTGGAACGATGGCCCTCGCGCCCGCGCCCCTCGCCGCCCAGGCGCACGATCATGCCCACGCGGCGGCGGCAACCACGCCCGCCATTCCCGCCGCCATTACCGCCGCACTGGCCGATCCCAAGCGCCCTAAGGCTGATGTCGATCGAGACGCTGCCCGTCATCCGGGCGAACTGCTCGCCTTCGCGGGCATCAAGCCCGGCATGAGAGTGGCGGACGTGATGATGGGCGGTGGTTATTTCACCCGCATCCTCGCCGGCACCGTTGGCCCGCAAGGCAAGGTCTATGGCTATCAGGCAGCCGAATTCATCGGCTTCCGTCCCGCTTATGGGGATGAGCAGAAGGCGGTCGTCGCCGCCTATCCCGCGGTCGTGCCGGTCAACATGGCACTGGCTGAAATCGCCTTCCCGGAGAAGCTGGACGCGATCATCACCGTGCAGAATTATCACGATCTGCACCTCGGCAACTTCCCGCCCGATCTCGCCGCAACCGTCGGCAAGCGCCTCTACGACGCGCTCAAGCCCGGCGGCACCCTGCTCGTCGTGGATCATGTCGCCAACACGGACCCCGGCTTCACCGTGCCCGCCAAGCTCCACCGTATCGACCCCGCCGCCGCCCGCGCAGAGATCGAGAAGGCCGGCTTCACCTTCGCCGGCGAATCGAAGCTGCTCGCCGACCCGGCGGATCCGCACGACAAGAACGTGTTCGATCCCGCCATTCGCGGCAAGACCGACCAGTTCGTCTATCTGTTCAGGAAACCGAGCTGAGGCTCGTCGCCCCCAGGACGGATCGTCACGAGAGAGACGCGTTCGCCTGAGCGTGTTGAAGTCGGTCCTGCGCGCCGGCCTTGGCAGGCGGTCGCAAGGCGGAGCGTGCGGCGTTCGCTTAACGGAAGGTCCCTCAACAAAGCCGGCGCGCAGGACAGCGTAGAAAGAAGAACGCTTCCGTCCGCTTCAATCCGTGCCAGCGACCAGTGCTCGAGCGAAAGCAGAAGCGAGGGCCACATCGACAGTCCCCATCGCCCCGGGCTCCTGCTTCCGCAGGGGCGCGACAGTCATCCCACCAGGGCGATACGGAGTGCCCCGCCTTCCTGGAGCAACGAAAAAGGCCGGGAGGGATGGTCCCTGCCCGGCCTTTTCATATTCGCAAGCGACTCGTGCCGTCAGTGCGCGATCTTGGCGATCACATCGTCGACCAGCGCCTTGTCGGCCTTGGCATTGTGGGTCTGCGTCAACAGCGCCGCGGCAGCAGATGTGGCAGCGGCAGCAGCCCGCGCCCGCACATCGGCAATCGCGGCACGCTCGGCCGCGCCGATCTTGTCCTCGGCCATCTTCTGGCGACGGACGACCAGCGCCTCGGCATCGGCCTGCGCCTGCTTGACGAGGTCGGCCGCTTCCTGCTCGGCCGCCGCACGCATTGCTTCGGCATCCTTCGCCGCAGTCGCGATCTTGGCCTCATATTCGGCCTTGAGCGCCTCGGCCTCGGTCCGCAACTTGGCGGCCTCGTCGAGCTGCGAGCGGATCGCGCCGATCTTCTTGTCCAGCGCGGCGCCGATCGCGGCTGGCACCTTCTTCCAGGCCAGGATGACCAGGAAGAGGAGCATGGCCAGGCTGACCCAGGCGGTGCCGTTCATCCACAGCGCCGTCGCCTCGGGCGCATGCGCTTCCGGTCCGCCATGAGCTTCGGTCGCGGCGTGAACCTCGCCGCTCAAGCCCTGCACCTTGTCGGCTTGATCCAAATTCTGGGCCACCGCCGCCGATGCGTTATCACCACCACCCGCCATTTTACATCACCGCCTTCACTGCCTTGAGCGCGGCGTCGGAGGGAACCTCCGTGCCGGCCAGGCGCCGCACGATGTCGGCCGCCGCCTCGGCCGCGACCGTCTCGATCTCGCCGAGCGCCTTGGCGCGACCGGCGGCAATCTGCTGTTCGGCCGCAGCCAGCTTCTCGCCGAGCGCTGCATCCGCCTTGGCCAGCGCGGCCTCGCGATTGCGGCCCGCTTCTGCACGGGCTTCGGCCAGCCGAGCCTGGGCAGCGGCACGGGCCGCATTTTCCTTGGCCCGCCAGTCGGCCTCCAGCGCATCGGCGGCTGCCGAATTCGCCTTGGCCGCCTCGAGATCCTCGGCGATCTTGCGGTCGCGCGCATCAACAGTGGATTGCACCTTGGGCACCATCCCACGGCCGATCACGAAGAAAACGAAACCGAACGTCAGCAGGATCCAGAAGATCTGCGACGAGTAGGTTGCGGCTAGCTGGGCTATCTGAGGCATATCACCTGTCCGTCATGGCGGTCCGATGGCACCCGCGCGGGGTACCATCGTACGCCGTCATTGTCAGATCGTCTTGTCGATCAGGCAACGAAGATCAGGATCATCGACACGACGAACGCCAGCAGACCGAGAAGCTCGGCGGCGGCGAAGCCGATGAAGAGACGGCCCTGCTGACCATCGGCGGCACCCGGGTTGCGCAGCGCGCTCTCGAGGAACGAGCCGAACACGTTACCCACGCCGAGCGCGGCCATGCCAGCGCCAATCGCGGCGAGACCGGCACCGATCAGCTTTGCGGCTTCTGCGTCCATGTTAATTAACTCCTTTTCTAAACTTCGCGTAATTGTCGGTTGAAAACTCAGTGAAGATTGACCGCGTCATTGATGTAGAGCGAGGTCAGCAGCGCGAACACATAGGCCTGGATGACGGCCACCAGCACTTCCAGCGCGCTGACGCCGATCATCAGCGCAAAGCTCGAAAGGCCGACGGTGAGGCCGAACCCGGCGCCGGCATTGGCCGAATTGATGACAAAGCCCGCCAGCACCTTGAGCAGCACGTGGCCGGCCGTCATCGCGACGAACAGTCGCAGACCGAGGCTGAACGGCCGGACCATGAACGAGACCAGTTCAATGAGGAAGATGAACGGGATCATCGGCACCGGGGTGCCATGCGGCACGAACAGCGAGAAGAAGTGCAGGCCGTGCTTCCAGAACCCGACGATCAGCACGATCGAGAAACTCATGATCGCGAGCACGCCGGTGGCGGTGAAGTGGCTGGTGAAGGTGAAGGGGTGCACGCCGATCAGGCCAAGCGGCAGCATGCCGAGCAGATTGGCGACCAGGATGAACATGAACAACGAGAAGACGTAGGGCACGTAGGGCTTGCCGGCCGGCCCGACGCTGGAGCGCAGCAGGTCGTCGATGAAGTTGGTCATCGTCTCGACGGCCATCTGCCAGCGGCCGGGCACCAGCTGCCGCTTCATGCCGAGCAGCATGAAGCCCCAGAGGACGACGGCCGCGATCACCATCCACAGCGCGCTGTTGGTGAAGGCGATGTTGTAGCCGCCGATCGCCCAGTGATCGGTGCCGAACATCGGCTCGATCGCGAACTGGTGCATAGGGTCGATCTTACCGGATTGTGCCACGTCTGCTTCCCAAAGTCCGACTATGATTATGACGAAAGCGTCCCTTCTATTTCTCAGGACGCTTGGTCGAAATCCTAATGATGTTCCTGAAGGCCACCACAATCCCCATGAAGAGGAAGGCCAGCAGGAGCCAGGGCGATGTGCCGATAAACCGGTCCAGGACCCAGCCAATCAGCGCGCCGCCGGCAAGACCGCCGATCAGTTCCGCGAGCACCCGGTTGCCAAGACGATAATTATCGTCCGTTCCGGTTTGCGTCGTTCCGGTTCTGACCTTCTCGACCGCTTCGGCCTGCTTAAGCCGCTCTTCGAGCGAGCGGATGCGGGCATCTTCGGCGATCGGGTCCTGCCCGGGTTCGGTCTCGGCCATGGTGCAGCTCCGCTTCGTGCCCGCTAGGGCGCAAATTCGCTTGCTCCATGACGTGCTTGGACCGCCCCCGTCAAGGCGCGGCCCGTGTAGAAAGCGAATCCCCTCAAGTCAACTCTGGCGGGAGCGGTATCGACAGAAGCCCGAAAACCGCCGGTCCGGCGCTTATCGACGCCGAATCGGCCAGCTTTTACTGCCCCGCCGCCGCGCAATAATCTGGCAGGGCGATCGGGCCGGCCCCCTTGGTCTGCCAGTCGCCGGCGCCGATGCGGTAAATCTGGCCCTGCGAGACACGGCTCGCCAGTGTCTGGCAGCCGGTCACGGCGGCCATGTCCTGCACGGTGACGCCGCGCTTGGCGGCCAGATCCGTGTAGGCCGCGCGGCGCTTGATGTTGAGCGCGTCCACGGCAGAGCGGACGTCGCCGCTCACCGAGCCCTTGATGCCGAGATAGCCATCGGCCTGCTCGCCCACCGTGCCGGCGGCCTTGGCGGCGCTGATCACGGCGTCCTGCGCGAAGGCCGGCGCCGCGCCCAGCGCGCTCAGCCCCAAAAGGGCGGCGACGAGAGTGGTTCTGCTGAAGCTGCGTGTCATTGCGGGAAAAGCTCCGGGTTGTTCTGGATGAGGTCCTTGGCGTCCTGCTGGAGCCGCACCACCACTTCCTGCTGGATCTTCACATTGAGGTTGATCTCGATCGGCTTCTCGGGCGCACGCACCTGGATGCAGCCACCGGCCATGCCGGCCAGCAACAGCCCGGAACCCGCGCGCACCATTCGTCCGATCCATATCCCATACCTCATAACTGATCCCCTTTTTACTTCTTCTCGCTGTCCGGCGGCTGAACGGCAAGCCCGTCCGTGCGCGCCGGCGTGGCGTGATCACCGATCTGGTCACCCAGGCTGTTGCGGATGGCGACCGTCGGGTCAGCCAGCCCGGCGGCGGTGCTGAGCAGACCCCGGAACGGCGCCTCGATCCGCACGTTGAACAGGAAAGGCAGGCCCAGGAACGGCCGCGCAAGGAAGGATTTGCGCGCCTCATCGGTGCCCTGATTGATACCGTTGATGCTGAGCCGGGTCACGAACTCGCCATCCAGGGCCCCGTCCAGCATGATGACGAGGCAGCGGTAGCGCAGATTCTTGAGCGCGTCGAAGGCCAGCTTGCTGAAGGCGTTCAGCTCCGCGTTGGAGACGTCGCCCACATAGGAAAGATTGCCGGATTGCCGCGTCTGGTCGCACGGCACATTGAGGCCTGCCGTGCTGCTCAGCACCAGCGGCGGATCGCCCTGTTGGCGCGCGACGAGCAGGCCGCCGTCGATCCGCCCGCCCGTCGCGTCGAAGATCATCGGCAGCAGACCGTCGAACGTGCCGGTGGCGGAAACATTGTCCAACTCCAGCGTGTTGATGAAGGCGCCCGCGTCCAGCCCCACGACACGGAAGGTCAGGTGGCGCGGCTGGCGCGCGTCGAGCGCCAGCGTGGTCGGCAGCAGGTCCAGGTCGCCGCCCGAGAATGGCCAGTGCCCACCCTCGATCACCGCCTGTTCATTGGACAGCAGCGCATAGCGGACCACGCCATCATGCACCTCGACGCCGGGATTGACCGTGGCCAGCGTCACCACCTGCCCCGGCGCCGTGCGCAGACCGAGCAAGTCGGTGAAGTGAATCGTCGTGGACAGGCCTTCCACCGGGCCGAAGGCGGCCGCAAGGTTCATGTCCTTGGTCGAAAAGACACCGTCGCTCGTCACTGTGTCGCCGGTCCAGCGGATGCGCCCTTCACCCTCGACCACACCCTGAACATTGGCGACGATGCCGAGCGCCAGCGGGGTGAGGTCGTCCGGCTGGAGCGCATGCCCGAACGTCAGCCGATCCACATTGAGCAGCGCCTGCCCGGCGCCGCTGCCCAGCTCGTGGCGGATCGTCACCCCCGCTACTCTGCCCCCGCGCGCAGGGTGGACGAGCGTGCCGCTCGCGTCGATCCACCCATCGGCGAAGGTCAGATGCACGCCCTGCCCGGCCAGCGGATTGAACCGTGCATCCGCCGCCGCGTCGCTCACCCGCAGCGCGCCGTCGAGCACCAGCCGCCCGTCCGCGAAGGTCCACCGCCCGGCAATATCGCTGAGGTCGAGCGGCACCGTGCCGATCCGCCCGGCACCGCCTTCGATCGTGCCGGCCATCGCGCCCTTATCCGCGCGACCGCCCTCCAGCCGCAGCGCGGCGAAGCGCACCGGCGCCTCGGCATTGCCCACGCGCACGGCGGGCTCGCTTACCTCGAATCGCCCGTCCGCCAGCCCGTAGCGCGCCGACGCCGCCGAGAATGCCAGCGGGCTCTCCCCGATCCGCCCCGCCAGCGCCAGCGCGCCGACCTGCAACCGCCCATCCGCGATGCCGCACAGCCGCACATCGGCCGGGCGCAGCGTCATGCTGGAGAGGCGCAGCGATTGCCAGCTCACCGGCGCGCAGTTCTGCGCCAGCCGCACGCCGCCACCCGGTAGCAACCGTGCGTCGACCGGCATGGTGAGCCCGGTCAGCGCGCCATCCGGCAGCGGACCATCCAATGTCACGCGGGTCTGCACCGTGCCCCGCCCGTCGCCGGCGAGCGAGAAGCGCACCGGCGCCAGCCCCAGCCGCGCTGAGCCCGCACGATACTCAGCCAGCGTCGCCGTGCCGTCGACCCGACCCTGTGCATCGGTCGCCACGCTGATCCGCCCCTCGGGCAGGCCGCCGCCGCCGATGGTCATCGTCCCCCCCGCATGGAGGCCGCCGCCGGGCCATTGCAGGCGCGCCGCGCTGCCTGTCTCCGTCGCGATCCGGGCGCCGCTGGCGGAGGACAAGTCGACCTTGTCGAGGCTGGCGTTGCCGCGCGCGCCGAGCATGTTGAGCTTGCCTCCCAGCACCAGCCGGTTGTCGCGGCCGAGCCGCTGCACCGCGTCGACCAGCTTGCGCGCCAGTGGCTCGACCGGCGTGCCGATGGCCGATCGCATCAGCCCGGTCAGGTCGATGCCGTCGGCGGGCCTGATGTCGTCGACGGTCGCATCGCCCTGCCACGCCAGCGCGCGGTCCCGCCCGGTTGGGCGCAACGCAAAATTGCCGCCGATCTTCGCCATGCCGGTCGCCACGCCATCAACCGAGGCTTCAAGCGTAGAGAGCGCCGCGCTGCCCCGCAGTTCCGCGCTGCTCCCCTTGAACGTGACGAGGCCGCTCACCGGGCCAAAGCTGCGCTGCTTCTGCTGAGCGCCATCGGCATTGAGGCTCACTGCCCCGCTCACCTGCTTGAGCGCCAGATCGCCCCGCACATTCACATTGAGCTTGGGCATGACGACCTGCACATCCATCTCCGGGCAGGCAATCGTACGGGAAAGCACTGGACCGTCGATGATGAGCTGTCCGTTCTCCGTCGCCAGGTCCATCGGCGCCATCAGTCGTTCCAGCGTGCAATCCGCCATCCTGAGCGAGGGCGCCGAGAGGCCGAGCGTGCCCGCAAAGCCTGATCGCATCGGGCCGCTGCCGTCCATCGCCACCACCAGCGGGCCATATTCGGTCGCGATCTCCGCACGGGCATCGTCGACCTGCACCGTCCAGTCCGGCAGTTCCGGCTCGCCCTTGCCGCCTTCGAGCAGACGGTTGACCTGCCCCAGATCGAGCACGCCGCCCTGCAACCGGCCATGCAAGCGAACCCCGCTCGCCTGCACGCGCGCGATACGGGCGCCGGTCAGACCCCAGCCGATATCAATCTCGACGAAACGGACGGTCAGGTCCGGCCGGCGTGGGTCGCCAATGACGAGATTCTCAAGCCGCTGCGTGCGCGGACCAATGCGGGCGAGCTGGTAGCGCCCCTGCACGCCACGGGCCGCCAGTTCGCGGGCGATGAACGTCTCGGCGATCGGTTTGCGCGCCAGCCACAGGCCGCCGCCCAACAGCACCACCGCGCCCACCGCGCCGATGCCGAGCATCCGGGCGCGCCGCATCCGCCGCGCACGCCGTTCGGCCCGCTCGTCGCCGGGGTCCGCCTCGCTTTGTCCGGCATCGTCTGCCAACTGGGTTCAGCCGTCCTTTTTTGCCCGTCATTCCGCTTGCCGCGATCCGCCGCCGCGCTTAGCTCTAACGTTCATGAGCGAAGCGCGATCCCAGGGCAAGGCTACTGAGAAGGAGATCAGCCAGGCCCCGGATGCCAGCGGCCACCGCGCGCGCCTGCGCCAGCGCCTCGCACGCGGCGGGCCGGATGCGCTGCTCGATCATGAACTTGTCGAGTATCTGCTCGCCCTCGCCATCCCCCGGCGCGATACCAAGCCGCTCGCCCGGCAGCTCATCGCCCGCTTCGGTGGCCTGGGTGGCTTGTTGACCGCAGATTGGGGCGCGCTCTCGCAAGTTCCCGGCCTCAGCGAGACCAGCATCGCCGCGCTCAAGATCGCGCAGGCCGCCGCGCTGCGCCTGCTCAAGAGCGAAGTGACCGAGCGCCCGGTGCTGGCAAGCTGGCAGGCGCTGCTCGATTATCTGCGAGCCGACATGGCTTTCCTGCCGGTCGAGCGTGTGCGGGTGCTGCACCTCAATGCCCGCAACATGCTGATCCGCGACGATCATATGGGGGATGGCTCGATCGACCAGGCCGCCATCTATGTGCGCGAGGTAGTCAAGCGGACCGTCGAGCTCGGGTCGAGCAGTCTGGTGCTGGTCCACAACCATCCCAGCGGTTTGCCCGAGCCGAGCCGGCAGGACGTCGCCATCACTCGCCAGATCGTCGAGGCCACGCGCCCGCTCGGCGTCACCGTCCACGATCATCTCATCATCGGCAGCGAGGGCCACAGCTCGATGCGCAGCATGGGCCTGCTGTAGATCGGATCGCGCCTTTCGCGGGATGAGGTGTCCCCGGCCGCGGACGCGTCGCGGCGCTACCCGCCGTACATGATCTGAGGCGCTCCCCGTTGGGCGCCGCCTGTCATCAGGCGGCGCCCGTCCGGCTTAGCGCCCGTGTACCGCCGCCATTTCCATTTTCGAAACGCGCTGGTCGTGGTCCGCGTCCGCCTGGCTGAAGGCTTGCGCGGCATGCTTGCTCATGTCGTCGGCGGATACGGCCTTGTCGCCCTTCTTGGCCTGATGCTTGGCCTGATACCAACTCGAGAATTCAGCCGCGTCCAATGAGCCCGACTTATCGGCATCGTAAGTGGCAAAGTCGGATCCGGTTGCGGCGTGGGACTCTCCCGCTGCCCACCCGGGTTGAGCCCCCGCCGTGCCCGCCAGCACCATCGCAGCGGAAAGGGCAAGAAACACTTTCGAGGTCGATTTGGGGATGCTCGACATAATCGTCTCCTAAAGTCGCTTTCTGTGCCTCCGAGCGTGCATTATTCGGTGGTACATCCCTGTTTTCAACGCTGCGTTGGGGGTGGGCATCGCTCTGCCGATGGCGGCACGCAGCCCGCCGCGTTTGCGTGCTCCAAATCGGCCCACCGTCCCGGCATATGCAAAGCCCGGGCCGTCGGGGGACGGTCCGGGCTTCGTGAGAGGCGCTCGACGGGGCTATCAACCGCTGAAGAATTGCGTCGCCTCGGCGCGGGTGATGCGCTGATCGCCATCCTTGTCGGCGTTCATCAAGGCATTACGCGCATAGCTCTTCACCTCCTGTGGATCGGCAGGCTGGCCTGCCGCCTCCAGCTCGGCAGCCTTGAGCTTGGTGATCCACCCTTCGAATTCCGCCGGCGTGAGCGCGCCATCGCCATCGCTGTCCACGGTGGGGAACTGGGCGTCCACGAACGCCGAAACCTGCGAACCGCTCGTGGCGGGTCGAGCCGGAGAGGCTGACGACGTCGTCTGTCCGGCGGCGGCGGCTCCCTCATCGCCGCCGGCGGACGGCCCCGCCTTGGCGTCCGGCTGGACATCAGCCGGGTCGTGCGGATTCCCGGCGGGCGGCACATTGTCGGATGGCGGGCCGATCCGTTCGCCCGCCTTCCCCGGGTCGCTGGCGCCGTTCTGCGGCGCAATGGCCGGGTCGCTCGGCGGAATGGATGTGGTGCCGGGCTGCGCGGGTGGCGGCGCGGAGCGTCCAGGTGCCGGGTTGGTCGTCGGTGCGGGCGAAGCCGGCGTGGCAGCGCTGCCAGGGCCGACCGGCACGGCGCTATCCTGTGCAATGGCGCCCGACGCCGCTCCCAGAGCGGCCGCGATTACCGTTGCCGGGCCGGCCACCGTCTTGATGAACATGACAAGGTCCTTCCATATGTGTCCGCCGGATCAATGGCGGAGCCATCTCTCCGGTTTCCGGCTCCCGACGGCGACCGGACGAGTCGACGCCCTGCCTGCGATGAACGCCGTTGGCATTGTCACGCCGCCCACAGGCCCAGCCGCCAGATTGCCCGATCGGCCGTGCCCTGCTAGGGGCACCGCTTTCTCATCCCTCCAGTCGGAAAGTCAGCTCCATGGTGCCCCGCTACGCCCGCCCGCAAATGACCGCGATCTGGGAGCCCGAAGCGCGCTTCCGCATCTGGTTCGAGATCGAGGCGCACGCCACCGATGCGCTCGCCGAGCTGGGCGTGGTGCCAAAGAGCGCCGCCAAGGCGCTCTGGGACTGGTGGGCGACCAACCCCGCCATCGACGTGGCAGCCATCGACGCCATCGAAGCCGTCACCAAGCATGACGTCATCGCCTTCCTCACCTGGGTCGCCCAGCAGGTTGGTGATGAGGCCCGGTTCATGCACCAGGGCATGACCAGCTCGGACGTGCTGGATACCTGCCTCAACGTGCAGCTCACCCGCGCCGCCGATCTGCTGCTGGCCGATCTGGACGCGCTGCTCGACGCTATCAAGCGCCGCGCCTTCGAGCACAAGCTCACCCCGACCATCGGCCGCAGCCACGGCATCCACGCCGAGCCGGTTACCTTCGGCCTCAAGCTGGCCGAGGCTTACGCGGAATTCTCGCGCTGCAAGGTGCGGTTGCTCGCCGCCCGCGCGGACATCGCCACCTGCGCCATTTCCGGCGCGGTCGGCACCTTCGCCAATATTGACCCGCGCGTGGAAGAGCATGTCGCCGCCAAGCTCGGCCTCGCCGTGGAGCCGGTCAGCACGCAGGTCATCCCGCGCGACCGGCACGCCATGTTCTTCGCGACGCTCGGCGTCATCGCCAGCTCGATCGAGCGGCTCGCGGTCGAAGTTCGCCATCTCCAGCGCACCGAAGTGCTGGAGGCGGAGGAATATTTCTCGCCCGGCCAGAAGGGCTCGTCGGCCATGCCGCACAAGCGCAACCCAGTGCTGACCGAGAATCTCACCGGCCTCGCCCGCATGGTCCGCTCCGCCGTGGTGCCCGCGATGGAGAATGTCGCGCTCTGGCATGAGCGGGATATCTCGCACAGCTCGGTCGAGCGCTTCATCGGGCCGGATGCCACCATCACGCTCGATTTCGCGCTGGGCCGTCTGACCGGCGTCATCGACAAGCTGCTCGTCTATCCCGAGCGGATGCTGAAGAACATGAACCGCATGGGCGGCCTCATCCATTCCCAGCGCGTGCTGCTCGCGCTCACCCAGGCCGGTGTCAGCCGCGAGGACAGCTACGCCATGGTCCAGCGCAACGCCATGAAGGTGTGGGAATCGGACGGCGCTCTCTCGCTGCTCGATCTGCTCAAAGCCGATCCGGGCGTCTCAGCGCATCTCGACGGCGCCTCGCTCGAAGCGCTGTTCGATCTCGATTATCACCTTAAGCATGTCGACACGATTTTCGCACGGGTGTTCGGCACGGCCTGACCAGCCCCTTTGCTTGACCGAAAACGACCGACCGGCGGGGTATGCGCCCCGCCACCGACCCGCCTGCGATCTTTTCTAGGCAAGGCGGCGCCGCGCGCTTATGCTCGGGGCAAGGGAACAGAATAGCGGAGAATGCCATGCAATTCCTGCGAACCGCCTTCTGGGTCGTGCTGGTCGTCATCATCATGATCTTCAGCGTAACCAACTGGACGCCCGTTTCGATCAACCTGTGGAGCGGCAAGCAGCTCGTCACCAAGCTGCCGGTGCTGGTCATCGTCGCGTTCCTTGCCGGCTCGTTGCCGTTCTGGGCATTGCACAAGGCCACGCGCTGGCGTCTGCGCCGCAAGCTGGATAATGCCGAGCGGGCACTTGCCGCCGCCGTGCCCGCCGCCTATCCGCCCAGCGAACCGGCAGCGTCAGCCATAGCGCCCGCGCCGCCGCCACCGGCCGCCGAGCCGCCCGTCCGCCCCGCGCCCTCACCAGGAGAGTTATGAGCAGCATCATTTATGTCGCGATCGACACGCCCAATCTGGAACGGGCGCAAGGCATCGCGCGGCAGGTCGGCAAGCATGTTGGCGGACTCAAGCTCGGGCTCGAATTCTTCTGCGCCAACGGCCATCACGGCGTGCTGGAAATGCGCAAGTTCGGCCTGCCGATCTTCCTCGATCTGAAGCTGCACGATATCCCCAATACGGTGGCGAGCGCGGTGCAGGCCCTGCACCCGCTGGAACCGGCGATCCTCACCGTTCACGCCTCGGGTGGTCGCGCCATGATGGAGGACGCCAAGGCCGCCGCCGGCGCCCAGACCAAGGTGATCGCGGTCACCGCCCTCACCAGCCTCGATGAGGCCGACCTCGCCGCCATCGGCGTCAACGGCTCGCCTCGAACCCATGTCGAGCGGCTCGCCGTCCTCGCCCGCGATTCGGGGCTGGACGGCATCGTCTGCTCCGGCGCGGAGGTCGGCCATGTGCGGGCGCTCTGGCCACAGGGCTTTTTCGTCGTCCCCGGCGTCCGCCCGGCCGGCGGGGCAATGGGCGACCAGAAGCGCGCCGTCACCCCGCGCGAAGCGACGGACGCCGGCGCCTCGATCCTCGTCATCGGCCGACCGATCACCAAAGCGGAGGAACCCTCCCTTGCCGCACGCGAGATCGCCGCAACCCTGTAACTTATTGAAGTTATTGTCATTTTATTAGATTCAGGACAGCCAGAAAGCTTTTGGTCATCCTCGCACTGGCGCGATCGGACAAAAGTCCAAATCGTTCGCTAAAAGTTTCTCACCGTGCCCGTTTTTCGGCCCGAACCCGCCATGTTTCCGCCAGCACCGGCATCCGCGCCAGCGTCGCAACCCCGGCGGGGTCATCGCGGTGCCCGTCACCAATGAGCAGGTCGAAAACGCGCCGTAGCGGCCAATCGGGATGCGGCTGCTCCACCCGGGTCATCACGTCCCCGGCGCGGATTTCGCCTTCGCGAATCACGCGGAAATAGGCGCCCGTCCGCCCGCTCGCCATGGCCAGCGCCAGCGCGTCCTTGCGCCCGAAGCGATGGTTGAGCTTGAAGCAGGGCTGCCGGCCCTGGCTGATTTCCAGCAGCGCGCTGCCGAGCGTGAAGCGGTCCCCCAGGCACAATGTCGCCTCGGTCGCGCCCCGCGTCGCGAGATTTTCGCCAAATGCGCCGACCGCCCCCAGCAGGGGATGATCATCCAGCATCTTGCGCCACCACGGATAATGATCCTGCGGAAACAGATGCACCGCCTTGTCGTGCCCGCCATGGTGCACCAGGTCGGCCTGCGCGTCGCCTTCCAGCCCCAGCCAGCCGACCCGCACCGGTTCGACGGTCGGCATCTTGCCGATGGCGCTCAGCACATTGGGCGCGATCAGCGCGATCCGACCGGTGAGAACGGCGTCGACGGAGAGTGAGAGGGTCACGCCTCGCCCATGCCACGCCGCGCCCAGCCTGACCAGAGCGCTCTCGTGGTTCCGCGGGGCACAAGGACGATGGACCTTGTCGCACTCCATCCGCCACACATTCCGTTCGTCTGGTCCTTTGCCCGAACGCAACGGCTCGCTATAGGGGCGCGATGCCGGCCCATCGTCTCCGCATCGCGCTCTTCAGCGGTAATTACAATTACGTCCAGGACGGCGCCAATCAGGCCCTCAACTGCCTGATGGGATCGCTGTTGGCGGCCGGAGCGGCCGTGCGGGTCTATTCGCCGACCACCAATACGCCAGCCTTTCCCCCGACGGGGGATCTCGTCTCCGTCCCGAGCTGGCGCCTGCCCGGGGGGCGTGGCGAATATCGGCTAGCCAGGGGCCTCCCCGCATCGGTGCGCGCCGACCTCGCCGCGTTCCAGCCCAATATCGTCCACGTCTCCGCGCCCGATCTGCTTGGCCACCGCGCGCTGAGCTGGGGGCGCAGGCACGGCATCGCCTGCCTCGCCTCGCTCCACACGCGGTTCGAGACCTATCCGCGCTATTACGGGATCGGCTTCACCGAGCCGTTGATCGTCAAGCTGCAGAAGCGGTTCTACAACCGGGCCGACCATGTAATGGTGCCCAGCCCCGGCATGGCCCGGCTGCTCATGCAATGGGGCGTGACGACGCCGATCGGCATCTGGTCGCGAGGCATCAACCATGCGCGGTTCAACCCGCAGTGGCGCGACAATGCCTGGCGCCGCGCGCTCGGCATCCCGGATGATGCGGTCGCCGTGGGCTTCCTCGGCCGGCTGGTGCTGGAGAAGGGGTTGGGCATCTTCGCGGACGTGATCGCCGAACTCAAACGGCGCGGTGTGCCGCACCGGGTGCTCGTCATCGGCGAGGGCCCAGCCCGAAGCTGGTTTGCGAGTCAGGTACCGGAGGCCGTGTTCACCGGCTTCCAGGGTGGTGACGATCTCGGGCGCGCGGTCGCAGGCATGGACATCTTCTTCATGCCGTCCGTCACCGAAACATTCGGCAACGTCACGACCGAGGCGATGGCGGCCGGCGTGCCGGTGGTCGCGGCGGACGCGACCGGCGCCGTCGATCTGGTCGAGCACGGCGTCACCGGTTTCCTCGTGCCGCCGCAGGACGTATCAGCCTATGCCGATGCCATCCAGCGGCTGGTCGAGAATCCCGCGCTGCGCGCTTCGGCCGGCGCGGCCAGCCATGCCCGCGTGCAAGGCTACCGATGGGACCGGGTTAACGCCGCCATGATCGAGGCCTATCAGGATTTGCTGGCGCGCGATCGGGCCTGTACGCTCAGTTCCAATCGAAGGTGAGCGGCGCCTCGCGGAAGGCGAAGCGGTCGAGGTGCCGGGCGACCACGCCCTTGAGCGCATCGAGATGCTCGGGGCTGCTGGCGTCGATCTGCACATCGAGCGTGTCAGGCTGCGCCGTCATTGTCACCAGCCCATCCGCCGGCCAATCCGCGCCCCGCGCATCGCGCGGAAAGACGATGCGGCTCTGCTCCGCGGTAAACTCCACCGCGAGACTATGGCTCCAATGCTTGGAGAGCTGCTGTAGATAACGGCTGCCCGACGTGGTCGGCACCCGCGCGAGTGCGCTATTCATTGCTGTTGCCCTTCATGAAACGCGAGCGTTTCGGCGCACCGTCCGCGCCGAAAGCATCCGCTTAATCGCTATGTTGCTAAAGACGCTCGATCTTTTGGACCGCTTCGTCAAGGATTGCGGCGATGGCGTGCGGCAACTCTGTATCCTCGCTTTCGCCGCGTAGCCGATTCTGCAAGGCTGCCTTGAGGTTGCCCATCGCGCGGCGCACCGGCCCGTTATCGGCGCGGGCACGCATCTCGCCCAAGCCCTTGAGGCGATCGAGCAATGCCGCCGCCTCCTCGGCCCGCTCGGCCAGATACGCCTCGCCCGCCGGCGTGATCGCCACAACCTTGCGCGCGCCCTCGCTCTGCTGCTCGGCGATCAGGTCCATGTCCGCGAGCAATGTCAGCGTCGGATAGATGACGCCGGGGCTGGGCACATACGCCCCCCCGCTCATTTCCTCGATCGCCCGGATGAGGTCGTAGCCATGGCTCGGCGCGGGCTCGATCAGCTTGAGCAGAAGGAGGCGCAACTCGTCACCGGAGAAAAAGCGCCGCGCCCGCCCACGGCCGCCACCGCGCTCGTCACGCAACTCCCATTCGATGGAAAACGGCCCCCAATGGCGGCTACCGCGCATAGCGCCCAGACCACATCCGCCATGGAGGCCGGAACGTCGGTGATGTCGGAACATGGCAATCTCTCCGAATCGTTCTAGATGTTATGAAGATATATCTTGGAATGTCTCGTGGCAAGGTTGATGAAACAGCGCGAGAATCGCTTATATGGAGCCCATGTCCGACCTGTTCGGCGGCCTCGCAGCCGCGCCGCGCCCCGAAGACCCTCCCGCCGACGCCCCCCTCGCGGACCGGCTCCGGCCGCGCACGCTTGAGGATGTGGTCGGACAGGTGCACCTCACCGGGCCGGACGGTGCCATCGGCCGGATGGTCGCAGCCGGCCGCCTCTCCTCGATGATCCTGTGGGGACCGCCGGGGACCGGCAAGACGACCCTTGCCCGTTTGCTTGCGGATGCGGTCGGCATGCGGTTCGCACCGATTTCCGCCGTCTTCTCCGGCGTCGCGGATTTGAAGGCCGCCTTTGCCGCCGCCAGGGATGCCGCCCGCGCCGGCCAGCGCACCCTCCTGTTCGTAGATGAAATCCACCGCTTCAACCGCGCTCAGCAGGACGGTTTCTTGCCGTTCGTCGAGGATGGCACGGTCACACTTGTCGGCGCGACCACCGAAAACCCCAGCTTCGCCCTCAATGCCGCCCTGCTCAGCCGCGCGCAGGTGCTGATTCTGCGGCGTCTGGACGAGGCGGCACTGGCCGAGCTGCTCGCCCGCGCCGAAGCACTGACCGGCCAGCCCCTCCCCCTCACCGCCGAAGCGCGCGAGGCGCTGATCGCATCGGCCGACGGCGACGGGCGCTTCCTGCTCAATCAGGTGGAGACGTTGCAAGGCATCGCCATCGAGGCGCCGCTCGATCCCGCTGGGCTCGCAGCGCTGCTGCATCGGCGCATGCCGGTCTATGACAAGGATCGCGAGGGGCATTACAACCTCATCTCCGCACTGCATAAGTCGCTGCGCGGATCGGATCCGCAGGCCGCGCTCTATTATCTGGCACGCATGTTGGTGGCCGGCGAAGAGCCGCTCTACGTGCTGCGCCGCCTCGTGCGGTTTGCCAGCGAAGATATCGGCCTCGCCGATCCGCAGGCGTTGGTCCAGTGCCTCGCCGCCAAGGAATCATATGATTTCCTGGGGTCGCCGGAGGGCGAAGTGGCGATCGTGCAGGCTTGCCTCTATTGCGCCACGGCGCCCAAATCCAACGCTGCCTACAAGGCACATAAAGCCGCGTGGAGCGCCGCCCGGGAAACCGGTTCGCTGATGCCACCCGCCAATATCCTCAATGCGCCAACCAAGCTCATGAAGGAGATCGGCTATGGCAAGGGCTATACCTATGACCACGACACTGCGGACGGCTTCTCCGGCGCGAATTATTGGCCCGACGAGATGACGCCGCAGACCTTCTACGCACCCGTCGATCGTGGTTTCGAGAAACGGATCGCCGAGCGGCTGGCCTGGTGGGACGAGCGACGGCGGGCCCTGCGCGGTGAATGACCGGCGCGCGCCGCGGCAGTCGTGAAATGGACTGGGACGAGATCGTCGCCTTCGCTCTGAGCCTGCCGGGGGTCACTCTGGAACGTGCCGCCAAAGGGAGCATGGTGCCCATGGTCCGGAGTCGGCAGATCGCCGCGCCGGGCCGCGCGGCCGGCACAATCGCGCTCCGGGCGACGCGCGAAGAAATCGAATGTCTCCGGGCGGCAGAGCCGGATACCTTCTTCCAGACCTCGCAATATGAAGACTGGCCGGTCGTGCTTGTCCATGCCGCCCTGGCCGATGCCGACCATCTCAAGGCGCTGATCGCACGTGCCTGGTGGGACCGCGCCTCGGCCAGTCAACGGGCGCAACGCGGCGGCGATCGCCCATGAGCCGCTTTTCCCACTTCGCCGCGATCGACTGGTCCGGCGCGCTCGGCCCGCGTCAGCATGGCATCGCCGTTGCCCTTTGCCCGCTAGGCCGAGACGCGCCGATGCTCGTCCGGCCGGGCCATGTCTGGTCGCGACTGGACGTGCTCGACTGGATGTTGAAAGAGATGCCTCGGGGGACGCTGGTCGGGCTGGACCTCGGCCTGTCCTTCCCTTTTCTCGATCGCGATGCCTTCTTTCCGCATTGGACCGAGAGCCCGGCGGACGCCCGCGCATTGTGGGCGCTGGTCGACCGGATCTGTGCGGACGACGCACATCTCTCGGCCGGCAGTTTCGTCGATCATACCGAGGCTGCCCGCCACTTCCGCCGTCATGGCGGGCGCGAGGGTGATCTGTTTGGTGGCGGTCGCGGGCGGCTGCGGCGCACCGAACACGCCCAACAGGCGCAGGGGCTCAATCCCTATAGCAACCTCAACCTCGTGGGCGCCGCGCAGGTGGGCAAATCGAGCCTGACGGGCATGCGGCTGCTCCACCGCGCACAGCAGCATCTTCCTATCTGGCCGTTCGACGGCGATCCGGGCACCGGCAGCCTCATCGTGGAGATATACACCAGCCTCGCCGCGCTGGCCGCCGGCAAGCGCAAGGGCCAGACCAAAATCGCCGCCGATGAGTTGGACATGCGGCTGGCGGCTGTCGGCAGCGCCCCGCACATCCCTCTTTCCTGCCGCTACACCGATCACGCCACGGATGCTTTGCTCACTGCCGCATGGCTACGACAGGCTCATGCGCGGCCCGACCTTTGGGCGCCGGCCGGGCTGAACGAAGCGGTGGCGCGCACCGAAGGCTGGACATTCGGCATCGCCTGAACGGGCACCGCGCCTTCTCTCCCCAAACAAAATTTTCGGTGCGGCCAAATATGTGTTTGTTGATCATTCTCAAGTGATCTTGCAGAGATAGTGCGTCCCGACGGTCGGCTCCTGTCACACCGTCGGATCGCGGCTTTTGATGTTTGTCAGCTTGCTCCGCGTCACCAACCGCTAAAGCGCACGAAGCCCAAGCGACAACGCCGGATTCGTGCTCCTTTGAAGGAGAAACGAGATGGCTCTCGGGAAAGTATCTGTTCGTCGCCCTGCCCCGCCGCGCCGGGATTATGTCCCGCCCTTGCCCCATAGCTCCTGGCGGCTCACCTCTGCCGCGGAAACCACAGGCGCGGCGCGCTTGACCAGCGCCCGTGATTTTTGGGATCGACTGGGTCTCTAGGGGGCGGTCCAACATGAAACGCGCGCTTATCATCCGCCATGTGCCTCGCGAGGGAGTCGCCGGATATCGCCAACCTATCGAGGCGGCCGGCTACACGATCGACCGGGTCGACGTGGCCGACCCCGCCTTCGCCACGCTCGATCTCCGCGAGCCGGACCTGCTGGTCATGATGGGCGGCCCGATGGGCGTCTATGAGCAGGATCGTCACCCGTGGATCCGCTGCCAACTCCGCCGACTGGCTCTGCGACTGGAAGCGGACAGGCCGACGCTGGGCGTGTGCTTCGGCGCGCAGATGATCGCCGCCGCACTCGGCGCGCGGGTTTATCCGGGGCCGACCAAGGAGGTCGGCTTCCACCCGGTCCACATCCACGCCAACGGCCGCGACGGTCCGCTCAACCATCTTGTCGACGTGCCGATCCTGCATTGGCACGGCGACACCTTCACCCTGCCGGAAGGCACCGAACTGCTCGCATCGAGCCATCTCTATGCGAACCAGGCCTTCCGGCGGGGCCCAAATCTGCTCGCGCTCCAGTTCCACGCGGAAATGGGCGAGGACGAACGCTACCACCAGTGGATCGACCGCTGGCCGGAGGCGGTGAAAGAGAGCGGCAAGCCCGCCGAACGCCTGCGCGCCGAGCAGGATGAACATGGCTCCCGTGCCGTCGCCGCGGGTCGCGCGATGCTCAGCGACTGGCTGGCAACGGTGCACTGACAGGCAAGGCCAACAGCAGTGCGAGTCTTCGTTGGCGCCGCCCGGTTCAGACGAACTGTTGGCCAAACGTCTCGCGCAGCACCGCTTTCTGCACCTTGCCCATCGTGTTGCGCGGCAGCGCATCGGCGAAGAACACTGCCCTAGGCTGCTTGAACCGGGCGAGACGCGGCGCGATCGCAGCTACGATATCCGCCTCGATCAGCGCGCTACCCGGCGTGCGCGCGACCACGGCCACCACCGCCTCGCCGAGATCCGCGTCCGGCAGACCGATCACCGCGCTTTCTTCCACCCCGTCGAGCGCGTCGATCTCTGTCTCCACCTCCTTGGGATAAACGTTGAGCCCGCCGGTGATGATGAGGTCCTTGCCCCGGCCGACGATCTCCAGATAGCCGTCCGCGCTCAACTGCCCGAGGTCGCCGGTGATGAAATAGCCATCCGCCCGGAACTCCGCAGCCGTCTTTTCCGGCATCCGCCAATAGCCTTTGAAGACGTTCGGTCCCTTCACCTCGACCATGCCGATGGTACCGGGCGGAACCGGTGCACCGCTCGCCTCGTCCACCACCCGCACCGCGACGCCGGGCAGGCCGGGGCCGACCGTTCCGGGGCGCCGTTCCCCCTCATAGGGGTTGGAGCAGTTCATGTTGGTCTCGGTCATGCCGTAACGCTCGAGGATGCGGTGGCCGGTCGCTGCCTCCCAGGCGCGGTGCGTCTCCGCCAGCAGCGGTGCCGACCCGGAGACGAACAGCCGCACGCCCGCCGTGGCCGCGCGATCAAGCCGTGGATCGGCAAGCAGGCGGGTATAGAAGGTCGGCACGCCCATCATCGCTGTCGCCGTCTCCAACCCGCGGAAAATCGCGTCGAGATCGAATTTCGGCAACAGCCGGATCGCTCCGCCGGCCAGCAGCAGCGTGTTGGTAGCCACGAACAGCCCGTGCGTGTGATAGATGGGCAGCGCGTGCAGCAACTCGTCATCTGCCGTGAATCGCCATGCCTGCACCAGCGTCTCTGCGTTGGAGCGCAAATTGGCATGGGTAAGCATCGCCCCTTTCGAGCGCCCGGTCGTACCCGAGGTGTAGAGGATCGCCGCAAGATCGCTCCGCTCCCGCGACACCGTATCGAAATCGCATGGCAGCGCCGCAAGCCCATCGAGCAGCGACCCGCTCACGCCGTCCGCGCCCAACGTCGCCAGCGTTGCACCAGCTGCCCGCGCCATCGCCTCCATTGCACCGGTCTCCGCCGGGTCGACAACGAACAGCTTCGGCTCGGCGTCACCGAGGAAATAGCCGATCTCGGCCGGCGTGTAGGCCGTATTGAGCGGCAGATAGACCGCTCCAACGCGCAGGGAGGCCAGATAGAGCACCAGAGTCTCGACGCTTTTCTCCGTCTGCACCGCGACCCGATCGCCCGGCGCAACGCCCAGCGCGATCAGCCGGTGGGCCATGCGCGCGCTCGCGGCCCACAGGTCGCCGTAGCGCATCGTCGCGCCCCAGCCGCTGATGAAGGCCGTCTGCCCGGCATCCTTGCCGCTGCTCAACACGGAAAACAGATTATCGCTCACATCCACCCTTCCCTCGTGAAACCCGGATATCGCCGCGACACCTGGTCATCCACCCGCAACCAGCCGGCGTCGAAACGCGCCCAGCCGCTCCAGCGCCTCGTCCAGCATTGCGATAGGCTTGGTGAAGCACAGGCGCACCAAGCGCGTTTCCGGTTCCTGCGCATAAAAGGCCGAGAAAGGAATGGCCGCCACGCCCGCCTCACGCACGGCCCGCTCGCAAAATGCCACATCGCCAAGCGCGATGCCCGATGCCGCAAGGTCGATATGCTGGAACCACGTCGCCGCGCTCGGCAACACCGCGAAATCGGCCTCTGCCAGCCCGCGGGCCAGATGCGAACGGCCCTCGGCGTGCTCCCGGCGATGCGCCTCATGCCAAGTAGTCGGCAGAGCCAGTCCCTCCGCCACCGCCCATTGCAGCGCCGGCGGCGTGGTGAAGGTGAGGAACTGATGGGCGCGAGCGATCATAGCGGCAAGCGACACCGGCGCGCACACCCAGCCGACCTTCCAGCCGGTCAGCGAGAAGATCTTGCCCGCTGATCCGATCTTGATACTCCGCTCGCGCAGCCCCGCGATCGCGAGCGGCGAGACATGGGGGCATTTGTCGAACACCATCGCCTCCCAAACTTCGTCGCAGACCAGAAGCAGGTCGTGAGTCACGCAAAGCTCAGCCAGAGCCACAAACTCCGTTTCGGAGATCATGCTGCCGGTGGGATTGTGCGGCGTGTTGAGCAATAGCATCCGCGTGCGCGGCGTGATCGCGGCGCGCAATGCGTCCAGCGGCAACCGCCAGTCGGGCGGCGCAAGGCTGACGAATCGCGCCACCGCCCCGGCCCGCTCGACCAGCGGTGCATAGGCGTCATACAGCGGCTGGACGAGGATCACCTCATCGCCCGGATCGAGCAGTGCAAGGATGCAGGCCGCCAATGCCTCGGTCGCGCCAGAGGTGACGACGATCTCGTCATCCGCCAGCGTCAGCCCCTGATGTTCCGCATAATAGCCGGCGATGGCGGCGCGTAACTCCGGCAGGCCACGCATCGGCGGATATTGGTTGGAGCGCTCGCGCAGCGCCCGTGCCGCACTCTCGATCAGTTCCGGCGGCCCCTGCGCGTCGGGAAAGCCCTGTCCGAGATTGATTGCTCCCGTCTCCCGCGCGAGGCCAGACATATGCTCGAAGATGGTCGTGCCCAGCCGTGCGATGGATCGGTTCATGCCGCCCTGCTCCTGTGTCGCTCGCAGCGATGGACCGGGCGCGGTTGCGTTGCAAGAGAGCGCGGCGCCCATCGATGCCGGGCCCGCCGTTGCGTTCCTTTCCGCCCTCGCCTAGAGCGGCGCGCGGCGGCGCATGGGGCGCTGCCGCGTTGCCGCGTTGCCGATCGAACGAGTCCATGAGCCGAGTCGCCATCAAGATTTGCGGCGTCAGCACGCCTGACGCGATCGAGGCCGCCATGACCGGCGGCGCGAGCCATGTCGGCTTCATGCATTTCCCCCGCAGCCCGCGCCACCTCAGCCTCACCCAGATGGCCGACCTCGCACCTTGCGTGCGGGGCGCGCTGCGCAGTGTCGCCGTACTGGTCGACCCGGACGATGCCCTGCTCGAAGCGGTGATCGCCGCCGGAGCGCCGCATGTCCTCCAGCTCCACGGCCGCGAGGAGCCGGCCCGCGTTGCCGCCATCGCCGCGCGCACCGGTCTGGAGGTGTGGAAGGTCATCTCGGTCAAGACCGCCGCCGATCTTGCCACCGGCGCCCACTATGCCGGTGCAGCGCATCGCTTGCTCTACGATGCCAAGACGCCGGACGACGCCCCCCGCCCCGGCGGCATGGGCCAGCGCTTCGACTGGAGCCTGCTGGCCGGCCATCGCGCGCCGCTGCCATGGGCCCTTTCCGGCGGGCTCGATCCCGCCAATGTGGCGGAGGCAATCCGCGTCACCGGCGCACCGCTGGTGGACGTTTCCTCTGGCGTGGAGAGCGCACCGGGCATCAAGAATGTGGACAAGATCGCGGCCTTCTGCAAAGCGGTTTCGCAATGCTGATGCCGGCTCCTGATATCACGCGCGTCGCCGGACGATGGCGCTGATCGCTTCCAGACAATCGAGAAGCGAACGGCTCCCCATATCCAGAGACGAGAAACACCCATGACTGCTACACCCACCCTGCCCAACTCCCTGCGCACGCTGCCCGACGAGCGCGGCCATTTCGGCCAATTCGGCGGCCGCTATGTCGCCGAGACGCTGATGCCGATCATCCTCGATCTGGAGCGGGAATATCGCGCGGCCAAGGCGGACCCGGCCTTCCAGGCGGAGTTCGACGGGCTGATGACCCATTATGTCGGCCGGCCCTCGCCGCTTTATTATGCCGAGCGGATGACCCAGCATTACCGCAAGGGTGCCAAGCCCGGCCACGGCGCGAAAATCTACTTCAAGCGGGAGGAATTGAACCACACCGGCGCGCACAAGATCAACAATTGCATCGGCCAGATCCTCCTCGCCATCCGGATGGGCAAGACGCGGATCATCGCCGAGACCGGCGCCGGGCAGCATGGCGTGGCGACAGCGACCGTCTGCGCGCGTTTCGGCCTGCCCTGTACCATTTTCATGGGTGCCAAGGACGTCGAGCGCCAGCAGCCCAACGTGTTCCGCATGAAGTTGCTCGGCGCGGAGGTCCGCCCGGTGACGAGCGGCGCGCAGACGCTCAAGGACGCCATGAACGAGGCTCTGCGCGACTGGGTCGCTACGGTGGACAACACCTTCTATATCATCGGCACCGCCGCCGGCCCGCATCCCTATCCGGAGCTGGTGCGGGACTTCCAGTCGATCATCGGCAAGGAAGCTCGCGAGCAGATCCTCGCCGCTGAGGGGCGCCTGCCGGACCTGCTGATCGCTGCGGTCGGCGGCGGCTCCAATGCAATCGGCCTATTTCACCCATTCCTGGATGACGCAGACGTGGCGATGGTCGGCGTTGAGGCAGCCGGGCGCGGCATCGAGAGCGGCGAGCATGCCGCCAGCCTCACCGGCGGCCGGCCCGGCATCCTCCACGGCAACAAGACTTATTTGCTGCAGGATGAGGACGGTCAGATCGCCGAGGCGCATTCGATCAGCGCGGGCCTCGACTATCCGGGGATCGGCCCCGAACACAGCTGGCTGCACGAGAGCGGCCGCGTGACCTATGTGCCGATTACCGATCGCGAAGCGCTCGACGCTTTCCAGCTCACCTGCCGCACGGAGGGGGTCATTCCCGCGCTGGAGAGTTCTCACGCGCTTGCAGCCCTGGAACTTAAGGCACAGGAAATGCGCGACGACCAAATCATCATCGTCAACGTTTCCGGGCGTGGCGACAAGGACATCTACACCGTCGCCGATGCGCTGGGAGCGAAGCTATGAGCCGCCTCGGCAACGCATTCGTCCGCGCCCGCAATGAAAACCGCGCCGCGCTCGTCACCTTCGTCACCGGCGGCGATCCGACGCCGGCCGGCACCGCCGCCGTGCTCGATGCGCTGGTTGCGGGCGGCGCCGATGTCATCGAACTGGGCATGCCTTTTACCGATCCGATGGCGGACGGCCCGGCCATTCAGGCCGCCAACCTGCGCGCCATGGCCGCCGGCATCAACACCGCCGCCCTCTTCGAGATCGCGGCTGCCTTCCGCACGCGCCATCCTGAAACGCCGCTGGTGCTGATGGGCTATGCCAACCCGATGACCATCCGCGGCGCGGACTGGTTCGCCGCGCAGTGCAAGGCGGCTGGTGTTGATGGCGTCATCTGCGTCGATATCCCGCCGGAGGAGGATGACGAGCTCGGCCCTGCCCTGCGCGCGGCTGGCATATCGCCGATCCGTCTCGCCACCCCGACCACCGACGCCACGCGACTACCGGCGGTGCTGGAGGGCGCGTCCGGTTTCCTCTATTATGTCTCGGTCGCGGGCATCACCGGGCTCCAGCAGGCCGCGCAAGGCAGTATCGAAGCCGCCGTCACCCGGCTCAAGGCCGCCACCGACCTTCCCGTCGCGGTCGGCTTCGGCGTTCGCAGCCCCGAGCAGGCCGCCGCCATCGGCGCAGTGGCGGATGGGGTCGTCGTCGGCTCGGCCATTGTCGATCTCGTCGCCCGCCACGGCGCGGCGGCTGGCGGCCCGGTGCGCGATTTCGTCGCAGCGCTGCGCGCCGCGCTCAACCGCAAGGAAACCGTCGCATGAGTTGGCTCAACCGCGTCCGTAACGCCCTGCCATTCATCGCCCGCAAGAGCGAGACGCCTGACAATCTCTGGAAGAAATGCTCCTCCTGCGGGCAGATGATCTTCCAGAAGGAGTGGGAAGAAAATCTCAGCGTCTGCCCGCGGTGCGACCATCATGGCCGCATCGGCGCCAAGGCACGCTTCGCCCAGATCTTCGACCAGGACACGCTCAGGCTACTACCCGCGCCAACCGTCAAGGAAGACCCGCTGAAGTTCCGCGATTCCAAGCGCTATACGGACCGCATCAAGGCCGCGCGCGCCAACACCGGCGAGTCCGATGCGCTGCTGAACGGTTATGGCAAGATCGAAGGGCATCCGGCTGTGGTCGGCGTGCAGGATTTCGCCTTCATGGGCGGCTCGATGGGCACGGCGGTCGGCGCCGCGTTCGTTGCCGGCGTCAAGGAAGCGATCAAGCGCCGCTGCCCCTACATCATCTTCACCGCCGCTGGCGGCGCGCGCATGCAGGAGGGGATCCTCTCGCTCATGCAGATGCCTCGCGCGACGGTAGCCATCCAGCAGCTCCGCGCCGCCGGGCAACCCTATATCGTTGTGCTGACCGATCCCACGACCGGCGGCGTCACGGCCAGCTACGCCATGCTGGGTGACATCCAGATCGCCGAACCCAATGCGCTGATCGCTTTCGCTGGCGCACGCGTCATCGAGAACACGATCCGCGAGAAGCTGCCGGAAGGCTTCCAGCGCGCCGAATATCTGCTGGAACACGGCATGCTGGACATGGTGGTGCACCGCAAGGATCTGCGCGGCACATTGTCCCGGACAATCAGCTATCTGACAGCCAGTCGCGCCGCCTGAGTTCCTCCCACGCCAGACCGGATACAGACATTGCCGCGAACGCCCGCTCTCCCATCGCCTGCCCCGGGCATGCCGGGGGCCGGGCGCCGGCATGGGCTGTTCCGCTCCGGCCAATGGCCCGGCCGGCCGCGCCGCACGCCCACAGGCGCCTGACCGCAGAAAGAGCCCTCCATCTCCAAGAGACACCGCATGGCCGACCACGCCGTTTCCGAAAACCCCGCCGTTCAGACGCAGATCGATCGCCTCATGGCGCTCTCGCCGGGGCGCGATGTGCTTGGGCTGGAGCGGATTACCGAGCTGCTCGCCCGCCTTGGCAATCCCCACCGCGCCATGCCGCCGGTCTTCCACGTCGCGGGTACTAACGGTAAGGGCTCGACCTGCGCTTATCTGCGCGCCGCGCTGGAGGCGGACGGCCGGGCCATCCACGTCTTCACCTCGCCGCATCTGGCTCGTTTCAACGAACGTATTCGCCTCGCCGGCACGCTGATCGACGATGCCACGCTGGCCCAGGCGCTGAGCGACGTGCTGGATATCGGTGCCGATCTCCACGCCAGCTTCTTCGAGGTAACCACCGCCGCCGCCTTCTCGCTGTTCGCGCGGGTCCCTGCGGATGCCTGCGTGATCGAAGTCGGTCTGGGCGGTCGGTTGGACGCAACCAATATGTTCACCGCTCCGGCCGCCTGCGGCATCGCATCGCTCGCCATCGACCATGAGAACTTCCTGCTCGCGCCCGAGCATGACACGCCGGAAGATCCGCTCTGTCGTATCGCCTTCGAGAAGGCCGGCATCGCCAAGCGGGGCTGCCCGCTGGTGACCCAGCGCTACAGCGTGCCGATGTCCAACACCATCGCATGGGTTGCCGAGAGCGTGGGCGCCGTGCATCTCCCGCGCGGAGACGCATGGGACATCGCCTCCTATGAAGGCGAGTTGCATTATCGCGATGGCGCAGGCAAGCTGACGCTGCCGCTCTCCCGCCTCGCCGGCCAGCATCAGGTCAGCAATCTCGGCCTCGCCATCGCCATGCTGCGACACCAAAGCGTGCTCCCGGTAAGCGAGGCCGCCCTGCGCGCCGCGCCGCTCTGGGCACAATGGCCGGCACGGATGCAGCGGCTGGAAGCCGGTCCGCTCACAAATCTGGTGCCGGGCCGCACCGTCATCCTGGATGGCGGCCACAATCCCGATGCCGGCAAGGCTCTCGCCACGGCGCTCGCCGAGAGCGGACTGGCGCCGAGCGGCGTCGATCTCGTCACCGGTATGCTCGCCAACAAGGATATCGAGGGGTTCCTCACCCCACTGCGCCCACTGATCCGCTCAATCCGCTCGCTCCCGGTGCCGGGTCACGAGCATCACGGACCGGAGGTGTTCGCCGCTCTGGCCGCCCGCTGGGATGTGCCCCATGCAGCGTTCTCGACCGTCCAGGAGGCGCTGACCGACGTCGCCGCCACGTCCACCGGCCGCGCCGACCGTGCCGTGCTCATCGCCGGCACCCTCTATCTCGCGGGGAAGGTGCTGATGGAAAACGGCCAGCCGCCCGTCTGATCGCGGGAACAACGCCGCCAAAACACCCCTGTGCTCCGGCGAGGCCGGAGCCCGAGGCGCAAGGGCGCGCGGCTAGGCCCTGAACTTCTGCTTGCGCAGGAAAAAAGGCGCGATCGACTCCGTCAACTCTCGCTATCCGTCGTCGGTGGTACTCGGCTGTCGCACCGTTTCCACGACGAACCCCTTGCGCCACATGATCCACAGCAGCAGCATTCCCGGCACGGCAACGACCACGGTGAACGCCCAGAACCAGACCCAGCCCAGCCCCTCGGCCAGATAGCCCGAGGGCGTGGAGAGCCACGTCCTCCCCACCGCCGCGAAGGAGGAGAGCAGCGCGAACTGGGTCGCCGTGTAAGCCAGGCTGGAGAGGCCGGAGAGATAGGTCACGAACACGGTGAGCCCGATCCCGCTGGTGAAATTCTCCGTGCCCACCGCGAGCGCCAGCATCGGCGTGGAATGCCCGGCCAGCGCCAGCAGCGAGAAGAGGAAGTTTGAGAGCATCATCATCAGCCCGGAGACGAATAGCGCCCGCCCCATGCCAAGCCACGCGATGAACGGCGCCCCCAGCGCGGAGCCGACGATCAGCGCCGCGAAGCCGACGAACTTGTTGACCGCCACATATTCGGTGTCGCTGAAGCCCAACTCGACGATCATCGGCGCCAGCATCGTCTGCCCCATCGCGTCGCCGATCTTGTAGATGAGCACGAAGCCGAGGACCAGGAACGCTCCATGCCGGCCAAGAAACTCACGGAACGGGTTGACGATCGTCTCGGCCAGCCACGCGCCGAGCGATGCCCCTGCCTGCCTCGCCTGCCGCTCGATATAGCGCCCCGGTCCGGCGAACAGCGCGCCGATGGCGGCGGGCAGCACGCAGAAGGCGGTAATACCGTAGGCGGCCGCCCAGCCCAGCCCAGCGCCTTCGCTGGAGGCGAGGAAGATTGTTCCCGCGCCCGCCAGCAGATTGCCGGTGCGGTAGCCGAACTGGTTCATCGCCGTGCCGTGCGGCAGCTCCTCCTCGCTCAATATCTCGATGCGATAAGCGTCGATCACGATATCCTGCGTCGCCGAGAGGAAGGCGACGAGTATGGCCCACAGCGCAAAGGTGCCGATATGATTGGCCGGGTCGCTCGCGCCCAGTTGCCACAACGCCGCAAACAGCAGGGCCTGGATGAAGAACAGCCACGCCCGCCGCTGGCCGAACATCCGGGTGAGCACTGGCAGCGGCAATTTGTCGACCAGTGGCGCCCACAGAAATTTGAGCGTGTAAGGCGTGGTAAGGCCGATCGCAAAACCGATGGTCGATTTATCGATGCCCACCCGCGAGAGCCAGAAAGTCATCGTCGCCAGCAGCAAGGTCAGAGGAAAACCGCTCGAAATGCCGAGCAGGAAGGCCACGAACGGCATCGGCCGCAGATAGGGCCGAAAACTCGGGATGACGAAGGCGACGCCCAGCACCGCAAGGACGATCAAGGCGAATATCAATGCTTGCGGCATGCGTACTCCCGGTGGCGGCTCAACCCCGGCGCAAGCCTAGCGTGCGCGACGCATTCCGCCAGCCCCATCGACGGGCGTACTGGGAAAAAGCGTGAGCCCGGCCGGAAGGCGCCGCACTGGCAGGCCGGCCAGCAGGCGCTCGCATACCGCGATGGCGCGGACGAGAACGTGCGGCTGGAACGGCTTGGCGAGCACACCGAGCGCGAGGCCCATGTCCCTCGCCTCGTCCGGACAGCTAGAGGTAGCAAACAATACAGCGATGCCCCGTTCGCCGGCGTGACGCGCCAGTTCGATTCCCGACCGCACACCGCGCAGGCGAATGTCCGCCACGACGAGGTCGATCGCGCCCTCCTGCTCGATCACCGCATCGGCATCGCGAAAGCAATCGACCGTCGCAACGACCTGATACCCCGCCTGTTGAAGCGCGCGCTCGGTATCGAAGGCTAGCAACGGCTCATCTTCCACGATGAGAATGCGGCTGATCTGCTGCCTTCCCTTCGAGAAAAACATTGCCGGCCCGCCTCTCTTGCGCCACTAGCTCTGGACATTGATCCGCACGCAGGCGGAAGCGCAGGTGCGCTACGCTGCACTGCGGCGATTCGCCAGTGCAACTGCGATACAGTCCAGAGAAAAAAGAGACGAATTCCCTTGGCGTTCACCAAAGGCCCGCGCGGCCCCCGTCATCCATCCCGGCCTACCGCGGGAACTGTCTCTGCCGGACGCCGGCCTCGCCCGACCGCGCCCACGTCGCCCGCTCGCAAACCACACCCGAAACCGCCCGCAAAGCCGCAGGAAAAGCGTGCGGATACGACCCCGCGAGACGGCGACCGCATCGCCAAGCTGCTCGCCCGCGCCGGCGTTGCCTCGCGGCGCGACGTGGAGCGGATGATCGCGGACGGGCGGATCGCCCTCAACGGCGAGACCGTCAGCACGCCCGCAACGATCCTCACCTCGCTGCGCGGCGTCACAGTGGACGGCAAAGCGGTGAAGGAACCCGAGGGCACGCGCCTCTTCCTGTTTCACAAGCCCGCCGGTCTGCTCACCACCGCCAAGGATCCACGCGGCCGGCCGACCATCTACGATCGCCTGCCCGTCGATTTGCCCCGCGTCATGCCGGTCGGCCGGCTCGACCTTAACACGGAAGGGCTACTGCTGCTCACCACGGACGGCGGTTTCAAGCGCCAGCTTGAGCTGCCCGCCAGCGGCGTCGAGCGCACGTACCGTGCCCGGGCCTTCGGCACCGTCAGCCAGGCTCAGCTCGAAGACCTGATCGACGGCGTCGAGATCGAGGGGATGCGCTATGGGCGCATCGACGCCAATCTGGAACGCCGCACCGGCCGCAACCAGTGGATCGAAATGACGCTGACCGAAGGCAAGAACCGCGAAGTGCGTCGCGTGCTGGAGCATCTTGGACTGGAGGTAAGCCGCCTCATCCGCACGCGTTATGGCCCCTTCACCTTGGGCGACTCCAAGCCGGGCGATATCATCGAAGTGCGGCAGGCCGAGCTCGCTCGTTTCCGCAAGACGCTGCCATGAGAATCATCGCCGGCACATGGCGTGGACGGCCGCTTGCTGCCCCGGCCGGCGAGGCCACCCGCCCTACGGCGGACCGCACCCGCGAGACATTGTTCTCCATGCTCACGAGCCGCCTCGGCTCTTTTGATGGCTTGCGCGTGGGCGATTTCTTCGCTGGCTCCGGGGCGCTGGGTCTGGAAGCACTCTCGCGCGGCGCGGCCTCCTGCCTTTTCGTCGAGCGAGACCGGTCAGCGGTGGCGGCGATCCGCGCCAATGCCGAGAGGCTGGGTCTGCTGCGGCCCGATATTCGCCAAAGCGATGTGCTGGCGCTAGGCCCCGTGGCGGAGCCTCTCGATATCATCTTCATGGATCCGCCCTACGCCACAGGCGCCGGGGCGGTGGCGCTGGACAAGCTTGCCCGCCTTGGCTGGACGGGGTCCGGCACCTGGATCAGCATCGAGACGGGGCGCGGCGAAACCATCGCGGTCAAGGGCTTCGACGTCGACGCTGAGCGCACGGTTGGCAAAGCGGTGATCCACTTGCTCCGCCCCGCGGGGTGAGCCGCGCCTAAACGCTGCCCACACCCTTCATAGCCTCACTCAGCCGCGACGCTGACGACCGACTGCGCATAATCCCGTGAACCGAGATTGCCGTTGGGGAAGATGTCGCGCTCCGCGATCCACTCCTGCGAGTCGTCGAACGCGTCCTTGGTGTAAGGCTCGAACACGATGCGTTCGCCCGGTCCCCAGCGACCGGTATCCATCTGCTCGTGGAAGCGGACCGGGAACTCCTTCTTGTAATAATGAGTGTAGAGTTCTGGCCGTAGATCGATGTCGTGCTGGGCGCGGCGCAGCGCGGCGAAATATTTGCGCACATCCGCCAGGTCGGGCTCGCCTGTGACCATCGAGGCCATCATGAACGTGGTGTCGATAATCTTGCGGAAGCCGAGTTGCTCCAGGAAATAATAGGGTCCGCTGAACAAGGACGCCGCCGGGATCTTGCGGTCGATCAGCAGTTCCAGCCGGCTGAACAGCATCCCGTCCGAGAAGGAGAGGCTGATCTTCTCCCGGTCGATGTAGCGCTCCAGCGCCTGGATGGTCGAATAATGGCTGCCTGATTGGTAGCCGACCGAGATCGGCACGCCAGCCAGATCGGCCGGATGCTTGATTGGGGACTCGGGCGGCACGAACACCGCCGCAGGCGAAACCGAGTAAGCGTCGGCAAACAACCGGCCATGGCCGGAGGAGGCCGCAACGTTCACCGTCCAATGGCAGGCGCAGCTCACATCGCCCTCGCGCCCTTTCTCGAACGTCTGATAAGCGCCAACCTTGTCCCCCAACTGGTGAGAGCTGGCATTTTTTGAGTCGAGCGTCTCGCGGAACTCGTAATCGAGCCCCTCGTCGCGAAAATAGCCTTTCTCCTCGGCAACCCATTCGTGCAGCCGGAAATGCGGTTGAATGATGAATGTCGACATTCCGCTCCCTAACTCCGCCTCTGTGACGGCCTAGCTGATGGTATATCGCTGGCGGAAAACCTCTGCACGGGCGCCACCAGGGGCTCTCCGGCAAGTCGACGTCGCTGGACCTTCGTCCGCTGCGGACAGGGGACATCGGCGCGGCCTGTCTGGACGGGCTTGAAGCGCAACTTAACTGTATTCGGGCGGGGCCGTCAACGTTGCAGGATGCAACCAACTGCTCAAGTCGCACGCCCGGCCGACAGCCCGCGCAGCCCTTTCCGCGCGGGCCGGGTGATGACCGAGGGTCTATTTGCCGCCCGGATTCGCACATTCGTCCTTCATCGTCTTGGTGCACCTGGGATAGTCGGCCGGCGGCGGCGGCACCTGCTGCACCACCGGCGAGGGGGCGGCCATCACGACCTGCGCGCCGGAGGGCGGCGGCGGCCCGGCATCGGGAGGCGGCGCGGCGGACGGCACCGCCGGATCCGACACACCGCTCTGTGGGGTCAGCGATCCGTCAGCCGGCGGCGGCGGCGCGGCACTCGGCAGCGCTGGCTGGGCTACCGGCGCATCGGAAGGTGGGGCCGGCACCTCCTGCGCCTGGACCGCGAAGGCGAACGCGGGCACGCTGAGGCCGATCAGCCATGTCGTGAACCTCATGGGGAAACATCCTTTCATGCACATATGCAACGGTAGAGGAACGGCTTGATTCCGCGCCCGTTCCCCCATTGGTCCCGGTAGACCCACTCCCTGTCCCGTCCGGCTCCACCCTGAACGACACGGCCGAAACGCCGCCAAAATGCTTGTGCAGCGACGCTCCGTTCCCTAACTGTTCGCGCGTGACCGATAGCCCGTCTCCCCCTGCTGATGCCCCCTATCTGCGTGGGCTCAACGCGCCCCAGCGCGAGGCCGTGCTGACCACGGAAGGCCCCGTTCTAGTTCTCGCCGGCGCCGGCACCGGCAAGACCGCGGCGCTGACCGCGCGCCTCGCGCATCTCGTCGCCACGCGCCGCGCCTATCCTTCCGAGATTCTCGCCGTCACCTTCACAAACAAGGCCGCGCGCGAGATGCGCGAGCGGGTCGGCCGGATGATCGGCGCGGCGGTGGAGGGCATGCCCTGGCTCGGCACCTTCCACGCTATCGGCGCGCGCATGCTGCGCCGCCATGCCGAGCTGGTCGGGCTGCAAAGCAACTTCACCATCCTTGATACCGACGATCAGCTCCGCCTGATGAAGCAGATCATCCAGGCCGCCGGGCTGGACGAGAAGCGCTGGACGGCGCGCACCCTCGCCGCCCTGATCGACAAGTGGAAGAACAAGGGCCTCACCCCGGCCGAGGTCAACGCGGGCGAGAGCGAAGCCTTCGCCAACGGCAAGGGCGCGGAGATCTACGCCGCCTATCAGGCCCGCCTGATCGCGCTCAATGCCTGCGATTTCGGCGACCTGCTGCTCCACATGCTCACCCTGTTCAAGACCGATCGCACGGTGCTGGAGCACTATCAGCAACGCTTCCGCTACATCTTGGTGGACGAGTATCAGGACACCAATACCAGCCAGTATCTCTGGCTGCGACTGCTCGCCCAGCAGCGCAAGAACATTTGCTGCGTGGGTGATGACGACCAGTCCATCTACTCATGGCGCGGAGCGGAGGTCGCCAATATCCTGCGTTTCGAGCGGGATTTCCCCGGCGCTAGCCTCATCCGGCTGGAGCAGAATTACCGCTCGACGCCACATATCCTCGCTGCCGCCTCCGGCGTGATCGCACAGAACGGCGGGCGCCTCGGCAAGACGCTGTGGACGCAGGAGGACGAGGGCGAGAAGGTTCGCGTCATCGGCGTATGGGACGGGCCGGAGGAAGCGCGCCGCGTGGGCGAGGAGATCGAGGCGCTGGAGCGTGCCGGTACCCGTGCGGACGCGATCGCCATTCTCGTGCGCGCGTCATTCCAGACCCGCGAGTTCGAGGATCGCTTCATCCAGATCGGCCTGCCCTATCGCATCGTCGGCGGCTTCCGCTTCTACGAGCGCGCCGAAATCCGCGATGCCCTCGCCTATCTGCGCCTCGTCAACCAACCAGCGGACGATCTCGCCTTCGAGCGGATCGTCAACGTCCCCAAGCGCGGCCTTGGCGACAAGGCGGTCGAGACGCTCCACCGTGTCGCCCGTGCCGAGGGCGTGCCGCTCAGCGTTTCCGCCACCCACCTCATCGAGACGGACGAGCTGACCCCGCGTGCGCGCCGCGCGCTCGGCGGCTTCATCGGCGATCTCGCCCGTTGGCGCGATCTTGCCAGCACCATGGGTCATGCCGACCTTGCCCGGCAGATCCTCGACGAGAGCGGTTATACCGCGGTCCTCCAGGCCGAGCGCACGGCCGAAGCGAGCGGGCGGCTGGAGAATCTCCAGGAGCTGGCCCGCGCCATGGAGGACTATGAGACACTCGGCGCCTTCCTGGAGCATGTCAGCCTGGTGATGGACAATGATGCCGCGCAGGACGAGGCCAAGGTCACGATCATGACCATCCACGCCGCCAAGGGGCTGGAGTTCGATACGGTGTTCCTTACCGGCTGGGAGGATGGCCTGTTTCCTTCGCAACGCGCGCTGGACGAAGGCGGCCTCGCGAGCCTGGAGGAGGAGCGCCGCCTCGCTTATGTCGCCATCACGCGCGCGCGGCGGCGCTGCTTCATCCTCCATGCAGCCAACCGGCGGGTCTATGGCCAGTGGACCAGTTCCATCCCCTCACGCTTCATCGGCGAGCTGCCGACCGACACCATTGAGGAGGAATCCACCCTCAGCGGCGGCGCCAGCCTGTGGCGCGCCAACTGGTCCGAGCGGGACGATCCCTTCGCCAATGTCGCGCGCGGCACCGGGCGTGGCCCCGGCTGGCAGCGCGCACAGGGCCAGTTCGTCCGCGAGCCGGTGCGCATCGTCGAGGCGCGGCAGAGCGCCGTGAGCATCGGCAATAAAGGCCGCGGTGACATCAGCATCGGGGCGCGAATCTTCCACCAGAAGTTCGGTTACGGTCATGTTCGCGCGATCGAGGGCAACAAGCTGGAAATCGACTTTGAACAGGCCGGCTCAAAGCATGTGCTGGACAGTTTCGTCAGCCTCGCTTGATGAAGCGGATATCCCCGAACGACGCGAGATCATCTGCGATAATTTCAGTCAATCTTTGGACAGCGACAAAATTGACTTGATCAAATATTAATATTCGTCCTTTTGCTGCTTATTAACTTCATTCGTCGTAGTTTTACCAGGCGACCCGGGAGGCGCTGGTCAGCGCCAGTGCTTACCCTCCTAGACCCGGCAACCGTGGGTGGTTGCCGGGTCGTTTTCTGATCAGCGAGGCGTCCACAGCCATTGCCGACAGTCGGCTCAGCCCGTAGGAGCGTCGCATGGCCAGCGCCCCTTCCAGCCCCGATCAACCAAGCGAGCCGCGCCTGCTCACCCATCCGCTCCAAATCCCGGCTTTCCGTGCCTTTCTCGTGCTCCGCCTGTGCACCATCCTTGGCCAGACCGGTATGTCGATCATCATTGCCTGGCAGGCCTACAACATCGCGCGGCTGACCATGGCCCCCGCGCACGCGGCCGCGCAGCTCGGCCTGATCGGTCTCATTCAGTTCGTAGTGCTTTTTCTGGTGACGCCGTTTGCGGGTCTTGCCTCGGATAACCTCAAGCGCACCCGAATCGGCATGGTCACCCTCACCATGCTGCTCGGTTGCGCAGCAGTACTCGCGGTCTCAAGTTATGAGGGCTGGATCAGCCTGCCGCTTATCTTCTCCATCGCCGCCGTGCTCGGCCTCGCCCGTGCCTTTCAGGGGCCTGCGCTGAGTTCGCTTGCGCCAAACATCGTGCCGATGGAGATGCTGCCGCGCGCCATCGCATTCAGCAGCATGTTCTGGCAGGCCGGGGGGATCATCGGGCCTGCGCTGGCCGGTTATGCCTATGCGCTCGAAACCTATTATGCCTATATCATCAGCGCAGTCCTGTTCCTCATCTCGGTCGTCGCGCTGGTCATGGTGGGGGATGTGCCGCAGGCGCCCCCCCAAAAGGGACGCCACCCAATCCGGCAGGTCATCGATGGGTTGAGTTATGTGCGAACAAATCGACTTGTCTTCGGCGCGATCACGCTCGATCTATTCGCCGTTCTGCTCGCCGGGACCACCGCCCTGCTCCCCGTCTACGCCCGCGATATTCTGCATATCGGTTCGGCCGGCCTCGGCCACCTCGCTGCTGCGCCCGGCGTCGGCGCGGGCATTACCGCCCTCATCTTTTCCATTCGCCCCCTTCGCCACAATGTCGGGCTCAAGATGCTCCTCTCAGTCGGCGTGTTCGGCCTGGCCACCATCGTCTTCGGCCTCACCGCCTTCATGCCGGCGGGCATCGCGATGCCGGTCGCGCTCATTGCCATGGCGACCTGGGGCAGCGCTGACATGTTTTCTGTGTTCGTGCGCCAGTCGCTTATCCAGATCCACACGCCGGACGAAATGCGCGGCCGCGTCTCCAGCGTGTCGATGATGACCATCTCCGCCTCGAATGAGTTGGGCGAAGCGGAATCGGGTTTCCTCGCCGCCTTCATCGGCCCCATCGCTGCCGTGGTGTTCGGAGGCATCGGCGCGATCATCATCACCCTCTACTGGTCACGGCTGTTCCCGGAACTGCGCCGGGCGCGGACCTTCGACCCTCCCGAAGATTTCCACCCCTCAAAACAACCCGCTGGGGCCAAGGAAAGCACCGCCTGACGTTATCCGGCTTGCAATCTCTACTATTTCAATTTTAATTGGGACGATTCACCAAATGGAGGCCAGCCATGATAGTTTCTTCCGTTCTCGAAACGATCGGCCGAACACCGCACATCAGAATCAACCGGCTGTTCGGTGACGCTCAGGTCTGGATCAAGTCCGAGCGCGCCAACCCCGGCGGCTCGATCAAGGATCGCATCGCACTCGCCATGGTCGAGGCTGCCGAGAAGGACGGGAGCCTAAAGCCCGGCGGCACCATCGTCGAGCCGACCTCCGGCAACACCGGCGTCGGACTCGCCATGGTCGCGGCGGTCAAGGGCTACAAGCTGATCCTCGTCATGCCGGAGAGCATGAGTGTCGAGCGCCGCCGGTTGATGCTCGCCTATGGCGCGACGTTCGATCTCACTCCGCGCGAGAAAGGTATGAAGGGTTCGATTGAGCGCGCCCTGCAGATCGTCGCGGAAACGCCGGGCGCGTGGATGCCCCAGCAGTTTGAGAATCCCGCCAATATCGAGGTGCATGCCGAGACCACCGCCGCCGAAATCCTCGCCGATTTCGCCGACGCGCCGCTCGATGTGCTGATCACCGGCGTCGGCACCGGCGGCCATATCACCGGCTGCGCGCAGGTGCTCAAGGCCGCATGGCCCCATCTCAAGGTCTATGCGGTCGAGCCGACGCTCTCGCCGGTCATCAGCGGCGGCGCACCCGGTCCGCACCCGATCCAGGGCATCGGCGCTGGCTTCATTCCGACTAACCTGCACACCGCCCTGCTCGATGGCACGATCGCGGTGGAAGCGGATGACGCCAAGAACTACGCGCGCCGCTCGGCCAGCGAGGAAGGCATATTGGTCGGCATTTCATCCGGCGCGACTCTGGCGGCCATCGCCAAGAAGCTACCCGAACTCCCCGCCGGCAGCCGCGTCCTCGGTTTCAACTACGATACCGGCGAGCGCTATTTGTCGGTGCCGGACTTCCTGCCGGAAACCTGATCCGCACAGCCGGCACAATTTCGAAGCGCGCGAGCGGCGCCTGTTTTCGCCGTTTGCGTGCTTCTGCGGCGTCGCGCCAACGATGAAAGCAGCGTTAACGTTTGCGGCGCGACCTTTCCCGAAATGGGACTGCCGCCCGCAGACGCCGCGCGATCCGCCGCGAGCGGCTTGCCATCGGTGGCCGTGAGGCACACATAGCGCCTTCCGCTTTCCGGGAAAACGACATGGTGCAAGGCAATCTGGTGGCAAAACCGGCATGGGGCAGGGCTGCACCCGTCCTCGGCTTCGCGCTGGTGGCCACGCTTATGCTTGCGCTCGTGGCGCTTGGACTCAGCCAGCAGCGCAAGGGGCTCTCGGTCGGGATCGACGGGGCCTCAGTCACGGGAAGCGCCCGACCAGCCACCCCGATGCCGGCCGTCGAGCCGCTGGTGCTCGACGCATCCAATCCCGATGAGGCGCGCCACCTCAACGCGCTAATCCCCTTTTCCACCGCGCCAAATCCGGCGGCGCGGCCGTTCCATTATAGCGGCGGTGCAGCCGCGCTGGCCCGCGCCACCGATTGCCTCGCCGCCGCGATGATCTACGAGGCCGGCGACGACGCGAAAGGCGAGCGCGCGGTCGGTCAGGTGGTGCTCAACCGCTTGCGGCATCCAGCCTTTCCCAAGACGGTCTGCGGCGTCGTCTTCCAGGGGCAGGAGCGGGCGACAGGCTGCCAGTTCACCTTCACCTGCGACGGCGCCATGGCCCGCCGCCCCAGCACGGTCGCCTGGGAGCGCGCGCGCGGCCTCGCCAGCGCCATGCTCGCCGGCGATGTGTACAAGCCGGTCGGCACCAGCACCCATTATCATACCGATTGGGTGATGCCCTATTGGAGCAAGACGCTGGACAAGGTGGCGGCGGTCGACACCCACCTGTTCTTCCGCTGGACGGGCTGGTGGGGCACGCCGGCCGCCTTCGCCCGCTCGGTGGCGATCACGGCCGAGCCGGCCATCGTCAAGCTCGCCGCCCTCTCGCCAGTCCACCGTGACGATGCGCTCGAGTTCGCGCTGGACGGCGTGGGTGGCACGCTGGTCGATGATGCGTTCCCGCCCCTCGTCATCGGGCCGGAGCAGATCGGCAAGCGCGTTGGCCCCGGCAAACTCACCGCCGTAGAGGCCGGCGGCAACGGTTTCGTCATGACGCTCGACAAGGGCGGCGATCCGGCCCGCTACGCGGAAGCCGCCTCGCGCATCTGCGCCGGCCGCGCGCAGTGCCGCCTGCTCGCCTGGACCAATCCGCATGAGACGCCGCAGGCCTTCCCCGTCAAGGACAGTAGCCTGCCCTCCATGTCTTTCTCCTACATTCGCGTGAAGGAGACCGGGCTGGAACGCATGCTCTTCAACTGCGACGAGTTCCCCTCGGTGCCGCGCATCCAGTGCATGGCGCGGCGCTTGCCCGCGGTGCAAACCCCGCGTCTGCTCGCCGACGAACGCGCCGACACGAGCACTGCCGGCCTCCCCGCCCCCGGTCCGCTCGCCGCCGATACTCATCCGGGCCGTCTCGAACCGGCGCTTCCCGCGATCGAGGTGGTCAAGCTCCGCGCGCCCCGCACCGGCGCCCCCACCTCCGCCACACCCTGATCGAGCCGGCCGAGACTGCCCACCAACACAGCAGGTGCTCCTGCGAAAACAGAAGCCCAGGGCTCACCGTGCCCCCTGTCCCCTGAAGTGCGTTTGGAACGGGTGGGTCACACCCTTCCATTCGCCCCTGAGCGTGTCGAACCTCTGGCCTGAGGACTGCGTTAGACAGCGGTCGAGGCGCGCCGCATGCTCTTGCAGCCGGTCAGTACAAACACCGCCTCTCGGACAAGCTCCGGGTGAACGGGGTTGGGCCAACCCGCGCTGCGTTCAAGCCTTCGCAGGCGCAATGACCCCTTCCTTCAGAAGCCCTCCGAGCGCCCCTACGCCGTTAGGAACGCCTCGGGCGGCAGCGCCATCAGCGTGTCGGCCCCACCCTCGATCTTGCGGCGCAGCGCGCCGGCATCCGGCATGATCCGTTCAGCGAAGAATCGCGCCGTCACCAGCTTGGCCTGTAAATAGGCCGCATCGCCCGTGCCAGCCGCAAGCTGCGCCTGCGCAGCGCGGGCCATTCGGAGCCACATCAGCCCCACCGCGACGATGCCCATGATGTGCATATAGGCGTAGGAGGCCGCGCCGGCGTTGTTGGGGTTGGTCATGGCGTTCTGCATCAGCCACATGGTCGCGGCTTGGAGCTGCTGGTTGGCCTTCTCCAGCGCCTCGGCGATGGCGGCCGTCTCCGGCACCGCCTTGCCCGCTGCGACATCTTCGCCGATGATCTTGAAGAAGGCCTGGACGCTGCGCCCACCGTTGGCTGGCAGCTTGCGGCCGACCAGATCCATCGCCTGCACGCCGTTCGCCCCCTCGTAGATCATGGCGATCCGCGCATCGCGCACCGTCTGCTCGACGCCCCATTCGCGGATATAGCCGTGGCCGCCGAATACCTGCTGCGCCAGCACCGTCACGTCGAAGCCCTTGTCGGTGCCATAGCCCTTGATGACCGGGGTGAGCAGCGTGATCAGATCGTCCGCTGCCTGGCGTTCCTCCTCGGTCGGTGCCCCCTTCGAGAGGTCGACCTGTAGCGCGCCCCACAGGCAGAGCGCGCGCAGCCCCTCGGTCAGCGCCTTGCACTCCATCAGCATGCGCCGCACGTCGGGGTGGACGAACAGCGTATCGGCCGGCTTCTCGGGTTCGGCCGGGCCGGTCAACGCACGGCCCTGCCGCCGGTCCATCGCGTAGCGCGCCGCCTGCTGATAGGCGAGTTCCGCCTGCGCCAGCCCTTGCAGACCCACGCCTAGCCGCGCCTGGTTCATCATGATGAACATCGCGGCGAGGCCCTTATTCTCCTCGCCGATCATCCAGCCCGTCGCCCCGTCATAGTTCATCACGCAGGTCGCGTTGCCGTGGATACCCATCTTGTGCTCGATCGAGCCGCAGGAGACCGCATTGGCCTCGCCCAGTACTCCATCGTCACCGACCATGATCTTGGGAACCAGAAACAGCGAGATGCCCTTGCTGCCCGCCGGCGCGCCCGGCGTCTTGGCCAGCACGAGGTGTATGATGTTCTCGGCCATGTCATGTTCGCCGCCCGAGATGAAAATCTTGGTGCCGGTGATCGTGTAACTGCCGTCCGCCTGCGGCTCGGCACGCGTTTTGATGAGGCCGAGATCGGTGCCGGCGTGCGGCTCGGTCAGGTTCATCGTGCCGCACCAGGTGCCCGCAACCATGTTGGGCACATATTTCTTCTGCAAGTCCTCGCTTCCCTTCGCGAGAATGGCGGAGACGGCCGCGCCGGTGAGGCCATGATACATGTTGAACGCGTGATTTGCGGACGTGAAATACTCCTCCACCGCAATCCCCAGCACCATCGGCAGCGCTTGCCCGCCAAATTCCTCCGGCGCGTTCAGCGTGGTCCAGCCACCCGCGACAAACTGGTCAAAGGCTTCCTTGAAGCCCGGCGGCACGCTCACCGTGCCATCATCATTGCGCTTGCAGCCAATCTCGTCGCCCACCGGATTGAGCGGATTCAGCACCTCCGCCGCAAACTTTCCGCCCTCTTCCAGCACCGCCGCTACGATGTCGCTCGATGCGGCCGCGAAGGCCGGCGTATTGGCTAGCCGATCCAGCCCGACAACCTCGTTGAGGATGAACATGGTATCGGCGACCGGCGCGGTGTAGCTAGGCATAAGCCTCTCCTGAAAATGGGCGATAGTAGGAAGCGCGCGGCGACCGTCAGGCCGGCTGGCGCTGATTTCGTTCGACGAGTGCGATGAAATCGGTCAACTCAGCCAAGGCCTCGTCAATGTCGCGGCGCTGGCTCTCGAGCAGCTTGATCCGCTCGCGGCACTTGGCGACGGTCACTTCGCGCTGGCTACGGCGGCCATCGCCGACATCGTACAGGTCGATCATCTCGCGGATCTCAGCCAGGCTAAATCCGACGCGCTTGCCGCGCAGAATCCAGGCAAGCCGCGCCCGATCACGATGACCATAAATGCGCGCCAGCCCCTGCCGGCGCGGCGCGATGAGTTGTTCATCCTCATAAAAGCGCAGCGCACGAGGCGTCACGCCAAATTCCTCGCACAGGTCGGAGATGGAGAACTCCTCGCGCCCGTCATGCTCAGGCTGTGGAATGCCGGCGATCATCATTGCCTTGTGCATGAACGGAATCCTAGCGCAGCATAACGTTTACGTCAACGGCACAGCATTTTGCCGTGCTGATCGGTCATCTGGGCCGCAGCCGCCCCATCCCGGTCTACGCGCGGAAAGGCCACACCGGCGAATGAACCCCGGCCTGAACACAGCATCGCACAGCTGAGATCGAGGCTGCCCGGCAGCACGATCTTATCGCCCTCATAGCGTGCAACGACCAGGCAGTTCCCGCCCGCTCCGTCGAAACGCAACAGCAGTTTGTCGGCGGAGCGCTTGGCGCTCCCCCGCCCCCGGCAATATTCGTCTCGTCCGATGCGCATCTCGGCGCCGAAGCGATAGCGGCCGGAGAGCAGGCCATCTTCCAGCACAAGGCAAAGCTGGTCCGATCCGCCCTCGTATCGGCGACCGTAGCGCCCGACCGGATCGGTTCGCGCGCGGTCGGGCAAGGCGCCGGTTTGCAGGGCCAGCGCATCCAGCTGACGCGCGGTCGGGCTATCGGGTGGAGTGACCTTGTCGGAACCGGCCCCACACCCCGCCAGTACGCACACCGCCATCAGCGCGAGCACCGTCGCCCCACGCTGTCCGCGCGACCGGTTCACGGCGTCGCTATCTCGCTGGGTTCGATCCGTTCCAGCCCCTCGGGGGTAACGCGCCGATAGAAGCAGCTTCGCGCGCCGGTATGACAGGCTGGGCCGACTGGTTCCACTCGCAGCCAGATCGCATCCTGATCGCAATCGATGCGCATCTCCACCACGCGCAACTCGTTGCCGGATTCCTCACCCTTGCGCCACAGCTTGCCGCGGCTGCGCGACCAGAAGTGCGCGAACCCCGTCTCGCGCGTGGCAGCCAGTGCCTGCGCATTCATATGCGCCAGCATTAGCAGTTCGCCGGTCATCGAATCGCTTGCCACGGCGGTAATCAGCCCGTCGCGGTCATATTTGGGGTCGAGCATCAGGCCCGTTTCGCGTTGGTTGCTCATGGCTTGCCTATAAGCAGGCGGCCACAGTCTGTCAGCCCCGGGGAGCAGGACCACACTGTCAAACATGGTGGAAATGGGGCGACCGACGGGGTTCGAACCCGTGACCTCTGGTACCACAAACCAGCGCTCTAACCAACTGAGCTACGATCGCCACAAGCGCGCCGCAGCGCGTCGAGACGGGGCCCATAAAGCCCCGGAGGGCAAGGCGTCAAGCACGGAGCGTGCCTTCCCCCTCCCCGGAGGCCCGAACTGTTGACGAAACGGCCAGCAGCTCACGCTTTTGCCCATTTCGCCCATAGCCCACATATGCGCGAGCACCCGCGATTCATGTCGATCACGATGCCGATTTTTTGTTGATCTTGTTAATGCCGAATGATGTGCCGTCGTGGCCGCACTGCCGTGGCCCCGAGACGGGTCAGTCTGGGCCGGCTAAACCCAGCGTCCCATGCAGCGAAACGCGGTACCGTCTCTGCACCACTGGAGCGAAACCAAAGAAAAGCACAAGACGCCGGCAGACATGGGATAAACCGAAAACCGGTGCGCCTGGACCCTCGGGCATATGCCGTCGCGCCATATGCCGTCTTGGGAATGCCTGCGCCCCGGCACGTGACCGGGGCGCGGAGAACGAACGTCTTAGTTGACGGCGTCCTTGAGGCCCTTGCCTGCCTTGAATTTGGGCTGGCTGGAAGCCTTGATCGCCATTGTCTCACCGGTGCGCGGGTTACGGCCGGTGGACGCCTTGCGCTTGGAAACCGAGAAGGTGCCGAAGCCGACGAGACGCACCTCGTCACCCTTTTTCAGGGCTGCGGTGATGGCGTCGAAGACTCCCTCAACAGCCTTGCCCGCATCGGCCTTGGTAAGACCGCTCTGGTCCGCGACGGAACTGATGAGATCCTGCTTGTTCATGCCTTGGGAACCCCCTTCATGGATATGCTTGTGGGTGGGTGGATAGGAATCGTGCGACGAAGGCGCGCATAAAGGCGTGGTTCGGTCGATGTGTCAAAGAATTTTGCAGTTAATTAGGCGATTCAGTGCGGTTTTCGTGCGATTTTCGCGATACGCGGCCCCCCTGAGAGCATTTCCTCGACGTCGTCCATCGTAAACGTCCCCCGCTTCGCCTAGGGATCAGGCTAACGCGACAATCGCATCGGGACCTGCTCCTGCTGAGGACCGCGCAGCTTGGTCCTAACGTTCTCAAACCACGGGAATAGTTGATTTATCGCGCCGCATCCGAATGGCATTCGGTCCGCCAGTGCCCGCTCGCCACCCACATCGCCCACCCTTTTTACAGTTGAGAGAAATAGTAAAAGCCGAGGCCACCAAAACGGGCGCAGTCTATCGAGCCCCACCAATCACCCGCCGGAGTTGATCGCGTCCGCCGCGCGGCGAGGGCCCTGTCACATCAGATCGTGACAGACCTCGCCTGCGGCCACGCCCAGTCAGGCGGCAGGGCGCGCCGATCAATGCCGCAGTTGCTGCTCCTGGACAGGGCCGAGGACAGGCTGCGCGGCGAGATCATCCTCCTCTGACCAGTCAATCGGCGTCACTGGCGAGACGAGCGCACGGGCAAGCACCTCGTCGACATGCTTGACCGGTACGATCTCCAGTCCTTCCCGGATATTCGAGGGAATTTCGACCAGATCCTTCTCATTCTCCTGCGGGATGAGCACAGTCTTGATGCCGCCGCGCAGCGCCGCCAGCAGCTTCTCCTTGAGCCCGCCGATCGGCAGCACTCGGCCCCGCAGTGTCACCTCGCCGGTCATCGCCACGTCCTTGTGGACGGCGATGCCGGTCAGCGTGCTGACGATGGATGTCACCATCCCAATGCCGGCCGACGGGCCATCCTTGGGCACCGCGCCCTCGGGCAGGTGGATGTGGATGTCCTTGCGCTGGAAGATGCTGGGCTTGATGCCGTAGGCCGGCGCCCGCGCGCGCACGTAGGAGAAGCCGGCCTGCACAGATTCGTTCATCACGTCGCCGAGCTTGCCCGTCGTCTTGATCGCGCCCTTGCCGGGCACGGTTACCGATTCGATGGTCAGCAGTTCGCCACCCACTTCGGTCCATGCCAGTCCGGTCACCGCGCCGATCTGGTTCTCTTCCTCGCTCTCGCCATGGCGAAACCTGCGCACGCCGGAGAACTGGTCGAGATTGGCGGGGGTGATCTCGATGCGGGCATCCTTGCCTTCGAGAATACGGCGCAGCGCCTTGCGAGCGACCTTCCCGATCTCCCGCTCCAGCGTCCGCACGCCCGCTTCACGCGTGTAGTAGCGGATGAGGTCGCGGATCGCATCGGCCGAGAAGTCAAACTCTTCCGCCTTCAGCCCATGCGCCTCGATCTGCTTGGGCAAAAGATGCTTGAGCGCGATCTCGACCTTCTCGTCCTCGGTGTAGCCTTCCAGCCGGATGATCTCCATGCGGTCGAGCAGCGCCTGCGGCAGGTTGAGGCTGTTCGCGGTGGTGACGAACATCACGTCCGAAAGATCGACGTCGATCTCGAGATAATGGTCCTGGAACTTGCTGTTCTGCTCGGGATCGAGCACCTCCAGCAGCGCTGAGGCGGGGTCACCGCGGAAGTCCTGGCCCAGCTTGTCAATCTCGTCGAGCAGGATGAGCGGGTTCATCGCCCCGGCCTTCTTGAGGTTGGCCGCGATCTTGCCGGGCATCGAGCCGATATAGGTGCGCCGGTGGCCGCGAATCTCGGCCTCGTCGCGCACACCGCCCAGCGACTGGCGCACGAACTCACGCCCCGTGGCCCGGGCAATCGAGCGCCCAAGCGAGGTCTTGCCCACACCGGGCGGGCCGACGAGGCATAGGATCGGGCCCTTCAGCTTGTCGCTGCGCGCCTGCACCGCAAGATATTCGATGATGCGGTCCTTGACCTTGTCGAGCGCGAAATGGTCGGCGTCGAGCACGCTCTGCGCTTCGACCAGATCCTTCTTGAGCTTGCTCTTCTTCCCCCATGGGAGCCCGAGCAGCGCATCAAGATAGTTGCGCACCACCGTCGCCTCGGCCGACATCGGCTGCATGCCGCGTAGCTTCTTCAGTTCGGCATTCGCCTTACCGCGCGCCTCTTTGCTCAGCTTGAGGCGTTTGATCTTCTCGGCCAGCTCGGTCAGCTCGTCGGCGTCCTCGCCCTCGCTGCCACCGAGTTCCCGCTGGATGGCCTTCAGCTGCTCATTGAGATAATATTCGCGCTGGGTCTTCTCCATCTGCCGCTTCACGCGGCCGCGAATCTTCTTCTCCACCTGTAGCACGCCCAACTCGCCTTCCATGAAGGCGAACACCATTTCGAGCCGCTTCAGAGGATTGCTCTCGATCAGCAGCGCCTGTTTGTCCGAAACCTTCACGGCCAGGTTGGAGGCTACGAAATCGGAGAGGCGACCGGCGTCGGTGATCTCGCGCAGCTGCACGGCGGTTTCGGCCGGCAGCTTCTTGTTGAGCTTGGTGTAATTCTCGAACTGGTCGGCAACCGAGCGCATCATCGCCTCAAGCTCCGGCCCCGTGACCTCGCTATCTTCATGGCGCTTGACGGTCGCTACCAGATGGTCGTCCTGCGTCGCGAGTGAAACCAGTGACGCACGCTCACGACCTTCCACCAGGACGCGCACGTTGCCATCCGGCAGCTTGAGCATCTGCACGATACTGGCGATCACGCCGACATCGTAGAGCGCCTCTCGATCCGGATCGTCCTCGGATGGGTCGAGCTGGGCCACCAGAAAGATGTCCTTGTCGCCCGCCATCGCTTTTTCCAGCGCCGTCACACTCTTGTCGCGCCCGACGAACAAGGGCACGATCGTCTGCGGAAAGACGACAATGTCCCTCAGTGGCAAAAGGGGCAGTTCAAGATCCATGATCACTCCAGAATTTCGGTTGCCGTCCCTCACGAGCCGGCCTTTCGCACCCGCACCATATCGGAGAGGATGGTACCTGTTTCAACGGCAGATCGTCCGATTAGGACGGCTTTCGTCAACGAAGCATGAGGAAGAAGGATCGCCGGCCTCAAAACGGCATCTTGAAGCCCGGCGGCAGCGGCAGGCCGCTGGTCAGCTTGCTCATTTGGGCATTGGCCGCTTCGTCCGCCTTGGCGCGCGCATCGTTGAACGCGGCGACGATCAAGTCCTCCAGCATGCCCTTGTCGCTGGGCACGATCAGGCTGTCGTCGATGGCGAGGCCGAGAATGCGGCCCTTCGCACTCGCACGGACCGTCACCAGACCGCCGCCGGCCACGCCTTCCACCTCGATATTGTCCAGCTCGGCCTGCGCCTTCTGCATTTCCTCCTGCATGCGGCTGGCCATGCCGAGTATGTCGTTCAAGTCCTTCATGTGGCTTTCCTTAATCCTGTCTGTGGCCGTGAGTCAGCCAGTGGCCTTATTCCTGCGCCCGCGCGAGGTCGATCAATTCGGCGTCCGGAAAGGCCGCCAGTGCCGCCGCAACCACCGGCGTGGCCCGCAGCGCCTCCATGCGTGCCTGGTGCGCCGCCTGCTGCTGGTCGTAGAGGCTGGGCGCGCTCGGGCCGTCGGATAGCGCGACGGACCATTCTCGTCCGGTCGCTCCATCCACCACCTTGCCAAGCTCTCGCAAATCAATAGGGCGGAACGGTTTGAATTCAAGAACCGGCGGGGCATAACGCACTAGTCCCACGTCATTTTCCAAGGCGAAAGCGAGGCTCGGGGCCTTGCCGCGCACCAGCTCTACCAAGGCCGGGAAATCGGCCGGCCAGCCCGGCTCGGCCATTTCGCTCAACGCCATGGCACTGGACGCCTGCGGAACCGCCGCGTCCTGTTCAGGGGCCGGGGCCGCCTCTGCCAAGCCGCTCGCGGACGTCGCGGATACGCCGCCGCCCCCCGCCCCTTCCGGCCCGCGTATCGCCGGTGCGTCTACCCCCCGCACGGCCCCTCCCTCGCGGATCATGCGCGCCAGATCCAACGGATCGGGCATGGTGGCGGCGTGGACCAGCCGCAGCAGCGCCATCTCGCACGCCGCTTGGGGCCTTGCCGCGGCAACCACCTCGGCATGGCCCTTGAGCAACAATTGCCACAGCCGGTGCAGCACCGGGAAGGAGAGCTCCTCCGCCCATCCCCCGACCGCCATGCGCTCAGCCTCCGCCAGATTGGCGAGGTTCGCGCCGCGCCCGGCCTTGGCGGTTGTCACAGCATGGATCAGTTCCAGCAGCGCGTTGACCGTCGCCACCGGCTCGACGCCGAGCGCCTCCTGCTCTGCCAGCGCAGCCAACAGCGTCGGCGCATCGCCATCGAGGATGTGGCTGAACAGCCGCCGCGTCGCACCCCGGTCGGAGAGGCCAAGCATCGCACGGACCTGCGCGGTCGTCACGCGCACGGCGCCGTCCGCCACCCCGCTCTCACCAGTCTCGCCATGGGCGATCGCCTGGTCGAGGATCGAGAGGCCATCGCGAGCCGATCCTTCCGCCGCCACAGCGATCAGCGTCAGCGCGTCGTCCTCGGCGACCACGCCTTCCTTGGCGCAGATCTCCGCGAAATGCTGCCGCAGCATGTCCACCGGGATGCGCCGCAGGTCGAAGCGCTGGCAGCGCGAGAGCACCGTGATCGGTACCTTGTTCACTTCGGTCGTGGCGAACAGGAACTTCACATGCTCCGGAGGCTCCTCAAGAGTCTTTAGTAACGCATTGAACGCGTTACGAGAAAGCATATGAACTTCGTCAATGATGTAGATCTTGTAACGCGCCGAGACCGTCGCATACCGGACCGCCTCGATGATCTCGCGCACGTCGTCCACGCCGGTATGGCTGGCGGCGTCCATCTCAATCACGTCGATATGCCGCCCCTCGGCGATCGCCCGGCAGGGTTCGCACACGCCGCACGGGTCGATGGTCGGCCCGCCGTGCCCATCTGGGCCCACGCAGTTCAGCGCCTTGGCAATCAGCCGCGCTGTGGACGTTTTCCCGACCCCGCGCACGCCGGTCATCAGAAAGGCATGGGCCAGCCGGTCGCGCCGAATCGCGTTGGCCAGCGTGCGCACCATGGCCTCTTGCCCGATCAGTTCGGCGAAGGTTTGCGGGCGGTAGGCCCGTGCCAGCACGCGGTAGCCCGCCGTCTTGGGCGGCGGCGGCGGTACGCCAAGGTCGAAACCGGGATCGTCGGGGGAATCACTCATCGCGCCGACTGTAGCGATTGAAAGCAGGGATGTTTAGCGCTCTCGCACCACCCTTGGCACCTGCCGCGCAAACAGCGGAATACCGATGCCGATCAGGATGAGTGCCATGCCCGCGATATGGTAGAGGTGGAACGGTTCGCCAAGCAGCAGCGAAGCGAGCAGCGCCCCGAACAGCGGCTGGAGATTGATGACCTGCCCGGCATCTCCCGCGCCAATCTGCTCCACGGACCAGTTGAACAGGAAATAGGCGATGATCGAGGGGAAAATCGTCACATAAGCGATACCGGCATAGACGCCCGGTGAGAACAGGATCGTCCGGCTCTGCAACTCCACGGCCGCCAGCGGCGCCATCGCCAGCGCGCCGATGAGGATGGTCAGCGCAAGGAAGCTCAGGGGGTGAATCGCCGGTCGGGTGCGCAGCAGCACGGTATAGAGAGCCCAGAGCAGGATCGCGCACAGCACCAGCAGATCGCCCTTGTTGAAGCTCAGCTGCGCCATCGCCGCCGGATCGGCCCGAAAGATGATGACCGCCACGCCGGCCGCCGCGATGATGCAGCCGGCGATCTGCGCGAGGCGCGGTCGGGTGCGGAACAGCAGGAGGTCGAACAGCAGCACCAGCGCGGGGATGGCCGCCTGGACCAACAGGCTGTTGGCCGCCGTGGTGTATTGCAGGCCCGAATAGAGGAAGGCGTTGAAAGAGCCGACGCCGATCATCCCGAGCAGCAGAATTGTCTTCCAGTGCCGGCGAATTTCCGCGCGGTCTGCCACGATATGCCGCCAGGCGACAGGCAGCGCGATCAGCGAGGCGCCGCCCCAACGCAGGAAGGCCAGCGTGAATGGCGGCACCTCCGCATGAATGGCGCGCGCGACGATGGAATTGCCCGACCAGAGCAGCATGACCAGCCCGAGCAGGAGATAGACGGTGCGGCGCGACGCGGTCTGCAAGCGATTGGGCCCCTTCCCTTAGCTCTCGCCTATGGCCCGCCCGTCCAGGGAGCGCAACCGGGCGATGCAGCGCCCGCGCCCTAAAGGCTCCCTCGCCTGCCGCCAAATCCCTGCCCCAACCGGTCCGGTCGACAGCTCTCCCCGAGTGAGCCCCAGAGTGATTCGCTACCATGACTGCCATTTATTGTTCGGTCTCACCCCGCAACTTTCGATTATTTCGCAAGAAAATTACGCCAGAAGAGGACGAAAAGCACCATCTGTTACGCGGCTTGCAATCGCCCGAAAACCGCCTTCTAACCGGCGGTCTGACCCAGATTCCGGGAGGGGCATCCCCACATGACCACAGCCGAGGCGACGCCGCCGCTCACCATCGCCGATCATGCCGACCGGGCCTTTCTCGGTCACCCCAAGGGGCTGGGCTATCTCGCCTTCACCGAGGCGTGGGAGCGCTTCTCCTACTACGGCATGCAGACGCTGCTCGTGCTCTACATGGTCAAATATCTGCTACTTCCGGGCAACATCGAAGGCGTCTTCATGCTCGACGCCTTCCGCACCCTCCCCTTCTACAGCGGACTGGAGGGCCAACCACTCGCCTCCGCCATCTTCGGCACCTACGCCGCCTGCGTCTATCTGACACCGATTCTCGGCGGCCTGCTTGCAGACCGCGTGCTCGGCAAGCGCCGGACGGTTCTGCTGGGCGCGATCACCATGGCGATCGGCCATTTCCTGATGGCGTTCGAGGCGAGCTTCCTGTTCGCGTTGCTCTGCATGGTGCTCGGCTCCGGCATGTTCAAAGGCAATATCGCCAGCCAGGTCGGCTCGCTTTACAAGCCGGACGATCTGCGCCGCGCGGACGCCTTCCAGATCTTCTATCTCGGTATCAATGCCGGCGTCATCGCCTCGCCACTCATCGTCGGCACGCTGGGCGAGAAGGTCGGCTGGCACTGGGGCTTCGGCGCGGCGGGTATCGGCATGCTGATCGGCCTCGCCATCTATATCGCGGGTCAGAAATATCTCCCGGCCGAACATTTCGAGCCGCGCGGCAAGGCACGCACCGCCGTCCCCCGCGAGGCCTTCTCCCGTCAGGACTGGCTGGCGCTCGCCGCCGTGTTGCTGCTCATCCCGGTGATGGCCGTGGCCATCGTGCCCAACAATCAGATCTTCAACGTCTATCTCATCTGGGGTGACGAGCGGTTCGATCTTGTATTCTTCGGCACCCGCCTGCCCACCTCGTTCCTCGTCACGCTGGACGCTATCGTCTCGGTGAGCTTCCTCGCCATCGTCGCCCTGTTCTGGCGCTGGTATGGCAAGCGCCGGCCTGAGCCGGACGAGTTGACCAAGATGATTATCGGCTCGCTCTTCTCCATCGGGGGCCAGTTCTGCCTGTTCATGGCCGCCTCCACCGCCGGGCCTCACGAGAAGATCGGGCTGTTCTGGCCGGTCATGTTCCACATCACCAACTCGATCGGCTTCGCGCATCTGCTGCCGGTCAGCCTCGCTCTGTTCGCGCGGCTGGCCCCTAAGGCCCTCAATGCGACGGTCATCGGCCTCTATTATCTTGCCTTCTTCGCCGCCAACGCCTTGGTCGGCAAGATCGGCGGCCTTTACGAGACGATGGCGACGCCAAGCTTCTGGCTGATGCACGCCGGCTTCGCCGCAGCGTCTGGCGCGGTGTTCATGTTGTTCAAACTGCTGCTGGCTCCACGCCTCATGAGCACAGGAGAGCCGCTGCCGGCGACTTCGTGAGGCTGTACTGGACTGTTGGGGAGAGGGTGGAAGCCGGAACGACCCGCAGCGAATTCGTTGTGGCTGCTTCCGTCAGGACCTGACCAGGTTGGCGAAGACTACGTCCGCCCGACTTCCAAGCGGGCATATGGCGGCGATCCACGCCGAATGCAAGCAGCGCCGGCGCTGTCCGTCAAACGCCCTGCATGTTGCGCACTTCCGCCGGGATGTGCACGGTTAGCGTCTCCATCTCCGCCGTGAGCATGATCTGGCAAGCGAGGCGACTGGTGCGCGTCGTCGCGGCGGCTAGGTCCAGCATATCCTCCTCATCCTCGCTTGCGCGCGGCAGCTTCGCGAAATCGTCCGCCGCGATAACGACATGGCAGGTCGAGCAGGCCATTTGCCCCTCGCACGTCCCCTCCAGCGGCTGGCCCGCCGCCTGCGCGATATCAAGCAGATTGTCGCCCGGAGCGGCCTGTACCTCCAGCACCTGCTGCCCGTCAGCGCCGATGAAGCGAACCAAAGTCATGCTGCCACCCGCTGGATCGCGGCCGCTTCATTGATAAGCGCGGCCGCCTGCTCCAGATCCTCAACTGTCGTATATCGTCCGAACCCGATCCGGACCGCCCCCCGCACCTCCTCGTCCTTGAGGCCAATCGCCTGGAGTACGTGGCTCGGCCGCCCGCTACCGCTGGCGCAGGCCGAGCCAAGCGACAGGGCCACCGTGCGCAGGTCGGACAGAAGCCGTGCCGCATCGAGACCGGGCCTGCGGATGTTGAGATTGCCATGATAGCGCTGTTCGATACTGCCGTTCACCCGCCACTCCGCAAACAAATCGAGCGCCCGAGCCCACAGGGCTTCGACATGCGCCATGTCGGCCTCACGCCGCTCTGCCGCAAGCTGCGCGGCCACACCGAAGCCGGCACACAGCATGGGCGAAAGGGTGCCCGGTCGCAGGCCACCTTCCTGACCGCCACCGTGCATCAGCGGCGGCAGATCGAGGCCGTTACGCAGCCACAGAGCTCCCACGCCCTTGGGGCCATGGATCTTGTGCGCGGTGATCGCGATCAGATCAGCCTCGGCTATCGGCAACCGGCCGAAGGCCTGCACCGCGTCGCAGATCACCAACGCGCCGCACCCGCGCGCGATCGCCCCCAGTCGTTCGACTGGCTGGATGACGCCGATCTCGTTATTCACCTGCATCACCGCGAGCAGCGCAGTCCGTTCGTCGATCGCCGCTTCCGCCACATCCAGGTCTACCAGTCCGTCACGGTTTACCGGCAGGATCACCGGCTCGAACCCGTCCTGACGCAGTGAAAGCACCGTGTCGCGCACGGCAGCATGCTCGGTGGCCAGCGTGATGACACGCCGCCGACTGGCTGGGGCCATGCGCGCCGCGCCGCGAATAGCGATGTTGAGCGCCTCGGTCGCACCGCTGGTAAAGACAAGCCGGCCGTCGTCCCTCCCCAAAGCAGCCGTGATCCGGTCGCGCGCAAGTTCCACATCGGCGGCAGCCATCCGGCCGACACGGTGCGCGCTGTTGGGATTGCCATAATGGTCCGCGACCGCCGACATGACCGCGGCCACTTCGGGCGCCAACGCCGTTGTAGCTTGATAATCCAAGTATATCATCGTTATCGCGTTCCCGTGGCCATGGCCTGCCATTGCGCAAGAAAGGCGTCAACGTCCGCAGCCTTCGTATCGTGCCCAATACTGACACGGATGACCTGACTGGCGGCTGACTCGCTCCATCCCATGGCGGCGAGGACGTGGCTGGTCCGCAAACTGCCCGACGAACAGGCGCTGCCAGCCGAGACCGCTATACCGGCCATATCGAAGCGGATGAGTTGCGCTTGGGCGGAAACGTCTGGCATCCGATAGCTGCCGATCGTCGCGAGACGTGGGACGCCGCCCGCCACCACTTCGCCGCCAGCCTTGACGATGGCGCGGTCCAACCCGGCGCGCCAATCCGCCGCGTCCGCCAGCCAGTCGCGCGGTGCTTCGAGCGCAGCGGCAAACCCCCGCGCCAGCGGCATCACCTCCGTCCCTGCCCGATAGCCCTGCTCCTGCCCCCCCGTCGGTCGGAGAAGGCCTAAGTCGCGCACCAGAAGCGCGCCGATCCCGATCGGTCCACCCAGCTTGTGGGCGCTGAGCGCGATCATGTCCGCGCCCCTAGGCAGCGGCAGCTTGCCCGCGCTCTGGCTGCAGTCGACGAGGAGATGCCCGCCCGCTGCGTGAACCAGCTCAGCAATGGCATCAAGCGGCTGGATGACGCCGGTTTCGCTGTTGACGTGCTGCACAGCGACCAGCGTGCCAGGCAGGAGACGAGCCGGGCCGTCCATCAGCACGACATGGCCGCCCGCCTCCACGTCCAATCGTTGCGACGCGGGTACATGCCTTAGCACAGCATCATGCTCTGTCGCACCGGCCAGCACGCCGCTACGGGTCGAGCGGTCGATGGCGATGAGCAGCGCTTCGCTGGCACCTGAGGTGAAGATGACCTGGCCGTCCCAATCCAGCGCGGCAGCGATACGGGTGCGCGCATCCTCCAACAATGCCCGAGCCTCGCGGCCTGCGGCGTGCGGGGAGGAAGGGTTGGCCCAAGCAGCGAACCCGTCCAGCATCGCCGCGCGCGCGCACTCCAGCAACGGCGTGGTCGCGGCATGGTCCAGATAGATACGGCTTTTCATCCTGTCGCTCCGCATTCGGACAATTCGCGTCCGTCCGCAAGGCCCCGCGCCGCACCATCGGAAGGCTGCTCCCGCACGCACTCGCCAAGAACATTGCGAAATTACACTGCCATTCTATATAAGCGCCCACTCCGCCAGCGGCAGCCGTAACGCTGGTCGCGCAGTTCAGTCAGATTTCAGGTGCTATGCCAGACGTTATCTTTCCAGGCCCCGAGGGCCGTCTCGAAGGCCGTTTCAGCCCCCCGCCCCGTCCTCGTGCACCGGTAGCGCTGATCCTGCACCCGCATCCGCAGGGCGGCGGCACGATGAACGACCGCATCACCCAGGCGCTCTACAAAACGTTCGTACGCAGGGGTTTCGCCACGCTGCGGTTCAATTTCCGGGGCGTAGGCCGCAGTCAGGGCACGTTCGACAACGGCATCGGCGAGCTGTCAGATGCCGCTGCCGCGCTCGACTGGGTGCAGAGCTTTCACCAGGAGGCGCAGACGACTTGGATCGCCGGCTTCTCCTTCGGTGCGTGGATTGCCATGCAGTTGCTTATGCGCCGTCCGGAGGTGCGCGGCTTCATCTCGGTCTCGCCGCCCGCCAACATGTATGACTTTTCATTCCTCGCCCCCTGTCCCGCGTCCGGCATCATCGTGCAGGGTGTCAATGACGAGGTGGTTTCGGCGCCCTCCGTGCAGAAGCTGGTCGACAAGCTCCGCACCCAGAAGGGCATCACCATCCACCATGACGAGATCCGCAACGCCAATCACTTCTTCGAACATGAACTCGATCAGCTGATGATGAGCGTGGACAATTATCTCGACATGCGCCTCGCGCCGGATTCACCCATCCGCTAAGCATTGCACCACTGATCCGTGCTGCCTCCGTGCACGTGCCCGCCCGGAGGTTGGAGCAGGGACCCGATCAGTGTGTGATTGAGGCGAGGCGCGAAGGGCCAAAGCAAAGTCGTCCGGCGGTGCCTATTGGAGCCATCTCAGTCGCCCGATCCCTCCACGATCTCGGCCAGTTGTAGCCATCGTTCTTCGGCCGCTTCCTTCTCGGCCCGCGCTTTTTCGATGGCGGCAGTCAACGCCGCGAAGCGCTCCGGGTTCCTTAGGTAGAGCGTGGGATCGGCCAGCGCGGCTTCATCGCTGGCGATCGCCGCCTCAATTTGAGCGATCCTCGCGGGAAGCAAGTCATAGTCGCGCTGATCGCGATAACTAAGCTTCGCAGCTTTGGGCGGTGGCGGTGCAGCGCGCGCTCCGGTCTTGAGCGCGACCTTCTTGGTAGCGTTCGCGGGGCGGCGCTTGGCCTCCCAGTCGGCGTAACCACCAGCAATGATGTCCACGCGCCCGGAGCCGTCCAACCCCAATGTCATCGTCACCGTGCGATCGAGGAAGTCGCGATCGTGGCTGACGATGAGGACAGTACCCTCGTAATCAGCAATTACCTCCTGAAGCAGATCGAGTGTCTCCAGGTCGAGGTCATTGGTGGGCTCATCCAGCACCAGCAGATTTGACTCGCGAGCGAATTCGCGCGCCAGCAATAGCCGCGAACGCTCGCCGCCCGAGAGCGTGCCGATCCGCGCCTCGGCCAGGCTGGGGTCAAAAAGGAATTCCTTCAAATAACCATGAACATGCTTCTTAACGCCGCGCACCTCGATCCAGTCGCCGCCTTCCGCCAATACGTCGCGCACGCGCTTCTCCGGCGCCATAAGGCTTCGCTGCTGGTCGATAATGATGCCATCGAGTGTTCTAGCTCGGGTGACCGTCCCGCTATCCGGTTCAGTTTCGCCGGTGAGCAGTTTGAGAAGCGTCGTCTTGCCCGTGCCGTTACCACCAACGATGCCAATGCGGTCGCCGCGTTGAATGCGTAGCGACAAGTCCCTGATGATGACGCGCTCGCCGAACGATTTAGTGACATGCTCGGCGACGATCACGCTCTTGGTTTTGCTGTCGTCGCTCGCGACCGCCAACTTGGCCGCCCCTTGCGGTCCAATCATCGCGGCTCGCTGGGCGCGCATTTCGTACAACTTGGCTAGCCGCCCCTGATTGCGCTTGCGCCGCGCGGTAACGCCACGCTCCAGCCAATGCGCCTCGATCTTAAGCTTGGCGTCCAGCTTGTCGGCTGCCCGCGCCTCCTCGGCATAAACCTTTTCCATCCACGCCTCGAACCCACCGAAGCCGACTTCGTTGCGGCGCATATTGCCGCGGTCCAACCAAAGCGTGGAGCGGGTCAGCCGGGTGAGGAAAGTCCGGTCGTGGCTGATGACCACGAAGGCGCCATTGTAGCGCCCAAGCCAGTCTTCCAGCCACGTGATCGCGGCGATATCGAGATGGTTGGTTGGCTCGTCGAGCAGCAGGATGTCCGGCTTACTCGCCAAGGCACGGCAGATTGCCGCACGGCGCCGCTCCCCACCACTCGCGGTGCCCGCATCCCGAGCAAGATCAAGTCCGAGCCGATCGGCAATCGCCTCAACCTCATGCAGGGCCGGAGCTCCCTCCCCGCCAGTCGCAAAATCGCGCAGAGTGGAGAAGCCGTTCACATCCGGATCTTGCTCCAGCAGCACCACGTTGGTGCCAGGCACGATCGAGCGCTTGCCTTCGTCCGCCTCGATACGGCCCGCAATCAGCTTGAGGAGAGTCGTCTTGCCTGCGCCGTTGCGGCCGATCAGCGCCAGCCGGTCACGTGCGCCGATATGCAGGTCGAGCCCGCGAAACAGCCAGCCTGCCCCTTGGATGAGGCCGACATTTTCATAGGAAAGGAGTGGCGCTGCCATGGGGCCGCGCTAAAACAGATGCTGACGACTGGGGCAAGGCTTGAACGTGACAATCGTGTCAGCGCTCGTTCAGCCAGTCTCCCGCAAGAGGCCGCCATGACCAAATTTGGAAGGATTTTCGTATGGCCCGTTTGCCCCTCCTGCTCGCCGCTTCAGCGGCTCTGATGGCACCCGCTTTGGCCGCCGCCCAGCAATCGCACGGGCACAACCCGATGGTGCCGGCAACCGGCCCGCTCCTCTCGCTCAGCATTTCCGAAGCTGTCGAGAGCGCACCCGACATGGCGACGATCAACACCGGCGTGCAGACCCGCGCAGCGACCGCAAGGGACGCCATGACGCAGAATGCAGTCCAGATGGACAAGCTGGTTGCCGCACTGGTCAAAAGCGGGATCGAGCGCAAGGACATCCAGACCAGCGGCATCAACCTCAATCCGCAATATGACTATTCCAACCGCACCGAGGGGCAAGGCCCGCGTTTCGTAGGATACGAAGCGAGCAATCAACTCAGCGTGAAGGTGCGGAACCTCGACAAGGCCGGCGAACTGGTGGACGCAATGGTCACGGCCGGCGCAACCAACATCAATGGCCCTGCGTTCGGCATCGCAGATCCGGACAAGCTTCTCGACCAAGCCCGTACAAAGGCGCTCAGGACAGCGCAGGACCGCGCTAATCTCTACGCTCAGGCGACCGGCTATCGCACAGCCCGCCTCGTGGCGGTCTCCGAGGGTGGTGGTTTCCAGCCGCCCATGCCGGTGTTCAACATGCGCGCCATGGCCGCCGAGGCCGCGCCACAGACCAAAATCGAGCCGGGTCAGATCTCGACCTCGATTTCGTTGAACGTGCAATATATGCTCGAACGATGATCGCCAGGGCGTCGCACATTCAGCACTTGTTCAATGGATAGCTGGCAAAGGGAGGCATGACCTTGCGTTCTTCCCTTATTGCCCTGAGCGGCCTTCTCCTGCTCGTGGGCACGGTCCAAGCGGCTGAAGCCCAGCGTTTTTCGCCCGGCGAGGAACAGAAAGCCGCCCGCCGACAGATGCTGGATGGGGACGTCATGCCGTTCTCGATCATCAAGCGGAGGGTCGAAGCGGAAATGGGTGGCGCAACCTATGTCGGCGTTGCCCCGTCACCTCGTGAGGGCATCTATCGCATGCAGTTCCTGCGCAAGGACGGCAAGGTCGTCTGGGTTGATGTGGACGGCAAGACCGGCAATATCATTGCCCGGACGCGCTGACTGCGCACCGAAAGTCCGAACCAGAAAGGAAAATCATGCGCCTGCTGATCGTCGAGGATGAGCCGACCCTGGGCAAGCAGCTCAAAGCCACGCTCGAAGGTGCGGGCTACGCCGTCGATCTCGCCACCGACGGCGAAGACGGACACTTTCTGGGATCGACCGAGAGTTATGACGCCATCGTACTCGATCTGGGCTTGCCCGAAATCGACGGGCTTACAGTGCTCGACCGATGGCGCAAGGAAGGGCTTACTATGCCCGTCCTCGTGCTCACCGCCCGCGATAGCTGGTCGGACAAGGTTGCGGGTCTGGATGCCGGCGCTGATGATTATTTGGCCAAACCGTTCCAGAGTGAGGAGCTGATTGCCCGTCTGCGCGCGCTGATTCGCCGGTCCTCCGGCAACGCATCGAGCGAACTGATCGCAGGCGATGTGCGGCTCGACACACGCTCGGGCAAGGTCACACTCAACGGTGAACCGGTCAAGCTGACCGCACAGGAATATAAGTTGCTCTCCTACCTTATGCACCACAAGGGCAAGGTGGTCAGCCGCACCGAACTGATCGAGCATATTTATGATCAGGATTTTGACCGCGATTCCAACACGATCGAGGTTTTCGTGACGCGTATCCGCAAGAAACTGGGTGCGGACGTGATCTCGACGATCAGGGGGCTGGGCTACAGCCTGGACGATAGCGCTGGCTGAGCCGGCTGCGGAGAGCGCGCCCCCCCCGGCGGCGCCGTCCAGCCGCAGCACCGGATCGCTCAACCGGCGCATGATCGGCATTTCTGCGCTGTGGATCGGCGTACTCCTGCTCGGCGGCGGTTTGGCACTGGACCGCGTGCTGACCAGCGCGGTCACCCGCAATTTTGATGACGGTCTCGCTTATGTGCTCACCGCGATGATCTCATCGGCGGAAGTCGGCCCTGAAGGTGAAGTTCTCTTCAACCGCCCATTGGCCGACCAGCGGTTCCTCGAGCCCGCGAGCGGCCTCTATTATCAGATCAGCGGCGAGGGCCATGAGGATTGGCGCTCACGCTCCCTGTGGGATCGCGCCATTCAGATCACTCCGGAGATGCGCGCCCGTCCCGGCCAAGGTATCGACACCGGCCAGTTCGCGGACGAACCGTTACGGGTCATGGCTCGCACCGTCATCCTGCCCGGCAGCGATACCCGTTGGATCTTCATCGTCGCCCAAGCACGCGAGGGTCTGGATGCCCAGATCCACGGCCTGCGGACGACCCTGATCAACAGCTTCCTGGCGCTCGGCGTGGGCCTTATTTTGCTCGCCGCGCTGCAAGTGTTCTTCGGACTGCGGCCGCTACGCCGCATTCAGTTGGAAATCACGCGCATGCGGGCCGGCGAGAAATCGCGCATCACCGCCCCGCTCCCGCGAGAGGTGTTGCCATTGGTGGAGGAACTGAACGCGCTGCTCGCACATAACGAGCAGCAGGCCGAGGAGGCGAGGCGCCACGCCGGCAATCTCGCCCACGCACTCAAGACGCCGCTCACCGTCGTCATGAACGCGGCAACTGCCGCCGCACCAGACCTCGCCCCCACCGTCATCCGCGAAACCGCAACGATGCGCCGACAGATCGACCATCATCTCGCGCGCGCACGCGCGCTCGGCAGACGCGGCGCTGCTCAAAGCCGTACGCCCGTATGGCCAAGCCTTGAGGCAGTGGAGCGTGCGGTTGAACGCCTTTATCCCGATGTTCGTGTCGATCGCGCCGGCTCGCACAGCGCGGTGGTGCGGGTGGAACGGCAAGATCTGGATGAACTTCTTGGCAACCTCGTCGAAAATGCAGCTAAATATGGGGGAGGCAGCGTCTTCGTTACCGTGGAAGAGGTCAATCGGTGGGTCGATATCCTCATCGAGGATGATGGCGCAGGTATCGCCGAGGCCGACAGGGAACGCATTTTCGATCGGGGCGTGCGCTTGGATTCCGGCAAACCCGGCACCGGTCTGGGCCTTGCCATCGTTCGCGACGTGGCGGAAATTTACGGCGGCTCCGTATCGCTTGGCGAGAGCGAGGATATGGGTGGCACCATGGTACGCCTGCGCCTGCCGGCCGGCTAGCGGCCACCGGGTGCCCCGTCGATTCGGCACAGAATTCCCCAAAGCATGGGAGCCAATTCTGCCCCCTCATCGCCGGCCCGCTACTCGTTAAGTCGACGTCTCGGACTCAGGATCGGACATCGCCCCTCATACGCCCGGTCGCCAGCGCCGTTACAACCTCCGTCGGTCGGTAACACTTGCTCTCGGCCGCCGAAGCGGCAATTTTCTCATGCAACGAAGCGGTCGAACGCACCCCGCCTTTGGGATCCCGCGCCTTATCCAGTGTCGATGCGGCACGGGTGAGCCCGGTCTCATGATAGCTAGATTTGGTGCCAGCGCTGTTCCTACGTCGGTCCTTCCGGCGCGTTGCTGCACCTCGAATCGACGACAGGCGGCCCGCTACTTGCCGCGCTTCTTCCTGTGGCTCTCCAGATCGAGCACATCAGTCGCCCCCTCCGGCAGCAGCCCTAGCCGGCGCGCGACCTCCTGATAGGCCTCGACCTCGCCGCCCAGATCTCGCCGGAAACGGTCCTTGTCGAGCTTCTCATTGGTCGCCATGTCCCACAGGCGGCAATTATCCGGGCTAATCTCGTCGGCAAGAATGATGCGAGCGAAATCGCCGTCCCAGATGCGGCCGAACTCCAGCTTGAAATCAATCAGGCGGATACCGATGCCGGCGAACAACCCACTCAGGAAATCGTTCACGCGGATCGCCATGTCGGCAATGTCGTGCATCTCTTCCTGATTTGCCCAACCGAAGCAGGCAATATGCTCTTCGCTGACCATCGGATCGCCCAGCGCGTCATCCTTGTAGGTATATTCGATCAGCGTGCGCGGCAGTTGCGTCCCTTCATCGATGCCCATCCGCTTGGAGAGCCCGCCGGCCGCCACATTGCGAACGATCACTTCCAGCGGCACAATCTCCACTTGGCGGATGAGTTGCTCGCGCATGTTCAGCCGCTTGATGAAGTGTGTCGGCACACCGATGTGTCCGAGCAGCGTGAAGATATGCTCTGAAATTCGGTTGTTGAGCACACCCTTGCCGGAAATTGTGCCCTTTTTCTGCGCATTGAACGCAGTCGCGTCGTCCTTGAAATACTGAATGAGCGTACCCGGCTCGGGTCCTTCGTAGAGGATCTTCGCCTTGCCTTCATAGATTTGGCGGCGACGGGACATAATGCAGGTGCCTACTCGTAAGGGAACAACGGAAAAATCAAGGCCCCGGCGACGCGAATCGGCAAGGATCAGCGGACGCCGGGGCTCTCCCCGGCCTGATAGCGGAAGAGGCGCCGGAGTGCAATTTTCGGTCGGATACGGATCGCTAGCGAAGACCATTGACCGGGAGGGCGAGCCTGTGGCAATCGCTGCCGTCGATCGCCAGGCCCGCTGTGAAGAAGCGGGCTTCCATCGCCAGGTGATTGATATGCGGGTATAGCTCAATGGTAGAGCACTAGCCTTCCAAGCTTGTGATACGGGTTCGATCCCCGTTACCCGCTCCACTCTATCGCCAGTCTCGCTGCGAGTTCCGGGTGAAGGCGGGGCGGCCGTTGTCTCCGCTATCGGGCCGCTTCCCATATATTTTGATACAAAATTCGTCGTTCGCTGACAAAATCCGGTGACAGAACGGCCTTATGGTTCCGGCTTGAGTCCAAAACCGATGAAGACGAGCGATGTCCTTGATCCCAATTTCTCATGTGGGTTCCGCGCCTCCCCCGCACGATCATGTTTGCAAGCTGATCTCGATGCCTTAACCGGGATCGGTTGCCGCTCGACTGCCTGTAGAGGAACGCCTGCTCATGCCTTCTCGGCCTCACCTTCTCCTTGTCGACGATGAAGCAGCTATCCGCGAGCCGCTGGGCCAATATCTCCAGCGCGCCGGTTTTCGCGTATCGGAAGCGAGCAACGCTGCGGACGCCCGCAAGCTGCTTGCCGCTGGTGCGATCGAGTTGGTCGTCCTGGACGTGATGATGCCCGGCGAGGACGGGCTCAGCCTCTGCCGTTCGATCCGCGAAAATGGCGATCTGCCTGTCATTCTGCTAACCGCGCGTACCGAGGAGACCGACCGCATTGTCGGCCTGGAAATGGGCGCCGACGACTATGTTCTCAAGCCTTTCTCCCCGCGCGAACTCGTCGCACGGATCAAGACGATCCTGCGTCGAGCGGGCGGCACCTCGTCCCCTCGCGATGTACAAGCTGCAGGTGCGCTCTATCATTTCAATGGATGGTCACTGCGCACGGACGACTGGACGCTCACCGGTGCAGACGGCGTTGGTATTCCACTCAGCACGGCAGATTTCCGCCTGCTGCATGCCTTCGTCACCCATCCGCGTCAGGTCCTCAGCCGCGACCAGTTGCTGGACCTGACGCAGGGGCGCGAGGCTCATGCCTTCGATCGCTCGATTGATAACCAAATCAGTCGCCTGCGTCGCAAACTTGAAGATGACGCTCGCGCGCCCGACCTTATCAAGACAGTGTGGGGGGGCGGTTATATGTTCGCTGCAGATGTAGTGCGCGAATGACGCTGCGCGTCCATGCTCTCACCGGATGGTTACGCCCCCGCACGTTGGCGGGGCAGACGATCCTTGTCGTCGCGGCGTCACTCTTCGCGCTGCAGATCATCGCTTTTTCATTTTACTATATCGGTTTGCGCAACCAGTGGATCACGGTTGCTGCCGCCCCCGGCGTCATTCGCGTCCTGGAAGCACTTGACCAGCGCGAAAGACCGGTTTCCTGGCAACGGATCCGTTCAGCGCGCACGCTTCAAATCACGACCCAAGCCCCTGTGCAAGTGGGCCAGAACGCCCCAAAAGTCGCTGCTCGCGCAACCGAGCTGTTCAGGAGCGCGGGAATTGTGCCTCTTGAGGTGCGCGCCGCCATCGATGAGCCGACACACCAACCGCCTCTCGCCCGGGTGTTGGCGGGCACCGACACCCGGAACAGCCGCGCGCGCCGGATCGATGTACAACTCAGCGTCAAGCTTCAGGCAGATCGTTGGGTGACGGTTTATACGCGCTCCGCGCCGGCCGCACAGCCGATCCTGCAGCGCCTCGTGGTCCAGACGCTTTTCCTCTTTGGTTTCGTGTTAATCCCGCTCGTCTGGTTCACGCGACGCCTCGCCGCGCCTCTCCGCGCGCTGACCTCCGCTACGGCCCGGGTGGGCACGCCAGAGGGCGCCCCCCCCGTGCCGGAAGTTGGACCAGATGACGTCCGGCGCCTCGCCGCCTCGTTCAACGCCATGCAAGACCGTATCCGCTCCATGTTGGAGGAGAAGGATCATATGCTTGGTGCGATCGGCCATGACCTGCGCACCCCCCTCACGGCACTGCGCGTTCGGGTCGAGACCGCAGCGGACGGCCCGGATCGCGAACGCATGATCGCCACCATCGATGACATGCGCCAAATGCTGGATGACATCCTTTCGCTTGCCCGCGCAGGACGCGATCGGGAGCCGCCACAGCGCGTGGATCTGGCCGCGCTCGTCGACGCAACGCTCGACGACTTCGAGGATACCGGCGCACCGGTCGAACGCGCGGAAATGTCGCGCACTATCGTCGCGGTGCACCCACGCGCAATTCGGCGTGCGCTTACTAATCTGGTCGAAAACGCCGTCAAATACGGCGGTTGCGCCAAGGTGACATTACGCATCGAGAGAGACCAAGCCATTTTGGCTGTGGCCGATCCCGGGCCGGGCATTCCAGACGACCGCATCGAGGAAATGCTGAACCCCTTCACCCGTATGGAACAATCTCGGAGTAGACACACGGGCGGCACCGGTCTGGGGCTCGCCATCGTGCGCGCCATTGCCTCGGCTGAAGGCGGGCGTCTACGGCTGTCCAATCGCTCCGAGGGCGGGCTGCTTGCGGAACTCAGCCTGCCCCTCGCGCCCTGATGGCGCCATCACTCCTCGTCTGCGTTGCTCTTGCGACGCATCGTGGCCGGGCTCATCCCTGGCGGGATAATCCCTTTGCTGCTCGGCACCACGTTCCCATTGATGATGGTCGCCCCCGCGGGCAGCGCGGAGCGGCCGAGGTCGAGCTTCGTTATCTCCTCTTGGGCGAGTGCCAGTCGATCGTCGCGCAAGAGCGCACGGCCGTCCCGCCGAGGGCCTGCGCTCTGCGACGCTGACGGCGCCTTGCTCCATGCGAGAATCACCGACATGCGGCGGTTGCGGGGATCGTAGCGATTGTCGGGCACGAAAGGTTCACGATCCGCCACGCCCTCGATCCGGAGGAAGCGCTCACCGCCAATGCCATTTTGTGCGAGCACCCCTCGCGTCGCTTCGGCACGCGTGGAGGAGAGCAGCCAATTGTTCATGTTACGCCCTGCGGCATAAGGCAGGCTGTCCGTATGGCCACGCACAATGACATCATTCGGCACGCCGGCGATCACCTTCGCCACCTGCACGAGCAATTCGCGTGCCTCCGGGAATAAACGGCCGGTTCCCATGGCGAACATGGCGAAATCGGCCTCATCAACCAAGTCAATGCGCAGGCCCTCGCGCGTCTCAGTGAACTTAACCTGCTTGCGCAAGCGGCTTAGCATAGGATTGGCAGCGAGCCGTTCCTCCAGCACGCGCTTGAGGTGTTCGAACTGCTGGCGGTCGCGGTTCTTGAGCTGATCACCACCCACGTCACGCACACCGGTCGCGTCGCGCGGGATCGTGATGGCAAGATTGCCTTGTCCACCTGTCGTCGGATAATTGTCCTTGGCCGTAAAGCTATCCCCTCCGAAAAGGCCGCTGGAGCCCGCGCTGTCTGCCTTCATCTGAGCCAACGTGGGCGTGAAATAATCCGCCAAGCCTTTGCGCTGCTTCTCTGTTGTCGCACCGAGGAGCCACATCAGCAGGAAGAAAGCCATCATCGCCGTCACAAAGTCGGCATAGGCCACCTTCCATGCGCCGCCGTGAGCGCCGCCATGATCGTTGGCGATGATCTTCTTGACGATGATCGGCCGTAGTTCGGGTTCGTTCGTGCGCTTCTTGGGCGGCTGTGCCATGATATTCTTCCCCGGTCAGCGACCGCGCATGCCGTCGAATACCTCGGCGAAGGCAGGCTGGTTGCTATGGTTGAGGTTCGAACGCGCGGCCTCGATGACGAGCGGCTGCGGGTGGCCGTGCAGCGAGGCAATGATGATCTGCTTGACGACTTGATAGATTGAGGCGTCGGCCTCGATCACCTGGCGGCAGCGGTTCGCGAACGGCCCCACCACGCCATAAGCCAGCAGCACACCGAGAAAGGTGCCGACGAGCGCCGAGCCGATCATCGCGCCAAGGATCTCCGGTGGCTTGTCGATCGATCCCATGGTTTTGACCACACCCAGCACAGCGGCAACGATGCCGAGTGCCGGTAGCGCATCCGCCAAAGTCTGGAGATTATCGGCAGGGCGGATTGCCTCGTGGTGGTGGGTCTTGAGGCTATTGTCCATGACGTCTTCCACCGCGTGTGGATCCAGCGTGCCCGAGGAAACGACGACAAGCCGCAACGTGTCGCAGATCAAGTGGATCAGGGTCTTATCGCCTAGCAGGCGCGGATATTCGGAGAAAACCGCCGAGGAGGCCGGATCCTCGATGTGCGGCTCAAGCGCCACCGGGCCTTCGACCCGCAGCGTCTTCATCAGCTTGCTGACCAGAAAAATGCAGTCGAGATAGTCCTGCTTTTTGTATCTCGGCCCCTTGAAGACCTTCATGAGTCCGCCCAACAGGGCCTTGAGATCCGCGCTGCTGTTACCGATGATGAGCGCGCCTACCGCCGCTCCCCCAATGATGAGCAACTCGTGGGGAAGCGCATGCATGACCGGACCGATGTCGCCGCCGGTGAACACGAAGCCACCGAAAACCATCACCAGCAGAACCACAAGACCGATACCTGCAAACATTCTGTTCCCCACGCTGTTTTTAGCTGAGCCCCCGCCCGAACTTGGCGCTCCGACAAACCCTAGAACGGCTCCGCTGAAACAGGGTTTAGTGCCGAGGTTATCGCGCCTTTAATAACCGAAAACGCCCGTCGTTCTCCGCGGACGCACCGCAGGAAACGGGCGCGCAGCTCACGCCGCACGCCCGCTCCCGACGGTGCCCCCACCGGCCAGACTTTAGAAAAGATCGAACAATGATTGCTTGCTGATCCGCGCGAACGCAATCTGCGCGGCTTCCAGTGTCATCAGCTTGTTCTGCAATTTGGTGACGACTTCGGTAAGATCGGTGTCTTCAAGCGTCGAACGGCGCTCTGTCAGAGAAAGCTGGGTGTCCTCGAGCCGCTTGCCGATATTTTCGATCCGCTGCGCTCGAACGCCCTGCAGCGATTGAGCGACAATGACATGATCAAGCGCGGTGCGCGCATCGTCGAGCGCATTTCCACGCGCAGTTTCATCTCCGGACCGGATAGCCGCGATGGCATCAGCCAGGATATCGTCTAGCGAGCGAGCGCCAATGACATTTTCGGCAACGCTCTGTCGGGTGGGCGTCGCCTCAATTGCCAGACCAGTGCCAACCGGTATGTCGACCGTGTTGGCGTCATCGAAGACCGGGCGTCCTTGGTAGTCCGTTTGGTTAACCAGATCGTGGATCGTAGCCCGGATCCCCTCCAACTCCTTGGCGGTAGCCTCTCGGCCCGGCGATCCGGCGCCAGTTCCCGCCGCCGTAACCAGCAGTTCGGCGACATGGGTCATCAAATCATTGATCTGATTGAGGTTGGTCGTGGCTTGCGAAGCCCGCGAATCCGCGAATTTGAGATTGCTTTGCCAAGCCGTGTTGATGGACTGCTGTCGGCCGACCAGAGAGATTTGCACCCAGTCCTGCGGGTTGTCCGAGGATTGGCTGAGCTTGTGGCCTGTGGAAATCTTGGCCTGTTCAGTGGCGATCTCCCGCGCCATCGCCTGTTGGCGAAGAATCTCAGCATTGAGAGACTGAGTGGTAATGAAGACCATGTCGGTTCACTCGCGCTGGTCGGTCAGAAGGCCGAGAAAAGGGTTTGCATGACTTCCTTGGCCACCTGGATGACCCGCGCCGATGCTTGATAAGCCTGCTGAAAACGGAGCAGATCCGCCGCCTCGCGATCCAGATTGACTCCGCTCACATCGGCACGCGCCTGTTGGGCCATCGTATCACGGCCTGCCGCAGCCGACTGCTCAGCCAGCGTAGCACCAACCTGATTGCCGTGCATCGCCACCAGTGCAACCCACTTGTCCTCGAAAGAGCCGACGTTGCGGAGAGCATTGATTGCCAGCAAGTTACCATTGCTAACACCGCTAGCAGAGGCACCGGCGATCTGCGCGGGATCTCCAATCAACACCTGCAACGAGCTGGCATCAGCGCCCATCGCGAGCATATTGGCACCTGGAACCCCGCTCGCCGTCTGCCCGGCTCTGTGCCAATTGTTGATCTCGGTCACATATTGGGTGGCGAGCGCGTCGATTGAGTCGATCCGCTCCTTGGTGACCTGGGCGCTCTTGACCATGCCTCCAAGGGCACCGTTCGCCGGATCGGTGATGGTCGTTCCCCCGACCGTGAAATGCAGTAGCCCGTCCGCATCCTGACTGACAGCCAGCGGATTGGCGACGATATTGTCGACCAGCTTGACCGCGCCGTAACTGACATTCGCCGCATCATGATCGCCAAATTCGATGACGACGTCGAGCCGCTTTGCAATCTCACCCAGCGCTTGGTCGCGCGAATCGAGAAGCGCAATGTGCGCGGCAGTCTCCGGCGCAGAGCGCCGCAAACCCTCATTAGCATCGGCAAGCTGCTCGAGAGCCTTGTTGAGCGCCGCCACTTCGGTCGTCGCACCGGCGCCGATGCTGTTTCGGATCGTCACCAGATCGCTCCGGCTTTGCTTGAACGCCGTATTGATCTGTTCAAACGAGAAGAGCACGTCCGCCCGCAACGTCGTATCGGCGGGGTTGGAGGCGAGCCGCTCAACTGCTGCGAACATCGCCGTCATTCGCTGCCCAACACCCAGGGAACCATCATTGAGCGCCGTCTGGATATCGCTCATCCAGCGGGCGCGCTGATCGGCGCTGCCCAGGATATTGCTCGTCTCACGCGCGGCAGCATCGAGATAGGGGTCGGTGGCGCGGACGATCTTGTCGATATCGACGCCACCATAAGCGAGGCCGGAGCGATACCAAATCGTCGTACCGGCGCCGGATGGCGATTCCTTCAGAGCCAGCGTACGGCGGCTGTAGCCCGGCGTGTCGGCACTCGCGATGTTATTGGCGATAACGCCCATCGCGGCCTGATAGGCGCGTGCGCCCGAGGCGCCGATGCCGAAAAGGTCGGAGATGGTCACTTGGTCTTCTCCAGTTGCTGGAGGATCAGTTCGGCAATACCCAGGCCGCCCTTGTCGGCGAGGCCGTCGGCCATGCGGGCGTCCGAGAGTTCGCGAAACTGATCGACCGCGCTACTACCGGTCAACTCGTCGCCGAGACTGGACTGGCGCATGGTGCCGATCAGCTGTCGCACGAAAATGGCCTCGAACGCCTTGGCAGCCTGCGCCATTTGAGCGCGCTGCTCGGCATCGGCGGGGGTCGGCGTAGCCTGCCCTCGAGTCGCCCCTATCACAGCCAGTTCGGTCATATGATTTCCAGCTCCGCCCGCATCGCACCGGCTTGCTTGAGCGCTTCGAGGATCTCGACCAGATCGGAAGGAGACGCGCCCACCGCATTCACCGCCTTCACAATATCGGCCAAAGAGGCGCCACCTTTAAAAAGAAACATCGGATTGCGCTCTTCCTCGGCCGCAATAGCGCTGGATGGCTCGACGGCGGTCTGCCCCTTCGAGAAAGGGGCAGGCTGCACGATGCGTGGCGCTTCCTTGACCGTGACGGTCAGCTTGCCATGACTGACGGCCGCCGGGGTGATACGCACCATGCCGTTGATGACGACCGTACCGGTGCGTGCGTTTACGATGACGCGCGCGGGCGGATCGGCGGGCTTGACCTGGATATTCTCGATGAGCCCCATCATCATGATGCGACTTTCAGCACCCTGCGGGGCTGCGATCGCAATGGAGACGCCGTCGAGCGCCTTGGCGCGCTGATCGGCAAAAGCCAGATTGATAGCATCTGCCACGCGCAGGGCCGTCGTCAGATCGGCTTCCGCCAGGTTGAAGGTCAGTGCCGGGCTGCTGTCGAAGCCCGTCGCCACCGCCCGCTCCACGGTGGCCCCGCTCGGAATGCGGCCGGCGGAGGGCACGTTGACCGAAAGTTGCGAGCCATCCGCCCCGGAAACGCCGAGGCCGCCGACCGCCAGATTGCCCTGTGACATGGCATAAATTTCACCATCCGCGCCGCGCAGTGGCGTGAGCACGAGTGTGCCGCCCCGAAGCGACTTGGCCTTGCCGAGCGCAGAGACGGTAACATCCAGCCGCTGCCCGGGCTTGGCGAAGGCAGGCAGCTCGGCCGTCACCAGGACGGCGGCGGCGTTTTTGAGCGCGGGATTGACGCCCGGCGGTAGTGTAAGGCCGAAGCGCGAAATCACGCCTTTCACGCCCTGTGTCGCGTAATCGAGGCTGTCGTCCCCCGTGCCGGCGAGGCCGACGACGATGCCGTATCCGATGAGCTGGTTACTGCGCAGCCCCTCGAACGCTCCGAGGTCCTTGATCCGCTCGGCCTGCACAGGCGCCACCGCCAGAAAGCCGATTAGGAGGGCCAGCGCCGCCGCCCGCATTCGGCCCAACATCAAAATTATGTGAGACATCATGGGATGACTGACTCCGTCAGAAGGGGCTGATCTGCGAGAAGAAGCGCGAGAGCCAGCCCTGCCGGCTCGCGCGGGCGATCTCGCCCTTGCCGGTGTAGGTGATCCGAGCATCGGCGACGCGCGTGGACAGCACGCGATTGTCCGGACCAACGTCGGCCTGACGCACAAGGCCCGAAATTTGGACATATTCGTCGCCACGGTTGAGCGTGAGTTGCTTTTGGCCGCGCACCAGCATCGTGCCGTTGCCGAGGACCTTGGCGACGGTGACCGTGATCTCGCCAGAAAGGGCATTGGATTGAGCCGCGTCGCCCTTACCCTTAAAGCCCTGTGTGCCGCTCGCGCCCACGTCGCTGGCGCTGAACAGCTTGCTGAACGGCCCGGTCGTGGGCGGCGTAAGGCCGATGCTGCCCGAGCGATCGGCATTGGCGCTGGTGCTCTTGCTAGCCTGGGTTCGTTCGACGAGCAGGATGGTGATGATGTCGCCCACGCTGGCGGCGCGTGCGCCACTGGTGAGCGCGGAGAAGCCCGCGGCCGGCTGGAAGATCGCGCCATTGGGCTGTGCCTGCCGGGGCTGCTCGGCTTCGGCATAGGTAACCTGATAGGCGGGATCGGCTAGCGGATCCGCCTTCTTGCCGAACAGGCCGGCAGAGGCCGGGGCGGCGATGACAGCGGCCACCGCGAGGGCGATGAGCGGAGGAGCAATCTTCATGGTCAGATCTGCTGGTTGACGTACTGGAGCATTTCGTCGGTCGCCTTGATCATCTTCGAGGCCACCTCATAGGCGCGCTGCGTCTCGATCATGTCGACCAGTTCCTCCACGGTGTTGACGTTTGACTGCTCGAGCACTCCCTGACGGATGGTGCCGCGCCCTTCGAGGCCGGCCGCGCCAGTCTGTGGTGTCCCCGAAGCGGCCGTCTCGATCAGCAGGTTTCCGCCAGCCGCCTGCAAACCGGCGGGATTGACGAAGCGCGCCGTCTCGATCTGGCCGAGCTGGGTCGGCTCGCTCTGCCCCGGCACGGTAGCCGAGACCGTTCCGTCATTGCCGATGGTGATCGCGCCCACGCCCTCAGGCAGCTGGATCTGCGGGATCAGGGGCAAGCCATCGGCCGAGACGATCACGCCGTCCGCGCTGGTCTTGAAATTGCCGGCGCGGGTGTAGGCGATGGTACCATCCGGGCGCTGGAGCTGGAAGAAACCCGTGCCCTCAATGGCGAGATCGAGCGTATTGCCAGTGGTGTTGAGCGTGCCCTGCGTGTCGATCCGCTCGGTACCGGTTAGCTGCACGCCACTGCCCAGATTGAGCCCGATGGCGAGCTTGTTCTCGCTGTCCGCCTGGCTGCCTGCCGCGATGATCTGCTGATAGCCTAGCGTCTCGAAATTGGCGCGGTCGCGCTTGAAGCCGACGGTGTTCACGTTCGCCAGATTATTGGCGATGACGCGCATCTTGACGTCCTGTGCGTCAAGCCCGGTGCGGGCGACATGAAGGGCGGAGGTCGTCATGGGTCAGGTCCTCTCGTGTCTGGTTCTCAACCGTCGAGCCGCATCAGGCTGGCGCCGCTGCTGTCGATGTCCTTGGCGGTGTCGATCATCTTGATCTGCGTCTCCCACGCCCGGCTCGCCTCGATCATCTGGACGAGCGCTGTCGTCGCATTGACGTTCGACCCTTCGAGGGCGCCGGCAGTGACGCTGGCAAAGGGATCTTCCGGCAGTGCGCCGCCGTTCACCTCTCGGAACAGATTGTCCGTCCCCTTGGCGATGGTAGAACCCTTGGCATTGGCAAGCTTGATCGTGTCGACGAGTTGCGGTTGGTCGATCTGGCCGCCCTGCGGCACGATCCAGATGCCGCCATCCTTGGCAATCTTGATGCTGTCGGCCGGAGGCAGCGTGATCGGTCCACCGCCGCCCAGCACGGGGAACCCGTCGCCGGTGGTGAGCAGTCCGCTCTCGCTAAGCTTGAGGTCGCCGCGCCGCGTATAGCCTTCCGAGCCGTCATCGGCCTGCACCGCGATAAGCGCATCACCATCCACCGCGACGTCGAGCGGATTGCCCGTCTGGGTGACAGCGCCGCTCTTCATATCGGCGGCGATGACCTGATCGACCGCCTCGGCGCGACTGTTGTAGGTGTCCCCCCCCAACCACCGCGCCGATGCGTTGACAATCTCGGCCCGGAAGCCGGCCGTGTTGGCGTTCGCGAGATTGTTCGCGATCGCCGTCTGCCGGGCCATGGCGCCACGCATCGCGGTGCGTGCGATATCGACAAGCCGATCCATCTGCCTCTCAGTCCCCGTTTCGCGTTATCAGGTCCGCATGTTGACGACGGTCTGCGTCATGGCCGACGCGGTCTCGATCGCCTTGGCGTTCGCCTGGAAGTTGCGCTGCGCCGAAATCAGCGCGACCAGTTCTTCGGTGATATCGACGTTGGAGCGCTCCAGCGTACCGGAACGGACCGCACCAAACGCGCCGTTATTACCGGCGCCGTAATCGGCCATTCCGCTCTTGTTGGTCGCCGTCCAATGCGCGTCCCCTTCCTGACGCAAGCTCTCCTGGCTGGCAAAACTCGCAATGGCCACCACCCCAAGATTCTTGACGCTGCCATCGGCGAATGTGGCGGAAACCAGCCCAGTCTCGCTAATGGAGATGCTGGCCAGCGTAACCGTGGCGTCGTCCGGACTAACCTTGGGGATGACCAGATCAGTCAGGTCCGCGGCGGTGGTGCCGGTCGGCGTCCCATCGCCATCCGGGTCGGTCGGCAGCACCTGCAAGCGCGCGCCCGTCGTGTCGACCACATAGCGATCCTTGTCGACGCCGAACCCGCCGTTGCGTGTGTAGCTGACGATTGAGTCAACACCGACGCTCTTGACGGTGAAGAATCCCTCACCGGTAATCGCCAGATCGAGCGTCTTGTCAGTCGTCTCCAATGTGCCCTGGGTGAACTGCTGCGAGGTATTCTGCATCCGCACCCCCTGCCCGATCGCGGTCGGACCGGATGAGGCGAAAATATCGCCAAAACTGGCACGGCTCTTCTTGAAAGCCATGGAGGAGACGTTGGCGACGTTATTGGAGACGACGCTCAATTCGGACTGCGCGCCCTTGAGACCGGAAAGCGAAACATAGAAGGACATGGGGATTACTCCTCAGTTGAATAGGACGGGTCAGCCGAGCCGAAGCGCGTCTGCCGGAGAGAAATTACCAAGCGCGGTGATGAGCTTTGCGTCTGTGCCGCTGGCCGGCGACTGGACGGCGGCGATGCTCGCCCAAGTCGCGGTTTGCGCCGGCGTGGCACCGCGCACACGGACCTGCAGCGCATTGCCGCCAATGAAGTTGCCCGCATCGTCGGTACCGTCCCAGAAGAACGGCACGCTGCCCTTGGACTGCGCGCCAAGCTCGATAGTCTTGAGCGTGTGGCCGCTGGCATCGACCAGATCGACCGCCAGATTGGTGGCATCGGCGCCCAGCGTCAGCTCGCCGGCATAGGCGCCGGTGCGGTCGGGCGTCGCGATATTGCTCTCGATCAGCATCGAACGGCCGATCCAGCTCGCCGCATCGGACATACGCGCGCCAGAGAGGGACTGCGCGATGCTGCCGAGCAGGCTGTTGCTCTCCGTCTGCGCCGAAAGCGACGAGAATTGGGCCATCTGCGCGACCATCTGGCTGTTGTCCATCGGCTCGAACGGATCCTGATATTTCATCTGTGCGGTCAGCAGCGTGAGGAACCCATCCATCTGGATGGTGTCGTTGCGCTTGGTCGCTGTCTGCGCCAGATTCTGGTTGGCGACGGCCGTCGCGGCATCGACCTTCCACGGGCTGGAAATTGGTGTGGTCATTTGCCGAGCCTTATCGTTTCGAGCAGGAGGGATTTGGCGGTCTGCATGACCTGCACATTGTTCTGATACATGCGTGCGCTCTCGATCATTTCGACGAGCTCCGCGCTGCTATCGACGCCGGCTTCCCACACATCGCCATTGGCGTCCGCCAGCGGATGGCCGGGGTCGTGTCGCTTGGTCGCCTGCATGTCCGAAGTGACGACGCGGTCGACCTTCACCGTCGCGACGCCGGGCTTATCGACCACGGTCTGAAATACGGGCCGAATGGCGCGATAGGCCTGCCCCTCGCTACCGGCAACCGACCCAGCATTGGCCAGGTTGGACGCCGTGGCGTTGAGGCGAACGAGCTGCGCGGACATGGCGCGACCGGCAATGTCGAAGACGTTCATGGGCTTGTCCATGCTCATTCTCCTCGCAACGCGCGCGTGATGGTGTTGAGCCGCCCTTCAAGGAAGGAGAGCGTGGTGCGATACTTGACCGCGTTTTCGGCAAAGAGGGTCTGCTCGGTCGACATTTCGACCGTGTTGCCGTCGCTGCTCGGCTGGAGCGGAATGCGATAGCCCATCGCGCTCTCCAGCGCGCTGGAGACACTACCCTGCTGGCGGGAGGCTTCGGCCAGCGCCTTGTCGAAGTCGATATCGCGTGCCTTGTAACCGGGCGTCGAGGCGTTCGCGATATTCGAGGCGATCAGTTCCAGCCGCTGCGAACGCAGCGCCAGTGCCTTGCCATGAATGCCGAACAAACTGTCCTCAAGCGACATTTTTTCGTGCCTTCCCTAAAGTCCCATCCGGCTGGGCCGTTCTGATCGGACATGACGGTCCGGTTCAGGCAGCGCCCATGCCCGCATGGAATATCTGCAAACACCGTGCCAAATTGCCTTGCCGGGCCGTATCGGCGAGGCGGACATCAGCATTTCCGCGCCTTTGCGGCGAGCGAGCGGCAAGGGCGGCAAGTTTTTGCCGGCCAGCGGCAGCTTATTGCCGGTCGGGTGGGATCAGCGGGGTAGCGGCGGGCGATGAACAACTTTCTGATCCAGATTTTCGCTCCGTTGCCGATCCTCGCGGTGCTGGCGGGCGCCATCCTGATCGCCTGCGCCCAGACCGGGCGCGCCACCGCCAAAGCCGCACTCATGGCCTTGCGTCCGCTTCTCACCGCGCGTCCCGACCATGATCGGGACAAGGCTCGCGCGATCTTGTTTCGCATCGAAGCCGTCGCGCAGCTGCACGGGCTCATGCGCACCGACCGGCTGGAGGCGGATCATGCCTTCGTGGCACAGGCGCTCGTCACGTTCGCCAACGCGCGCGACGTGGCGCATTTCTCGGCATGGGCACATCAAGCCATTGCGGACCGGCGCGACCGCCACGCCCGGGTTATCGCTTTCTGGAATGCCATGGCCGATGCCGCACCCGCCATCGGCATGGCGGGCACGATCGTTGGCCTGATCGGCATGTTCGCGGGCATGCATGACCCCTCGATGATCGGCGCATCCATGGCGCTCGCGCTGATGACGACACTGCATGGCATGGTCCTCGCCAACATGATCGCCGGGCCGATCGCCAATCGACTCGCCAGCCTGTCCGAACGCGAGCTCGCCTGGCAGCAGGTGCTGGTCGAGCGGATGATCGCGATCGGCGAGCGCGAAGGCGGGGCAATCCGCCGCCCCAGCGCCCGCGAGGCGGCATGATCCGCGTCAACCGCTCGCGCTGGGCGCTCAGTTTCGCTGATCTCTGCCTGCTGATGCTCGGCTTTTTCGTATTGCTCCAGGCGGACCAGGCGACGCGGCGCAACGCGCTGAGCGGCATCGGAAACTACTTCGGCGAACTTGAAGCGCCGCGGCAGACGGATCTGGCCGCGCATACGCTGTTCGAGCCGGGCGAAGCGCTCCTCAGCGAGACCGGCCATGCCGCATTGTTGCGCGCGACACGACCGTTGGCGGCCTCCAGCGGGATCGTCCAGGTTCAGTCCATCGGGCTGGACAAAGGGCTGTATCGTTTCGACGCCTGGGATCTCGCGGCAGCGCGCCTCGGCGCGGTCGCGCGGGCGCTGGTGGCGGCCGGCCTTGCGCCGGACCGGCTCCGCATCGTCGGCCTTGCCGAACAGGCAGACAGAACGGCGTCGGCCGGGCAAACCATCCGCATCGTCCAAGTGGCTAGTGGTGGCGATTAGCGCGGTCTGGCACGCTCCTTGCTTTTCATGAGGCATGAATTGCACACGATGCACCGGAGCCCGATGGCCATGACCGACATACCTGCCCGCTGCTCTCGAGCGATTTTCACCGCTCTGACCTTGCTCGCGCTCACTACCATGGCCGGCTTTGCCGCGCCGGCAGGAGCCCAGTCTTTCGAGAATCTGGAGCGGCTTGACGGCCTTGTGGCGATCAGCATGGGCGCCAATCGCGGGGAGCCGGGCGGGCCTCTAACGCCTATCGACCGGCGTCTGCGCCTCGCCGCCTGCCCCACGACCCCGACCGTCGAGGGGCCGCAAATGAACGCAGCGATCATCTCCTGCCCGGCCATTGGCTGGCGGATTCGCGTGCCGCTCGCGCCTGCCGGACAAGCGCAGCAGGCTGCGCAGGCAACGACTGGGCCCGTCATCAAGAAGGGCGACCCCGTCCAATTGGTTGCGGGCAGTGATGCTTTCTCCGTTTCGCGTCCGATGATCGCCGATGAGGACGGCGCGGTCGGCGCAATTATCCGCGTGCGGCAGGACGCGCGCGCCACGCCAGTCATGGCCCGGGTCGAAAGCATGGGAATCGTGCGAGCGCCGGGTATTTAAGTTTTTCTGAACCCGTCCGTATATAAGGCGGTCGGACAGGAAGGATGATGCAATGATCAAGTCGGTAGGCCAAGCGCTCAGCGCCGCAGTCGAGGCAGCGAAGCTGCGCGAGAGCGGGCAAACGCGCGCGCCGGCAAAGGTCAGCAGCGAGACAGCGTCCGAAGCGACGCAGTCGGTTTCCACCCCCGCGGCACGCATGGCGGCGCAGGGCGCTCCCCTCGACATGGAGCGCATCGCCCGCGTGAAACAGGCCATTGCCTCCGGCAACTATCCGGTCGATCCCGAGAAGATCGCCGAAAAGATGCTCGACCTGGACCTGCCTGCCGCCAAGCACTGATAGGCGAAAATTCATGTCGCTTGCCCTGATTGACGCATTTGCCGACGCGGCCACCGGACTGCGCAAGGCCATGCAGGCGGCCGACCTTGCCGAGATCGAGACAGCAACGACGCAGTTTCAAGCCGCACTCGCCGCCGTGCAGGCCGTGGGGGCCTGGCGGAGCGATCCCGAGGCGAAAGCGCGGGTCAAGGCGCTGATCGAGGAACTGGATGCCTCGCGCATACTGGCCTGCCTGCTGGGCGACCTGGCGGGGCAGAAACATATGGCGCTGGCGAAGGCCGATCCCAACGCGCCGCAGCCGCTGTATGGGCGGCCGCGCTGAGGCGATGTAGACACTTGTAGCGAACGAAAGCGGGTTTTTCAGGGCGGTCAGACCGCCCTTTTTATTTGGCACGATTCTTGCTTTTTGAGATCTGATCAACAAGGGGTCTCAACACAACAATGTCCGCTTTTTCGGGCCTTACGACCAACACTGCCGCCGGCACGACCGGCCGGGTGCAGCAGGCGATCGCCACGGCGAGCCGGCGCACAGGGGTCGATTTCGGCTATCTGATGGGGCAGGCGCGCATCGAAAGCAGCATGAACCCCACGGCGCGCGCAGGAACATCAAGCGCAACCGGGCTCTACCAGTTCATTGACCAGAGCTGGCTCGCCATCGTCAACGACCATGGCGCCAAATACGGCATGGGCTGGGCCTCCGACGCGATCCAGAAAAGCGGCAGCGGGCGCTATTATGTGGCCGACCCGGCGCTGCGCCAGCAGATCCTCGAGCTGCGCAACCACCCCGAGACGGCATCGGTCATGGCCGCCGAACTGGCTTCCGACAACCGCGCCTATCTGGAGGAACGGATCGGCCGGCCCGCGCAGGCGGTGGACCTCTACCTCGCCCACTTCCTGGGTGCGGGCGGCGCAGCGAAATTCCTGACGACCATGGCCGCCGCGCCCGAGACGGCAGGCGCGAGCCTGTTCCCGGACGCGGCGCGGGCCAATCGCGGCGTCTTTTACGACCGGCAGGGTAACGCCCGCAGCCTCGCGGCAATTCGCGACCAGTTCGCCGCCAAGCTGAACGGCGGCGCGGATGGGCTGGCAGACTCCGCCGCCGACCTGCCGGCCAACGCCAATTACGTGCAGCCGGCAGATTATCTGCGCATCGCCCGTTCGCAAATCGCCGCCGGGGACCCGCTCGCCGACATGGACGCGCTCTCCGGTGAGGACGCGCTGGCGAGCCAGCAGGCGCTGGCCGACCGGCAGCCTTATTCCGACTTCGCCCCGCGCGCTGAAACCGCGCGGCTCGCCTACCTCATGCTCGCTACCTTCGGAAGGTAATCGCCCGCCATGACCCGTGCCGACGTGAACAAGACGATCTGGACGAGCGCCGCCAAGGGCGCGGTGCTGCCACTGGCGATCCTGTTGCTGGTGATGTTCATGATGGTGCCGGTGCCGGCGATGTTGCTGGATATCGGCTTCATCGCCAACATCATGATCAGCCTTGCCGTGCTGATGGTCGCGCTCAACGCGACCAAGCCGCTCGATTTCTCAAGCTTCCCCACCGTGCTGCTGTTCGCGACCTTGTTGCGCCTCGCGCTCAACGTCGCCTCGACCCGCGTGGTGCTGGTCAACGGCCACACCGGATCGGACGCGGCCGGCCATGTCATCGAGGCATTCGGCAACTTCCTGATCGGAGGCGACTATGTCGTCGGCCTGTTCGTCTTCTCGATCCTCATGATCATCAACCTCGTGGTCATCACCAAGGGCGCCGGCCGCGTCTCAGAAGTGTCGGCACGCTTCACCCTCGATGCGATGCCCGGCAAGCAGATGGCGATCGACGCCGACCTCAACGCCGGCCTGCTCACCGCCGAGGAAGCCAAGGCGCGCCGGCAGGAAGTCGCCACAGAGGCGGATTTCTACGGCTCGATGGACGGCGCCTCCAAATTCGTGAAGGGCGATGCGGTCGCCGGCATCCTCGTGCTCGTCATCAACATCGTCGGCGGCATCATCCTCGGCGTGGTCAGCCACGGACTGGACCTCAGCCAGGCGGCGCAGACCTATGTGCTGCTCGCCATCGGCGACGCGCTGGTCGCGCAGATCCCGGCGCTGCTGCTCTCCATCGCGGCCGCCTCCATCGTCACCCGCGTCACCTCCAACCACGACCTGTCCGGCCAGATCGCCGAGCAATTCGGCGTCGGCCGCGCGTGGGTGCCGGTCGCGGGCATCCTCGCCTTCCTCTCGATCCTGCCCGGCATGCCGCACGGCATCATGATGCCGGCCGCCGGTCTCGCCGGGTTCATCGCCTGGCGCCTGCGCCGCAATGCCCGCAAGGCCGCCGAGGCGCCGACGGAAGAAATCATGGTCGAGAACCCCGCGCATATCGAATGGGCCGACGTCTCCGACGGCGCGGTGCTGGGCCTCGAAATCGGTTACGGGCTGATCGGCCTGGTCGACGAACGCAAGGACGCGCCGCTGATCGGCCGCATCACCGGTATCCGCCGCCAGCTCTCACGCGAACTGGGCTTCGTGGTGCCGATGATCCGCGTGAAGGACAATCTCGCGCTCGGCCCCAACCAGTATCGCATCACCATTGCCGGTGTGGTCGTGGGCGAGGACGAAATCTGGCCGGAGGACCTGCTGGCGCTGGACAGCGGCGACCTCACCCAGATCGTGGAAGGGCGCGCCGCCAAGGACCCCACCTTCGGTCTCGACGCGGTGTGGATCAGCCCCGCGCGGCGCAGCGAGGCGGTGGTCGCCGGTTATACGGTGGTCGACCCTTCGACCGTGGTGGCGACGCACCTCAACCACCTCATCCTCCAGAACGGCGCCGAGCTGTTCGGCATGGACGAGGCCAGGAAGCTGCTCGACACGCTCAAGGAGGTCGCACCCCAACTCGCGGACGGGCTGACCCCGCAGCCACTGACACTGGCGCAAGTGACGACACTGTGCCGCAACCTGCTGGCCGAGGCCATTCCGCTCAAGGATTTCCGCCGTATCGCCGAGGCGATGGTGGACGCCGCGCGGCCCGACATGAGCCTGGACGCCCTGACCGAGGCGGTGCGCCAACGCATCGGATCGCTCATCATCCAGAACATCGTGCCGGTGAAGATGCCGCTCCCGGTCATCACGCTCGACGGCGAGCTGGAGGGGCTGCTGGCGCAGGCCATGCGCGTCGCCGGCGATGCGCAGCATCCGATCGAACCGGCGCTGGGCCAGCGCCTGATCGAGCAGGTGAGCGAGGCGGCGCGGCCGCTGCTGGCGCAGGCCCTCAACTTCGCCATCGTCACTTCGCCCGTTGCGCGGCGCGCGCTCGCCCGGCTGTTCAGGCCGCACCTGCCAGACATACCGGTGCTCTCCTTCCTCGAAATTCCGGACGGCAAGCCGGTGGAGGTGGTCGCTGTGGTCGGCAACGAGAGCCGGATCCAACGCGTCGAGCGGCTGGAGGCGGCATGAGTCATTGCAAAATGCTGCGCACAAAATTTGCGTCGCCCGGAGCCCCATCCCGACAAAGCTTGCTTAAGCAATTCTGGTTAAGCCATCGCCATGCATAGCGCCTCCCTCGCCGTTTCCAGCCTGACCTATGGCCGTAAGGCCGGCCCGACGCCGGACCAGCTTGCGCAGCAATATATGCCGTTGGTGCGCAAGATCGCCTGGCATGTGCATGGTCGCGTCTCCAGCGCCATCGAGATCGAGGACCTGCTCCAGATCGGCATGGTCGCGCTGGTCGAGGCGGCCAACAGCTTCGAGGACCGGGGGCACGGCTTCGCCACCTACGCGCAGATGCGCGTGCGCGGGGCGATGATCGACCATCTGCGCCGGCACGCAACGCTCTGCCGATCCGCGCTGGCCCGGCGTAAAACCATCCAGGGCGCGCGCACGGCGCTGGAGCAGCAACTCGGCCGCGCGCCGGTCGAAGCGGAGCTTGCCGCCCATCTCGGCATGTCCGCAGCAGAGTGGCGCGATTTTGCCGACGGCACCGACATGGCGCAGATGCAGAGCATGGACGAGGTCTATTCCGACCAGTCGATGTGGTTCGCGGACGTAGCTGAGCGCGCCGACGAGACGCTGGAGCGGGAGTCGCTCAAACGCGCTATTGCCGCCTGCATCGCCGACCTGCCACAACGCGAGGCGATGGTGCTCCAGCTCTACTTCGTCGAGGAGATGAACCTGGAGGAAATCGGCCTGACGCTGGATATCGGCGCGGCGCGCGTCTGCCAGATCAAGAAGGCCGCGCTCGACAAGCTGCGCGGTCGATTGGCCGCTTGGCAATAGCGGGGCCAACCAGGACTCGCCACCCCGAGCCGGAACCTGCGCGCGGCCTGCGTGTTTCCTCCACACAGGAGAGTGGAGATCATCATGGCCGAAGACCCGAAAACCGTGATTATCGAGCGCCGCGGCGGCGGCATGACCGCGCTGATCGCGCTGCTGGCGGTGATCGTCATCGCGATCGGCGCCTACATGTACGTGGAAAGCAACAACGACAAGAACGACGCGATTTCCAACGCCGCGCACAAAGTGGGCGACGCGGCGAAGGATACGGCCGATGCCGTGAAGGACGCGGTGAAATAGGTGACTGGTCCCCACGTCGCTCGCTATGATCGGCGTGGGGGGCCTTTCGTTTCAAGAGACGTTATTTAAGACCCTGTCGACCGGGAAGACCCCATTCTTCTCGCGGGCACGGACGGAGCTAGCCGCGCCCGCAGGCTTGCGGTAGAGAGGCGCCATGTCCGCCACCTACACGCTCGACACGGCAACCAGCCGCGCCAACCCCACGCCCACGCCGATGAAGCGCCTGACCGTGCCCGGCATCCGCGCCCGCAAGGTCGATGGCGCGACCGCCGAGCCGATCGTGGTGCTCACCGCCTACACAGCGCGGCAGGCGCAACTGCTCGATCCGCATTGCGACATGCTGCTCGTGGGAGACTCGCTGGGACAGGTCATTTACGGCCTTCCCTCCAGCGTGCCGGTGACGCTGGAGATGATGGAGGCCCACGGCGCCGCGGTGGTGCGCGGCAGTTACCATAGCGTGGTCATCATCGACATGCCGTTCGGCAGCTACGAGGAATCGCCGGCACAGGCCTTTGCAAGCGCCGCGCGGCTGCTCAAGGCAACCGGCGCGGCGGCGGTCAAACTGGAGGGCGGCGCGGCGATGGCCGAGACTATTGCGTTCCTCGTCCAGCGCGGCATCCCGGTGTGCGCCCATGTCGGCCTGACACCGCAGGCGGTGAATGTGCTGGGCGGCTATGGTCCGCGTGGGCGCGACGCCGCCGAAGCAACCAAAATCCTGGACGACGCCCACGCGGTGGCGGATGCCGGCTGCTTCGCCATGGTCATCGAGGGCGTGATCGAGCCGGTCGCGGCGCGGATCACCGCCGCTGTGCCCTGCCCCACCATCGGCATCGGCGCATCGCCGCAGTGCGACGGGCAAGTGCTGGTGACGGACGACCTGCTCGGCATGTTCGAGCGCACGCCGCGCTTCGTCAAACGCTATGCCGATCTGGCCGCGACCATCGACGAAGCCGCCGCCGCTTACGCCGCCGAGGTGCGCGCGCGCAGCTTCCCAGCCGCGGCGCAGCTCTATCAACCCAAAAAGTGATTTGCTTGGGGTTCAGCCGCCGCTAAGGTCCGCGCCCGCATAGCTTCCCACTCATCCCCGCCGCTGGAGACCGGATTTGGCCCTGTCGCCTTATGAAACCGATGCCCTGCTTCGCGAAGTCGACGAAGCCGTCCGCCAGGACGACATGGCGTCCTTCTGGCTGAAATATGGCCGCGTCGTCCTCGTTGCCATCGTGCTGGGGCTCGCTGCCTTCGGCGGCTGGCTTTACTGGCAGGAGCACCGCATCAGCACGGCGCACGAGAATAGCGAACAATTCGCCACGCTGCTCAAAAGCGCGGGGGGCGGCACGCTCGACCAGCAGCTCTACGACCAGATCGCCAAGGACGGCGGCCCCGCCTACCGGACCGAGGCAGCGTTGGTGAAGGCCGCGCTCGCCGCCGGCAAGAACGAGACCAAGGCTGCCATCGCCGACTATGACGCCATTCTCAACGATGCCGACGCGCTGCCGCCGATGAAGGAGGCCGCGCTGATCCGCAAGACGACGCTGGCCTTCGATACGATGAAGCCTGCCGAGGTCATCTCGACGCTCCAGCCGCTGGTGGTGCCGGATGGCCCCTGGTTCGGCAGCGCCGGCGAACTGACCGCTCTCGCCCACCTCAAGATGGGCCAGCGCGCCGAGGCGACCAAGCTGTTCGAGGCGATCGGCAAGGCAACCCAGGTGCCGGAAACACTGCGGCTGCGCGCCGGGCAGATGGCGAGCGCGCTGGGCGCCGCCCCGGCGTCTCCCGCTACGGGCGCCCCGCCCCCCGCGAAATGACGAGGACACGAATGACGACCCGCATGCCCATCCGTGCCGCCTGGCTGATTCTGCCCGTCGCCATAGCTCTCACCGGATGCGGCGGCATCGGCGGGAAGAAATCCGGCCCCAAGACGCCGGTATTCGGCCAACGTACGTCGATCCTCAGCGGCACGGAGATCGTCTCCGCCGACGAGTCGGTCGCCAGCATGGCGGTGACGATTCCCCCGGCCACCGCCAATGCGGACTGGGCGCAATCGGGCGGCGATGCCTCCAAGACCATCGGCCATGTCGCGCTGGGTGACGGCACGCAGCAAGTGTGGACCGCCTCCATCGCGGGCGGCAGCGCCCGCGCGCGGCTCGCCTCGCCACCGGTCGTCGCCGGCGGCAAGCTGTTCGTGATCGACACCGAGGCGGTGGTCCACGCGTTCGACGCCAAGACCGGCGTGAAGCTGTGGTCTTCCAGCGTCCGGGCGAAGGACGACCAGGGGAAGGTCCTGTTCGGCGGCGGCGTCAGCGTCGAGGAAGGGCGCGTTTATGCCACCACCGGCATCGGTGATGTCGCGGCGCTCGACACGAACAACGGCACGATCGCCTGGAAGGTGCGCCCCGGCGGCCCGCTGCGCGGATCACCCACGATTTCCAACGGCAACGTCTATGTGATGAGCCAGGACAACCAACTCTTCGCGCTCAGCGAGACGGATGGATCGGTGGTGTGGAACGATTCCGGCACGCTGGAAGCGACCGGCGTGTTTGGCGTGGCCGCACCGGCCGCAGGCCAAGGCACGGTGATCGCCGGCTACAGCTCGGGTGAACTGACCGCTTATCGCTACGAGAATGGTCGCGCGCTGTGGGGCGATGCGCTCAGCAAGACCAGCATCTCTACCTCCGTCGCCACGCTGACCGACATCGACGCCGACCCGGTGATCGACCGCGGCCGCGTGTTCGCCATCGGCGAGGGCGGGCGCATGGCCTCTTATGAACTGCTCAGCGGCCAGCGCCTGTGGGAACTGAACATTGGCGGCGTCGCCACGCCGCTGGTGGTGGGCGACTGGGTGTTCGTGGTCACCGACAAGGCGCGCCTGTTCGCCATCACCCGCGCGACCGGCAAGGTGCGCTGGATCAGCGAACTGCCCGCGTGGCGCAAACCCAAGAAGAAGACCGGCCCGATCCGCTGGCATGGCCCGATCCTCGCCGGCAACAGGCTGATCCTGGTCTCGACCGAGGGCGCAATGGTCTTTGCCGACCCGGCCACGGGCAAGGTGGAACGCGAGCGTGACCTTAATCACGGCGTGTCGCGGCCGCCCATCGTCGCGGACAACATGCTCTATGTGTTGACCGACGAAGGCCGGCTGATCGCCTTCCGCTGATGCCCGGCAAACCCCCTCCCCCACCCGCGCGCCCGACCGGGAGTGCGGCGGCGCTGCCCGTGGTTGCAATCGTCGGGCGGCCCAATGTCGGCAAGTCGACCTTGTTCAACCGGCTCGTCGGCAAGCGGCTGGCGCTGGTCGACGACCAGCCGGGCGTGACGCGCGACCGGCGCGAGGCCGATGCCGAGCTGCTCGGCCTCAAGTTCCGCATCGTCGATACCGCCGGGTTCGAGGAGGACGATCCGCAGACCCTGCCCGGCCGCATGCGTGCGCAGACCGAGGCAGCGGTGGCAGGCGCCGCCGTGGCGCTGTTCATGATCGACGCACGCGCCGGCCTCACCCCGCTCGACGAACATATCGCGCGCTGGCTGCGCGCTGGCGATACGCCGGTGGTGCTGCTCGCCAACAAGGCCGAAGGCCGCGCTGCCGACGCGGGTGTGATGGAAGCCTATGCGCTCGGTTTCGACGAACCGGTCGCCTTCTCCGCCGAGCATGGCCAGGGACTGGCCGACCTGTTCCAGGCGATCCGCCCGCATATCGAGCGCGAAGACGAGCCCGAAGCGGCGCTTGCAGACGGCGCGGACGAGGACGAAGAGGCGTTTGACGACAACGCACCGCTCAAGCTCGCCATCGTCGGCCGGCCCAACGCCGGCAAATCCACGCTCATCAACCGCATTCTTGGCGAGGATCGGCTGATTACCGGCCCCGAGGCCGGCATCACGCGCGACAGCATCGCCATCGACTGGGTGTGGCCCGCACCCGACGGCCGCGCGAGACCGGTGCGCCTGATCGACACCGCCGGGATGCGCAAGCGCGCCAAGGTGCAGGACAAGCTGGAGAAGCTCTCCGTCGCCGACGCCTTGCGCGCGGTGGACTTCGCCGAGGTCGTGGTGCTGCTGCTCGACGCCACGCTTGGGTTGGAGGCGCAGGACCTGCGCATCGCCGACAAGGTGCTGAGCGAAGGCCGCGCGCTCATCATCGCCCTGAACAAATGGGACGTGTCCGAGAACGGATCGGCGCTCTACCAGGGCGTCCGCAAGGCTCTGGACGAGGGTCTCGCGCAGGTGCGCGGCGTGCCATTGCTCACCGTCTCCGGCGCGACCGGGAAAGGAATCGACGATCTGCTTGGCGCCGCGTTCGAAACGCGTGCGCGCTGGTCTCGCCGGGTGCCGACCAGCCTGCTCAACCGCTGGTTCGACAGCGCGCTGGAGGCCAATCCGCCGCCCGCGCCCGGCGGCAAGCGCATCAAGCTGCGCTACATCACGCAAGCACGCATCCGGCCCCCGACGTTCGTGGCGTTCGGCACGCGGCTGGATATGCTGCCGGAAAGCTACAGCCGTTACCTCGTCAACGGTATCCGCCGCGAGCTGGACTTTTCCGGCGTGCCCATCCGCCTCAACCTGCGCAGCGCGCGCAACCCGTTCGACAAGAGCTGACCGGACCGGTGGGCAATCCGCGACGCGTCGACACGCGCGGCCTCAAATGCCCCTGGCCGGTCCTGCGCGCGGCCCGCGCCATGCGCGAGACCGACGCCATCCTGCTGCTCGCCGACGACCCGGTGGCGCTGACCGATGTGCCGGCGCTGGCGGAGGCCAACAGCTGGGCAATCACCGTGCGCGAGCAGGCCGACCACGCCGAATATTACCTACATCGATCCTGAATTCTGCTTGTTAAGCAGGCATTTACGCTCATTTGTCATAATGGCGTCGTAACACCGAAACATTTCAGGGCTGACCACCCATGTCCCATTATTATGCCGTCCCGCTGGTGGACGAGGCCGAACTGGCTGAAGCGCGCATGACGCTCAGCACCGATCTCGGTCGGATCCTCGGCTATTTTCGTGAAGACGGCGTCAAGGCCATCATCCAGATCGAAGAGGCCCTGGCCGCTAACGACGCGGCGATGATGGTGCGCCCCGCCCACACGCTGAAAGGCGATTCCCGCCAGTTCGGATGCCAGCGGCTGGGCGACATCGCCGAGGCGATCGAAATGACGGCGCGGCGCTGCGTGGAGCAACACAGCCCGCCTAGCGAGGTTGCCGTCGAAGTGGCGATGCTGCGCGGCTGCTTCATCGAGTCCCTCGCCCTGCTGGATGATGCCGAAGCTCCGGCACCTGCTTTCACCAGCAATCCGGCTGCAACGCGGCCCGCCCCGACTCGGACTGTCTCGCCCGGATCCGCACCGGGGCTGCGCCCGCGCGTGTTCGGTCGGCGTACGCTCCGCTGAGGCCAGCACGACCAAAAACCGTAGCACTTTGAAACTTCACTTGAACCCGCTATCTTCTGAGGATTTCGTAGGTGCCGCCCTTGCCATTTGAGGAGGGAATAGGCACTAGGCAAAACGAATTTGCGTCAAGCGCGTGAGTCTTTTGGAGAAACGAAAAATGGTCGATGACGCGCTGAGCGGGCTCGATGAGATCATCGCCCGCCATGCGGACCGCGAGGGGCCACTGCTGCCCATCCTTCATGATGTTCAGGCGGAATATGGCTTCATCAGCGAGGACGCCAAGCGGCACATCGCCAAAGCGCTGAACCTGTCTCGCGCCGACGTGCACGGCGTGGTGAGTTTCTACCATGACTTCAAGGCCGAGAAAGGCCACCAGCCGGTGCTGAAACTGTGCCGGGCGGAAGCCTGCAAGGCGCGCGGCGTGGAAGCGCTGGTTGCCAATGCCGAGGCTATCGCCGCCGGGCGGGTGAAGATCGAGACGGTCTACTGCCTCGGCCTGTGCAGCGTCGGCCCCAATGCCATGGTCGGCACGTCCGTGCACGCGCGCCTCGACGGACCCAAGCTCGGCGCGCTTATCGAAGGGCTGGCGTGACATGGTGACGGTTCGCATTTCCGACGACGCGCTGGCAATCGCCTGCGGAGCCGATCAGGTGGCGGCGGCCTTCACGCTCGCCGGCCATACGGTGGAGCGCGTCTCCAGCTGGGGCATGCAATGGCTGGAGCCGCTGGTCGAGATCGATGGCGTGGGCTACGGTCCGGCCACGGCGGCGGACGTCGCGGCGATCGTCGACGGCAGTTCGCCGCTCGCCATCGGGCGGATCGCCGAGCACCCCTATATCGCCAAACAGCAGCGCCTCACCTTTGCGCGCGCCGGCAAGACGCGGCCGACCAGCCTGGAGGATTATGCCGCGACCGGCGGCTGGAAGGGTCTGACGCGGGCCAAGGAGATTGGCGGCGCGGCTACTGTGGAGGAGGTCATCGCCTCCGGTCTACGCGGCCGCGGCGGCGCGGGTTTCCCGACCGGGATCAAGTGGCGCACGGTGGCGGCGGCGCAGGCCGACCAGAAGTATATTGTCTGCAACGCCGATGAAGGCGACAGCGCGACCTTCGCCGACCGCATGCTGATGGAGGGCGACCCTTATTGCCTGATCGAAGGCATGGCGATCGCCGGCTTCGCGGTGGGTGCGACCAAGGGTTATATCTACGTACGCTCCGAATATCCGCACGCCATCGCCAAGCTGGAAGCGGCGATCAAGGCGAGCGCAGAGATCGTTGCGCCGTTCGTGCTGGAAGTGCGCGTGGGCGCGGGCGCCTATGTGTGCGGCGAGGAGACCTCCCTCCTCAACAGCCTTGAAGGCAAGCGCGGCGAAGTGCGCGCCAAGCCGCCGATCCCGGCGCTGGTGGGCCTGTTCGGCAAGCCGACCATCGTCAACAACGTGCTCAGCCTCGCGGCGGTGCCGTACATCATGGCCGAAGGCGCCAAGGCCTATGCCGACTATGGCATGGGCCGCTCGCGCGGCACGATGCCGATCCAGCTCGCCGGCAATATCAAGCATGGCGGGCTCTACGAGACGGCGTTCGGCATCACGCTGGGCGAGTTGGTCAACGAGATCGGCGGGGGCACGCAGAGTGGCCGCCCGGTCAAGGCCGTGCAGGTCGGCGGGCCGCTGGGCGCCTATCTCCACCCCGCACAGTTCGACATCCCGTTCGACTATGAAGCCTATGCGGCAGTCGATGCGCTGATCGGCCACGGCGGCATCACCGTGTTCGACGAAACCGCCGACATGGCGGACATGGCGCGCTTCGCCATGGAATTCTGTGCGGCGGAAAGCTGCGGCAAGTGCACCCCCTGCCGGATCGGCTCGGTGCGCGGCCGCGAACTGATCGAGCGCATCCTGGCACGCGCCCCGCGCAACCGCGACGTGGTGGAAACACTGCCGCAGATGCACAACGCCAAGACCACGCCGCGCGCTCTGGAAGATGAGATCGCGCTGCTCGAGGACCTGTGCGAGACGATGAAGTTCGGTTCGCTCTGCGCACTGGGCGGCTTCACACCCTATCCGGTGATGAGCGCGCTCAAGCATTGGCCGGAAGATTTTGGCGCGGCCCGCGTGGCCGAGGCTGCGGAGTGAGTTGCTGCGCCGGCCTGCTGGGCGTTGATCGCCGGACAATCTTAGGTGCGGTGATTGCCGGCGGCCTGTCGACCCGCTTCGGCAGCGACAAGGCGCTGGCGGCGCTGCACGGGCGGCCGCTGATCGACCATGCCGTCGCTGCCCTGACGGCGCAGACCGCAGAGGTGATCGTGTGTGGCCGCACACATGGCGATCTGCGGACCGTGGCTGATGTGCCAGCGCCGCATCTGGGACCGCTCGGCGGGATTGCCGCCGCGCTGCTGGAGGCGCAGGCGCGTGGTTACAGCGCCGTGCTGACCGTACCGTGCGACGCGGTGGACCTGCCGGACGATCTGGTCGGCCGACTGTTCCCCTACCCCGCCTATGTCGCGACTATGCCGGTGATCGGCCTGTGGCCCGCCTACGCCGCTGCCGATGCGCTCGCGATCCTCAACGGCACCGAAAAGCATTCTATCAAGGCTTTTTCAGCCCGGATTTCCGCGCGCGCCGTGCAATTGCCGCGCGACCCTGTTAATATCAATACCGCCGCAGATTTGGAACGAGTGGAACGCCATGGGTTATGAACCGCAGGCCGATTTCGGCACGCCGCTAAGCAAGTCGGACAAGTCCGTCACGCTGACGATCGACGGCCACGCCGTCACCGTGCCCGAAGGCACCAGCGTGATGCGCGCCGCCGCGGAGGCAGGCGGCTCGATCCCCAAGCTGTGCGCGACGGACAATATGAAGGAGTTCGGCTCCTGCCGCCTGTGCCTCGTCGAGATCGAGGGCGCGCGCGGCACGCCGGCCAGCTGCACGACGCCGGTGGCACAGGGAATGGTCGTGCGCACCCAGACGCCGCGGCTGGAAAAGCTGCGCAAGGGCGTGATGGAGCTCTACATCTCCGACCACCCGCTCGACTGCCTGACCTGCTCAGCCAACAATGACTGCGAATTGCAGGACCAGGCGGCCGCCGTGGGCCTGCGCGACGTGCGCTATGGCTATACGGGGGAGAACCATCTCGGCCTGGGGACGGACATCTCCAACCCCTATTTCGACTTCGACCCCAGCAAGTGCATCGTCTGCTCGCGCTGCGTGCGCGCCTGCGACGAGGTGCAAGGCACCTTCGCGCTGACCATCGAGGGACGCGGCTTCGGCTCGCAGGTCTCGGCCGGCACGACGATCGACAACTTCCTTTCTTCCGAATGCGTCTCGTGCGGGGCCTGCGTGCAGGCCTGCCCGACGGCGACGTTGCAGGAGAAGTCCGTCAAGGAAATCGGCCTGCCCGAGCGCGCCATCGTCACCACCTGCGCCTATTGCGGCGTGGGCTGCGCCTTCCGCGCCGAGATGCGCGGCGACCAGCTTGTGCGCATGGTGCCGTGGAAGGACGGCAAGGCCAACCACGGCCATAGCTGCGTCAAGGGCCGGTTCGCCTGGGGCTACGCCAACCACAAGGACCGGATCACCAAGCCGATGATCCGCAAGTCGATCGACGATCCGTGGCAGGAAGTGACATGGGACGAGGCGATCGCCTACACCGCCTCCGAGCTGAAGCGCATTTCCGCCAAATATGGCGTGCGCGCGCTCGGTGCGACGACCAGCTCGCGCTGCACGAATGAGGAGACCTTCCTCATGCAGAAGCTGGTGCGCGCTGGCTTCCACAACAACAACGTCGATACCTGCGCGCGTGTTTGCCACTCGCCGACGGGCTACGGCCTGAGCCAGACGTTCGGCACATCGGCCGGCACGCAGGACTTCGACAGCATCGAAAATTGCGACGTCATCTTCGTCATCGGTGCCAACCCGACCGACGCCCACCCGGTGTTCGGCAGCCGCATGAAGGCGCGCATCCGCCAAGGGGCGAAGCTGATCGTCGCCGATCCACGCCGGATCGACCTGGTGCGTGTGCCGCACATCGAGGCGGACTATCACCTGCCCGTGCAGCCCGGCACCAACGTGGCGGTGCTGACCGCGATGGCGCATGTCATCGTGACCGAGGGACTGGCCGACGAAGAGTTCATCCGCGCGCGGTGCGAATGGGATGCCTATCAGGATTGGGCGCAGTTCGTCTCCGGCGAGCGGCATAGCCCCGAGTTCCTCGAGGCCGTCACCCGCGTGCCGGCAGCCGACCTGCGCGCAGCGGCCCGCCTGTTCGCCACCGGCGGCAACGCCGGCATCTATTACGGCCTCGGCATCACCGAGCACAGCCAGGGCAGTTCGGCGGTGATGGCGCTGGCCAACCTGGCGATGGCCACGGGCAATATCGGCCGTTCGGGCGTGGGCGTGAACCCGCTGCGCGGCCAGAACAACGTGCAGGGCTCCTGCGACATGGGGAGCTTCCCGCACGAATTCTCCGACTATCGCCACGTCTCCAACGACGCCGTGCGCAAGCAGTTCGAGGATGACTGGGGCGTGACGCTCGATTCCGAGCCCGGCCTGCGCATCAACAACATGATGGACGCCGCAATCGACGGCGAGTTCCGCGCCATCTACATCCAGGGCGAGGACATCCTCCAATCCGACCCGAACGCCAAGCATGTCGAGGCCGGCCTCAAGAACATGGAATGCGTCATCATGCAGGACCTGTTCCTGAATGAGACGGCCAATTACGCCCACATCTTCCTGCCGGGCTCGACCTTCCTGGAGAAGAACGGCACCTTCACCAACGCCGAGCGGCGCGTACAACCGGTGCGGCGGGTGATGGAGCCGGCCAACGGTTATGAGGATTGGGAGATCACCCAGCTGATCGCGCGGGCGATGGGGCTGGACTGGAATTACACCCATGCCAGCCAGATTCTCGAGGAAATCTCCCGCCTGACGCCGAGCTTCGCCGGTATCTCCTGGGAGCGGCTCGACAAGGAAGGCTCGCTGCAATGGCCGGTGAACGACGCCGCCCCCGACGGCTCGCCGATCATGCATGTCGACCAGTTCGTGCGTGGCAAGGGCCGCTTCATGGTGACGGACTATGTGCCAAGCGACGAGCGGACCGGACCGCGCTACCCGCTGCTGCTCACCACCGGACGCATCCTCAGCCAGTATAATGTCGGCGCACAGACCCGCCGAACCGCCAACATGGCCTGGCACGACGAAGACGTGCTGGAAATCCACCCGAGTGACGCCGAAAACCGCGGCATCAAGGATGGCGACTGGGTCCGCCTCGCCAGCCGCACGGGCGAAACCACGCTGCGGGCCAAGGTGACCGACCGGGTGGCGCCGGGGGTGGTCTACACCACTTTCCACCATCCCGAGGCAGTCGCCAACGTTGTTACCACCGATTATTCGGACTGGGCCACCAACTGCCCCGAATACAAGGTGACGGCGGTGCAGGTGGCGCTCTCCAACGGACGCGCCGAGTGGCAGGAAGAGCAGATCGAGCGGCGGGAGCGCTCGCGCCGCGTCATCACGGCAGAGGCGGCGGAGTAAGCGCAGATGGATACTGTCAGCGGACTCATCCACATGGCCAACCAGATCGCCAAGAACATGGGCACCATGCGCTTTGACGACCACGCGGCCGCGGTCGCCGCCCATATCAAGCGCTACTGGACCGGGAGCATGATCGCTAAAATCTGCGCGGCGGACCGTACACGCCTCTCGCCGATCGCGTCGCAGGCCATCGAGATGCTCGATCAGGCTCGCGCCGAGCAGACAGTATCGGCGGGCTGATCTTTCGGGCGCGGGAGGTGCGGGCGGCGAGCCTGACATCGGCGTCCTCGTCTCGCTGGCCCTGTCTCGCTGGCGCCGCCAGTGTTCGGCCCTGCTTCGATGGCGCGGGTGGCGGAACGCATGCCCCCTCGTCCAGCAGCGATTGAACGAACAGCATGAGCAACCCCGCTTCCCCAACGCCAGGATTGATGGCCATCCGGCCGGACGGCAGCCGACGGACGGTGAGCCGTCCATTCGCGCCGGAAGTGCCGGTTGCGCTCGAATATAACGGCCTCTCCTACGCGGTGATGATGGCGAGCCCATCCGACCTGGAGGATTTCGTCAGTGGGTTCGCGCTGACCGAAGGACTGGCCAGATCCGTCGGCGACGTGAGCGGGATTGCCATCGCCGAAACGGACAAGGGCTGGATTGCGCGCGCGACCATCGCCTCGCTCGCGCTGGAGCGGTTGCAGGAACGGGTGCGCACACGCGTCGCGGAATCGAGCTGCGGACTGTGTGGCATCGACAATCTGGAGGCGGTCGCCAAGCCCCTGCCCCGCGTGGCCGCGCACCCGCCGATTGCGCCGTCCGCTATCTTTGCCGCGCTCGGCGCGTTGCGTGATCACCAGCCGGGCAACCGTGCGACGGGGGGAATGCACGCCGCCGCCTTCGTCGACCCGCGTGGCGCGATCCTGTGCGTGCGTGAGGATGTCGGCCGGCATAACGCCCTCGACAAGCTCATCGGCGCGCTGGCACGGGCGGATACGTCGATCGCCGACGGCTTCATCCTCTCGACGGCGCGCTGCAGCTACGAGATCGTCGAGAAGGCGGTGCGCGCGGGCGCAACAACGCTCGCCACCATCTCCGTGCCGACCAGCATGGCCGCCGCTCGCGCGGAAGCAGCCGGGCTCAGCCTGTTCGCGCTGGCCCGCGACGACGAGGTGCTTCAAGTCACGCCCTGATAGGGGGGCCCCTCAAATCTCGTCGCCAGCACGGGTGGATGCCATCCGCTCCTGTGCAGGCCGGAGCCCAGGGATGATATGAAGCCGCTGGGTTTCCGGGCTCAATGTAGCGGGCATAAGGCCGCGGAGCCTGTCGCGTATCGTTCGACCCCGTTCGCTCCATGCGATCCGACACTGTGTTGGCGCAGAACGTCACCTGGCTGGACGTTGGGCTCCTGCGTCGCGGGAAGCAAGAATGCGCCGTGCGGATCGTTGTCGACGCGAGCGCTGTTGGGTGGGCGCCTTCCAACAGGCTACACTAGCATGGCCGTGATCGCCGAGCAGCCATGCAGGCGGACGGTTGAACCGGACCGGGCTCTGGCTGGAAGATGCCCCCCCTTAAGCCCAGCGTCGAGCCCCGTTGGGTCTGCGCCAACATCTGCATCAGGCTCGCGCTTCCATCCTCACGCCGAACGGCTGCGATGAAGGGCGGCCAGATCATACCCACGCCGGACAGCGAAATTAGGCGAGATCGTGTTTCCCCGGTTGGGGCTACCATCGCCTTCGTGTCGCGCGCGATCACCAACCGTGTTCTGGCCACATCCGGCCCCGCTATCGCCTCCACCTCCGATTGGGCGCCGCAGCGTTGCCGGTTTCCCGCAAAGCAAAAGGAGGGCGGCCCGTTGCCGGACCGCCCTCCTGTGTTCTTATCCTTGCGCTGATCAGGCCGCCTTGGCGTGCTCCGCGTCGGCATCGCGCATCGGCAGCAGGAGCAGCAGCACCATGGCCGCAATCGAGCCCAGCGCCATGATGGTCGACACCACGAAGAGCTCGTCATTGCCCAGCAACTTGAACAGGAAGCCGGCCAGGATCGGCGAGCCGGCCGCGCCCAGACGACCGACGCCCAGCACGAAGCCGGTGCCGGTAGCGCGGGCATAAGCCGGGAAGCCCTGCGCGAAGGCGGCATAATAGCCCACGATCGCAGCGTTGGTGAAGAAGCCGGTGGTGAAGGTCGCCAACTGCCAGCCCCACAGCGTCTCCTTGGCGATACCGAACGCACAGACCGCGACCGAGCTGAGGATCAGCATGACGACGGTCGGCGCCTTGATGTCCCACCGCTTCATCAGGAAGCCGAACAGGCCACCGCCAACCGCGCCGCCGACATTGGCGATGGTCAGCACGCTGGCCGCGTCAGGCTGCGAATATCCGAAGTCCGCGACGATTTTCACCGCCCATTTCAGGATATAGTAGAAGGTGACGGTATGGCACATATAGCCGAAGGCGAGCAGCAGCGTGACCTTGCGCAGTTCCGGCTTGGCGAGGATGTCCGACACCTTGGGCTTGGCCACCTCTTCCTTCTTGGCCGGCAACGCATCGATCAGGGTCAAGCGAAGCGCCTTGAGCGACTTGTTGATTTTCTCGAGCGCGTTCGGAGGGCGCCGGGCGTCGTAAAAGGCGGGCGTTTCCGGCACGAGCAGGATGATCAGCGGGATCATGAAGGCCGTGACCGCGGCACCAAAATCGAAGACCGCGCGCCAGTCAAATGCGACCAGCAGCCACTGCTGGGCGATAATGCCGCCGACCACCGCACCGAGCGGATAACCGATCACATAGAGCGCCATGGCGAGGCTGCGGCCCTTGCGGCTCGACGTTTCCGCCGTCATCGCGTTGGTCGCCGCGAGCATGCCGCCGATCCCGAGACCGGTGAGCAAACGCCAGACGATCAGTTCGTTGACCGAACCACTATGGCCGGCCATGAACATGCCGATCGCCATGACGACAAGGCAGATCAGCATAGCGGGCTTGCGGCCGATGCGATCGGCGACGCCGCCGAGCAGGACCGAGCCGAAGCCCATGCCAACCAGTTCCGCCGAGAGCACGATGCCGAGCGCCTCGCGCGCGATACCCCACTCCTTGGAGATGCCGGGCGCAGCGAAGGCGCTCGACAGCACGTCGAACCCGTCCAGCGCGTTGAGGAGCACCATGAGGACCACAACGATCCATTGTCGCGTGGACATAGGCGATTCGTCGATAATCTGGCGCGGATCAGTTGCAGCCATGAAGAAGTCCCCTCTTCAAAAAAAAACGCGGCAGGGCAATTACCTACGTGCCGAATCTACTTGTGAATACGGCGCAATAGCTCAATGAGCAACGCCACTTCTCGCTTGGTAAAACGCGATTTCAGCCAGCCCTCATGCTCGGCAATGGCGTGCTGCGCTTCGACCAGCGCCTTTTGCCCCGGTTCGGTCAGCGTCAGCGTCTGCCGGCGCCGATCGAGCTTGGAGGCGCCGCGTACCAGGTAACCACGCGCTTCCAACCGGTTTACGATCGCCATCGTGGTTGCACGGTCCATCTGCAGACGCCGCCCGATATCGGCCTGGGCGATGTGCGGATGCTCGGCGATGAGCCACAGCACCGAGACCATCTTCTGGGTCAGTCCCAGCTCGGAGAAGGTTTCCGTGAAGTGACGATAAGCAGCGCCATGCGCCAGCCGGATATGAAAACCGACGATTTCGTCAATGCCACCCAGCCCTACATCGTCACGAGCGGGAGGTTGGCCGGTTGCACCTGTCAGACTATCACCACTATCCGATCGAGAGGGACGAGACTCTTGTTTATCTGCCAAGGCTCTGGTCAACTCCCCTTGCTGCCGGATTGCCGGAAATGCGGTGATATCGTAAGTATAGCATACAAATTTGCGCGAGAGGAACAACCCAATGGTGCATTTTCCCGATTCACCCGCGTTTACCGGTTTCAACACTCCCTCGCGAATCGAATGCGACATCCCCAACCTGGCGCATGAGGGCGTAATCCCGCCCGCGCTGAACGGCGCCTTCTTCCGCGTGCAGCCGGATCCGCAGTTCCCGCCCCGACTGGGCGACGACATTTCGTTCAACGGCGACGGCATGATCACGCGCTTTCACATCCATGATGGCCAGGTCGATATTCGCCAGCGCTGGGCCCACACCAACAAGTGGAAACTGGAGAATGCGGCCGGCAAGGCGCTATTCGGTGCCTATCGCAACCCGCTGACCGACGATCCCTCCGTGAAGGGCGAGATCCGTTCCACCGCGAACACAAACGCCTTCGTCTACGCCGGCAAGCTCTGGGCGATGAAGGAGGACAGCCCGGCGCTGACCATGGACCCGGCGACGATGGAGACCTTCGGATTCGAGAAGTTCGGCGGGAAGATGACCGGCCAGACCTTCACCGCTCACCCCAAGATCGACCCGGCGACGGGCAACATGGTGGCGATCGGCTATGCGGCCAGCGGCCTGTGCACGGACGACGTCACTTATTATGAAGTGAACCCGCAAGGCGAGCTGGTCCGCGAGGTGTGGTTCAAGGTGCCCTATTACTGCATGATGCATGATTTCGGCATCACGCAGGACTATCTGGTGCTGCACATCGTGCCCTCGATCGGGAGCTGGGAGCGGCTGGAGAAGGGCCTGCCCCACTTCGGCTTCGACACGACGCTGCCGGTTTATCTCGGCATCATTCCGCGCCGCGACGACACCAAGCAGGAGGACATCCGCTGGTTCAAGCGCGACAACTGCTTTGCCAGCCATGTGATGAACGCCTTCCAGAATGGCACCAAGGTGAGCATTGATGTGCCCGAGGCGGAAAACAACATGTTCCCCTTCTTCCCGGATGTGCATGGTGCGCCGTTCAATCCGCAGCAGGCGATGAGCAAACTCACCCGCTGGACGGTGGACCTCGCCTCCAACAGCGAGGATTTTGACAGCATCGTCCGCCTCACCGAAACGGCGGGCGAGTTCCCCCGCATCGACGACCGCATGACCGGCCTTCCCTATCGTTACGGCTGGTTCCTGGAGATGGACCCCAAGCGCCCGGTCGAACTGAAGGGCGGCAGCGCGGGCGGTTTCCTGATGAACTGCCTGTGCCTGATCGACCATCAGACCAGGAAGGAACAGCACTGGTGGTGCGGGCCGGTCTCGTCCTTGCAGGAGCCTGCCTTCATCCCGCGCAGCAAGGAGGCGCCGGAGGGCGACGGCTGGATCGTGATGGTGTGCAACCGCCTTGCCGAACACAAGAGCGACCTGTTGATCTTCGACGCGCTCAGCATCGAGAAGGGCCCGGTCGCGACCGTGCACATCCCCTTCGCACTACGTTTCGGCCTGCATGGCAACTGGGCGGACGCCGATCAGATTGGGCTGGCGGCATGACGGGCGCTGCGAGCATGATCCCGCCCGGCGCTATCCAACCCGGCCTGGAATTCGTCTACGAGGCGGAAGGCAATCTTGGCGCTCCGGTGCCGATCGGCGACACAATTGATGGCACGCGGCGGATTATCCCGATCTTCGAGGGCGGGCGCGTGGAAGGGCCGCTGATCCGTGGCAAACTGCTCGGCAGCGCCGCCGACTTCCAGCTCACCCGGCCGGACGGCGTTACCGTGGCCGACGCGCTCTATGCGCTGCAAACCGACGACGGCGTGGTGATCCAGATCCGCAATCGCGGCCTGCGCCATGGCCCACCGGATGTGATGGCGCGGCTGGCTGCGGGCGAGGACGTCGACCCGGCAGACTATTATTTCCGCACCGTGCCGGAGTTCATCGCGCCCAAAGGCAAATATGCGTGGATGAACGACAGCATCTTCGTCTGCTCGGGCGCGCGCTACAAGGCCGGAATCAAGCTGTGGGTGTGGCGCGTGACGTGACGAGGATGGCCGGCCTGAACGCCGGTTCGTCGACACGTTGCAGCGCATGGCCAGGCCTCTTTTCGCCGGCAATCGGGCTCCCGATTCTTGGTCTCAAGAGCTAGGCTGAACGCGGTTCCGCGGGGCCATGACCTTGCTACGCCAATACCAACTCAATGAATGTTCGTGACGGCACATCCGCCTCGCCTTACTCCGTTTCCGGACGCCGTCACGGCTAACGACTGCCAAAGCAGCATTCCGCGACGGGCCGGCCCATGAGCGTGACAAGCCCGTTGCGAAACGGCACGGACACCGCCATCTTGCCGCGATGACCAAGCTCAGCTTTCTGGACCTCGTCAATGTCGTCGAGGGGGAGACCGCCGCCGACGCGATCCGGCGGGTGGGACCGCTCGCCGCTCATGCCGAGGCGCTGGGCTATCATCGCTACTGGATCGCGGAGCACCACGGGATGGCCGGCGTGGCGGCGGCGGCAACATCGCTCATCATCGCCGAAGCGGGGCGCGCGACCAGCCGGATGCGGATCGGCGCGGGCGGTATCATGCTGCCCAACCATGCCCCGATGGTGATCGCCGAGCAGTTTGGCACGCTCGACGCGCTGTTCCCGGGCCGCGTCGATCTGGGGCTGGGCCGCGCGCCGGGAGCGGATGGCAAGGTCGCCCGCGCACTGCGCCGCGACTTCATGCGCGAGGCGGAGGAATTCCCGCGCAACGTACTGGAATTGCGCGCCCATTTCACCGGCGAGCCGGACGTGGGCGTGCTCGCGGTGCCGGGGCGCGGCGCCAATGTGGAGATGTGGATTCTCGGCTCCAGCCTGTTCGGCGCGCAACTCGCCGCCGCCTTCGGTATGCCCTATGCCTTCGCCTCCCATTTCGCCCCCGACCTGCTCGACGAAGCGCTGATGATCTATCGGCGCGATTTCAAGCCCTCCGCCACTCTGCGCGCACCCTATGCGGCGGCGGCGCTGACGGCTGTGGCGGCGGACACGAGCGAGGAGGCGGAGTTTATCGCCAGCTCGACCATGCAGAATTTCGTCGCGCTACGCACCGGCAACCCGGGCAAGCTGCCGCCGCCGGTGAAGGATTATGTGCAGAGCCTCCCGCCGGCGATCAGCGGCATGTTGGGGCATGTCCTGCAATGCAGCATTGTCGGCGACCAGGAGGCCATGACGCGGGGCTTGCGCAATTTCATCCGCCGCACGCAGGCCGACGAGGTGATCGTCCATAGCGCCGCGTTTGATCCAGCCGCCCGGATGCGCTCGGTGGAGCTGATCGCGCGGGCCTTTGAGGAAATGTCGGCAACGGCTTAGGAGCAGTCTCCGCGGAATGAGGCCAGTGGTCCTAGTGCATGCACGGCTTCTGGACGCCAGGCCTCTCCTTTCGCACGAGGACCGCATCTTTTGGCCATGCGCTGGACATGATCGGCGCGCACTAGTGAAACAGAACGGGGGCCAGCATCCCGGCCAGCCCCCACTCCCAATATAAGGCTCTCCGCCAGTCCTCAGGCAGCCGGCGCCAGTTCCTTCGCGTCCTCCAGGATCATCTGCGAGCCTTTCTCGCCGATCATGATCGAGGCGGCGTTGGTGTTGCCGGAGACGATCTTGGGCATGATCGAGGCGTCGATGACGCGCAGGCCCTCGATGCCGTGGACGCGCAGACGGGCATCGACCACGGCCTTGGGGTCGCTGCCCATGCGGCAGGTGCCGACCGCGTGATAGAGCGTGCCGCCCGCGACCTGCGCATAGTGGAACATCTGGTCGTCCGTGTCGCCAAACGGGTCCGTGGGCGACTCAAGATATTTGGCGATGGCGGGCTGCTGCCAGATCTTGCGGATGATCTTGAGCTGGGTGACGGCCATCTGCTGATCGTTCTTATCGGACAGATAGTTGGGCGTGATCTTCGGCGCCTCCATCCCGTCCGGCGACTTCGCGTGGATGTGCCCGCGCGATTCCGGACGAAGCTGGCAGGGGTTGGAGGCGAGGCCCGGCTCCTTCTCCAGCGCGAGTTGCTGCTTGGCGTTGAGCACCTCCAGATCCATCGAGGCGGCCATGGTGTGGATCTGCACGTCCGGCGTCTCCAGCCCCTCGCGCGAGCGCAGGAAGGTGCAGCCGTGCGCGACGGCGTAGCTGAGCAAGCCCTTGCGGGTCATGCCGTACTTGATGATCTGGCCGACCAGCGGCAGGCCGCTCGCCATGCTGTTGACCGAGGGCGTGCCGGGCTTGAGGCGCGCCTGACAGCCGATCATGTAGTGATCCTGAAGATTCTCGCCGACGCCGGGCAGCTCATGCACCAGCGGCACACCGAGCGACTGGATCAGCGCCCCCTGCCCCACGCCGGAAATCTCCAGCAGCTTGGGGCTCTCCACCGCGCCGGCAGCGAGGATCACTTCCTTGCGCACCTTGATGCGGCGCACGCGGTCATGCTGGCGGAACTCGATGCCGACAGCGCGCTTGCCCTCGAACAGGATGCGCGTGGTCATGGCGCGCAATTCGACGGTGAGGTTCGGGCGATCCATAACCGGGTGGAGGAAGGCAACGGCGGCCGAGCAGCGCTTGCCGTTACGCGCGGTCATCTGGAACCAGCTCGACCCTTCCTGGTCCCCGTCGTTCAAGTCGTCCTTATAGGCGTAACCGGCTTCGACGCAGGCATCGATCAGCGCCTTGCTGACCGGGTGATGCTCGGGAAAATCGGAAACGGTGAGGCCGCCGCCCACGCCATGCGTCGGGATCGCGCCACGCTGCTGATCCTCGCTCTTCTTGAAGTAAGGCAGAATATCGTCCCAGCCCCAGCCCTCATTGCCCATCTGGCGCCAGCCATCATAGTCGGCCGCCTGGCCACGCACGTAGAGCAGGCCGTTGAGCGACGAGGAGCCACCGAGCACCTTGCCCTTGGGCCATTTGTGCGGGCGACCGCCGGAGCCTTCGTCCACCTCGGTCTCGTAGAGCCAGTTGACCTTGGGGTCGTTGAGCGTCTTGCCGAAGCCGATAGGAATATGGATCATCAGGTTCGAGCGGAACTGGCTTAGTTCGCGCGTTGGCCTGTCATCGCCGCCGGCCTCCAGCACCACCACTTCCGTGTTGCGATCCGCCGAGAGACGGTTGGCAAGGACACAGCCAGCGCTGCCCGCGCCGACGATGACATAGTCTACAGTCGTTTCATCCGCCATGATCTGCTCTTTCCCTCCTGGCCGGGCGCAGGGCACGCGCTGCGCGGCATGACTCGTCCCTCCAATTACTGGAGGCATTTCGTGCAAAGTCAACAATGGTAGGCATATCGGGCGACGCTCGGTTCAGACCGGTTCGCCTGCCGCGCGGGCCCGCTCCAGCATCAAAGCCTCGTCCTTGCCGATGCGCCGGACGAGAATGAGCAGCAGGGTGACGATCGGCACCGCCACGCCACTGACGCTGAGGATGGCGATGCGCAGATCGCCCCCGGTCGCATCCGACACCATGCCCACAAGATATGGTCCCGTGCCGAGGCCGCAGATGGTCGCGATGATGAGATAGGTGCTGGAGGCTATCCCCCGCATGCGCGGCAGCACCAGTCCATACATCAAGGCGTAGAGCGGCGGCATCCAACAGGTGAGGACGAAGCTGTAGAGGATGAAGCGCAGGTAGAAGCTGGTCGCGTCAGGCGCGAAATAGACCCAGATGCCGACAAGCGGCGAGGCCCCGAGTGAAAACAGCGTAACCCAGACCCGTCCCGCACCCGGTATCCGCCGCTCCAACCAATCCGAGAGCGGCCCCGCCACCATCGGGCCGATGACGCCGATGACCAGCGACAGCAGACCGAAACGCACGCCGGTTTCCGCCGGGCTCTCACCATAATGCTGCATGATGAAGGTGGGGGTGAAGCCCATCACGCCGTAGTTGATAACCGTCTGCAACGCGCCGACGAACATCGCGATCATCAGCGAAGGGGAGCCGACGATCAGCGCGTAGGTCGGCTTGTCGCGCAGCGAGAGGCCCTGCAGAAGATTGAACACCACGATGATGCCGAAACCCATCACCCCCCACTGGATGAAGTGCGGGCTCACCGCGACGAGGCCGAAATCCAGCGCCGGGCGCGGCGAGAAGGCGGAGGTGATCTGGAAAAGCGCGGTCATCAACGCGACGACGATGAGGACGCACAGGATAGCTGCCCGCCAATGGCGTGGGCCGGCCCCCTGCGCGGCGAGCGCGAGGAAATTGCTGCCCGGCGTGACCTGGCCGAGCAGCGCCGCGCTGGCCCGGAACGGCGCCGGATCGGGCGGCGTTTCAATACCGTCCATGGCGCCGCGCTTTGGCTCGCGCAGATACCAGAGCAGCGCCGCGAGGAGGAACCCAGGCACCGACGCGACAATGAAGGCGAACTGCCATCCGCTGAAGCCAAGCGGCGCGCCGCCCGCGGCATAGCGCTTGTCCCACCATTCCGCCGTTACGCCGCCCAGTACGGACGACATGCCGAGGCCGACTGCGATCGCCGCAGCGATCGCCGCCATAACCAGACCACGCCGGTGGCGAGGGAAATAGTCTAACAGCAGCGACGTGCCAGCTGGCTGCGTCGCCCCTTCACCGATCCCGACGCCGAGGCGCGAGACGGCGAGCATGGCAAAGCCATTGGCAAAGGCGGCTAAACAACTCGCGAGCGACCAGAAGGCGATGGAGATGCTGAGGATCCGCGTGCGGATCCATCCATCCGACAGCCGCCCGAGCGGCAGCGAGAACAGCGCGTAGAACAACGCGAATACCGTGCCGTAAAGCAAGCCGAGTTCCGCGTCGCCGATCGCAAGATCGGCCTTGATGCGGGGAGCCAGGATCGCCAGAATGTTGCGGTCCAGCAAGGACATGGCGTTCGTCAGCGCGACAAGCGCCAACGCATACCAGGCCGTGCCGCTGATGCGTGCCTCACTCCCCGCCATACTCACAGCTTGAACGCTCGCTCGGCGTTGGTCTGCATCAGCTTCTTCTTCTGCTCGAAGGGAATGGCGAGATTATCGTGCACGCGCACTTCGTCGGCCTCGAACTCATAGGGATAGTCCATGGCGTACATGACGCGATCCTCGCCCATCTGCTCGATGCACAGCTTGATCGCCGGCTCGCTCGCCATGCCGCTCGTCGTCACCAGCACATTCTCGCGCATATAATCGACCACCGTCTTCTTGAGCGGCTTGAGGCGCTCGTATCGACCGGAGCGGACACTGGCCTGATGCATGTAGTTGATGCGAAACAGCCAGTAAGGCAGCGCCTCGCCGCCATGGCCGACGGCGATCTGGAGGCTCGGGTAGCGATCGAACACACCAGAGGTGATGATCCGCAGCAGATGGTAGCCGGTTTCCACGCCGAAACCGAACAGCGCCCCATCCAGCCCGGCCTCGACCATGCCGGCGATCATGTTATCCGGCGGTGATTGCGGATGGATGTAGAGAAGCTGGTCCCCCTCTGCACAGGCGCGCAGAATCGGATCAAACTGCGGCTCATCCAGATAATGGCCCTGGATGTGGCTGTTGACCATCACACCCTTGAAGCCCAGCTCATCCCGCCCGCGCTTGATCTCCTGCACCGACCATTCGGCGTCCTGCGGCGCGATGGAGGTCATGCCGTAATAGCGGTCAGGGTAACGCTCCACAGCGGCGGCGAGCACGTTGTTGCCCTTGGTGACGAGAGCTTTGGCTTCCTCCGCCTCGAATACCTGACCACCCGGCGACGTCATCGAAAGGATTGCCTTGTCGATGCCGGTCTCATCCATCGCCTGGATGCGCATCGCATCAAGATCGAGCAAGCGGTCACGGATGAACGTCGTGCGCTCGGATGGCGAGGAGCCATAAAAGCCCCACAGCGAGGTCGTGGCCTTATCCGCCCGCCCCTCACGCACGAGGCGCAGATAGGCATCGAGCTGCTCGGGGATGGCGAACGCCTCCTCCGTCGCGATACGCAGATAGCCGCGGTCCCCGCCGGTCCTGAGCGCATGTGTCATCTTCTGTTCTCCTTTATGGTTAACGCCTGCTCATCTGACTGCCGTCGGTCCCCATGGGCACGGACGGTGCCTGGACGTCTGTTTCCGATCAGCCCTCATGCACCGTCTTGGTAACGAGGCAGGCGTGCACGCCCTCGCTGCCGTCCTCATGGCCGTGGCCCGACCATTTGACGCCGCCGAAGGGCGTATCAGCCCCGCCAATGGCCACGCTGTTGATGCCGAGCATGCCGGTTTCCACCTCACGCGCGACGCGGCGCTGCAATTTGACATCGTTGGTCCAGCTATAGGCGGCGAGCCCATACGGCAGCCGGTTGGCTTCCTCGATCATGTCATCGGCGCTGCGAAAGGGATTGATCAGCGCGACGGGACCGAACGGCTCCTCGTTCATGATGTCGGCATCGAGCGGCACTTCGCTGAGGACTGATGGCGCGTAGAAAAAGCCCTGATTGCCGAGCCGCTCGCCGCCGGCATGGAGCCTCGCGCCCGCCTTCACCGCGCCGCCGATCAGCCGCTCCATGGCATCTGGCCGGCGTGGATTGGCCATCGGGCCCATCTGCGTGCCGGCATCGAGGCCGTTGCCCACCTTCACCGCCTTGGCGCGCTCCGCGAAGCCCTCGCGGAAGCGCTCGAACACATCTTCCTGCACAATGAAGCGGGTCGGCGAGACGCAGACCTGCCCGGCGTTGCGATACTTGTGCGGCACCATCGTATCCAGCACCCGGTCGACATCGACATCGTCGAAGACCAGCACCGGCCCGTGGCCGCCCAGCTCCATGGTGGTGCGCTTCAAATCTTCAGCCGCCAGCTTGGCGAGATGCTTGCCGACCACGGTAGAGCCGGTGAAGCTCAATTTGCGGATGATCGGCGAGGCGAGCAGATAGCGCGAGACCTCATCCGGCACGCCGAACACGGCCTGCGCGACCTCCTTGGGCAGGCCGGCATCGAGCAGGCACTGGAGCACACCGAGCGCGGACGCCGGTGTTTCCTCGGCCGATTTCATGATGACCGAGCAACCCGCCGCGATCGGCGCGCCGAGCTTGCGGCCCGGATTGCCAAGCGGGAAATTCCAAGGGGAGAAGGCCGCGACCGGACCGACCGGCTCATAGGTGACGGTGGAGCGCATGCCGGCCGGGCGCACCAGCGTGCGGCCGTAGATGCGGAAGACCTCACCGGCATAAAAGTTGAACAGGCCGGCGACCATCATCACTTCGATGCGCGACTCCGCGAGCGGCTTTCCCTGCTCCAGCGTCGCCACGCGGGCGAGGTCCTCCTGCCGCTCAATCAGCAGCCGCGCCGCGCCGGAAAGTACGGCCGAGCGCTCCTGCGGCGTCGAATCGCGCCAGCGCAGGAAGCCCTTGCGCGCCGTCGCCAGGGCCCGGTCGAGATCGGCCGTATCCGCCAGCGGCAACTCGCCCAGCGCCTCCCCCGTCGCCGGATTAACGATGGTCTGGGTCCGGCGCGCCCCGCCAAGAACGGCCTCGCCATCAATCATCATGTGCAAGGCGGGGTAGCTGGTCATCTCGTCTGTCTCCAAAATCGACTCATTCCGGGGCGCACGGCGGTGCTGCGCACGACCCTACTTCCATTCCACATTCCATCGCGCCTGGGAATAGTTGGTGAGGGATCAACTTGTCTGGGTCGCCTTGGCGGCCGCTGCCTCGGCTTCCGCCGCCTCCAACCGTTCGATCTCCTCCCGATAGGGCTTGCAGGCCCGCCACATCAGGATGGTGGCGATCGGCAGCAGCACACCGGCGGTGATGAAAATGGCCATCCACAGTTTCTGCGGATCCCCCACCACGCGCTGCGCGACGGAGCCGATGACGAAGCTGCCCATTGCACCGAAGAAGGTGAACATGAACAGGTAGAGCGCCGTCACCTGCCCGCGCATCGATTGCGGCGCAACCCGCTGGATCGCCGCGTTCTGTGCCGGCGCACCGGCCAGACCGGACATCGTCGCCAGCGCGGCCGCCGCGGCCGCCAGTTCGCCGGAAGGCATCAGCGGCATCGACAGCGTACACACCGTGGTGAAGGTAAAGCAGATGGCGGCTGTCCGGACGTTGGCGTCCTTATATTTGCGCCCCAGTCGCTCGACCATCACGCCACCGATGACCAGGCCGACCAGCTGCGCGATCAGCAGCATGGGTGCCAACACATTGCCGATCATCTCTTCGTCCCACCCATAGGTGCGGATCATGAACGGCGTGCGCCAAAAGGTGAGGCCTTGGCTTTCCGTCGCGCTCAGCGCGAGGCCGAGGAACAGCGGATAATAGACCGCCCCCTTGAAGCGGATCGCCTTGAAGGCATCCCAGCCGACGAACGTGAGGAAGGCGCGCCCGAGGCTCTGCTTCTCCGGCACGACGATCGCATCAGCGGGCTCGACACGGCGCACCGGCTCCTTGATGAACAGGAACGCGATGGCGATGAGGAACGATGGGATGCCGATCCAGATCAGGATCCATTGCCAGCCATGGATGTGCAGGCCGAAAACCTCCGACCTGTCCCACCCGGCGGTCGCCGCGATCATCTTGCCGCCGGCCCATACGCCAATGGTCGTGCCGCCGATGAAGCCGAGCTGGAGCAGCGCGAAAGCACGCGGGATACGGAACGGGCGGAACATATCCGTGATAAGCGAATAAGAGGCCGGCCCATGCGTCGCCCCGCCCGCCCCCAAAAACATACGGGTGCCGAAGAAATGCGCGAAACTTTGCGCGATGCCGCCGAGCGCTGTTGCCGTCCCGACCAGGACGGCATTGAGCGCGAGGATGATCTTGCGCGGATAGACGTCCACCAGCCTTGCCAGCGGAACGCCGACAAACACGTAGAAGATGATGCTCGCGGGCCCACCAAGGATGCCGAGTTGCTCGTCGGTCAGGCCGAAGTCGATCTTGATCCGTTCGGCCAGCATCGAAAACACCGTCTGGTCGAAGAAGGTCAGGAACGTCGCGATGATGATGACGGTGAGGCCATAATAGGCCGCTGGAGCCGATGGCCAAGCGTGCGCGGCTTTCAGATCGTCCTGCGCTGTTGACCCCGCCTGCCCCACCGAGGGTGTCATTGCCATATAGGAAAGTCCTTTTGATTGCCTCAAGAGTTCCGCTTCGCCTCCCCCGACGCCCCGGCTCTCTTGCTTCCCTTCTCGCTATCGTTGACTCTGTCTGTCTGGTTCCGGCACTGATATCCATGCTTTAGAGACTATCCGCAGGAAGTGTGCAAGCCTCTCCAGCATCAAGGCGCGCACGCCCCATCATGGGAGATATAGGCGGAATGACGATGGAAACGAACCAGGTGCAAGCCGACGCGAGCAGTTACGCGGACGATCGTGCAGCGATCATGCAGCTCGAATCCGAATATCTGTTTGCACTCGACTGGGGCGACGCCGAATCCTACGCCGCCCTGTTCGCGCCGGAGGGTAGGCTTGAATGGGCCCGCGGCACCGCAGTCGGCCCCGAAGCGATCTATCGCGAGATCGGCATCTACAAGGAAGCCATCAAGGAGTTTTACGGGGACGACGGCTCGGGCAAGCCAGTCGTGCTGCGCCATTTCATCACCAACCAGTCGATCCACGTCCACGGTGATCGCGCCAAAGGGCGGATCTACTGGTTCGAGATGGCCAATAACGGCCCCGATCACAGCCCGAAAATCGGCAGCTACGGCCATTATGAGGACGAAATGCGCAAGATCGATGGCGCGTGGAAATTCGTCAGCCGCAAGATCTTCAACGAGCAACTCCCCAACCGCCTTGCCGGACCTGAAAATCCGCTTCGCTCGGCCCGCGAGGCCACGCCCGAGACAAAGTGACGGGGCCAGCATGCAGACGCACCTTCCGTGGGTGAGCGATCACGCTCACCGGATTGGATGGATGGCACCAAGGCCAAAGCTCGGCTTGGACCGGCTGGCAGCCGTGCCGCTTTGACGGGCGGCATGGGCGAGGCGAAACGGACCTCAGCAGCGATGTCTTGCGCCCAGATGATCGAGAGGCGCACTCATTCTCCGCGAGGCTGAAGGCACGGAGTCTTCGCCGACGGGGACGGCCGTTGGCAAGACTCAGCCTCAGCTTGTCGACGGGCCGTGTGGGCGGCGGACGCCCACCCCAAAAGAAAAGGCCCGCCGGCTTTGAACGCCGCGGGCCTGCTCTCCCTGGCCGGAGAGCTTCCGGCCATTTGCAGATCGGTGACTTACAGCCCCTGCTTCTTCTTGAAATCGACGATCCACTCGTTGGTCTTCACCAGACCGCCGAACGGATAGAAGTGCAGATGCACCTTGCCATGCTCCTCGCCGAGCTGCGCGGTGAGGTCGCCGATCACCGGGTCCGGGCCGGCATTGCCGATCAGGCTGGTGATGGAAAGGCCGTACTTCTTGACGACCTTGGCCGACGTGCCGACGCCGCAGCGCGCGGCAAAGCGCAGCAGCGTCTTGATCGAGGCCGGGCCGGCGACACCAATGCGCACCGGCGCGTCAATGCCTTCCGCGCGGATCTGCTTGAGCCAGTCAAGCACCGGATCGGCATCGAAGCCGAACTGGGTCATGATCGAATAGTCGATGCCCTGACGCTTGAGCGACGCGACCTTGTCGTGCATCGCCTTGGCCAGCTTCTCGTTGGTGATGTCCGGGTGACCCTCCGGATAGCCGGAGATGCCGACATGCTCGATGCCGTAATCCTTGAGGATACCACTGTCGATCACCGCGAGCGCATCCTCAAAGGTTCCGAGCGGCTCGCTGGGATCGCCGGCGATGACGAAGACGTGCTTGAGGTCGATCTTGGTCTTCAGCAGATCGAGATACTCGCGCAGATTGTCCGGGTTGAGCAGACGGCGCGCGGACAGATGCGGCACCGGCTTGAAACCGAGCTGCTGGATACGTTCAGCGGCGCGCGCGCGATCCTCAAACTCGGCGCCAGGCAGGAACGTGACGGAAATCAGCGTGCCCTGCGGGATCATGTGCGCCGCATTCTCCAGCGCTTCCACATCCTTGGGCGTGATTTCGAGCGAATAATCGGTCATCAGTCGGGCAAGCGCCGCCTGATCGAGAGTCGCGTGAGCCATCAGTTCCTCGCACCAAACCAGAATAGAGTGGCCCGGGCGACCGCCCTGCACGGCGGCCGCCCGGAGCCGAACTTTTGATTAGGCCTGCTTGCGCCAGCCACCCTCATAGTGCTCGCGCGCGGTCACCGAGTAGGGAACCGGGCTCACGACGACGCGGACGTTCTTCTGCTTGTGCGGCTCGACGGTGGTCTTGCGGGTACCACCGTTTTCCTCGCCCCAGACAACCGTCAGCTCGGTGCCGACGGGGATCTCGTGGTCGATGGTCGCCAGCGAGAGCGCACGCTTCTCGTTGTAGCTGTAGCCGGTGAACATCGACATGCCCACGACGTTGCCAGCCGCGTCGACAACCTTGTCGGCGTTGGTGCTGGCGTAGTTGGTCAGCGGCAGATCGAAGAACTTGTAGTGCGCATCGGCGTCCGGATCGAACAGCGACGCGTAGATGTCCGCCATGTCCTCGCCGTTCCAGGCCAGCGTCACCTTCTTGCGCTGGGTCGCCGGATCGAGCGCTTCCAGAGCCTCGCGGCCGTGGAAATCATGGTCGAACTTGACGAACGGGCCGTAGCCGATCTCGTACGGGTTCACATAATAGTCTTCGATGTTGTCGGAGACGAACGAACCGCCGATGGCACCGGTGGCCTCGTAGCTGTTGGCAGGCAGCCACTCGCGATAGGCCTTGAGCTTCTCGCCGGTGTAGATGGCGGGCAGCGGCGACGGGATCCAGCCCGACTCCAGCGTGTTCGACGGATAGGCGCGCGAGCCGACCGGGATCAGGCCGAATTCCTTGCCTGCTTCCAGAATGGCGGCGCGGACTTCTTCCTGAATGTCGTACGGACCCCAGATTTCCAGACCGGGCGCACCGGCCATGCCGTGGCGCAGCGTGCGGATCTTGTGGCCGGCGATGTTCATCTCGCCCATGTTGAAGAAGCGGAGCTTCTCCAGCGGCGCGCCGTTCAGCTTCTCGATCACGTTCCAGGCCTGCGGACCCTGGATCTGGAAGCGCCACGAAATACGGTGGACGGGCTTGCCCATCGGGCGGCTCGGCGAGCGGTCGTCATGGACGATCTCGACATCGTAACCGCCGGTCGCGCCGTGGAACATCAGCCAGTTGGCGGCCGGCGCACGGCCGACATACACGAACTCTTCCGGCGCGAGGTAGAACAGGATGCCGTCACCGATGACATGGCCATACGGGGTCGTCGGCACATACTGCTTGGCCTGGTTGACCTTGAAGTTGGCCATCGAGTTGATCGCGGTATCCGAGAGGAGCTTCAGCGCATCCTTGCCGCGGATGTAGAGGTCGACCATGTGGTGGGTCTGGTCGAACAGCACGGCGCTGTTGCGCCACGCCCACTGCTCGGTCCGCCAGTTGGAAAACTCAGGCGCGACCACCGGATACACATAGGCACCGATCTGGGAGTTGCGGAGCATCTCCACGGTATTGCCGTTCGCGGCAAGCACTTGTTCCAGATTTGCAGGGTTCGACATTCAATACCTCTCCTATCAGCGAGATGCAGGCCACCACTCGACGAATCCGTCGAATCAAAAAACACGCTGGAGCATACGGAATTTTGTATGCTACACAAACGAAAATTTGAGTTATGTCGCGCGTGGTTCAAGCATCGCGACCGAGAGGAGGAAGACCCATCATGTCAGACGTTAGCAGCGCGCCGGAATATATCCTGAAGTTCTCCGCCAAGGACCAGCCGGGGGTGATCGCCGGGGTGGCAGGCGCACTGGCCGGGAAGGACTGTAACATCACGGAAATGGCGCAATTCGCCGACCCCGAATCGGGTCGCATGTTCCAGCGCATCGTCTTCACCGGTAATGTCGCTGAAGCGCGGAGCGCGCTCGATGCCGTGAAGGAGAAATTTAACGGCGAATATTCGATTCGCGATGCCAAGGAACGACGCAAGGTCGTGCTCATGGTCTCCAAATTCGACCACTGCCTGGGCGACCTGCTTTATCGCAACCGCATCGGCGAATTGAACATGGATGTCGTCGCCATCATCGGCAACCATCCCAAGGAAGCGCTCAACATCACGCTGATCGGCGATACGCCGTATCATTACCTGCCGGTGACCAAGGAGACCAAGCCGCAGCAGGAAGCGCAGATCAAGAAGATCGTCACCGAGACCGGTGCCGAGTTGGTCGTGCTGGCGCGCTACATGCAGATCCTGTCGGACGATCTCGCGGCGTTCCTGTCACACCGCTGCATCAACATTCACCACAGCTTCCTGCCGGGCTTCAAGGGCGCCAAGCCATATCACCAGGCGTTCGCTCGCGGCGTGAAGATGATCGGCGCGACGACCCACTATGTCACCGCCGACCTCGACGAAGGTCCGATCATTCACCAGGATGTCGAGATCGCGACACATGCCGATCAGCCCGAAACGCTGGTTGCCCGGGGCCGGGATGTCGAGCGCCGCGTGCTCGCCGAGGGCGTGCGCTTGCACCTGCAGGACCGCACCTTCGTCATCGGCAACAAGACGATCGTGTTCAAGTAAGCGGTTCGGCCGCACCGAGCGGTGATGAAATGACGGGGCGCCGATCGCTCGGCGCCCCGTTTTGCGTGGCGGGCTGGGGTCGCAAATGGTTCGCCATCCCCTCCGCGTGCGCGGGTGGGGGCAGCAACCTAGAGCCGCCGCACGTTTACCGCACTTGGCTCCCGTCGCCGCTGGCACGGACCGACGAGAGGGCGTTCACCTCTCCCCGCTTCCTCACCCGAACGGCCGGATGGGGTCCTTGCCGTCCCAGTTCTGGGTCTGGCGCCAGAAGTTGGTGAATCCCTGGTCCATGCCCTCGGTCGCAGGGATCAGTTCGACGAAGCCGGGGGCACCGGCGCCCCCCTCGAAGTAAGCGACTTTGCCGCCGGTCGGCACGGGCGCTCGGTGAGCCAGCACCTCGCCCTTCGCCAGGCGGCGCTCGACCTCCTCCTCGATGTCGTCGCGAGCGATGCCGAAATGGTGGAAGCCGTAGCCCACCCGGTCAATCGTCTCCTTATAGACGGAAGGGTTGTCATCCAGCGGCATCAGCAGCTCGATGTTAAGCGGACCCGCGAAGCTCATCGCGATCGCCACGTCGCTGGTGCAGGGCTGCCCGCGAAACACATGCCCCTCCCCGCCGAAACTCGGCAGCAGGAACCACGGGCCGACACCCGCCTTCTTGATCCACCAGTCGATGGCCTCGTGAATGTCCTTCACGACATAAGCCATCTGCACGATCGAGCCGATCTCGCCGCCAAATCCCATGGTCTTCTTGCTCATGCCTCTATCCTCTCGGCAATGGTGATGAGCGCGGCGGTCAGAGCCTCCGGCGCGCAGAGAAAGGGTGAATGGTCGCTTTCCAGCGTGATGCTGCTCGTGCAGGGCAACCGCGCCTGCATTGCCTGCTGGAGCGCAAAGGGTATCGTCCTGTCCTGCCTGCAGGCGATGTAGTGGCGTGGCACCCGCCCGTAGCGGCCCTCGCTCAAGCGCAGCGGCGTGCCGAGCGGGCGGACCGGCTCTGGCAGGAGTCGCTGCGCCACCATCATTTGATCCGCCGGACTGCACCCGTCGCAGAAATAGGCCGTTGCCACCTCAGGCGACACAGCCACGGCAAGCCCATTCGCGACCGGTTCCAACCCGGACTCGAACGCCGCATCGCGAGGCTGGCTGTCGCGCATGTCGTAAAGGCTGGCGCCATCCGGCACCAACATGGCCGCGATATAGACAAGCGCGGCGAAACGCTCGGGCGCCATCTCGGCCGCCTGGCTGACGACGATGCCGCCCCGGCTGTGCCCGCACAGAATCACTGGCGCGGGAAGCGCTTCCGCCGTCTCCGCGACGAAACGCGCCCAGCCCTCCAGCGTTACGGTGGCCAGTGCCCGCGCGCTACCGCCCATGCCCGGCAGATCGGGCGCGGCCATGGTGTGACCGGCGGCTTCCAGCGGAACGCGCAGCCGGTCGAAACACCAGCCGCCATGCCAGGCGCCGTGGATCATCAGGAAGCTGGCCACGCGCGGTTCTGCCGTTCAGCCGACCTCGATCACGGTCTTGCCGAACAGCGCCGGCGAGGCGGCATGGTCGAAGGCCTTCTTAGTGTCGGTGAAGCCAAAGGTGGCGCCAATGACCGGCTTGATGCCGTTTGCGTCCACCGCGGCGGCAAGCTTCTCAGCCATGCGCCGGGAGCCGACGAAAATACCACGCAGGATGCTGCCGGTCATCATCAACGGCGCCGGATTGGGACCGCCCACCGGCACCAGCACGCCGATCAGCGCCACCTCGGCATTGTGCCGCAGGGCCGCAAAGCTCTGTTGCAGTGTCCCCGCGCCGCCCACTTCGACGACCTTATCGACGCCGCCCAGGGTCGCGGCGATATGGCCGCCCCACTCGCCGATCTCCTTGTAGTTGACGCCATGGTCGGCGCCGAGCTTCTTCGCCCGCTCCAGCTTGGCATTGTCTGACGAGGTCACGATCACCTCGCACCCGGCCGCCTTGGCGAGTTGCAGCGCGATCATCGAGACGCCGCCGGTGCCGAGCACCAGCACGCGGTCGCCCGGCTTGATCGGCCGCGGCCCTTCGAACAGCGCGTTCCAGGCGGTCACGCCGGCGCAGGGCAGACACGCCGCCTCGGCATAGCTGAGCGATGTCGCGATGGGCACGACGCCCTGCTCGGGCAGCACGACCACCTCCGCCAGCATACCCGGCGCCCCGGCCGCGCCCAGCGCCGGGCCGACATGCGGATTGGGCGGGCCGTCAACCCAATGGGGGAAGAATGTGCCGGAAACGCGATCCCCGGCCTTGAAGCGCGTGACGCCGGCGCCGACCGCGATCACCTCGCCCGCGCCATCAGAGAGCGGCACGATGGGCGCCGGGATTGGCCCGCCCATGTAGCGGCCCTTGACGATGGCCTGATCGCGATAGTTGAGCGAGCAGGCGTGGACGCGGATCGCAACCTCGCCCGGGCCCGGCGCGGGCTGCTCGATCTCGATCAGCCTGAGGTCGTCCAGCGACGTAGCCGCCGCCGCCAATTGCCATGCGCGCATCTTTGCTTCTCCTGTCTGGTCTTGTTCAATCCGCGGCCTAGCGCATTGCCGGGCGACGTCCGCCCCGCGCGGCACGGCTTTTCATATCATGAAACCGCGCGATCGGCCCCCAACTCGGCACCGATCGCTTCGGCCGTCCGCCGCAGCGCGCCGAGGTGCCGCTGCACCACCGTCGCCGTCTCGCTGCGCCGTTGCAGCCAGGTAATGTTGAGCGAGGCGACCGGCACGCCGCGTACCTCCACCGGCACCGCCATCGAGCGGCGCCCGTCCTGCCGCACCGCCTGCCAGTTACGATCCGGCCAGGGATGAAATGGCTCGCGCAGCGCATATCCCCGGTCCCGAATGGTGCCGAGGATGTCGTCGAGCAGCCGCTCGCCGGCCGCGTCCGCCTCCATCGGGCGCAGGCGGCGCAGGATGACGGCACGCTCCTCCGCCTCGCTGGCAGCGAGATAAGCACGCCCCGTGGCGGTGTGCAAATAGGAAAGGCGGCTGCCGACCGGCCCCAGGGCAATCGCGTCCAGCCGCAGCAGCGGACTGTTGGTCTCGACGATTTCCATGTGATCGGACCGTGGCACGGCCAGGGCTGAGGGCCAGGCAACCTGCTCGGAAAGCCGCGCAAGATGCTCTGACGCCACCTCCGCAATCTCCTCACCCATGAAGTCAGGAGACGGAAAACCGCGCCGCACGCTCGGCAGGAACGCGCCGTCCGCCAGACGCTGCCAGATGTGGCCATGCTTGCTCAGCGTCACCACCATGCGCAGCAACGTGGCCTTGGGCAGGCCCAGGGCGAGATGCAGTTCATGCAGATTGGCACCCTTGCGCCGATCTATCTCCGACAGCACCTGAAGGCCCCTCTCCAGCGCCCGCACTGTCTTGACCTTGCGCTCGATCAAGCCCCCTCTCCTTTCACTGAGCGAAATAGCAAATGGGCCGGCGCAAGCAAGCTCCGTTTTAATTCGGGATGGACTTTCGCGCCGTTTTCCGCGCGACTCGGTCGGCCCAGCCCTTTAGTCGGCGACCATCTCGCCACTTCCACCAAGGTTGGCAGGGAAATCCCGAAACTTGGGCAGACCGTCCTTCATCGGCAACACCGTCTCGGCATAATGCACATGAACGCCCGGCGCGAAGGGGAGGTCCGGCAAGGTCGCGGCGAACACGTCGACCAAGCCGAATGATGATTGGTCATCAGATGGCCGCCGCAGTTGGCGCAATATTTGCGCTCGCTCACTGGCGTGAGGGCGAAGGTGGCAACGCGCTCGGCACCGCCGGTGATGGTCACCGCCTCCGGCTTCCAGAGCGTGAAGGCGTTGACCGGCCCACCCGACCAGGAGCGGCAGGAGGCGCAGTGGCAATAGCCATGCCCTCTGGCTCGCCCGCGACTTCCAGCGTGACGGCACCACAGAAACATCGACCTTTGTGGATCTTGCCCGAGTCGGCCATGACGGGACCCTCTCTCATGAGAAAGGCGAGCATAGCATGAGGCCGCGGCAACGCCTATCGGCTGCCCCACGCGCCGGTTCATCCGAGACCTGATTCGCCAGTGACCACGCACGCGCTGGTGAGTAACGATCAAACCTCCAGCGTCTCCAGCACGCCACCGTCCACCGCCCAGTTCTGCGCGGTGACGTGGCTGGCGGCGGGGGAAAGAAGGAAGCAGGCGACCTCGGCCAGCTCGTCCGCACCGCCCATGCGGCGCTGAGGGACGCGCTGGTTGATCCGGGCGGCCTGCTCGGGCGGAATGAGATCGAAGGCCGGCGTCTCGATGAAGCCGGGGATGACGCAATTGCAACGGACATTGTGCGGCGCCATCTCCACCGCGATGGCGCGCGACAAGCCGAGTACCCCGTGCTTGGAGGCGACATAGGCCGGGTTCATCGCCATACCGCGCTTGCTCGCCATGGAGCCGGTGACGAGGATGGAGCCCTCCCCGGCCTCGATCATCGGGGGAAGAACCGCCTGCATGGCCCAGAAAACGCTGGTGAGATTGACGGTGAGCACCTGCTCGAACAGCTCACGGGAATAGCTCAGCGCCGGCGCGAAATTGCCCGCGAGGCCGGCATTGGCGAACAGGCCATAAGCCGGGCCGAAATGCGCGGCGGCATCGGCCAGCGCCCGCTCCAGCGCCGCACGGTCCGCCACATCCGCGGCGAAGGCAGCGGCATCGGCGCCGAGCTTTTCAGCCTCGGCAGCGAGCGCTTCGCGGCGGCGGGCGATCATCGAGACCTTCGCGCCGCGCGCGGCGAGCATCCGCGCAGTGGCGAGGCCAATGCCGCTGGAGGCTCCGGTCACGATCACATGGCGTCCAGCGAAGTCCGTCATTCTTTCTCTCCCGATTGCGGCACCGGCAGCGGGTCCCGCGCGATGAAGGCCGCCAAGACCAGCACCACCGCGTGGTCCTTTCAGGAAAGGCCGAGGACGCGGGCGGCATTGTCCTTGAGGATGAGGGGCAACACTTCCTCCTTGAAGCCAACTTCCTGCGCCGCCGCGATCCACTTTTCCGGCGTGATCAGTGGAAAATCGCTGCCGAACATCATCTTGTGGCGCAGCTGCGTGTTTGCGTAGGTGATGATCTGCTTAGGGAAATATTTGGGGCTCCAACCGGACAGGTCGATAAAGACATTGTCCTTGTGCAGCGCCATGGAGAGGCTCTCGTCTGTCCACGGCCAGCTCGGATGAGCAAGGATGAACTTCATGTCCGGGAAGTCCGACGCGGCATCGTCGACCAGCATCGGCTGGCCATATTTGAGGCGGATGCCCCCGCCGCCGCGCATGCCGGTGCCCATGCCGCTATGGCCGGTGTGAAAGATGGCCGGCAGCTTGTAGTGCGCGATCACCTCGTAGATCGGATAACCGGTCCGGTCGGACGGGTGGATGCCCTGGATGAGGTGGTGGAACTTGAATCCCTTCACCCCATAATTCTCGATCAGATCGCGCGCCTCACGGGCACCATACTTGCCCTTGTGTGGGTCGATCGAAGCAAAGGGGACGACGATGTCGCTATGATCGGCAGCCAGCTCGGCAATCTCGTAATTGGAGACGCGCTTGGCGCCGACCGCGCTCTCGCAATCGACGGTGAACAGGCAGAAGGCGATCTGCCGCTCGCGGTAAAAGTCGATGATCTCCGGGATCTTGGGGCGCTCGCGCGGCGCCTTGAAATAGGCGCTCGCGGCATCAAAGAACTGCGCCATCACCGGATCTTCCGGATCATGGCAGGAGACCTCGGCGTGGACGTGGACGTCGATGGCCTTCACCTTGCTGATGTCGATGGGCATGAGGGTCCTTGACTAGCCTTTCAAACAATTGATCCTGCCCCCCGGAAAAGGGGGGCCGCAAGCATCGCCTGCGCAGGGTGCTGCGCGCGCTACAGGCTCGACCGCGCCTCCCCCGAGCGCCAACGCCCGAAAGCGATGCACCACAGCAGAACCATGGCGGCCGGCGGGAAGATGGCCACGCAGGCCCAACCGCGCCGCCAGCCGATCTTCCCCAATATGGTGTAAAGCGGCACGAACCAGAGGATGATCGCGCACAGCAGGAGCAGTGAATAGGTCCACGAGAATGAAGCCATGACAGCCTCCTTCGACAAGGCCAGCCCGTGTCCGTCGGACAGAGGCAGGCCGGGAACCGCATTATACCGCACCGACTGCATCGACGCACCTTCCGAGCACGCGGGCGACCGGCCCCTCCCCCTCGGATGATGGGGATAGGCCGGTCCGCCTTCAAAGGGCGATGATGACCGATTTGAGTTCGGTATAGGCTTCCACGCCTTGCCGGCCCTGCTCGCGGCCAAGGCCGCTCTCCTTGTAGCCGCCGAAGGGCAGCGCCGGGTCGATCATCGAGTGGCAGTTGCCCCAGACGGTGCCGGCCTTCAGCTTGGCGGCAAGCTTGTGCATGGCGGAGAGATTGTTGGTCCAGATACCGGCGGCGAGGCCGAAAGTCGTGTCATTGGCTTGACGGGCAACCTCGTCCAGATCGTCGAAGCGCTGGGCGACGACGACGGGACCGAAAATCTCCTCCCGCACCACGCGCATATCCGGCTTCACATCCACCAGCACGGTGGGATTGACATAATAGCCGCCCTCGCTGGCAGGCGTATCGCCGCCCAGCGCCACGGAGGCCCCCGCCTTCTTGCCGTCCTCGATATAGCCCATCACGCGGGCAAGTTGCTCGTCCGATACGAGCGGCCCCATGTGGCCATCGGGATCGAGGCTGGCGCGCGGCTGCCAGAAATTGGAGGCCTCGACGAACTTCTCCAGCACATTATCGAACACGCTCTTGTGCGCATAAAGCCGTGAGCCGGCGACGCAGACCTGGCCCGAGTTGAAGAAGATCGCCTGCGCGGTGCCCGGCCCCGCCACCGCCGGATCAACGTCCGGCAGCACGATGACGGGGGACTTGCCGCCCAGCTCCAGCGTCACGCGCTTGAGGCTGTCCGTCGCGGTGCGGTTGATGATCTTGCCGACCTCGGTCGAGCCGGTGAAGGCAACCTTGTCCACATCCGGATGGCGCACCAGCCGATCGCCGGCGGTATGGCCGTTGCCGGTGATGATGTTCACCACGCCGGCCGGGATGCCCGCCATCTGGATGAAATCGGCAAGCCGCAGCGCGGTGAGCGAGGTCTGCTCGGCGGGCTTGAGGATCACCGTGCAGCCGGCGGCCAGTGCGGGCGAAATCTTGAGCACGGCCATGAGTAGCGGGAAGTTCCACGGCACAATCTGCGCGGCGACGCCGATCGGCTCGCGGCGCACATAGGTGTGAAATGCTCCACGCGGCGCGGCGCTCGGTTCGATCATCTCGCCGCCAAGCTTGCTGGCCCAGCCGGCCATGTAATGCATCATGCCGATCGAGCCGGGCACGTCGATAGCACCGGCCATGCCCTTGGGCTTGCCGTTGTCGATCGCCTCCAGCTCAGCCAGTTCCTCGGCATGTTCGCCGAGAATATCGGCCAGCTTATGCATCATCCCCTCCCGCACCAGCGGCGGCAGGTTGGACCAGCGTCCGTCATCAAAGGCGCGGCGCGCGGCGGCCACCGCCTTGTCGACATCGGCATTGGTCGCATCGACGAAGCGGCTGACTTCCTTGCCCGAGCTGGGGTCGATCACTGCGATGGTCTCACCCCCGGTGGAGTCGACCCATTCGCCGTCGATGAACAGCGCGGGCTTGCGCGCGAGCGCCTTCTTCGCGGCGTCTGAATAAGGGAATTGCTCCAGCTTCACGTTGGTCAGCTTGTTCATCATCCAGCTCCTTGGATTTGCAGATAGGTGTGCATGGCGCTGCCGCACCAGCGTCGATTACCTGGTGGCGAGATTAGGACAAAGTCGCAGCAGGAGTCGATGGGCGATGGCGCGCCCAGCACTCAATGCACCATGCGTTGCTGATCGCCCCAATAGGGCGCACGCATCGCCTTTTTGTCCATTTTGCCCGCGGCCGTGCGGGGGATGGCGTCAACGAACTCCACCGTCTTGGGCGCCTTGACGCTGCCGAGGCGAGACTTGACGTGGGCGATGATCGTTGCCTCGTCCACATCGCCGCCGCGCACCACCACGGCGTGGACCTGCTCGCCCCAATGCTCATGCGGGATGCCGATGATCGCGGCCTCCGTCACGGCGTCCAGCTCCATGATGGCGCCTTCGACCTCCGCCGAATAGACGTTGAAGCCGCCGGTCACGACCATGTCCTTCTTGCGGTCGACGATGTAATAATAGCCATGCTCGTCGCGCCGGCCGACATCACCGGTGTGATGCCAGCCATGGGCGACAGCTTCGGCGGTCGCTTCCGGCATCTCGAAATAGCCACCGCCGACGATGCCGCCGCGCGCGACGATCTCACCCACCTCGCCTGTGGGCAGGATGTTGCCCTCATCGTCCATCAGCTCGATGCGGACGGAGTAGGTGGCCTTGCCGCAGCTCGCCAGCCTCTCGGGGTGAATGCCGCGCGCCGCCGCCGCCACTGTCTCGGGCGGGAGCCAGGTGGCGATCATGTGGCACTCGGTCTGGCCGTAGCTCTGGCACATGCAGGGGCCGAATATCTCGACCGCCTGCCTGAGCTTGTCCGGCGAGACCGGGGAGCCGGCAAGCAGGAAGTAGCGCAGGCTGGAATAATCATAATCGCGGACGCGGGGGTGGGCCAGCATTGTGTAGAGCGCGGTGGGCGGCAGGAACATGTGGGTGACGCGATACTGCTCGATGGCGCGCATCACCTCCTCGGCATCGAAGCCGGGCAACACCGCGACGGTGGCGCCCATGGCGACGGCGGCCATCGCGACCGGCCCGGCGGCATGGGTGAGCGGCGCGGTGGCAAGGCACACGGCGTCATCCGCCGGCATGAGGTTGCCGATGGTCTCCATCAGCGTGCCCCAGCTCCGGTTCATGATCCGCACGCCCTTAGCCGGGCCGGTGGTGCCGCCCGTGGCAATGATCGCGGTCAGTTCCTCACCGTCGCCGACGGGATCGCCGAGATCGGGCGCGTCGGGGGCGTCCTCCGCCAGCATGAAGCTATCGAGCGCGGGATAGTCGCCGTCATCGGCGTCGAGGCAGATCATGCGGCGGATGCTGGGAACCTGTCGCTTCACCTCGCGCGCATCGGCGGCCAGGCTCGAATGGTAGAACAGCCAGCCGGCGCGGACATAGTTGAGATAGGCGATGTTCGCATCGAGCGCGTTGCGCGTGTTGACCGGGATCCACACCGCACCCGCGCGCCACAAGCTGAGCTGGGCGGTGAGGATCGCGCCGTGATTGGGCGACATGATCGCTACGGCTTCCTGATGCGCGAGGCCATCGGCGAGCATCGCCCCGGCGAGGCGATGGGTCAGCCGATGCATCTGCCCGTAAGTGTAGCGGGTGTTGCCGGAAACGAGGATGGTGCGCTCGGGATAGAGCTGCGCCATCTTGTCGAAATAGTCGATCGACCGCATGGTCCTCCCCTAGATAATCCCCGCCCCTCGGACCGGGCCTTGTCGAAACAAGCCGCATCGGGAACGGCTTGCCCTCATTATAACCGAAACGTCACGCTGATGGCCGCCAGCGCATGGTGTTCATGTCGCCCCAGCCCATCCATCCTTCAGCCCCAGCGGTTGATTTCCGGGCCGGGCGCGAAGCCGTGGACCGGATGGGCTGTGCGCGCCTGCATCAACGCCCGCCGGACGGAGGGGCGCGCTGCTACCCGCTTCAGCCACGCGGCGAGGCGCGGCTTGCCCTCAAAGGCGGTGGGCAGCAGTTCGCGCATCGGGGCGAGCCAGGCATAGCTTTCAAGATCGGCGAGGCTGAAATCGCCCATGATCCAGTCCCGCTCGGCCAGCCGGTCCTCGATCTTCTGCGCCGCCTCGTGCACGCGCGCCTCGCTGGCGGCGCGATGCTCGTCCGACAGCGTGCCCTCGCGCGTGTCCTGCCAGCGAGCGCGCAGATCTTGCGCGACGATACGGCCGGTGAGCGCGGCGAAGGCGGTATCATCGAGCGCGGCGAGGCGCGGGGTGGTCCACGCACGGTTGGCAAGCGCGGCGACGCCGGGTGCCAGCCGCTCGATGACCCAGCGGCACCAGGCCATCATCTCCCAGCGCAGATAGGGATCGGCCGGACGCAGGCCGGAGCCTGGCGCGACATCATCAAAGAAGCAGCCGATGAACACGCTGTCACACAACGGCTCGCCATCGACGACGAGCACCGGCCCCTCGCCCTCCACGCTGTAATTGGTCTCGACGTTGAGCGGGATGACGCCGGCATGGCGCTCGCCCATGGCGAGGTCGATCGCGCGCAGATCCGCCTCCAGCCCGGACTCGAACAGGGCGGCGAGAACGGTCAGCGACGGCCCCGTCGGCTCGCCATGATAGAGGGTCATCACCATGTCTTGACCTCCTCGCCCTCGAAAATCTTGATACGTTCGGCCATCGCGGTGCGGCCCATCGCCCAGGTGGTCTTGACCGCCGGGCGGGCATAGATGGCGCGCAGCCAACGCATGATGTGCGGCGTCTTCTCGTCGTTGCAGTGCTGGCCTTGCGAGATCGGCAGGAAGTAGGCCGAGTTGAACGCGTTGATATCCGCCAGGCTGTAGCTGTCGCAGGCGAGCCATGGGCGCTGCGCCAGCGTCTTCTCGACTAGATCGATGCCGATGAGGATGCGGCGGGTGGATTCGGCCAGTTCCTCCTGGCTGAACAGGCCGTAGATGGCCTTGCGCCACGCGACGCGGCGCTCGGGCAGCGGGATGCGGTCGATCGCGGCCTTGAGTTCCTCCGGGTCACGCTCGCGCACCTTGGGGCCGATGCCGACATTCCAGCCGAGCATCGAGAGGCTGGGGCCGAGCCACTGGTCGAAATATTTCATCCACCAGCGCACCCGCCAGCGATCGCGCGCATCCGTTGGCATCAGTGCCGGACCGGGGAAGGCTTCCTCGACATATTCCATGATCGCGGTGGATTCGTTCATGAGGCGGCCGCCGTGGACCATGGCCGGGATCGTCCCCATCGGGTTGATCGCCAGATAGTCCGGCTTGTGCTGATCGAAGGCGAGCAAGTCGATATAATGGCTGTTGAACGCCACGCCCTTCTCGACGAGCGTCAGCATCGGCTTGCCGCTGTTGGCGTTGGGCTCCCAATGATAGAGGGTGAGATCACCGCTCATGTTGCCGCTCCTGTGATCTCCGGGACCATGCCGACTCCTCTTGATCCTTCGTTGTTGGCGCCGTGAACGGCGCTCCACCTCAACCCACCGATGGCAGGACGCACGATGTGCCGCGCAAACGGCAGCACGAGGCGGGTCGATGCGCCCCTAGGCTAAGCGCTCGGCAAGGATATAGTCAATTTGACACGCGTTTCACGCCTCGGAAGAAAGGGCGCATTCCCCCGCCACCCGGCCTCGCCTCCCCGGCCCCGGCCGATCTTCAGACCATCGTCCAGTGGATGAGATCGTGCTGCCGGTCGTGGGTCTCGGCCACGACGCGAAGGCCGCGATGCTCCAGCCAGCCGCGCGCGGCGACATAGTCCGTCCAGCCGGTGACGCCAGCGACCGGGCCTTCCCGGCCGAGCCCGCGGATAGAGCGCCAGTTCTCGGCCTGCTCACGGACAAGGTCGATCCCACCCGCGGAATACTGCCCCCGCGCGAAAGCGAGGCTCGCTGGCCGGCGGCTATCATAGATCACGACGCGGGGCGCGGGGACCTGCGCCCCCCGCCCCGCCATCCGGTGCAGGCCGAATGCGCCCGCCGCGCCGAGCAGCGCGGCGCCACCCAGCATCTCCCGCCGCGAGACGCTCATTTGCCCTTCCCCAGATAGGCGGCGATCTTGTCCAACTCCGCATCGGTCACATCGACGCGGGTCTGGCGCGGCATCGCGTTCTTGCCCATGCGCACGACCGACTTCACATAATCGGCGGTCAGATCATCGCGATTGGTGAGCAGGCCCATGCTCGGCGGCCGGCCGAGCGCCACCTGCTGCTTGGTGATGAGGTTGGTTCCCATGCCCCAATCGAGATGGCAGGCGCCGCAGCGGTTGGAGAACAGATCCTCCCCGCTCATCGTGGTGTGCAGCCGGTCGCCGGCGGCCATCTCCGCGCGCATCTGGTGCGGCGGGGGCGGCGGCGGGCCGGCGGGGGCACCATCGGCCTGCGCCTTGTCGCCCGTGTCGACCACCTTGCAGCCGGTCAGCGCCAGCGCGAGCGAGAGGGTGACAAGGCCCGTGCGCGCGCCCTTCATGCCAGCGCCTTTCCGCGCTGATCGGCATAGGCGGACGGCCATATTCCCTGCTTGCCGGGCGACAGGATGCCGTTCGGATCGAGCACGTCCTTCACCTTCTCGGTCATGCGCCGCATGGCATGGTCGTTGAAGTCGAACGTGTCGGCGATCGAGTCCATCCAGCCAAGATGGGTGCGATATTCGGCGTAGCCATTGGCTGCCGCGTCCGCGATCAGCGCATTGAACAGCTTCTTGATCGCCTCGACCTGCTCGGGCTTGTCGCGATCATACATCAGCATGTTGACGTTGTTGGCGAAGCGCCCGCTGATGGTGAAGCTCGCGTAGAAATCCACGTCATGGTCCGAAATGATCTTACGGCTGCGCTTCATCTGGTCGAGCACATGCTTGGAGGTGGCCGGCACCACCGGCGAGAAGCCCATGTGCGCGCTTTTGCCGCCCACCCAGTCGCCCATTTGTAGCGGCACGGCAGATGGCACGCCGAGCGTGGTATCCATCACGTTGGTCGGGTCGCCCCGGCGCCACCAGACCTCCTCCATCGGCGTCGCGATATGCTTCTTGAAGGCGGCCTTGATGACCTCTGCCTTGGCCTTGTTCACATTTTCGTCGCCATAGACACGGATCTGAACCTTCCAGTAGCCAAGCTTATGCTCCTTGAGCAGCTCGGCAACGCGCCAGTCCGGGATGGCGCCGGGTTTGTCCCAGAAATCCTTGCGCTGGCCGAGGATCACCATCTTGCCAAGCCAGCTCGGGATGAAAATCGACTGGTCGATGATGCCGCCAAGCTTCAAGGGAGTCAGTGTGTCGACCACCCAGCCGATATCCTCCGCCTCGGGAATGTCGAGGTTGAGTTCCAGCGAGCTGTCGGGCTCGGGCATCAGCCACATACCGGCCTTGGTGACGATACCGAGATTGGACTGGGTGAACATCTGATCCCAGCTCGGCCCGTAGTTGAAGGGGAACATGTGCCAGGCATGGTTCTTCGTCATGGCACCCAGACCGGTGCGCACCACCTCGCCGGTGCCCAGCACCACCTCCATGCCGCAGAGGTTCTTGGCATGAACGCCATAAGGCGTGTAGCCGATACCGTGATCGAGCGCGTTGCCGAGCACCGAGCCCCAGCCATTGCCGGGAACCGACAGGATCAGCGGCACCTTCTCGCGCTGAATGCGCTCATAGAGGTCGAGGAAGCCGACACCCGGCTCAATCACGCAATAGCCAAGTTCGGGGTCCAGCTCGAGGATCTTGTCCATGCGGCCAAGGTCCAACACCATGGATCCGGGCATGCGCGGCGCGGCGGTGCCGTAACCGAGATTCTTCCCGCGCGCGATGGTCCACAACGGGAGCTTGTGCTCGTTAGCGATGCGCACGACAGCCTGGATTTCCTCCACGCTCGACGGCGCGACCGCACCACTGGCGCCCCATAGGGTCTCGGGGCCGGGCGCGTAGATGTCCGCATAGGCGTCGCGGTCCTGATCGGTCGTCATTACCCAGCCGGCGCCGACCGCGCCTTGGAGCGCCTTGACCGCGGCATCGAACTGTTGCGGTGACATACGGGGCGGTAACGTGAGCTGCATATCGGCTATCTCTCCCCTCTCGCGAGGCCGTTTTTCCAGTTAGGCCCTCGCCCATGGCTAGCGCAGGAGCCCTACGCGTTTCAAACAGAAAGGGCCGCTTGCACGGTCACCCCGGCCCGTTCCGATCCCGTCCCGACCCCGCATGCAATATGATCGCCGGTCTCCGCCAACGCCGTTGGTGACCGTGCGGCGCTTGCGATCGCGAATGCCGGGCGCGTAAGCCGCGTCCCGGACGCGTTGTCAGATCAGCCGAGCCGGCCCTTCTTGGTCATCATAGGCGTGAAATTCTCGACCATGAACGCCTTGCCGAGCACCGGATGGGCGAAGCTCATCGGCACCTCGTAGCGATGCGGCCAGGTCTGGCGCACTTCCTTCTCCGGGAAGATGCGATCCGGGCCATCCGGATTTTCGGGATAAGCGACCTGCGCGGGCTGGAGGTGCGCAACGGTGTGCGCCCAACCGCCTTCATAGTCGCCCTGCCACTGCATCATGTAATCGAGCCGCTTGATCTTCCAGACACCGTCTTCCTTGACATAGTCATTCTCGTAGATGCCGGACTCCCAGAATTGCTGGGGCACTTCATCGGGTTTCTCGTGCAGCACCTGATCGTGCCAGCCACCTGCCAGCAGGCCTCGGAAGCGGCCCTTGGCGGTCTGCCCGTCGGGCGCCACGGTGATGACATCCTGAAGCTGGAAATGGTCGAGCAGCAGGCCATGGACCGGGCCGCGCCGTCCCCCGGTGAACAGGTTCTGGAACCACGTGCCATAGAGACGCATAACGCCCTCATATCCGACATATTCGCCGGAGAGGAACACCACCACGCCGTCCTTGGCGAAGAGGGCCGCGACCTCTTCGGGACGGTTATAGTCGATATAATAGCCATAGGCCCACTGGAGCTTGCGGATGGCGTTGATATCTTCCAGCTCGGTGACCTTCTTTTCCAGCTGGGCCAGGCGCGTTTCCACGTCAGACATACTCGACTCTCCTCTCCTGAGTTGTAAGTATCGCGGAATAATCAGAGACCGGTGCGAGAGGAAAAAGTCAATGGATTGGAAGGGGAAGGTCGCTTTCATCACAGGCGCGGGCACCGGTATCGGCTTTGGCGTGGCGCGGGCGTTCAGCAACGCCGGCATGCGCCTCGCCCTTTCCTATCGAAACGAGGAACAGCGAGAGCGCTGTACCAAATGGTTTTTTGATAACGATCGTGAACAACCGATCTGGATCAAGCTCGACGTGACCGACCGCGACGGCTTCGCCAACGCGGCGGAGAGCGTGATGGCCCATTTCGGTAGATGCCATGTGCTGGTCAACAATGCCGGCGTGAGTGTCTTCGGCCCGACGGACGAGGCGAGCTACGCCGACTATGACTGGATCATGGGCGTCAACTTTGGCGGTGTGGTGAACGGCATCGTTTCCTTCCTCCCCAAGATCAAGGCCACGGGAGAAGGCGGCCACGTCGTCAATGTCGCCTCAATGGCGGCCTATCTTTCCGGACCGCAGGCGGGCATCTACACCGCCAGCAAGTTCGCGGTGCGCGGGCTGACGGAATGCCTCCGTTACAATTGCGTGCCCTACGGCATCGGCGTATCGCTGGTCTGCCCGGCGCTGGTGGCGACCGACGCGTGGACAAGCGCGCTCAAGCGGCCAGCGGAATTCGCACAGAGCGGCTTCGCGCCGGTGAACGAGGCGGAATTGGCACAGTTTGGCAGCGCCTTCGCCAAAGGCATGGACCCGCTGGAGGCCGGCGAGAAGATCTTCCGCGGCATGGACCGCAATGATGGGCTGATTTTCACCCACCCCGAATTCGCCGACGACTTCAAGGACATCTACGAAACCTCATTGGCCGCTCTCCCCCACGAAGAAGCGCCGCCCGAGCGGCTGGAGGTCGAGCGACTGCGCCGCGCCGCGAACAAGGCCGCGCTGGCCGGCGCGAAAATCAGTATCAACGACCTGACTTGAGGAGCGGGCCACCCCAGCGCCCTGCATGCGGCCTTCCCCGCACGCGACCGTGACCTAATCGCCGACTAGCTCACGGACATGGCCGCCAAGGGATGCTTCACCACACCGCAGCGATCAAAGATGAAGGCGCCCACTGCCGGGCGATCACCGTCGCCGCCGCGTAGGAAGCGACACCGAGCTTCGCGCGATCGATTGCGCCGATCTTGGCAGATGGTCTGGATGGATAGGTCACCGAGCCTCGTGGGGCAGTCCTGCACGCCATCCAGCGGGCGAAGGGGTGGTCGTGCCATACCGCTGAGCGGACAGCTGCCCAAGCTCCAACCTTAGCCCCTCGACGCCCCAGGCTCTGGCGTCGCAGGAGCACGGCGCCAGCAAAGGGCACGCTTTACCAGCGCGACAACCGCAAGCGTCCGGCGGGTCGAGGAAACCGGTCAAGACGGTGCATATCGACGCGACGTTGCCTAACACCGGCATGTTTCGACCAAACGCGACCGGATGGGCCTCGTCCACCTTGGCGCAGATGGGCGGAACGGACCGATCTTTCACAACCGCTCCGTTCGGATAAAAACCCCGCCCAGTTCGCGGAGGCGCCGCCCGCTTAGAAGAGAAAGCAGCATCCCGCCCTGGAGCTGTCCTTCACTCGCCCTGAATGTCGACCGCGACCGGCGTGTTCGGGCTCACCCAGCGATAGACGAGACCGCCGAGCGCACCGCCGAGCAGCGGGGCCAGCCAGAACAGCCAGAGTTGCTGGATCGCCCATCCGCCGACGAACAGCGCAGGCCCCGTACTGCGCGCCGGATTCACCGATGTGTTGGTGACCGGAATGCTGATGAGGTGAATGAGCGTGAGGCACAGGCCGATGGCGAGCGGCGCCATCCCTTTGGGTGCCGAGCCGTGCGTCGCCCCCATGATCACGAAGAGGAAAGCGAACGTCATCACGACCTCGCTCACCAACGCAGAACTCAGGCTGTAACCACCCGGCGAATGGGCCCCATAGCCGTTGCTGGCGAAGCCACCGGCGAGGCTGAAGCCGGCCGCGCCGCTGGCGATCAGGTAAAGGATTCCCGCGCCGACGATGCCGCCCGCCACTTGCGCAACGACATAGGCCGGAACGTCCCTGCCGGGAAACCGCCCCCCGGCCCACAAGCCGACCGTCACCGCCGGGTTGAGATGTCCCCCGGAGATATGGCCGACGGCATAGACCATCGTCACCACGGTCAGGCCGAACGCTAGCGCGACCCCGAGGAACCCGATGCCAAGATCCGGAAAAGCAGCGGCAAGGACCGCTGCGCCGCAACCGCCCAAGACAAGCCATGCCGTTCCGATGAATTCAGCGACACACTTCCGAACCATGGCACTCTCCTCTTCGAGACGCTGGTTAAACGAAGCTGTTGACTGACCCGTTGTTAAACGACCGCAGCGGACCTGTCGAGCAGAAGCGCGGCAGGCAGATCGCGGTTCAAGCGGGCTTGGCGACGCTGCGATGCGGCCTCGGCACTCATGTCAAGGGTGGTGAGGAACCGTCCTCAACGCGAGCGGGCGGTGATGGCGGGCATGGCCGCGCGCTCCCCTCCCGTTGCGTCGCTGGACTAGAATGGAGCGGGCGTGCACCCGAGATGGACGGCCGACAAGGCGCTGGCTGCGCCGCGCACGGGAGGCCAGTCGACCACACGCGCGGCACGGCCTGAACTACCCGGCCGACTGATATTACGCCGCTCCGGCCGCCTCATAGGCAGCCATGGGCACCCACCAGCCATGCACTTGCGGGCGCAGGCGGGTCGGCACCGGGACCTTGGCGACGGGGCCGGCGGGGAGATCGCCAGCGTTCCAGATCCACACCGCATGATCGAAGCTGTCGGGGCCGGTCTGGTGGTCGACGATGGCGACCAGCCAGCCCTCATGCCCTGCGGCGCTCGCGGGAACGTGGACCGTCTCGCTCATGCCATGGGCAGGTGGAAGGTTGTAACCAATGATTTCGCCTGTCTCAAAGTCCTTGCGCAGCAGCGCGGAGAACATCGCACCGACCACGCCGCCCATCACCGGCGGCCCCATGGGCTGCGGGTTCATGGAGCAATACCAGCCCCGCTTGTAGGGCCGGCCCTGATCGGTATCGGCAATGCGCGGCATGTCGCCCGGAGGGCCAAGCGGGGTGATTTCGATACCCTCACCCGGCGCGGTCATGTCCATCGTCCAGCGCTGGAAGCCACCAGTCAGATTCTGCGGCGGCACGGTGACGCCGCTATCCGCCTGGATGAACGGGAAGGCGATGGTATCGGTGATGTGATGGTCCATATGGACCTTGCCATCCGGCGTCTCGAAGGCGTTCATCATGTGGAAACTCGAGGCGCCCTTCGTCCCCTTGAACCAGCGTATCTCCGAAACGTCACCGTAACGCGGCATGATGCCGACATGATATTCAAGGTCCTGATGGTGGACCCAGTGCGGCCCCTTGGCCTTGACGCGCTCCAAATTCGAGCTGGTCGGCTGGAGCGGGAAGATCGCGTAATGCTCGGTGATGACGAAATCGTGGACGAGCGAGCAGAACGGCGCCTCGAACCACTGCTCCTTCACGAGCTTGCCGTCCTTATCCGTCCACCAATAGGCCATGGTGTTGGAGCACAGGCCATCCGCCTCATAGCCATAGACGAACATCTCCTTCGTCTCGGGGTCGATGCGGACATGCGCGGTCATCGTCTGCGATTTGAGCGCGCCACCAAAATCATAGGAGCCGAGCGTCTCCAGCGTGTGCGGATCGACGAGCTGGCCCGGCCCGTCCTCCTTGGTCATGATGAGCTTACCGGCATGGAAGACGGGCGTGGTATTGGAAACCGTGCCGATGATGCCCTCGGCCGCCGGATCGTTGGTGTAGGGATTGCGGTAACGGCCGAACAGGCGGCGGCCCGCGGCGTGCTCCGCTTTCCAGCGCGGTGTCTGGACGAACTTGATGTCGTAATCGACCGTGCCATCCTCATGGAATAGCAGCCGACTTATCATGCCATCATCGGAGAGCGCCGTATCCGGCTGGAAAAAAGGGGGAAATTGCGGGTCCGGTACCGCACGGAAGAAGGCTCCCTGCACATCCGCCGGGATCGCGCCCTCGGTCGCCCGTAGGCCTTTAATCGAAACTTCCTGCCCGACCGGTTTGTTGAGACCCATATAATCCGGGGTCGCGGGAAATGACATGGAGACTCTCCAGTTTTATTGCCTGCCCCGCTTTTGGGTGAGGCGACCCCGGTTGCCTATGACTCGGATCAACTTTCTCCTGACCAATATAGACGCATCGCGTTGATCGCGGTCAGCTTTCTTGCCCCGGCAGTGCGCGCGACGCAGCAGGCAGGCCGAACTGGCGGACCGATGGAAGCGGCAAGTCACCCCTCCGCCCGGTCTCCCGCCTCCCAAGTGCCGCCGTCACGTGGCACGGGAGGGCGCGTCGTCCAACGCCGTCGCAACGCACGGCCATCGCCGCCAGCACGGCCCGGGAGGCACAGGCAGGCGACAATACCAGCCGAGCGAGGGCTCGCTTACGGGACGAACACTTCCCCATCCATCAACTTGCGCGCGGTGCGCAGCATGGCGGCGGTGACGACCGCGCCAGCATCGTCCGTCTCAAGAACGCAGGTCGTCTCGCCGGTCGGATGTTCGACCGAGAGGGTCTTGCGCCGCCCCTCGGGGATCACCGCAACTTCGGCGGCGGGCGAGCCGGGCACGAGGCAGGCCGTCGCCACGCTCACCGCGCCGAGCACGCCGATGGAGGCATGGGCCCGGTGCGGGATGAAGCTCCGCACGCAGATCGCCCCGCCATCCCTGGGCGGCGCGACGAGCATCATCTTGGGGACCGACTTGTCCTTGACGTCGCCCAGATTCATGCGCTCGCCCACGGCGAGGCGGATCGCCTCGATGCGGGCCTTCAGCTCCGTATTGCCATCAAGGCTCTCGCGATCCTCATAGCCGGTGATCCCGACATCGGCTGCCTTCATGACGACGCAGGGCATGCCGTTGTCGATGAGGGTGACCCGCACCCCATTCACCTCGTCAAAGGCATTGCCGGTGGGCAACAACGCACCGCAGGATGAGCCGGCGGTATCGCGAAACTCCAGCGGCACCGGGGCATGGGTGCCCGGCACGCCGTCGATCTTCGCGTTGCCAGCATAACTGACCTTGCCGCCGGGCGTCTGGACCGTGGCGACAGCGATCTGGCCGGTATTCTCCATGAAGATGGAGACGCGGGTCTCGCCATCCTGCGCGGCGACAAGGCCGCGCTCAATGGCAAAGGGGCCGATGCCGGCGAGGATATTGCCGCAATTCTGCGCATCGGTGACGATCGCCTGATCGACGAACACCTGGAGGAACAGATAGTCGACGTCACAGCCCTCATGCTGCGACTTCCTGACCACGGCGACCTTGCTGGTCAGTGGATCGGCCCCGCCCATGCCGTCGATCTGGCGCGGATCGGGCGACCCCATCACACCGAGCAGGAAGGCATCGCGCGCGGCGGTGTCGGCCGGCAGATCCTCGGCGAGGAAATAGCCGCCCTTGGACGTGCCGCCGCGCATCCACATGCAGCGCGCGGACTTAGACATATTTCAGCCCTTCCTTCTCCAGCCGCTCGCGCATCTTGTACATATCGAGCCCGAGCACGCCGCTCGCGAGTTTTTCGCGCTTGTCGCCCTCGTTTGCCTCGCGGGCGCGAGCAGCTTCCAGCACCTTGGCGGCGTTGGCGCGCGGAACGACGCAAACGCCGTCGTCATCCGCCACGATCACGTCGCCCGGATTGACCGCCGCATTGGCGCAGACCACCGGTACGTTGACGCTGCCGAGCGTATTCTTGACCGTGCCCTGCGCGTAAATCGCCTTGGACCAGACGGGGAAACCCATCTCGGTCAGATCCCGCACATCGCGCACGCCGGCGTCGATGATGAGGCCGCGGCAGCCGCGCGCCTGCGCGGACGTGGCGAGCAAATCGCCGAAATAGCCATCTTCGCACGGGCTGGTCGGCGCCAGCACCATGATGTCGCCCTCCTTGAGCTGCTCGATGGCGACATGGACCATCCAGTTGTCACCCGGGGGGGAGCTGATCGTCACCGCGCTGCCGGCGATGCGCGCCCCACGATAGATGGGACGCATGTAGGAGGCGAGCAGCCCGGTGCGGCCCTGCGCCTCGTGTACGGTCGCCACGCCGCAGGCGGCGAGCCCATCGATCACGTCCTGATCCGCACGCTCGATATTCTGGACGACGACATTGGCCATTGCAGCTCTCCCTAGTTTCCACAGCGCGAAAGGGGACGGCGATGAGGTATCGCGCCCCATTATCACCAATCATAGTGACTCATCCGCGCTCATCCACCCTCGCTCGCGCGCGAGGCAAGCACGATCTTTGCGCCGACCATAAGCTGCTGCTAAGTCCGGCGGATGGAGACACCCCGACAATCGCCCTGGTCGTTCAACCTGCGGCACCTCGCCGCCGTCGCTGCCGTGGTCAATCGCGGCAGCGTCTCGGCGGCCGCCGGCACCATCCACCTCACCCAGCCGGCCGTCACGCAGGCGATCGCACGGGTCGAGGCGCTGCTGGCGGTGCAATTGTTTGAACGGCGGACGGACGGAATGACCGCATTGCCGCCAGCACGGGCCTTGGCCGCGCGGGTCGAGCATGCCCTCGGGCTGATCGGCTCGCGCCGCGTGACAACGGCGCAGATGCGCGCTTTCCTGGCCGTCGCGGACAGCGGCAGCTACGCGGCGGCGGCGGCCCGCACCGGCCTCTCCCAGCCAACGCTGCACCGCGCCCTCGGCGACCTCGCCCTGATCCTGCGACGCACGCTGGTCGAACGGCGCGGGCGCGGCATCGCGCTGACCGAGCCGGGCAAGCGCACCGCCCGCGCCTTCCGCCTCGCCCGCGCCGAACTGGAAGCGGGACTGACCGAGGCGCTAGGCGACGCCAATAGCGGACCGGCGCGCATCACCATCGGCGCCATGCCGCTCTCCCGCGCAAGGGTGCTGCCGATGGCGCTCGCCCGGTTCAACGCCGCACACCCCGATGTCGAGATCGTCATTGCCGAAGGCAGCTATGGCGAACTGGCCGAACCACTGCGCGACGGCAGCATGGACTTCATGATCGGCGCGCTGCGCGAGCCGGCGCCGGCGCCCGATCTGGAGCAGCGCGCGCTGTTCAGCGACCACGCGATCGCACTCGCGCGCGCCGGCCACCCGCTCGCCGCCGGGCTGCCGCGCGACGGCGAGCCAACACTCCCACCGCTGGCCGCCCTCGCCCGCTATCCATGGATCGTCCCATCCTCGGGCGCGCCTTTGCGGGCCGGGTTCGAAGCGATGTTCCAATCCGCAGGACTCGCCCCGCCCATCGTGCCGGTCGAATGCGGATCGGTGATGATCATCCGGGAGATATTGATGCAAACCGATTTCCTCACCCTGCTCTCACCCGATCAGGTGGCGGTGGAGCGCGAGGCAGGTTGGCTCGTCTCGCTCGGCCGCCCGCCGGGGCAGCTCGCCCGCACCATCGGCATCACCACCCGCGCGCAATGGCGACCCGGCCCGGCGCAGGCCGCCTTCATCGCCGAGCTGGACAGGGCCGCGGCCGAACCATTCGCCTCACCTTATACCATGGCGCGGGATCAAATTTGCAGTCCGCTCGCTGGCAGGGCAAAGGCTCGGCTATGAATGAGACAATTGCCCTGATCGGCTTTGGAGAGGCTGGACGAACATTTGCTAATGGCGGCAACTGGCGTGGTTCGGCGCGCGTTTTCGATATCAAGACGCAGGATGCGGCAGACGCTCCAGCGATGCGCGCGGCCTATGCCGAGCATGGCGTCACGGGCTGCGATACGCTGGCGCAAGCGCTGGACGGTGCGACGGTCATCCTCAGCCTCGTGACGGCGGACCAGACCCCCGCGGCGGCGCTGGCGGCGGCCGGCGCTTTCCCGACCGGCGCCTTGTTCTTCGACATGAATTCCGTCTCGCCCGGCGCCAAGCAGCGCAATGCGGCGGCGATCGAAGCGGCGGGCGGGCGCTATGTCGACGTGGCGGTGATGGCGCCTGTGCAGCCGGCGGCGCTCAACGTGCCGCTGCTGGTGAGCGGCCCCCATGCCGAGGCCGGCGCGCAGGCGCTGCGCGCCATCGGTTTCACCAAGGTGACGATCTGCGGCGACCGCATCGGCGCGGCGAGCGCGACCAAGATGGTCCGCTCGGTGATGATCAAGGGCATCGAGGCGCTGACCGCCGAGATGCTGCTCGCCGCGCAAACGGCGGGCGTGACCGAGGCGGTGCTGACCTCGCTCGGTGGCGACTGGCGCGAGCGCGCGGACTATAATCTCGATCGCATGCTGGCCCACGGCCGGCGCCGCGCGGCGGAGATGGAGGAAGTGGTCGCGACGCTGACCGAGCTTGGAATCGAGCCGCTGCTGACGCGCGGCACGGTGGAGCGCCAGCGCGCCCTTGGCGAGATTCTGGCCGGCGATGCGGTGCCGGAGGGCTTTGCGCCCAAGCTGGCGATCCTACGTGAACGCCACCCGGAACTGAAGGACAAAGCGGCAACTGACACTGCCAGCTGAGCGTTTTGGATGAACGATGCCGGCAGGCGATGCCGGCGCGATGAGAGGTGATTGCATGACCCTGATTATCGATTGCCACGGCCACTATACGACGGCCCCCGAACCCCATAACCAGTGGCGCGAGGAGCAGAAGGCCGCGTTCAAGAATGGCGAGAAGGCTCCGGCTTATCCCGACATTTCCGACGACATGATCCGCGAGACGATCGAGAAGAACCAGCTTCGCCTCATCAAGGAACGCGGCGCGGATATGACGATCTTCTCGCCCCGCGCCTCCGCCATGGCGCCCCATGTTGGCGACCAGTCGGTCACCGTGCCATGGGCGCGCGCCTGCAACGACCTGATCGCCCGCGTCGTCGACCTGTTCCCGGAGACGTTCGTCGGGGTCTGCATGCTGCCGCAGTCGCAGGAAGCCGACATGACCAGCTCGATCGCCGAGCTGGAGCGCTGCGTCAACGAGCTGGGCTTCATCGGCTGCAACCTCAATCCGGATGCAAGCGGCGGCTATTTCAAGCAGCCCCCACTCACCGACCGCTACTGGTACCCCTTCTACGAGAAGATGGTGGAACTGGACGTGCCGGCGATGATCCACGTCTCGGGGAGCTGCAACCCATCGCAGCACGCCACCGGCGCTTATTATCTTGCGGCCGACACCATCGCCTTCATGCAGCTCCTCCAGGGCAACCTGTTCAAGGACTTCCCGACGCTGCGTATGATCATCCCGCATGGCGGCGGCGCGGTGCCCTATCACTGGGGTCGCTACCGGGGCCTGGCGGACATGCTCAAGCAGCCGAGCCTCGACGAGCTGCTGATGAACAACGTCTATTTCGACACCTGCGTCTATCACCAGCCGGGCATCAACCTGCTGACCGACGTGATCGAGACCAAGAACATCCTGTTCGGCAGCGAAATGGTGGGCGCGGTACGCGGGATCGATCCCACCACCGGCTTCTATTTCGACGACACCAAGCGTTACATCGACGCACTCGACATCACCGATGAGGCGCGTCACGCCATTTATGAGGGCAATGCGCGTCGCGTCTTCCCGCGGCTCGACGCCAAACTGAAGGAGCGAGGCCTATGAGCGGCCCGAAAGACATTCACGAATATCTCGCCGAATTCGAGGATATTCCCGGCACCCGCGTGTTTACCGCCAAGCGCGCACGCAAGGGCTATTGGCTCAACCAGTTCGCGATGAGCCTGATGAAGGCGGAGAATCGCGAGGCGTTCAAGGCCGACGAGTCCGGCTATCTGGACAAGTGGAACCTGACCCCCGCGCAAAAAGCCGCCGTGCTCGCGCGCGACTATAATGCGATGATCGACGAGGGGGGGAACGTCTACTTCCTCTCCAAGCTGTTCTCCACCGATGGCAAGAGCTTCCAGTATGCGGCCGGTTCGATGACCGGCATGACGCAGGAAGAATATGCCGAAATGATGCTGAAGGGCGGTCGCTCGCCCGAAGGCGTGCGCTCCATCAAGGGAGGCTACTAACATGGCACGCATTACCGCTGGCATCACCTCCAGCCACATTCCCGCGCTCGGCGCCGCGATCCAGACCGGCAAGACCGGCGACGACTATTGGGGCCCGGTGTTCCGCGGCTATCAGTGGGCGAGGGACTGGATCGCCAAGCCCGAGAACATGCCCGACGTCGTGATCCTGGTCTATAACGACCATGCCTCGGCGTTCGACATGAACATCATCCCGACCTTCGCCATCGGTTGCGCCGAAAGTTTCAAGCCGGCCGACGAAGGCTGGGGCCCGCGCCCGGTGCCCGACGTGATCGGCCACCCGGATCTCGCCTGGCACATAGCCCAGAGCCTGATCCTCGACGAGTTCGACATGACCATCATGAACCAGATGGATGTCGACCACGGCTGCACAGTGCCGCTCTCGATGCTCTTCGGCGAGCCGGACGCCTGGCCTTGCAAGGTCATTCCGCTGCCAGTCAACGTCGTCACCTATCCGCCGCCCTCCGGCAACCGCTGCTGGATGCTCGGCGAGGCGATCAAGCGCGCCGTGGAGAGCTTCGAGGAAGATCTCAACGTGCAGATCTGGGGCACCGGCGGCATGAGCCACCAGCTCCAGGGTCCGCGCGCCGGCCTCATCAACGAGCAGTTCGACACGGCGTTCATGAACGACATCACCGCCAACCCCCAGCGCCTCCGCCAGATGCCGCACATCGAGTATCTGCGCGAAGCCGGCTCTGAAGGGATCGAGCTGGTGATGTGGCTCATCATGCGCGGCGCGCTGGGCGAGAAGGCGAAGGAGCTGCACCGCTTCTACCACATCCCCGCCTCCAATACCGCGCTCGGCCAGTTGGTGCTCGAACCGGCGTAAGCCTGGAAACCCTCTCTCCCAAGGGAGAGAGGATCGGGAGGGGAAGTCGGTCGATCGCTTCGCGCTCGCCCCTTCCTCTCCTCCGCTGCCCCCTCTCCCCAGCCCTCCCTCCCTTCCAAGGGAGCGAGGGAGAAAGAAAGGACCAGATATGAGAATTGCCCTCGCAGGCGCCGGCGCATTCGGCGAAAAGCATCTCGACGGCCTCAAGAATATCGACGGCGTCGAGATCGTCTCCATCATCAGCCGCAAGGCCGAGCAGGCCGCGCAGGTCGCCGAGAAGTACGGCGCGAAGCACAGCGGCACGGACCTCAGCGAAGCGCTCGCGCGCGACGATGTCGACGCCGTGATCCTCTGCACCCCGACGCAGATGCACGCCGAGCAGGCCATCGCCTGCATGAATGCCGGCAAGCATGTGCAGGTGGAGATCCCGCTGGCGGATAGCTGGGCGGACGCGGAAGCGGTCGCCAAGAAGCAGCAGGAGACGGGCCTCGTCTGCATGGTCGGCCACACCCGCCGCTTCAACCCGAGCCACCAGTATATCCACAACAAGATCACTGCCGGCGAGCTCGCCATCCAGCAGATGGACGTGCAGACCTATTTCTTCCGTCGGAAGAACATGAACGCCAAGGGCGAACCGCGCTCGTGGACGGACCATCTGCTCTGGCACCACGCCGCGCACACGGTGGACCTGTTCGCCTATCAGGCCGGCAAGATCGTCAAGGCCAATGCGGTCGAGGGGCCGATCCATCCCGAGCTGGGCATCGCGATGGATATGTCCATCCAGCTCAAGAGCGAGACCGGCGCGATTTGCACCCTCTCCCTCTCGTTCAACAATGACGGGCCACTGGGGACCTTCTTCCGCTACATCTGCGACAACGGCACCTGGATCGCGCGCTACGACGATCTGCTGACCGGCAAGGAAGAACCGGTCGACCTGACTGGCATCACCGTCTCCAATAACGGCATCGAGTTGCAGGACCGCGAGTTCATCGCCGCGATCCGCGAGGGCCGCGAGCCGAACAGCTCGGTCCACAAGGTGCTCGACTGCTACCGCGTGCTCGGCGAGCTGGAAACCCAGCTCAAGGGCTGATCCTGGCCCAGCCGGACGATTAACGAAAGGCCTTGCCGGAACGCCCGGCAAGGCCTTTTTTTGTTACGAATATAGGCTGGTGGATAGCGTCGCTTCTACGCTTTCGGGCCGCGTCCTCCAGCCACGTGAATTTTGTCGGCTGTGTCGAAGAACAACGCTTTTTTGTCTTCCAGCGAAAGGCCCTCGGCGCTTTCCAGCGCCATGTGGGTGAGGTCAATCAAACGACCTGCTGTGTTGCCGTAATCGCTACCCCAGATCATCTTCTTACTACCAAAGATCATCGTGGCGTACTGAAGAAAAGCGTCGGGTGGTACGTGCGCCTGCTCCATCTGCTCAACCAGCAGACTGGTGAACTTGTAATAAACATTATCAAGCTTCTGAAGCTCAAAATGCTCCTGATAGAAACCGAACGTTCTGTGTCCTCGGATCGGTTGAGGGAACGCCATATGATCCAGAATGACATTGACGTTAGGATATTTTGCGGCCAGCTCGCCCATTCGGTTGAGAATGGCCGGGCGGTCTTCCACCCGCGTATGCGGCATGAGAACGATCGCTATCCCCAAATTATTCGCGGTTTGCCAAATCTCCGCAGCGTTGTCGCTCAGGAAGGTATGAATAGTCTGGCCCTGTGGTGCAAAACCGCGGAAACGAATGCCGCTGATCTTGTCCTGCTTCGTCATGCGCTCGATGGTAGCAGGGGTCTTTGCATCGTTCTCGTCGAGGATGCAGATGGCCCTCAGGCGATCCGGATATTGCTTGCAGATGTCGACAACATAGCGGTTATCGTTAGAATAAGCGCTGCCATACTGAACTGCTGCACCACGGCTGATATTGCAGGCCTCCCATTCAGGAAAAACGCGCGCAGGAGTCTTGGGATCAGCCGCCACCCGCGCTTTGAGTTCATCGGGACCACGACGATTTGTACGCCCGTCGACGGGGTAATTCTTGAAATCATCTGTATAAAAATGGCCATGCGTGTCGTAGATCTTGAAATTCGTCATGATGTGCGCGCGCGAAAAGCGCGGCATTGCGGAGACTGCTGCCGCGCCTAGCGCGGTGCCAATGAAGGTGCGACGTTTGAGCATGATTGTCCTCGCCTAGAATAAGCATACTGGAAGCGTATGTGTGCGACCGTACCGGGCCCGACGATCAGTCGATCGAGAAGATGGTGCTCTGAATGTGGCGGACACCCCCGTTTACCTGAATGGGATCGTCCTTGCTGTTGAACCAGTAAATCGTGCCGACCCGCCCGTCATCAGTTAGCCAGGCATTGGGGTAACCCAGATCCCAACTGCCGCCGTCATCGCGAATGATCAACTCCGGCCCCCAGGTCGCGCCATCGTCATCACTGACCTTGCAACGGATGCCAGCCGGCATCAGGCGGTAACCATAGACCGCGACAACGCGTCCATCGGGCATCACCACAAGACTGGCGGGTGCCCCGAAATCGTTGAGTCGCGACAGGAAGTTCCAGGAAGTGCCGCCATCGTCGCTGGCATAAATCTCCGTCCACATCACACCCATGGGATTGCGCTGGCAACGCAGACTGCACAAGATGCGGCCGCTCTGCAGCATCCATGCGCGCGGATAGAACCAGCGATGGGCGCCGAAACGCAGCGTTGTCGATCGGTCACCGCTGTCGGCCGCGCCTTTGGGATCACTGAGATCCGTAATCATGGCCATGAAATGGAAATCGGTGCCGCCTGGTGGGCAGGCAAAAACCAGGGGATGGCGATTCCAGCCTTCCGGGCCGGATTCGATGAGCCAGAGCATGGCAGTCCCGTCAGGCCGCACAAGGAAACTGTTCATGCCCGAGTGGTTCGGCAGGCCATCGAGCGGCACCATAAAAGTCGGACTCCAGGTCCGTCCACGATCGCGCGAGACACGCATCGTGGCCTGCGACTTCGCCCCGCCAAAGAGACCCCGCGACCCATTGCTCACGATAACATTGGGATCGAGATAGTTGATCGGCCCGAGATCGGAAAGTTCCTTGGCGTTTGCCCAGCCGGGATCGACCTTGCTCATCGCGTTGACTTCCGGCCCGGACCAGGTCCGACCATAATCCTTGGATCGGAACGTCAATTGACGCCCCAAATTGCGGGGAATTTTGTCCTGATCAACGGAGTCCGGCGAAGAATAATCGCTGGGAACCGAGAAGACGGATTGGATCAACTCCCCGTCCTTCATGTCCCAGAAACCGATGACGTACGTCCATCCAGTATACCAGTTCTTGTCGTAAAAGATCACCTTATGCTCGGCCTTCGTGATCTTTCGGGGCGGCTCATAGCGCCTGATGCTGCCGATCGCTCCAGCGGCTTGCGCGACACCTGGCACCAACATGGTTCCAAGCGCTGAGCCACTCACAAGCGCCGCACGGCGCGTCATATTCAGATCGCCCTGCTCGGCGGACCCATCATCCGTCATGCGTCCTCTCCCTCTGTGCCCGCCGGTTCAATGTGCGCGCACTTGCTTTTGAAAACTGATTAGATTTTGACTAGGAAATACAGTCGTATCAATCCGCCGACTGAACGATTTCGCGGACCGGAAAAATCCGCCTCCGAGATAGCAGCCCCACCCTGTTCGCGCTTCTGGAGCAGGCCGCAGCTGGCTAATTAAGATTGGCCTTGAGCAATGTCAGGATCGCTTGGAAAGCGCGCTCAGCCTCCACTGGATCATACGTTCTGCCCGCCGGATCGGCCCAGCCATGATCGGCATCCCGAACCTCCACAGTCCCCGACAAACCGGCATCTGCGATCACCCTGCGGAGTTCGATGATATCTTCCGGTTCGCGCGCGGCATCGTCCCGCGCGAGAGCCACATAATAAGCCGCTTTGGTTTGGGGGACCAACAAATGCGGACTGTTGGGCCGGGGGGTGGCGACAGCCAGGCCATATATGCTCGCTACGGCGCCGATCCGCTCGGGTAGTGCCGCGGCAGCGCGAAAGGCATAGCTTGCCCCGAGGTCATAACCGACGGCCGCGACTTTCTTGCTCGCATCAGACCGGCGGTGCGCATCGAGAAACGCAACATATGCGGTCGTGTCGCGAGCAATCCCCTCGTCGGTCGCTTCATTGCGATATTGCGTCAACCTGGCGCGCACCTCCGGATCGCGCGCGTTAATCGGCTCGTCACTTGGCCGCACGCTGCGATAAAAGCTGTTGGGCACGAGGACGACGAAACCTTCGGCCGCCAGCCTATGGGCAATAGTGCGATAAAGCGTCCTCAATCCCGCGATGTCGGGCCACAACAAAACAGAGGGCCATTTCCCATCGGCCGACGGAAAAGCAAGCGCAGCTTCGGCAGATCCGTCAGGCGTGCTCACGACAACCTGCTCCTCGACCACCTCCAATGCAGACTGCGCCGGGGCCGCGACGGTGAAGCAAGCCAGCAGTGTCAAGACCGTTGTACGGACGGCACGGTTCAGTTCGTTCATATCGTCACTCCACCGAGAAAATGCTGCGGCAAATATGGCGAACGCCCCCATTGGCCTGCACCTTGTCGTCCTTGCTGTTGAAGTAATAGAGGACGCCGACCTTGCCATCGTCGGTCACCCAGGCGTTCGGGTAGCCGACATCCCAGCTTCCACCATCATCCCGTATGATTAATTCCCGCCCCCAGGTGCGCCCGCCGTCCTCACTCACGGTCGCACGAATTCCGGCAGGCATCAGGCGGTAACCGTAAACCATCACCAATCGTCCGTCGGGAAGGCGAACGAGGCTGCCCGGGGCGCCAAAATCGTTTGCGCGCGAGAGGAAATTCCAGGTTCTCCCCCCGTCTTCGCTCTCATACACTTCGGTCCACATAATCCCTCGAGGATCGCGCTGGGCGCGCAATACGCACAGGATGCGGCCATCAGGGAGAAGTGTTCCGCGAGGGTAGAACCAGCGGTGACCACGGAAACGGAGGGTGCCGGTATAATTGCCATCAGCTTCGCCTTTAGGATCCACCTTGGGCGTCACGAAGGACAGAAAGTGAAACTCGGTCCCATCTGGCGGCAACGCATAGACTAGCGGATGGCGGTTCTGCCCCTGTTCATCGACCTCCATGAGAAAGAGGAGGACCGTTCCATCCGGTCGCACGAGAACGGATTCCCGCCCTGCGAGCGAGTTGAGACCATCCAACGGAAGATCGAAAGGTGGGCTCCAACTGTGCCCCCGGTCGCGCGAAACGCGAATGAAACTACGGGCCTGAGGCGAAGCGAATGTACCCCGGGTATTGTTTTCCAAGAGAACGTTCGGAGCGCGAAAATCGATTGCCCCAAGATCGGCGAGCGTCTTGGCATTCTCGCTGCCTTTCGCCAGCCTGTTGTACATGTTGATGGTCGGATTAGCGCCGTCCCACGTGCGTCCATAATCTTTGGAGCGGACCGCGACCATCTTACTCGAGCCGCCACTCCCAACATTATCGTGACTGACCGCTTCCGCGCTGGAATAGTTCGCTTTCACCGAGGTGAAGTTCTGGAGAAGTTCTCCCCCGCCCATGTCCCAGAAACCCATTGTATGGGGCCAACTGCAGAACTCATCTTCGCGCCGGTAGACGACCTGATGGTCGACATCCACGAGACGAACCGGCTCAGGATAAGCCTTGATGATCGTCGGGGATGTACGCCCCCATGCGACAGAGGGTAGCAGGGCGACACCCGTCAATACGGCGGAGGAAATCAGATCCCGCCGTGTCAGAGGAGGGACAGCCGACGCCACAGCATGCGATAGTTCTTCCGTCCGGTCTCCCATTGATCCGCCCCTCTGCCGGTTTCTCACATCGTGGTATGTTGAAATGGCTCCTCACCCCCGGCAATCTCCGAAGCAGCCGATTCCGCACCGCGGAACTGCACCGAAGCGCCCCCCCAAAAAAAAGCCCTCCACCGAAGTGAAGGGCAAGGGGTGGAGTGCGGTGTGGCGAGGGGCACACCGAGCCCCCCACCCCAACCCTCAGAAACGCTTCTTGAAGCTTACATATACTTCGCGTGGTGCAGACGGCTGCCCGAGGTTAGCCGAACTGCCGTTCTCGATACGAAGGAACCTATTCCGGTAGTAAAATTTGTTGAAGAGGTTCGTTGCACCGACCGCGATGTCGAAGTCATATGCGAGATTGTGATAAGTGATGCGGCCGTTGAACGTCGAAACCGACGGCTGATCATATTGCGGCTTGGTGGCGGGGCCATTGGTTGGCCCGACGAAGAACCAATCCAGACGCGGCGTGAACGAACCACCCAGCGCCTCGGCCTCGATCCGGTATTGAATCCCGCCGCTGGCGGTCCAGGACGAAGTCCGGTTCGATCGGATAGCCGCCGGTGTAGGGTTGGGCCCTAGCTTGGAATCGGACACCCAGCGGGTGAAGCCCATCGAACCCGTGATCCGGAGGTTGTCGATCGGTTCCGCCTCGACCTCGGCTTCCAGACCCTTGAGCACCCCGCCTCTCACATAGGAGAAGGTCCTCGTAACGCAGTTCACGCCGACTCCCGCTGCTGGATTGCGCGGACCATCAACAGCAGCATCGTAAGTGCGGCAGTTAGTGAAGGCATTTGCATAGGATGTGCCCTGAGGTCCGTCGGGTATGACGGTCCGGTTGCCGGCAACGAACCCCTTGAGGTCAGGCGTAAGCTGCGCCTCCTGACCGCCAAAACTCCCTGGACGCTCTGTAAAGGTCATGTAGAAGGCCGCAGCATTCAGCCGCAAACGCCGATCGAACAGCTCCGATTTGATACCAAATTCGTAGCTGATCAGCGCCTCGCCAGGGGTTTGTCCTTCCTGCCCGGGCTGGGTGGGTCGCACGTTGAAACCGGGCAAGCGATAGCCTGAACCAGCTGCCGCATAAACCATAAGGTCATCCGTGGGCTTATAGTCGAAGCCGATTTTCCAATCCCACCGTTTCGTGGCGATCATGATATTAAAGATCGTGCTAGCGCCACCGACCTGGAAGGTCGTTTGCCCCGGAGGCGTGCCGTCACCCAGGCTGTTGAAATCAACACCCTTCCTGTCGTCGGAATAGCGCCCGCCGAGCGTAACATTCAGGTTGTCCAGAACATGCACGACCGCGTTGGCATAAGCCGCCCATGAGCGCGGCTCATAGGTATCGTCCTGGAAGCGTTGAGTTCCAGCCTGCACACCTTGTGGGTGACCAATATGCTTAGCGGAACCATCATAGTAGAAGAGGCCGCCGACCCAATCGAGCAGGTCATGCCGTCCGGTCAGGCGCAATTCGCCTGTCCAGTGCTGCTCATCATAAGAGTGATAGATATAGTTGTCGGCCAGCGGCGTGCCGTCGGATGCCGCCCCAAAATGCATATCCATCTTACGAATACCGGCAATGGCAGTGAAGTCGACGTCATCCGTGAGGCCAATGACCACCTTGCCCTGCACACCGCGGTTCTGGAGTGAAACATTCTGGCCGTAACATCTGCCGCCACGGAAAATCGAGCCGTTATAATAGGTGTTGCCCGGAATGCTGTGCCCCGCAGGGAATGGGTCGCAGAAATTGTCGTAGGTTTGGTAAGGTTGGGTTTGGAAACGTTCATCCCAACGGAACGGGTGTCCGGGAATAGAAAACTGATCAAAGGCGGTGATGAAGTTTCGGTTAGCCATCGCCTCGTTGACCGTGCCGTCCGGCTGACGACCGTAGGTCAGCAGATAGTCGGTCTCGAAGATATGTTCGGCAGCGCTCTCGTCGTTCTGGTCCATATAGTCCGCGCTGAGAGACACCTTGATGTTGGGAGCAGGCTCCCAATAAATAGATCCGCGCACTGCGCGCGTATCTTCGCCACCGAGATGCCCCAAAACACAATTCTTTGGCTCATTTCCAGGGCTCCAAGTCGTCGCCGGGCTGAGGAACGGGAATTTTCCGGCCAGTTCAGGTGTTCCGTTCTTGAACATCTGGCAGCTGAAGTCGAGTACTTGCTGATATCCGTCGCGCTTCTTCGACAAAAACGACCCGCCGATCGCCAACGTATCAGTCAGCGGGACGCTGAAGCTCGCCCGCACGTCACGCCGCTGGTAACTGCCCACTGTTAGATCAAGAGAGGCACGCGCCTCAGAAAGGCTAGGCTCCCGACTGACCATGCTCACTGCGCCGCCGATCGAGTTGCGGCCAAACAACGTGCCTTGCGGACCGCGCAACACCTCAACCCGCTCCAGATCGAGCAGATCGAACTGCGCCCCGAACAGGAAAGGATAGTAAATGTCGTCGATGTAATAAGCCACCGCCGCTTCGCCCGAGAATTGGGGATCGCCCTGCCCCAGCCCGCGGAGGAATGTGGTGACGGCGGGACCGTAGACCCCCTGCGCTTTTTCAAAGCGCGCGTTGGGGATGATCTTGCCAAGTTCTGCCGTGGTCGTCAGGCCGCGATCTTCCAGCATTTGCGATGTGACCGCCGTGATCGAAATCGGCGTATCCTGTACATTCGTCGCGACCTTGGTAGCCGTTACGACGATGTCCTCGATCCCGCTTCTCCCTTCCGCGGGAGCTTCCTGGGCGACCGCAGCGCCCGAGGCCCCCAAGAATAACAAAAGACTCAAAGCTTTTGCACTGGACGTGACACAGAATGTGTGGCGCCCCCTCCGACAGAAATGCCCCTTCTCCATCCTCATGATATTCTCCCTGCTATTATGTCCTCCGCGTGCAGTTCCACACGGAAGGCCCTCCCACAAAATTGACAAATCAAATGCTTGCGCAGCAGCGACTAAGGCACTGCAACAACGACGTTATTTATGCCAGACCCTCCGGCATAGGATACTCATCCGCGTTTGCGACGAGGCCCTCGCGTTTGGAGAAATCCACGCGCGGCGGAGCAAATACGTCGATGAGACGGCCCGGGTCGGTACCGATGTTGCGGCTCGTGTGGATGACGTTGGGCGGGATGACGAGCACCGAGGGGCTATCCATCTCGACCGCTTCATCCTCGCGCCAGGCGGCCATGTCCTTCGTCCACGGATAACGCAGATGGTGGATGTAGCTGCCGCCGATCGCCAGCGAGCCTTGCTCGAAATCGGTGTGTGAATGCGGGGTGAGCGCCGACGTATCTCGCGGTACATTGCGCGGCGTCATCACGTTGACCATCAGATTGGTCGAGCGGAACACACGCATGTTGGTGCCTTCGCGCACATGGTCGGCCAGGCGATAGGTCCGCAGCTTGAAGCCGCCGACCGGATCGGGCCAGGGCACCAGCGGCGCGACGTCGTCAGGCCGGGGCGTGTAATCCCGCGCGTTGCCGGCGCGCGCCGCGAGATCCTCCGCACGGTGGGAAAAGATGCGGACGATCGCACCATCGCCCGCAAGCGTAACGCTGCTGGCGCCCGGCGGGACGATGGCGAGGCTGTCCGGCTCGACGGTGATGGTCTCGTCCCCGGCGGTCACGTTGACGCCCACCTGATGCGTGATGATCATATACTCATCGGGATTGTCGGCTCGGGAGAGCACGGCGCCGGCAGCGCCCTCGCTCACCACGGTGACGAAATTCGCGCCACGGGCAATCCAGGTTTTCGCGCCGGGATCGACATCCGTCAGCGGTGTTTCCCGATGATGCCAGCAGCCCGATGCCGGCCGTGTAGAAACGGTCATGATGATAGCCTTTCCGTACTCAACGCGCGGGCGGCGCCGTCCACGACGGCACGGGCGCCCCGACGCAGCATGGATTGATCCGAGCCGACGACGAACCAGTTGACGCCCTCGCGAGCGAAATGCCCCGCTTCTTCAGCCGAACCGACGAACATGCCGACGCGTTTGCTGGCCGTCAGGCCCGCCTCGATAATGCGGCGCGTGGCGGCTAAGACACGGGGCGCGCCGATATCGGTCTCGCCCAGCGACAGCGAGAGATCCGCCCGGCCGATGAACAACCCGTCGACGCCGTCCAACGCCGCAATGGTGGCGGCGTTCTCCACGCCCTCGGCGCTTTCGATCTGGCAGAGCAGCAACGCCTCATCACCCTTGATCAGCGTCGCTGCCCGACCAATTGCGCCATAAGAGGCGAACCGGGGCGAACTGGAATAGCCGCGATGGCCCACGCCGAAACGCGCTGCGTCGACAATCGATCGCGCCTGCTCCAGCGTATCTACATGCGGCACGACGAGCCCGGCGGCGCCGACATCGAGCGCATTGAGCACCGTAGAGGCCCCATGATCCGGAACCCGCACCAGCACGGGGAGACCCGCCGCGCGGCCGGCCATCACCATCAGGTCTATCTCGCCCCGCCCAAAAGGCGCATGCTCGGCATCGACCACGGCAAAATCGAGGCCACTCGTTCCGAGAAGCTCAATGACCTGCGGCGAGCACGTCTTGACGAAGGTGCCAAGCTGGATCGTCACTGATCGATCCCCAGCAGGCGTGCGGCATTCCCGCCGACCAGACGGCGAATGGTCTCGTCGTCATAGCCCAGGCTCATGCACAGGCGGATCACCGAGCGGAAGCCAGAGACGGGCGTGGGATTCTCGATCTGGCCGAGATCGGACCCCAGAATCGTCTGGTGCGTGCCGCCCGCCTCGATCATCGCGTGGAGGTCTTCGGCCGTCCACTTCTTGAAACGCGATTCATCGATGAACATGCAGAGCGAATGTTCAAGAAAGGCGCCGCCTTGGGCGAGCTCGGTAATGTCGGCCAAGGTTGCGTCGATCGTATAGGTCGGATGCTGCACCACACGGCGCCTGACGCCCCGCTTCTCCGCCTCCTCGAACAGCGGCCAGATCTCCGAGATATGCAGGTGTCCGGCCGATAGCACCGCGTCGAACTCCGCGATTTGATCGAGGATTTCCTTGACGACATCCTTGAGCTTGCCGTCCTCATCCACCACGGTGAGCATCTTGGCGGGTCTCATCGGCATCCGCGTCTTGAGGAGATGCTTGGCGCGATTGTGCCGGATATGGTTCGCTGCCGAAAAGGTGGGCATCCACACGAAGCGCGCGCCGAGCTTCAAACCGTGATCGACCGCATATGGGTTGAGACCTCCGCTCGTATCATTGAGCGGCACGCCCGACAGAAGCCGGATGTTGAGGTGGCTGTAATGCGCGCTCAGCAGCTCGGTTACGGGTGTGACCGAGTAGAAATGATCCTTGAACAGCAGGGCGGACATGCCCGCTCCCGACGCTTCCTCCATCGCCTCGATATGATCCAGCGTGCGCGGCATGACAGACGGACCGCTGTGGCAGTGCATGTCGACTGCGCCGCGCAACAGGGCTTCAACGCGCTGCTCGATATCGGAATGCGCGGCATTATCCGCTGCGGGGGTATCCATACAAATCTCCTAAAGCCGTCCCACTTGTGACAAACGGGGCGGCTTTAGGTGAAGCGAGCAATCGGCGCTTTCCGCGGTTCGGACAGTTCCGCGTGCCGGAAAGACGCGCCTCACGATTTGAAATAGGGTGGCCGAGCGCGACATGGTCGCCGCCACACAATGGCAAACGAGGCTTGGGGCGGAGACGGAATGCCGAGCGGCAAGACAATCATTTCCTGCGCGGTTACGGGCAACCTTGTACGGCCGGACCAGCATCCCGGCTTGCCCGTAACCCCCGAGCAGATTGCCCGCGCGGCAATCGACGCCGGCAAGGCTGGAGCCGCGATGGCGCATATTCATGTGCGTGAGCCGGACACCGGCCGGCCATCGATGCGGATCGACCTATTCCGGGAGGTCGTGGATCGGATCCGGGATTCGGGCTCCGATATCCTCATCAACCTCACTACGGGCGAAGGCGGTCGCTTTGCCCCTTCGGACGAGGACCCACGCGTCGCCGGGCCGGGGACGACGTTACTCCATCCGCTCAAGCGCATCGAGCACGTGGTCGCACTGAAACCCGACCTGTGCTCGCTCGACTTCAACACGATGAACTCCGGCCCACATATTGTCGTGAACACGCCGGCGAACGTCCGCAAGATGGCTGCGGCCATTACCGAGGCGGGGGTCAAGCCGGAGCTCGAGGTGTTCGATTCCGGCGACATCCATATGGCCGCCGACATGATTGCCGAGGGACTGCTGCCGGGCCGCCCCTTCTTCCAGATCGTTACCGGCGTGAAATATGGCTGCGCCTCGACGCCCGAGACGATCGCCTACCTGAAATCAATCCTCCCGACCGGCGCCGCATGGTCGGCCTTCGGCATCGGCCGCCAGGAATTTCCGGTGTTGGCGATCGCGAAATGTCTGGGCGGCCATGTCCGCGTAGGCATGGAGGACAATATCTACATTCGGCGCGGAGAACTGGTGCGTGACAACGCGCAGTTGGTCGAGAAGGCGGTCGCATTGCTGGACATGCTCGGCGCCGAACCGGCCAGCCCGGCCGAAGCCCGCGCCATCCTGGAGATCTGACGTGCTGAGCGCGCACGACATCACGAGCCTGGTCGAGCGGCTCAACACTGCCGCTCGCACCGGCACGGCGATGCGTGCCCCCACGGCGCTCCATCCCGGCCTGACGCTAGCCGACGCCTATGCGGTGCAGGAGAGCTGGACTGAGCGGCATTGTGCGGCGGGGCGCAGACGGATCGGCTACAAGCTCGGTCTCACGACGCCAGCAGCACAAAAGGGACTCGGCATCGATCGCCCCATTTACGGCGTGTTGTTCGAGGACATGCGCATCGCCGATGGAGGCACACTCGCGCTGAAAGGCCTGATCGCGCCTCGCGCGGAACCCGAACTGGCCTTTGTCATGAAGACCGCCCTTGCAGGCGAATGCTCGGCGCAGGAAGCATTGGCGGCGATCGACTATGCGGCCCCCGCGATGGAGATCATCGACAACCGCGTTCTCGCCCGCGATCCCGATACAGGCCATGACCGCCGCGCACTGGACATCATCGCGGACGGCGGCGGCACCTGCGCCTTCGTGGTGGGAACGGCCCGGTTCGATCCGCGCGCGCTCGATCTGGCCAAGATCGAGACGCGGTTCACCGCAGGGTCGACAGGGGGAACGGGCCTGTTCTCCAACGTTTTCGGCAGCCCGGAGAACGCTCTGATCCACCTTGCGCGGGAACTTGCCGCGCGCGGTGGTTCGCTCCAACCGGGCGACACGGTGCTGACGGGGTCGCCGCTGAAGCCCGCAGCCCTCGCTTCCGGAGACACGGTTACCGCCGACTTCGGCTCCTTGGGCGCAATCAGCCTATCAATCGCATAGCACACGGCACCGCCGAGGCGGTGGGAGGGGGACGAGGGATGAAAGCCAACATGCTGACTGCCTGCGCTATGGGGTGGCTCGCAAGCCTGATGCTGGCACTGCCTGCCCAATCGGCTGTGGCACGCGATACCGCAGCCGGCGTCAGCCGCCCCTACCGGATCGGCATCATCACATATGCCACCCTCGGCCTGGAACGCACCGTCAAGCGCGAACTGGACCGGCTCGGCCTGCGCGAAGGGGTCGATGTGATCTATGAAGCGCGGGAGGGCCGGCGCGACATGAAGGCAACCGAGCGCGGGGCGGTGGAACTCGTCGCCTGGCAACCGGACCTCATCATCTCGTTGATGACCAACGCGCATGTGGCCGTGCAGGAGGCCACGAAGGATAGCCGCACGCCGGTGGTCTTCTGGTCCGCCGACCCCTACGAGACGGGGATCATCAAGAGCTACCGCAAGCCCGGCACCAACTTCACTGGCTTCACCAACGAGCCTTATCTCCAGGATGTGGAGCTGCGCCTGCTCAAGATGGCGATCCCCAACCTCACTTGCGTGGGCCACCTTTACAATCACACATATCCTCCCGCAGCCGGGACGGTGCGCAATCTGGTGGATGCGGCCGCGCGCATAGGCGTGCAGATAACGCTCAACGAAGTGCTCTACGAAGAAGAGATCGAACCGCAGATCGCCGCAATCGCAGCACGGGGCTGTGGTGGATTCGTGGTCGGCCCGCACGAACTGCTCAACCGCAACGGCGCCAAAATCGGCCAGCTTGCGCTCAAGTACCGGCTCGCTGCCGTCAGCATCCAGACGTCCGTGACGGACGGAGGTGGCCTCGCCGCGTTTTCGCCTCCCTTTGAACGTGGCTGGACCGCGATGGCCCAGATGATCGTGCGTATCCTCAAGCATGGCGAAGATCCCGCCAATATGCCGATCGAACGCGGATTCCGTAATCCACTGCGCCTCAACCTCAAGGCCGCGCGTGCCTTGGGCCTGACCCTGCCGCCCGAATTGATCGACGAGGCCGACGAGTTGATCGAGTAGCGGCGTGCTCGCCGAAGGAGAGCGAGAGCAGCAAATTGATAAGCGCCTTCAAAAGAAGGATATTTCGATGAGCGGAATAGTCGCCCACGCCCCTTGCCACCCATAAGCTACGCCCACATGCTGGGCGCCCGAGGACAGAGAGGATTGTCATGACGCTGATCAGCCGCGCGAGCGCACCCGACGAAGAACGGTGGCGCCTCTACAATCGTATTGCATGGCGCATCCTGCCGCTGATCCTCGCCGGATATACCATTGCCACCATCGACCGGATGAACGTCGCCTTCGCCAAGCTACAGATGGGCGATGATCTGGGCCTCAGCGCTACGATGTACGGCTTCGGCGCCGGCGTATTCTTCATCGGCTACTGCCTGTTTGAGATCCCCAGCAACATGATGCTGCACAAGGTTGGCGCACGCCTGTGGCTGGCGCGGATCATGATCATGTGGGGCCTGCTTTCGGCCGCGACGATGTTCGTCACGACCCCGCTCCAATTCTATGTTATCCGCTTTTTTCTAGGCGTAGCAGAAGCCGGTTTCTATCCGGGAGCGCTGCTGTTCCTGACATATTGGTTCCCGCGCTTCGCCCGCGGGCAGGCTATTTCCATCCTGCTGCTCGGCACCAGCCTGGCTGCAATCCTCGGTGGTCCGCTTGCCGGCACGATCATGGAATTCCTCGACATGGTCGGAGGGCTGCGCGGCTGGCAATGGTTGTTCCTCGTCGAAGGGCTGCCCGCAAGCGTCCTCGGCATCGTGGTGCTGGCGGTGCTGCGCAACCGGCCCGACGACGCGAAATGGCTGACGGCGCGGGAAAAGGAGTTGGTCAACAGCGACCTCGCGGCTGATGGCGACAAGCAGAGCAGCGGGCGAAAGCGCTTCGGCGATGCCTTCCGCAACATCAACATCTGGTGCCTCGTTCTGGCCAACTTCTGCAACCTGTGCACGCTCTATGCGATCCAGTTCTGGCTCCCCACGATCATTCAGGATGTCAGCCAGACCGGCATTTTCGCGACCGGCATGATCGCGGCCGGCCTGGCGGTTGTCCCCATGGCGGTGCTGATCCTGAACGCCCGCCATTCGGACAAGACCGGCGAACGGCGCTGGCACGCCGTCGGCGGCTTCTGCACGTCGTTTGCCGCCCTGATTCTCGCCGGCACCTTCAATGAGACCGCCTTTATCGTGCTGGGGGCGCTGGTCGTGGCTCAATGCGGGGTGCAGGTGGCCGCCACGTCGATCTTCTCACTGCCCGCGACGTTCGTGGCCGGTGCGGCCGCGGCAGCCGGTTTCGCGCTCATCACCACGATCGGCAACTTCGCCGGCTATGCCAGCCCGTTCGTGATCGGCATCCTGAACGACGCCACCGGCAATTTCAGCGCGGCCTTCTTCGGCCTCGCCGCCGTTGCGCTGGCGGGTGCCGCCACGATCCTCTCGATCCCCGCTCTGCGCACGCGATCCACAACGCCATGATCGCACGACGCTCCCTTCTCGGCACCCTCCTGTATTCGGGCGCCGCCATTGTCGCTCCGGGACCACTCGTCGCGACGCCGCCTCCCCTGCGCGATGACGAGCGGATCGGGCGCCTGCTCGCCGGTCTCGATCGGACCGAGAGCCTACGGGCGGTGAAGGCGCTGCAAACCAGCTTCGCTCAATACATCCATCACGGCTTATGGAACGAGATCGGTGCGCTCTTCGCGCCAGACGGCATTCTTGGCTGGGATGGCGCCATGCGGACCGGCCCCTCGGCCATCACCGCCCACCTGCGCGAGACGATGGGAGGTGGCGTGGACGGGCTTCCGTCGGGTGCGGTCCACGCGCAACTGCTGATGTCGCCGGTGATCACGCTGTCGCCATCGGGCGAGCAGGCGCGCGGCCGGTGGCACGAAGTCCGCATGGCGAACGGACCGAAAGCCTGGGCGGCGAGCCTTTTTACGGCAGACTATGCACGCATTGATGGCCGCTGGCGCATCGTTCGCCTCGTCAATCACCCGATCTTCGCCGGGCCGTTCGACACCGGCTGGCGCAATCTGACCGATGACCTGCCGATCATCCCTTATGCCTACACCCCAGCAAGCGCAGGCCGCCCCGCGAGCGAAACCGACGCCGCCCCTCAGCCGCCGGACCGGTTGGACGAAGCCTGGCCCCGCCTTGCCGCCCTCGCGGCGGAAGATGCCGCGCGCAATCTGCAGAATATCCATGGCTATTATCTCGATCGCAAGATGTGGGACGACGTGGCCGACCTGTTCGCCCCGGACGGCGTGCTGGCGATCGAGGGAACAGGCCGCTTCCAGGGACGCGCGGCGATCTTGCGGGCACTGAAGCGTGATGGACCCGCCGGCCTGCGCCATGGCGAATTGAACGACCATCCGCAGTTCAACCTCACAGTGGAGGTCGCGCCGTCCGGCCTGGAGGCGCGCGTGCGTGGGCTCGACCTCGGCATGATCGGCCGCAACGGCGAGCAAGCAGCCTGGACCCTAACCTCCTTCGACAACCGGTTCATCAAGCGCGGCGAGACATGGACGATCGCCGAAATGCGCCTCTACCCGGATGCGCGAGCGGATTACTACGCCGGCTGGAGTGACGGGCCACCAACCGAGCATCGCCGCATGGGCGCCTTCCCCGCCAATCCCGCAAGCGGCGAGCAAACCCTTTATCCCGCGGGGTTAGACCCTGTTCCGCATCCATTTCGCGACAACGTGACGCCTGCGCGGCCGGGTGGCGCTCTAGCGGACGCCGAAACCGCCCTTGCCCGCGCGGCGGCATTCGACGCCATCGAAAACATATCAAGCGCGATCGGCAACTATCTCAACGATTCCAAATGGTATGACCTGAGCCGGCTGTTCACGACCGACGGCTGGCGCAAATCCCCCTCGGCCGGCTATTACCAAGGGCGTGATCGCATCTGGCAAATGCAGGTGACACGAAACGGCCCGATGCGCCGTCCGCGCGCCTTCATCCCGCTCCACCTGCGCATCCAGCCGGTCATCCATGTGGCACAGGACGGCCGCACCGCAAAGCTGCGGACCCGACTGCTCCAGTTCAACAGCGCTCATGCCAGCGAAGGGTCCCTGACCGCCGGTATGTACGAGGATGAGCTCGCCGTGGAAGACGGCGTCTGGCGGTTCACGCTGAACGATATCGATCATGTCTGGCTGACCGAGACCTATGCCAAGGGGTGGGCGCGGCTACCCGAGGGTGCTGGACAAGCGCTGTCCCGCTCGCCCACGGCCCTGCTGCAAAAAATGCCGCCCGACCGCCCGATTCAGGGGCGAGCCCATCCTTCCTTTCCCACCATCGACCGGATGTGGTTCCATTATCGCAATCCGGTTAGTGGCCGGGCGCCGCCCGACTTACTGCCTCGACCAGGCGCTCCTCCGCCCGGTTGAGTGTATAGGCCCGCTGTTCGTGTGGGCACCCGCGCCTGGCCGCCGGATGCCCACAGCGATCGGGTCAAAGCGCCGCGATGTAACCGCCGTCTAAAGCAATCGTCGAGCCGTTGACGAACGCACCCGCTCGCGAGGCGAGGAAGACGCTGAGACCCTCGATATCCTCTGCAGACCCTGGCCGGCCCGCCGGGATATAGGTCGCGACACTCTTCTTAACCGCATCGGACGTGGTGTCCGTCAGGCGTGAGTGGAAGGGGCCGGGCGCAATGGCATTGACGCGAATGTGCTCGGGACCGAAACGCTTGGCCAACGACCGGGTGAGATGATGCACCGCCGCCTTCGAGGCACCGTAAGGATGCGCTTCCCAATTGGGAACGTGCAGGCCCCCGATCGAACCCAGATTGATGATCCGCGCCGGCGCCTCCTCGCTGGCCGCAGCCTTGAGCTGTGGGAGAAGCTGCTGGACCAGGAAGAACATCGCGCGCAGGTTCACACCCATCACCATGTCCCATGCCTCGATGGTCAATTCCTCGACCGAACCACGAGCGTTGGCACCGGCATTGTTCACCAGAATGTCGAGCTTTCCTTCGCGCTCGGCGAAAGACGCCGCTAGCGCCGCCGGGCCATCTTCATGGCCGAGATCGGCTGCAAGACCGTGGCATTCACCCAGTTCGGACAGCTGCGCCGCGAAGTCATCGCTCCGTGCCTGGTCGCGCGATGCGACATAGGTCTTTACACCGCGCCGGACGAAGCCCCGTGCAATCATCAGCCCGATGCCGCTGGTACCTCCCGTGACCAGCGCCACTCTGCCGCTGACATCAAACAAAGGATCGGTCGCCATTTTCTGCCTCCCTGTGCCGGATTTACGACCGGCGCAGTGTTACATCAGCCCCGCAACATCAAACCGAACGCCGGAACTTTTTGCTAGGCGGAATATCGTTCCGATGGATAGTGTATAAGTCGCCGGCTGGGTTAGCGTGGCTTGCAGACGCTGGGGCGTGTGGAGGAGATCATGTTTGAAGAAGCGGCGAGCCACGGAACCTTACTCAAACGGAGCCATACCAAACGAGATTCGATCCGATCCGTAGAGCGGGCCATCGAATTGCTGCAGTCACTCAACCGCCGTCCGATTTCGACCCTGCATGACCTCCATCTCGAAACCGGCCTGCCCAAGCCGTCCATCGTCCGGCTGCTGCGTACGCTCGAGGGCAAGGGCATGGTGGCGCAAAGCTCAAGTTACGGCACATACCAGCTTTTGAGCCATGTGAAGACGTTGAGTTGTGGCTTCCATCACGAGCCTCTCATCATCGAGGTTGCCGATGAGATCATGGTCGAGTTCACCAAGCGCGAGGGCTGGCCACTGGCCCTCGCGCTGTTCGATGTCGACGCCATGATCGTACGGGCGAGCACCATTCCCTATACGTCGCTCTCGCTGCTCCACTCCTCTCTCAACATGCGGCTCCCGATGACCAGTCGAGCGATGGGCCGCTGCTATCTCGCTCACTGCTCGTCCAACGAACGGCGCATTATCTTCGAAATCATCAAGCAGAGCGGCAACGAGGAGGACCGCCGATCACTCGATCGGCACAGCTTCATGGAAATCCTGCGCACGGTCCGCAAACAGGGCTATGCGACCCGCGACCGGACGATCGAACCCCGCTCCTCGACCATGGCCGTTCCGGTCATGGGCAATGGCCGGGTCATCGCATCGCTCGGGCTCACGTGGATCAGCGTCGCGATGACCGAAGCGCGCGCGGCCGAGCTCTACTATCAGAAGCTTGTCGACATTGCGGCGCAGATTTCCGAAGCCCTGGCCGAACGGGTGAAGAAAGGGGGCACGCAACCGTCCACTCCCATCTTCCCCGATCTTCAGCATCGCTATTTGCAGCAAACCCAGCCGTTCCATTAAGGGCCGGGTAGCGCGGCAAGGGCGTCTCGTTCAGGCGTCCGCCCAGTAAAGGCGATACGGGTTGTCCACCAGCAGCTTGCGTTGCAACTCCGCAGTCGGAGCGATGCGCGGGATCATGTCGACGATCGCACCATCGTCTGGAATGGCCTTTTCCATGGTCGGGTGCGGCCAATCAGTTCCCCACAGGCACCGGTCGGGATAGTCCGCGACCAGCGGCTCGACGGAGCGGGCGAAATCGTCCCATGGCGGCCCTTTCGGGTCTTCCAGACGGTCCGGGCAGGTCGCCTTGAACCAGATGTCGTCACGCGAATCCAGCAAACGCCGAAAAGCCTTCATATCCGGCCCATCCGGCCCCTGGGTGACGTCCGGCCGGCCCATATGGTCGATCACGAGCGGCACGGGGATCGCATCGAAAAAGGGCCGCAACTCCTCGAGGATATTGGCCTCGAAATAGACGACCACATGCCACCCGTCGGGCAGGCGACTGGCGACCTCCAGAAACTTGTCCTTCGGTGCGTTCTCCACCAACCGCTTGAGGAAATTGAACCGGATGCCCCTGATCCCGCCATCATGCAGCCGGTGAAGGTCGGCCTCCGAAATGGCGGGGTCCACCACCGCGACCCCGCGCGCGCGCCCTTGCGACGCCGCGATGGCATGAAGGGTCGCGGAATTGTCGGTGCCATGACAGCTTGCCTGAACGATCACATTCCGGCTGAAACCCAGAAAGTCGCGCAGCGCAAACAGCTTGTCCGCCCCTGCATCCTCGGGAAGATATTTGGCCTTGGGGCTGAACGGAAACTGCGCCATCGGCCCGAAGACGTGGCAGTGCGCGTCAACCGCCCCTTCCGGCGGAACGTAACGCGGCTTCGAGGGGTTGGGATTCCAGCTCAATATTCTATCGGACATCTCTATCTCCACGCGCCATCGCAGTGATATTTACCCGATGGCGGTCAATTCAGGCGAACACAACCCACCCACGCGCTCGCTGTGCACCAGACATCGCCGGGCATCCAGCGGGCTAAGTCCTCCCCGACAAAGGGGCGCCGGGTGCTTGCATCGACCAACGGCCTCGCGTCAAGCCGCATGGGTCGCGCAACGCGCGGCATCCGTGATGACGACCCTGACCGTGTTGAAGCAGCAAAACCGAAGCCCCGCCCAACCATGGAACCGCGCCAGCGATGTGTTAACGAAAAAAAACCTTATTAAAGGAATTGAACAAGACGTCGTCATTATGGCTGCGCCCCGTTCAACGGTGGCGCTGGGGGTTGCATCACGCGGCGGAGAGAAAAGGGGTGGCGATCGTGTCGGAAGAGTTGCGTCGAGCCTTGCGGGATTACGCCGCAATCGAACAAACTGTCTCGACAGCAAGTCCTGCGCGATGTGACGCAGCCAAGCGCGCGCTCTTGCGCGATCGCAGGCTCCTCGCCGAGCAGATCGGCCGGCTGGGTCCGCTCATCGACCAGAATGAGATGCTGGCCATGAGTCCAGACGACCAACGCGAAATGAGCCACCTCTTTGCCGCGATGCGTTACGCGCTCGCGCTGCACCAGGCCGATTGGCCGGTCGTGCGCATTGACGAAGATCCGGTCGCTTATCATCAATCCGCGCAGCAGGTGAAGGTCAAATCAGCCGCCTTCTGGCGCTGGTGCCGCGAGCGGCTGAACCTGAAGGCCTGATTGCCCCCATCAAGCACCATCGACACGGTTGACGAACCGGCTCTCTCCAGTGCAACTATCAGTAATAACTAGATAATCATTACGATTCCGCCCCTTGCCAGGGCGGACATGGCCGGTGCTCTGGGAGAAGAATCGCATGCCGATAGGCGCCGTTTTGGCGAACGCTCTGCGCAACTTTGCGATCATTGAGGATGATATCATTACGTTTGGCCGGACGATGGACGCCAGTAAGGCGCTTGCCTTCGTTCGGCGGCGCCGCGAAATGGCGCACGAATTTGCGGTGCTGCGCGACGCCCTCGAACACGAACCGTGGCTGATCCAGCGTCCCGAGCAGATGACTGAAGCGCTACGGTTGCTTTCGGCCTTTCGCGCATCCAGCTCGATCCACCAGGCCGAATGGCCCGCCATTCGGGTCCGCGACGACCCAGCCGCCTTCCGCATCGCCGCGCAAGCCGTGACCACCGCCTCAAATGAATTCTGGCGCTGGGTCGAACGAGAATTGGACTACAGACGCTGAGCAGCGGCCTCGTGCCGGGGCAGCGCTCGAATTGGGTGCGCCCATTTTCACCGCATTGGGATTGTTGCCGCGGCATCTCGCTGGCAGGACAAGGATCCTCTCTCCGCGACCCGGGGGAAGCCTCACCCTCGCCGGTCCGCCCTCCTCCGGTACGATCTTGGGGTTGATTTTTAGGGGACGTGACGGGAGAAGCCCGGGATGACCAAATCAACCCCGCCTCTTCCTACACGCCCCATCGCCGCCACCCCCGTCACGACTGTCAGCCTCGGCTGCATGAACCTCAGCCATGCCTATGATGTCGCGCCACCCGAAGAGGATGGCATCCGGCTGCTGAATGAAGCGCTCGATCTGGGCGTGACACATCTCGACAGCGCCGCGCTCTATGGCAGCGGATCGAACGAGCGGCTGATCGCCAAGGCGGTGGGCCATCGCCGCAAGGACTTCCACCTCGCCAGCAAGTGCGTGCTCGACCTGATCGACGGGCAGCGCGTGCTCGACGGGCGGCCGGAAATCATCGCCGGATCGCTGGAGCGCTCGCTGCAACGGCTCGGCACCGACCACATCGACCTCTATTACATGCACCGGCTGGATCGGAATGTCCCGATAGAGGAGTCCATGGGCGCGTTGGTGCGGGCCAAGGAGGCCGGCAAGATCGGCGCCATCGGTCTCTCCGAAATGTCGGCCGCGAGCATCCGCCGCGCCCATGCGGTGCATCCCATCGCGGCGGTGCAGTCCGAATATTCACCGTGGGTGCGCAACCCGGAAGTAGCGGTGCTCGACGCCTGCCAGGAGCTGGGCATCGCCTTTGTCGCCTTCTCCCCCCTGGCACGCGGGCTGCTCGCCGGCTCGATCACCAAGGCCGAGTTCGTGGCGGGGGACATCCGCGCCAATATGCCGCGCTTCAAGGAACCGAATTTCAGTGCCAACCTCAAGCTGGCCGAGCGGTTCAAGGCGATTGCGGCGGACTTGGGCATCAGCCCGGCGCAATTGAGCCTCGCGTGGGTGCTTGCCCGCGCGCCGAACATCATTGCCATTCCCGGTACGCGCAGCATAGCGCACCTGAAGGACAATCTGGGCGCGGGCGCCGTTACCCTCTCTGCCGAGACGATCGCAGCGGTCGATGCCATCTTCACCCCCGGCGCTGTGCAGGGTCCACGCTATCCGGCGGCCGCTCAGGCGCAGATCGACACCGAACTCCTGCCCGAGGAAAGCGAAACCGCATGAGCACGCCCGAAGCCGCCGGGATGGACGAGGCCACGCGCCGCGCCATCGAGTGGGACTGCACCCGCCTCATCAACCTGTACGCGCTGCGCAACGACGCCGGTGACTGGGACGCCGTTGCCGCGCTCTATGCCGAGGACGGTCTGCTCGCGCGTCCGAGCGCGCCGGACACGCCCATCGTCGGGCGCGAAGCGATCCTCACCGCCTTCAAGGCGCGGCCAGCGCGGGCCGGACGCCATGTCTGCTCCAACATCGTCGTCGACGTGGAAAGCGCGACGCAGGCCAGCGCCTTCTCGGTGATCCTGCTGTTCCAGGGCGAAGCGAGCAATGACGGCGGCCTGCCCGTACGCGACCCCAAGGGGCCGCTGGTCGGGTGGTTCAAGGACCGCTTCGTCAAGACCGCCGAGGGCTGGCGCTTCGCCGAGCGGCGCGGCGGGCTGGATTTCCGGCCATGAGCGGCGAGGCCCCTGCGTTCACCGCCTTCCTCACGCGCCCCTATCGCATCGAGTGGGGCCATTGCGACCCGGCTGGCATCGTCTATGCGCCGCGCTTTCTGGAGATGTTCGGCGAGAGCACAATCATGCTGTTCGAGCAGGCCCTGGGGGTTCGCAAGCGCGACATGCTCAAGACGCAGGGCGTGGTGGGCTTCCCGATGGTCGACGTGTCGGCGCGATTCATGCGGCCAGCGGCTTATGGCGACAATGTCGTGCTGGAGGCGGCGGCGCCGGTCTTTGGCAACAGCAGCTTCACCATCGCCCACCGGCTCCTCAAGGATGGGCACGTCTGCGTGGAAGGCGTCGAGAAGCGGGTGTGGACCGTGGCCGACGCGACGCGGCCCGGCGGCCTGCGTGCCGAGCGGGTGCCCGACGCGATCCGGGCTATGTTCGAACGCCGGGACTGAGCCATGACGGCGCACGCGGCAACCGGCGAGAGTATCGAAGCCCTGATCGGCTATCTCTCCCCGCAGTCCCGCGTGAACCGGTTCTTCTGGGCGCCGGACGGCCGGCTCAGCACCGGCATCATCGCCCCCGAGCGCGTCACCATCCGCAATGCCCGCGCGGCAAACCAGCCGTTCACGCTCGACCGGAACGGCTTCACGCTCGCCCGCTACCCGACAGCGCTGACCGATATTCGCGACCGGGCCGGCATCCGTGCTTTCTACGCCCGCGAAGTGGAAGCGATCGCCAAGGATCTGACCGGGGCCGATCTGGTGGTCTCGATGGGTGCTGAGTTGCGGTCCAGCCTGCCCGATGGCGAGGCGATTCATCCGCCGGCAGCGCGCGTGCATATCGACTATGACGTCAAGACCGCCCATCGCGTCGCCGAGCGCCGCTACCGGCGCGTGAGGCCTGAGGGGCCGCCGCCCGCACGATTCGTGCTGCTCAGCATCTGGCGCTGCTTCTCGCCGCCGCCGCAGGACTGGCCGCTCGCGCTGTGCGACTATCAAAGCTGCAAGGACGACCGCGAGGTGCGCGTCGCCAAGATCGACGTCGAGCAGCTGCCGGTCGGCGATGCACGCTTCGCCACGATCGAGGGTGAAGAGGAGTTGGGCGCGAGCGGCCTGTTCACCTTCAATCCGGCGCACCGCTGGTACTATTATCCTGATATGACGCGCGACGAGATCATCGCTATCAAGTTCCATGACAGCGATGACAATTTGGCCTGCCGCGCGCCACACAGCGCCTTCCACGACGAAGGCCGAGCCAGCGCCGTTCCGCGCGAAAGCATCGAGTTTCGCGTGGCGGTTTTTTTCATCTAAAAATAGGGCTGTCAAAGCCACGAAAGCGCTTTTACGAAAGGCGCTTCATAACGAGATCCATACAAAGAGGGGATTGCATGGAGGGTGTGCAAGGGGATGCGCCGGAGGGCGTGAAACGGCGCAGCGCAGGCTATCAGGCATGGCTCGTCGGCCTGCTGAGCATCAATTTCGGTATCGTGTTCTTCGACCGGCAGGCGCTCAACGTGCTGATGCCGTCGGTGCAGCAGGATCTCTCCCTCACCAACACCCAGATCGGCCTGCTGGCCAGCGCGTTGTCCTTCACATGGGCGCTGGCCGCCTTCGGCATCGGCAAGCTCTCGGATACGATCGGCAACCGCAAGATGTTGCTGATCATCTCGACCGTCGGCTTCTCGCTCTGCTCGTTCATGAGCGGCATCGCGACCAGCTTCCTGTTCATGCTCTCCGCGCGGCTGCTGATGGGAGCGATGGAAGGCGGCATCATGCCGATCAGCCACGCCATGGTGGCGACCGAGGTCGACCCCAAGCATCGCGGACTGGCGCAGGGCATTGCGCAAAATTTCGGCTCCAACCTGCTCGGCTCGTTCCTGGCGCCGGTGCTGCTGGTGTGGTTCGCGCAGGTCTTCGGTTGGCGCGAAGCGTTCTTCCTCGCCGGCGTGCCGGGCATCATCAGCGCGGCCATCATCTGGTTCACGCTCAAGGAGCCGCCCGCCCCGCCCAAGCTCCCCGCCGAGCATGAGGGCGAGAAATATGGCATCATGGATGCGCTCAGGAACCGCAATGTGCTGATCTGCGTGATCCTGGGCGTGCTGATGGTGAGCTATTTCGTCACCTGCCTCACCTTCATGCCGATCTACCTGACCAATGTGCGCGGCTACTCCGCCACGGAGATGAGCTGGCTGATCGGCACGCTGGGCATCTCCGCCACCATCGGCAGCTTCGCCACCTCCGGCCTCTCGGACCTGATCGGGCGGCGGCCGGTGATGATCGCGATGCCGCTGATCGGCGTGATCCTGCCGCTGGGCGCCATGTATTGGGAAGGCTCAGCCTGGGGGCTGGCGCCGATCTTCTTCTTCGGCTGGGGCCTCAACGGTATCTTCCCGCTGTTCATGGCCACCGTCCCCTCCGAGAGCGTCGACCCACGCCATGCGGCGACCGCGCTGGGCCTGACCATGGGATCGGCGGAAATACTCGGCGGCGTGTTCGCGCCCTCCATCGCGGGTGCGGCCGCGGATGCGACCTCGCTTGCCGCACCGCTGTGGATCATGGTGGGTTTGACGATCGTTTCCGGCATCGTCGCCATGTTCCTCACCGAGACCGCGCCTTCACAGCTTCGCAAGCGGCAGGCGGCACCGGCCGCACAGGGCGAGTAAGGCGATGGCTGGGCAGCGACGATCCGGCGGCTACCAGGCGCTGCTGGTCGGCCTGCTGAGCCTCAATTTCGGTATCGTCTTCTTCGACCGGAATGCGCTCAACTTCCTGATGCCGTTCGTCCAGCCGGATTTGCAGCTCAGCAATACGCAGATCGGCTTGCTGGCCAGCGCCCTGTCGCTGACCTGGGCGTTGGCCGCTCTCGGCATCGGCAAGCTCTCGGACACGCTGGGGAGCCGCAAGCGGTTGCTGATCCTCGCCACGCTGGCCTTCTCGCTCTGCTCGGTGATGAGCGGCATCGCCTCGTCCTTCGCCTTCCTGCTCGGCGCGCGGCTGCTGATGGGTGCGGCGGAGGGCGGCATCATGCCGATCAGCCACGCGATGATCGCCAGCGAGGTCGCGCCCGAGCGGCGCGGGTTGGCGCAGGGCATCGCGCAGAATCTCGGCTCCAGCCTGCTCGGCTCGTTCGTCGCGCCAGTGCTGCTGGTCGCCTTCGCCGCTGCGTTCGGCTGGCGATCCGCCTTCTACCTCGCCGCCATTCCGGGCCTCATCAGCGCGCTGCTCATCTGGTGGCTGATCGACGAACCCGCCCCGCCCCCGCGGCCCGGATTCGCCCAAGAAAGCGGCGGTTACGGCACCATCGAGGCGCTCAAGAACCGCAACATCCTCATCTGCGTGATCCTCGGCGTGCTGCTGGTCTCCTATCTGGTGATCTGCTGGGCCTTCATGCCGATCTACCTGACCCAGGTGCGCGGCTATGCGCCGGACACGATGGGCTGGTTGATGGGCACGCTGGGCGTTTCCGCCGCCGTCGCCAGCTTTGTCGTCTCCGGCCTCTCGGACCGGATCGGGCGGCGGCCGGTCATGATTGTCATGCCCTTCGTCGCCGTCATCCTGCCGTTGGCCGCCATTTATTATTCGGGTCCGACTTGGGTGATGGCGATGCTGTTCTTCATCGGCTGGTCGATGAACGGCATCTTCCCGATGTTCATGGCGACGGTCCCGACAGAAAGCGTTGACCCCCACCATGCTGCGACCGCACTCGGCCTGACCATGGGCGTGGCCGAAGTGCTGGGCGGCGTCTTCTCCCCCTCGCTCGCCGGCATGGCAGCCGACGCGACCGACCTCTCCGCGCCGCTGTGGATCATGCTGGGACTGACTGTGCTCTCCGGCCTCGTCGCGATGGGACTGAAGGAAACTGCGCCATCGCAGGTGAGCAGGCAAGCGGCTGACCTAAAGATCAGCACAAAACCCTAAAAGCGCGCGCGATGCCATGCCGCATCGCGCTATCATTGGATGGCTTTAGCGAACTCTATTAGCTCTTATTTCGATACGATACCCGATGTGCGCTGATCACCCCACCTCGGTGCCGACCAACCGACAGCGATTGCAAGGCACCGGCAGGAGAGATGGCTCGCCATTCTCCTGCCTGCCAACCAGCGCCATTGCGCGCTGGCTGTCCATCTTGCGTCAGATCCGCGCCGCCGCGATGTCCGCGCCTTCGCGCAGTACGGCGAGCTTCTTCCACGCCACGGCCGGGTCGATCTTGCCGTAACCGGCGAAGGTGCCGAACCCGCAATCCGTACTCGCGATTACCCGCTCTGGCCCGACGATGGCCGCGAAGCGCTCGATACGCTGAGCAATCAACTCTGGATGCTCAACATAGTTGGAGCAGCTGTCGATGAGGCCCGGCGCGAGAACGAGGTCGTCCGGAAGCTTCGCGTCGCGCCACACCGTCCACTCATGCTCATGCCGTGGATTGGCGCTTTCGAACAGCACGGTGCCGGGCCGTGCACTCAGGATGGCGGGCAGCACCTTGGCAAGATCGATATCGCAATCGTGCGGGCCCTCGTAATTGCCCCAGCAGACGTGCATGCGCAGCCGGTCGCGCGGCAGGCCCTCGGTGGCGGCGTTGAGCGCCTCGACATTGGCGTGGGCGATCTTGACGAACTCTTCGTCGCTCACATCCTGATAGCCAGTATGGCGGGACATGGCGAGATCGGGACAATCCAGCTGGAGGTCGAAGCCGGCGGCGATAATCGCCTCATATTCCGGCCGCATCGCGGTGACGAGATCGGCCAGATAGGCCTCGTGGCTGGGATAATAGGCGTTCGGCTGAAAGGCAGTGATGAGGCCCGGTGAGGCCGCGTTCATGAAGCCGCGAACCCCCTGCCCCTTGCGCTCCAGCGCGCTTTTGAAGCGGCGTATATCCTCATGGGCCGGCTCCAGATTCCTGAGCTTGACCGGCGCGATGCAAGAGGCGCGGGTGAACTCCTGATCACCCATGATCGCGGCCAGCTTCTTGCGCAGGTCCGGCAGCGGAGCGAGATCGCGCGCGGGCTTACGTTCGGTATGGCCGCCGAAACCCTCCAACCGCTCGATAATGTAGGTCGAGTAGCCGACCTTCCCCAACTCGCCGTCCGACACGATGGAGACGCCGGCGGCAACCTGCCGCTCGACAGCCTCGTCGACCGCCGCCTGCACGACCCGGTCGAATTCGGTCGCGTCATAGGGCTCCCCATGGTCGCGCGCGAGGAGCAGCGGGGTCAATTCCGGCCCGCGCGGTAGGCTTCCGACATGGGTGGTGGCGATGGTCGGCATGAAGGTGCGTCTCCTCGGACGATGTGATGATTACGACTCGTATAGTAAGCGCGCTTCCAGAAGCAGAGTGGCGAAAAAAGGTTTATTGAACCCAACTATTTCATTACATGAAAAGATAGAAACCAACCTATGCGTGTTACTTACTAGACACAGCCCCTCGTGCTAGAAGCAACAATAGTCGGCGCGTGCCTTTGAGCGACATACAAATTGCGCCGACACTTGGAGGGAGAGAGACATGCGCGTGAATCACGCCCTATCAACGTGCGTTTTTTCGTTAGCGGTCACATTGGCCGCGCCGGCCTGGGCACAGGACGATACTGCACCACAGGACAGCACCACTGCTCAAACGGCAGATCCTAACGACATCGTCGTGACTGCACAGTTCCGCGAGACGCGACTGCAGGACACGCCAATCGCCATCACCGCTGTCAACGCCGCCCTGCTTGAGCAGCGCGGGCAGACGGACATTTCCCAGGTGGCAGCGCAGGCGCCGAACGTGACGCTCAAGCCGCAGCCACAGAATGGCGGCGCGGGCCTGATCGCGTTCATCCGCGGCGTCGGCCAGGTCGACTTCAACTATGCGCTCGATCCGGGCGTGGGCATCTATATCGACGACGTCTATATCCCGACGCTGTCCAGCTCGATGCTCGACCTGATGGACCTCGAGCGCATCGAGATCCTGCGCGGCCCACAGGGCACGCTGGCCGGCAAGAACTCCATCGGCGGCGCCATCAAGCTGTTCTCGGTGAAACCCGACGGCTCGGGCAAGGGCTCGCTATCGGTCGGTTACGGCGCCTATAACAAGCTCGACATCCGCGGCATGGCCGATTTCGCGCTGACCAATAACCTGTTCGTCCGCGTATCCGGTGTCGCCAAGAGCAGCGATGGCTATGTCGACATCCTCGATTATGGCCTGAGCCACCCCAACTCGAACGTGCTGCCGACGAATTCACGCGGCGGCGACGCCAAGGTGGGGACGCAGGGTGGTCAGTCCTACGTCGCCGGTCGCCTTGCGCTGCGCTGGCAGCCGACCGACACGCTGGAGATCAACCTCTCCGGTGACTATACGTCGGACCACTCGGAGCCGGCGCCTACGGTCGTGCTGGCGGCCGGTCTGGCAGGGCCATCCTCGACGAATCCGCACCCGTTCGATCCACGGATCCCGTCTCCCGCGACCAACGCGGATGGCGGCGCCTGGCTGAAGGGCAAGGACGGCACCGCAGTCCCGCTCGACTGCCACTTCGTCCCCTATGGCCAATATGGCTGCGATACGCTCAACGCCTCCCAATTCGGCGTCGACCGGCGCTATCTGAGCTATGCCACCTTCCAGGACGGCATGGACCCAACCTCACAGGCGCCTTACAAGCCTTATACGGCCCTGCAGAACCAGGACTTCAAAGGCTGGGGCGTGCATGGCAACGTCTCGCTCGACCTGAGCGACACGCTGCAATTGGTCTGGATCAGCTCCTACCGGAAATATGAAACCCGCTGGGGCCAGGATCAGGACGCGACGCCATTCCCGGTGGCGCAGCTCGACAACAAGATGAACCACCATGCCTGGAGCCAGGAAGTCCGCCTGAACGGCAGCCTGTTCGACAAGATGCTCGAATATACGCTGGGCGGTTTCTACTTCGATCAGAACGGCAAATATACCGCACGGGTCGACCTGAACTATGCCGGCATCGACTTCGTCCACGGACCGGATACGACGCCGTCGACATCCAAGGCCCTCTTTGCCAACGGCACCTTCCATGTCACGCCGGCGTGGACCATCTCGGGCGGTGTCCGCTATTCCAAGGACAAAAAGACCTACACCTATTTCCGGCGCAATCCGGACCTAACCATTCCGTTCGGCAACTGGACGCCGGCGGACCTGCCCGCCCTACCGATCTGCGAGTTCTTCCAGGGTGCGCCGACACATGGCCCGACCGGCATAGGCAACACGCCGAACTGCCTGCTCTCCGGCCTCTATAACCTGTCCGATACCTTCAAGGGCGACCGTTGGGATTGGCGCATCTCGACCGACTACCGCATCTCCGATGCGCTGATGGTCTATGCGTCGGCCTCGACCGGTTACAAGGGCGGCGGCGTTAACCCGCGTCCGTTCTTTGGCCCCTCGGCTGGCGACTGCAACGATCCGACGTATGTCGCCCCTGCACCGTGCAACCAGCTCGGCAGCTTCAAGCCGGAGACGCTCACCACCTATGAGTTCGGCTTCAAGTCCGACTTCCTGGATCGGCGTTTCCGCTTGAACGGCGCGGTGTTCTTCAATAAATACAATGACATCATTCTGCAGCTCACCGCCTGCCCATCAACGCCGTGCCTCAAGCCGGCCAACGTCGGCAAGGCGGATGTGAAGGGCTTCGAGCTGGAGACGACGATCCGTCCGGTCGACGGCTTCACCCTCGAAGGCTCGATGAGCTATATTGACTTCAAATATAAGACCACCGGCACATCAGGCATTCCGCTCTCGGCGGTTACGCCCTACACGCCGAAGTGGACCTACAGCATCGGTGCCCAATATGACTACGAGATGGACCCGGGCACGGTGTCGCTGCGCCTCGATGGATCCTACCAGTCCAAGATCTTCACCGAAACGTCAAACTCGATCTGGAGCCGCATCGACTCCTACTTCCTGGCCAATGCCCGCCTGAGCTTCACCACGGCGGAGAAGGACTGGCGCGTTGCATTGGAGGTCCAGAACCTCTTCAACAAATATTATTTCCTCTCGAAGAGCGACGTCACCAACTCGCTCGGTGAGAACACTGGTGTGCCGGGTCTGCCCCGCACCTGGATGGTCTCCGTCAAGCGCAACTTCTGATCCGCGCAACCATTTGGAAGAAAGGGGCCGGCCATTCCGGCCCCTTTTTCGTGGGCAGTTCCGTTTGCGTTTACAATCCCGCCACCGGGCGAAACGCACCCAATTCTTTCTGATGGACCGGCCGGCTTTATGGTACGGATGCGCTTGATTCGCGGGCGCGGGCCGTGCTTTTCTAGCATGGTAGGTTTTTCCGCCGGGCTCAGCTTCCGGGTCCCCGGCGTTCGCAACACAGTCAGGATTGCCCATGCTCATCAAACGGCTCGACCACGTCAACATTCGAACGCGCGACCTTCCGACGGTCGTCGCCTTTTATCGCGATATCCTGCTGCTGGAGGAGCGCGACCCGCCATCCAACCTCGACAAGACGATGGTGCGCTGGATGTACGACCACAAGGACGACCCGATCGTGCACATCAGCACGCCCGGCGCGCTCTCCGAGCATGGCCAGTCTGACAATATCACCGGCACCACTGGCGGGCTCGACCATGTCGCCTTCCAGTGCGTTGGCTTCGAGCCGCTCATCGAGCGCCTCAAGCAGCACGGCATTCCCTGGCGCGAGAACCGCGTCGAGGTCATCAAGATGACGCAGGTGTTCCTGCACGACCCGACCGGGGTGCAGATCGAGCTCAACGTGTTCGACGACTGACAGCGACAAGACCGGTTGACGGGCGGCCAACGCCCGCACCACGCCACCGCAGTTCATGGAGAGAGATGATGAACAAGCCTGAAGGCAAGATGACCGCCCCGCCCTCGCAAGAGCGCAAGATCGTCAAGGTTCCCGAGCTTTTCCCGGATCTTATCGCCAAGCATGCGATGCCCGGCCGGTTCGTGGATATTGCCGAGAAGGACAGCCCATGGGTACCGTTCGGCGAGAATGCGGCGATCAAGCACCTGCTGTTCGATACGCGCCACAATATCTACTCGAACATATTGTGGATGAAGGGCCCCAGCGTGGTCGGCACCCACAAGCACCGCGGCTATGTGGTGATGATGTGCCTGGAGGGCAGCGTCCATTATCTCGAATATGACTGGCTCGCGACGCCCGGCTGCTTCATCTACGAAACCCCCGGCGAGGCGCATACGCTGGTGACCGACCATCCCGAGGGCTGCAAGCTGTTCGGCTGGATGCAGGGACCCAATGAATTCTACGACAGCGACGGCAACTTCATCATGACCGCCGATGTCTGGTGGTTCATGGACCATTATGAGAGCTACTGCCGCGAGCACGGCATCCCGCTCAACCCGCAGCTCTACCTCTGAAGGCCGCCGCCGCGCGCCGGTCGGTACCGCCGGCGCATCCGCGCTTCACCTGTTTCGAAAGGACCCGCTTCCCATGAGCCAGACGCCCAAGGCCCTTGAACAGTTCGACATTGCCGGCCGCAGCGCCATCGTCACCGGCGGTGCCTCCGGCATCGGCCTCGCTTATGCCGAGACGATGGCGGAAGGCGGCGCGCAGGTGACGCTTACCGACGTGGACGGCGAAGCCGCGGAGCGCGAGGCGGCGCGACTACGCGGGCTCGGCTATGAGGTGCGCGCAGCCCAGCTCGACGTGAGCGACCGCGCGCGCACCACGCAGGTATTCGACGAACATTGGGCGGCCTATGGTGGGCTGGACATCGCCTTCGCCAATGCCGGGATCGGCACCGGCCCCGGCTTCTGGGATCCGAACGGCCACCGCGCGGAGGGCGGGCAGGTGGACACCTACGACCCGGCCTGGTGGGACAAGATCATCGCCATCAACCTCACCGGCGCCTACAACACGATGCGCGAGGCGGTGCGGCTGATGAAGAAGCCGGGACGCAGGAACGGGCGCACCGGCGGCTCGATCATCGCCACATCATCCAACGCGGCGATGGTGTGCGAGGCGATCGTGCCGATGCCTTACATGCCGGCCAAGGCGGGCGTTTCCCACATGGTGCGACACCTCGCCTTCGAGTTGGCAGAGTATCATATCCGCGTGAACGCCATCCTGCCCGGCCCGTTCGTCACCAACATCAACAACGGCTCGCTCAAGAACCCGGTGGTGCGCGAGGCCTGGGACAAGTCGACGCCGATGGGCCGCATCGCCGAGACCTATCAGCTCAAGCCGCTCGCGCTCTACCTCGCCTCCGACGCCTCCAGCTACGTCACTGGCAGCCAGATGCTGATCGACGGAGGCATGGCGCTCGGCAAGTTCAAGTAAGCGCGCCCCTTATGCCCCTCGCTCTGTCACGCGGACCGGTCTTGCAGGACGGCTGCGGAAAGCACGAGCCGGGGGCACTGCAGCGCACCGGGCTTGCCGCCCGCGGGCCGTGCGCGCACCATGCCGATCCATCCACCCGCGCGACCGGCGGGGCCCCAACCCGCTTGCCTTTCGTGATCTTTCATTGAACCGGAGATTGACCAATGACCACCCCCGCCCAAGCCGCCATCTGCTATGGTGCAGAGCAGCCCTTCGCCATCGAGACCGTCACACTGGACACGCCACGCGCCGATGAGATCCTCGTGCGCATCCACGCCTGCGGGATCTGCCATACCGACATGGCCGCGCGCGACCGGCAGTTGCCGACGCCGCTGCCGATGGTGCTGGGTCATGAAGGCGCTGGCGTGGTCGAGGCAGTGGGCACTGATGTCACCCATGTGAAGCCGGGCGACCGCGTCATCATGAGCTTCAACAGTTGCGGCCACTGTCCGAGCTGCGACATCGACAAGCCGACCTACTGCTACAATTTCGTTCCCGAAAACTGGATCGGCACCCGTCCCGACGGCAGCCCCACGACCCTTCAGGACGACAAGCCGGTCAACGCCAATTTCTTCGGCCAGTCGTCATTCGCCACCCACGCGCTGGCTCACGCCCGAAATGTGGTGAAAATACCGGAAAGCGCGGACGCTGTGCCGTTCAGCACGCTGGCGCCGCTCGGCTGCGGGCTGATGACCGGTTCGGGCGCGGTGCTGCGGAGCATGGAAGTGCGGGCAGGCATGCCCATCGCAATCTTCGGCACCGGCGCGGTGGGCATGGCAGCGGTGATGGCGGCCAAGATCGCGGGTGCCAACCCGATCATCGCGGTAGACGTGCATGACAGCCGCCTCGACCTGGCCCGCGAGTTGGGCGCGACGCACACCATCAACGGCCGCAGCGAGGATGCCTTTGCCAAGATCAGGGAACTGTGCCCGCAGGGTATCACCTACGCCTTCGACACGACGGGCATCAACACGCTGATCCAGCAGGCGTTCGACCTGCTCGCACCGCTTGGCACGCTCGGTATCGTCGGGGCCTCCGCGCCGACTGATGACCTCACCTTCAACGAGAGCAGCTTCATGGGCGGCGGCAAACGGGTGATCGGGATCCTCGGCGGCGATTCAGACCTGTTCGGTTTCCTGCCTGAGCTGGTGGAACACCACCTCGCCGGCCGCTTCCCGCACGACCGGCTAATCAAGACCTTTCCGTTCGACGCGATCAACGAGGCCTTCCACGCCGGCGAGAGCGGCGCCGTGGTGAAGCCGGTGCTCGTCATGGCCGACTGACCGGACTGACGAACCACGCCTCAGACTGAAAAAGGACTTCGAATAATGCGCGCCGCCGTCATGCAAGGGCTGCACAAACCCCTCCTGGTCGAAACGCTGCCCGACCCGACGCCGGGCGATGGCGAACTGGTCGTTAAGGTCGGCCGCTGCGGCATTTGCGGGTCGGACCTGCACATGACCGAAGACGCTGGCTACGGCCGCGGCGCGGGCGATGTGCTGGGGCATGAGTTTGCCGGGGAGATCGTGGCGATCGGCAAAGGCGTGGAGGGCTACCGCACCGGCGACCTGGTCTCGGTCAGCCCGCTCCAGAGCTGTGGCCATTGCGACGCCTGCCTTGCCGGCGAGGTGGCATGGTGCGCGCATTTCGGCCTGCAGATGGGTGGCTACGCGGACTATGCCCTCACCCGCCCCAACCAGTGCGTGAAGCTACCGCAGGCGTTGAGCCTCGCGGACGGCGCCATCGTCGAACCGCTGGCGGTGGCACGACACGGCGTCTCGCTCTCTGGCATCCGGCCGGGCGACAAGGTGCTGGTGCTGGGTGCCGGCCCGATCGGGCTGGCAGTCGCCTTCTGGGCGCGGCGAGCCGGTGCAGGGCGCGTCGTCCTCCAGGACATTGCCGACTATCAGCGCGAGCGGGCGCTGGAGATGGGCGCTCATGCCTTCGTGGTCGACCGCGAGGACCCGGCCGGTGCCTCGACCAGCGCGCTGGGCGGTCTCGCCGATATCGTGTTCGAGTGCGTCGGCGTGCCGGGGCTGATCGCCCAGGCGGTGGGGCAAGTCCGCGCACGCGGCACCATTGTGCTGCTCGGCCTGTGCAACCAGCCGGACACGTTCAACAGCTTCGCCATGCTTTCCAAGGAAATCCGCCTTATTACTTCCGCCTTCTTCACGCGCGGGGAATATGAGGCCTCTTTGGACGCGCTGGAACGCGGCGCCGCCGAGCCGCGCGCGCTCATCACGCAGACGATCAGCCTCGCCGAGACCCCGGACGTGTTCGAGAGCCTCAAGCGCCGCACCCACCAGTGCAAGGTCATGATCGCACCGGGAGGTTGAGGACGCGGATGCCGAAGCGGAAGGGTGCCGAGTGAGCTTTGGACTCCCGCTTCGTGCTTTCAAAATCGAGAACCGTTCGCTCGACCGCCACGGAGAAACAGCGCCAGAAACTGACGGATTTCTCGCTCCGGCAGATCCGATCGTGCAGATTTGTCACAGAGTCAGCACGTCTTCCACCACGTGACACGCGCCCCCCTTCGCATATGTGATGATATCGGATAGGCCCCCCATGACAGAATGTTTCATGGCACGGGGAGCAGACCTATGACAGCGCGGGGCCTCGCGGTGGAAAAGCCACAACGGATCGAAGGCCCGACAGTGCGTGACGCCGTCATGGCCCTCCTCCGCGACCTCGGCATGACCACGCTGTTCGGCAACCCCGGCTCGACCGAACTGCCGCTGTTCCGCGACATGCCGCAAGACTTCCAATATGTGCTCGGCCTGCAGGAGAGCGTCGTCGTCGGCATGGCGGACGGCTTCGCACAAATGAGCGGCAATGCCGCCTTTGTGAACCTGCATTCGTCGGCCGGAACCGGCCACGCGCTGGGCAATATCTTCACCGCCTTCCGCAACCAGACGCCGCTGGTCATTACGGCGGGGCAGCAGGCGCGCTCCATCTTCCCCTACGACCCGTTCCTCTATGCCGAGCGGGCGACCGAGTTCCCGCAGCCCTTCGTCAAGTGGACCTGCGAGCCGGCACGCGCGGAGGATGTGCCGCTCGCCATTCTGCGCGCCTATCACATGGCGATGCAGGCGCCGCGCGGCCCCGTGTTCGTCTCGGTGCCGATCGATGACTGGGACCGCCCGTGCCAGCCGATCACCGCATCCACCGTCGCGCAAGACACGTTCGCTGCCCCTGCCGCGCTGGCCCAGGCGGCCGAGGCGCTCAACAAGGCAAAGTCCCCGGTGATCGTCGGCGGAGCGGGCGTAGGGCGCGAGAATGCCCGCGCAGCGCTGCAAACGCTGGCCGAAGCCCATCAAGCGCCGGTGTGGGTTGCCCCGATGGCGGCGCGCGCGGTGTTCCCGGAGGATCACGGGCTGTTCGCCGGTTTTCTGCCCGCTTCACGCGAAGCCATCGTCGATATGCTGGCGGGCCATGATCTGATCCTGGTGCTGGGCGCGCCGGTGTTCACCTATCATGTCGAAGGGTTCGGCCCCTATGTGCCCGAAGGCGCGTCACTCATCCAGATCGTCGACGACCCCGCCGCTGCTGCGCGCACGCCGGTCGGCACCGCCATCGTCGGCAATGTCGCGGACGCGATCGCGCGCCTGAGCGAGGCGGCCCGGCCAATTGCGCGCACCGCACCTTCCTTGCCACCGCCGCAAGCCGAGCCGGCCAGCGACGGGTCCGCCATCACCGATGGCCTCCTGATGCAGCGGCTCGACGCGCTGCGCCCCAAGGGGATCATCATCAGCGAGGAAGCGCCGAGCACGCGCGGCCCGCTCCATGACTATTTCCCGATCCGGCTAGAGGACGAGTTCACGGCTACGGCAAGTGGCGGCCTCGGCTTTGCGCTGCCCGCCGCCGTGGGCGCGGCCCTGGCACAACCCGATCGCACGGTGTTCTGCCTGCTCGGCGACGGCTCCTCCATGTATTCGATCCAGGGCTTGTGGACGGCGACCGATCTTAACCTCGACGTCAAATTCCTGATCGTCAACAATGGCGGTTATGCCGCCCTCGATCAGTTCGGGGCTTTGTTCGATATCAAAGTCGTAGGCAGCAAATTGCCGCATATCGATTTCGTGAAGCTTGCCGAGAGCATGGGGATGCCCGGCCAGCGGATCACACAGGTGGCGGAGCTAGACGACGCCATCACGCAGCTCTTCTCCGGGAAGGGGCCCCGGCTGCTGGAAGTTGTTGTCCAGCACTAAGGCTTTTCTCCGGCTGTAAGACCCGATCGACGCCATCGGTCCCGATGGCGTCGACCAAGAACATAATGGAGACGTTTCATGTTAAAGACTTCCTTGATGGTGCCAGCACTGTTGCTGGCGTCGACCAGCGCGTTTGCGCAAGTCGCGAGCCAACCAGCCGCCGGTGCCAATGACGGCGACATCGCCGACATCATCGTCACCGCGCAGAAGCGCGAGCAGTCGCTGCAGGACGTAAGTGCAGCCGTTAGCGCCGTCAGCTCCGACCGCCTCGCCGCCGCACAGGTGAACAACATCGCCGACCTGCAGACCATCGTACCGTCGGTGAACTTCGGCAGCGACTTCAACCAGGCCAAGATCTTCATCCGTGGCGTGGGTGCCAACACGTCCACCAGCGGCAGCTCCACCGGCGTTGCCCTGCACGTCGATGGCGCCTATGTGGCGCGTGCTGAAGCGCAACTCACCTCGTTGTTCGACCTGGAGCGCGTCGAAGTTCTGCGCGGCCCGCAAGGCTCGCTCTACGGTCGCAATGCGGTCGGCGGCTCGGTCAACCTCATCACCGCCAAGCCGACCCGTGATTTCGGCGGCTATGCGCGGCTAACCTATGGCAATTACAACCAACTCACCTCCGAACTGGCGATCAGCGGGCCGATCACCGAGAACATCCTGTTCCGCGTCGCTGGCAAGATGGAGAACCGTGACGGCTTCGGCGTCAATCCGGTAAGCGGAGCGGACGTGGACGACCTGAAGCGCCGCATGGCGCGCGCGCAGGTACAGTTCAACTTTACCGACGACGTCAGCCTGCTGCTCTCCGGCGAGTATTTCCGCCAGGACGACAGCTCGGGCGCGGTGCATTATCTGCGCGATTCCTTCCCCGGCGTCCCCCGCCTCGCCTCCCTTGGCGGCGGTGGCTACGCCGCGAAGCCACGCGATCTGGCCAGTGAAATCCAGCCGGGCACCGATACAAAGTCCTACAGCTTCACCGGCACGTTCCGCGCGCAGCTGTCCGACACGGTGACTCTCACCAACATCGCCAACTACCGCAATTTCAAGACCTCGCTGTTTCAGGATCTTGATCTTTCGGCGGTTGTCGATGCCTTCCCGCTGAACGGTCAGCCGACCACCATCCACGAGCGGCGGATCGATAGCGAGCAGGTTAGCAACGAGCTGCAGCTCAATTACTCCTCCGATTTCGTCAATGTCGTCGTGGGTGGCTATTATTTCCACGAGCGGCAGCGGCCGATCGACAATGTTGGCTATCAGCGCCGCAACGGCCTGGCGGGCAATCTCGACGTGCTGGAGCGCGACGCCGGCCTGCTGGCGGCCAAGGGCATGACACTCGCTGACGTGTATGAACTGTGCGGCTATGGCCCCGGCACCACGACCTCGGGCGACCTCATCGCACCCAAGCGGGTGTGCACCAAGTCCAACCTGGGCGACACCGCTTATGCGCTGTTCGGACAGGCCAATATCGACTTCGGCCTGGTCTCGGACAGTCTCGCCGGTGTGAGCCTGAAGCTGGGAGGCCGCTACAGCCACGAGAAGGTGACGACCGAGAATCCTTCGGTCATCGTGCGCTATGCCGGGCCGAGCTTCACGCCCGCCACGGCGCTGCCGACGCTGGTCTTCAACGCCGCGGACAGCCACAACGAGCGCTCGTTCAACGACTTCACGCCGGAAATCGGCCTTCAGTATCAGCCGAACCGTGACCTGTTGTTCTATTACACCTATTCGGAAGGCTTCAAGGCGGGCTCGGGCGAGAATGCCTCGAACAGCCGCACGATTGTCGATCCGGAGACGATCAAGAACCACGAAGCCGGCATCAAGGCGAGCTTTGGCCGCGTGCTGACGGTGAACCTGGCGGGTTACACCTATACGCTCGACGGCCTGCAGCTGAACAAGACGATCGCGGGCGGGCCGACCGGCTACACCACGATCTTCCAGAACGCGGCCAAGACCCGTGCCAAGGGTATCGAAGCCGACGTGCTGCTGCGCCCCGCGCCCGGTCTGCGCATCAGCGGTGCACTTTCCTACACCGACGCGCACTTCGTCGACTATCTCACGCTTGATCCGCTGAACCCGGCCAACATCGCCGGTGGCACGCCCTATAACGCGGTGACCAACCCGGACCCGACGGCGTTTGGCGCGCCGAGCGGCGGCAATATCCAGCTTGCCGGCAACGATACGCGTAACAGCCCGCGCTGGGCGTGGAACCTCCATGGCGAGTATGACATCCGCTCGTCCGTGGGCCTGTTCACGCCGAGCATCGACATCTCGTACAAGAGCCGCACCTACTTCAGCGAGTATGAGCGGGCTATCGAGAGCAGCCGGGCCTACACGATGGTGGACGCGTCGCTCGCCTACGAGACGGACGACGGCCGCATCCGGGCGCAAATCTGGGCGAAGAACCTGTTCGACGTGTTCCGTCCGGGCAGCACCTTCGCGCTGGCCACTGGCCGCCTGCTCGGCGTGACATGGCTGCCGCCGCGCACCTATGGCGCGACGATCGGCTACAAGTTCTAACGATATGAGACTTCGGGCGGCTGCGCGTGCGGCCGCCCGGATTCCCCTTAACTGGCCGATGCGAGCGCATTTTACGCCTGCCCCCTCGCCGCACGAGCGACTCCACCGGGCGACACCGCCGCCCGTACTCCGAGCGTAATGCAATTTGCCCGTGGCGGCATTGCATTGCGGCCCTTAGATGGGCCAGATGCCGGGCGGCAAGCCCAAGAGCGAGAGAGACGATCCATGGCCAAGACCTTCATCACCTGCGCCATCACCGGCGCATCACCGATGCCCAAGCATCCCAATTTCCCGTTCCGCCCCGAGCATGTCGCGCAGGAAGCGCTGGACGCGGCCGAGGCGGGCGCTTCGATCATCCACGTCCACGTGCGCAATGGCGAGGACGGCACCCCCAGCCAGGACCTGGAGGATTACCGCAAGGTCGTGAACCTCATTCGCGCCAAGAACACCGAGGTGATCCTCAACGTCACCACCGGCCCCGGCTGCATGTGGTTCCCCAAGAGCGCCGAGGAACCCGGGCTGCCCGATATGGACAAGACCCTGATGTTCACGGCCGAGCGCCGCATCGAGCATATCCTCGATTTGAAGCCGGACATGTGCACGCTCGACATCTGCACCATGAACCTGTGGGGCGGCATCGCGATGAACCTGGAGATGATCGTCGGCAAGATGGGCACAATGCTTCAGGACGCCGGCGTGCTGACCGAGATCGAATGCTTCGAAGCAGGTGATTTCGTTTTTGCCGACGACCTGATGGCCAAGGGCATGATCCCGAAGAATGCGCCCTTCACCTTCGTGCTCGGCACCAAATACGGTCTGCCCGCCACGCCCGAGACGATGATGTACGCCAAGAACCAGATCCCGCGCGGCGCACATTTCACCGGCTTCGGCATCTCGCGCCATAGCTTCCCGATGGCGGCGCAGTCGGTGCTGCTCGGCGGCCATGTCCGCGTTGGCTTTGAGGACACCATTTATCTGCGCAAAGGGCAGCTCGCCAACAACAATGCCGAGCTGGTCGAATGGGGCGCCGACATCGTCAACAAGCTGGGCGGCGAGGTTGCGACTGCGGGCGAAACCCGCGAAATGCTCGGCCTCGCGAACTGACAGGAACGGCAGCGGTGGAGCGATGGTGACGGTGCGCAAGGCGGAATCCTCGTCGGTCAAGTCGGCGACGCGAACGCTGGACATCTTGGAGTTCGTCGTCGGCAGCCGTCGTCCGGTGAGCGCGGCAGAGATTGCTGCGGCGCTCGCTATTCCGGTGAGCAGCCTCTCCTACCTGCTCGCCACACTGATCGAACGCGGCTATCTGACGCGCAACGGCCGATCGCATCTGCCGGGCCCGGCGCTGGCTCGCCTCCACCCGGACGAGACGGTGGGTGCGCTCAGCGACCGGGTCTATCCGGTGGTGCGCTCGGTCTCGCTCCAGTTGAACGAGACGGTCTCCTTCTTCGTGCGCCACGGCTTCGAGATGGAGGCGATCGCCGGCGAGGTGGCCCCGCAGGCGCTGCGCTACACCATCGAAGTCGGCCGGCTGGTGCCGCTGCACGCCTTCGCGGCGGGCAAGGCCATTCTGGCGACGTTCAGCGAGGCGGAACTGGCGGACTATTTCGCTGCGGGCGGGCGCGACGTCTTCACAGAGTCCACGCTGACCAGCGAGGCAGCCCTGCGCGCGGAACTGGCCGACATTGCGCGCACCGGCATCGCGCGCACAGCGGAGGAATATACACCCGGCATCATCGGTATCGGCCACGCGGTCTGGCGGGACGGTGCCTCGCTCGGTGCGATCAGCGTCGCCATCCCCGCCGCACGAACCAGCCCGGCGCTGGAGGCGCGCGCGATGGACCTGCTCCGGCGCGCGGCAGACGTGCTGGGCAGCGGTTGATGGCCGCCAACCTGCTCGCGCCGCTGCCCGATGCGCACCAGGCGGAAGTTTTCACTGCGCTGCTGGAGCGCCCCGGCGTGCGGATCGAGCGGATTGTCTCGCAGGGGCAGGTAACGCCGGAGGATGCGCCCTACGACCAGCCCCATGACGAATGGGTGCTGCTGCTCGCCGGGGCCGCACGGCTGTGGCTGGACGGCTCGGGCGAGCTGGCGCTGGCACCCGGCGATGCGCTGCTCATCCCCGCCCACGTCCGCCATCGCGTGACATGGACGCAGGCCGAGCCGCCGACCGTGTGGCTGGCGGTCCATCTGGAAAGCACCTGACAATGGCCGAGATCATCAATCTGCGCATGGCACGCAAGGCCCGGGCCCGCGCCGAGGCCGAACGCACCGCCGCGCAGAACCGCGCCAAGTTTGGCCGCACCAAGGCCGAGAAAGCAGCCGAACGCACCGAAGCGGACCGAACGGCGCGAACGCTGGACGGGGCGCGGCTCGATACGGGCGGTGATGAGGAGGCCTGAAGTCCGGCGAAAGAGGGCCTCATTGCGGCCGTTCCACCTCAACCGCGAGCGATCGGCCTCGCGGTTCTCCATTGTATGGCTTAGACACGCCGCATGGGATTATTGACCTTCAGCATCAACGTCACCCTGGACGGCTGCGTCGACCACCAGGAGGGAATTGCCGACGACGAGACGCATGCCTTCTTCACCCGCCTTATGGATGAAGGCGGAGCCATGCTGTGGGGTCGCGTCACCTACGAGATGATGGAGAGCTATTGGCCGGCAGTCGCCCGCGGTGACGAGGAAGCGCCACCTGCGGTACGCGAGTGGGCGGTCAAGCTGGAGACCAAGCCGAAATATGTCGTGTCATCGACGCGGAAGGCGTTCCCGTGGACGAACAGCCACCACATCGGCGGCGACCTGCGCAGCAGCGTGCAAAGGCTCAAGGACGCGACGCCGGCCGGCGTGCTCCTCGGTAGCTGCAAGCTTGCGGTCGAACTGGACCGGCTGGATCTCATCGACGAATATAAAATCCTCGTGCACCCCAGGATCGCGGGCCACGGCCCAACGCTCTACCAGGGTGGACTGCCCGGCACGCGACGGCTCGAGCTCATCTCGGCCACGCCGCTCCGCAACGGCGCCATCGCCATGCATTACCGACGCGCGGACTGACCCGGAGCAGCCTCTTCGCGCTTAACTCGTTTGAACAGGCCACGGCCTTGTGGGCATTGGCGGCTTCCAGCCTCATTCTGACCTTCACCCACAAAAAGCGGGGCCACCGTTTCCGGTAGCCCCGCCCCTTGTTCCGTCAATCAGACCTGATGATCAGGCCTTCTTGTTGCGCCAGCTGTCGGCATAGCCGTCGCGCGCGACTTCCGAGTAGGGCACCGGCGAGACGATCGCGGTGATCTCGGTCTGCACGTGCGGTTCGACGGTCGGCTTGCGGGTGCCGCCATTGGGCTCGCCCCAGAGGAGCTGAACCTTGGTGCCGGGCTTGGCATATTCCGCATCGAGGACCGCCAGCGTCAGCATCTTGCCTTCGTTCTGGCTGTAGCCGATCCAGGTCGACACACCGACCTGCTTGCCGTCCACCAGCACGGCGTCGTTCGGGTGCATCGAGTAAACCGCGCTGGGGAACTCGAAATACTTGGCGCGGTCCTGACCCTTGGCGAAGTTGGAGCTGATCGCGCGGAGGACTTCCTCGTTGTCGAGCGCCAGCGTCACCTTCTCGCGGTGCGGACCGGGAGCCATCTTCTCAAGCGCCTCGCGGCCGATGAAGTCATGGTCGAACTTCACGATGATGCCGTAGCCGATATCCCAAGGCGTGAAGAAATAGCCTTCGACGCTGTCCGGCACATAGGAGCCGCCGATGGAACACATGGCGCCATAGCTCTTGTCGCTGGCCCACTCGCGGAAGCCCTTCGAGCCTTCGCCGGCGAGGAAGCCAGGGACCGGGGACGGGATCCAGCCCGACTCCAGCGTATTGGACGAGTAAGCGCGGCCACCGACCAGCTTGAGGCCGTGGTTCTTGCCAGCGGCGACGAGCGCGGAGTGGACCGCCTCATAATCTTCCCACGGGCCATAGAGCTCATAGCCCGGCTGACCGGCCATGCCGTGACGCAGCGCGCCGACGGTCTTGCCGTTGATCACCACGTCCGCCATGTTGAAGAACTTCAGCGCCGGCGGCTCGGCACCCATCGCATCGCGCAGGATCGCCATCGCGTTCGGGCCCTGCAACTGGAAGCGGTACGAGGTGCGCTTGCCGTCCGTACGCATCGCCCAGCGCTCGTCGCGGGTCAGCTTGACATCCCACTTGCCGGTGGAGGCGTGATACTCGGCCCACTCAATGGCGGGAGCACGGCCAACCAGATTGAACTTGTTCTCGGCGAGGTAGAACAGGATCACGTCACCGATGACATAACCCTCGGGGGTCACGGGAACCCACTGCTTCGCCTTGCCGGGCACGAAGTTCTTGAAGCTGTTGATGCCGAGATACTCGAGGAACTTGAACGCATCGGCACCTTCGACCAGCAGGTCGACCATGTGGTAGCTCTGGTTGAACAGCACCGCAGTCTCGGTCCAGCCGCGCTGCTCGTCACGCCAGTTGGTATATTCAGCGGGAACACCGGGATACACGTTCGGGCCGGTCTGCTGGTTACGCAGCAGCTCGACAACGTCCTTTCCTCTCAGCACATCTTCCAGACTCTTGCTCATCGTCTTCTCCTTGAGTGGGATTGCGTAGTGAAATCTCAGTGGCCGGACGCGGCCTCAATCGTTGCCAGCCATGAAGCCAGCGCCGCGGTCATCGGCTCCGGCCGCTCGACGGGCAGCATGTGGCCTGCCTCCTCGATAATCGCGAGGGTCGATCCGGGAATAGCGGCAGCGATAGTGCGATGCTGCTCGGGCGAGGCCCATTCATCATGCGCGCCAACAGCAACCAGTGCGGGGCAGCGTATTTGCGGCAGCAGGCTTTCCACCTCGGGACGGGCGAGCAGCGCACGCACTTGCCGCTCGAAGGTATCGAGCCCCATGTCTGCGCACATCCGCGCGAGTCCGTCCATCAGTCCCGGATGCAAGCGATTGGGCTCCCAAACCATCGGCGGCAGCCAGGCGTCGATCAGCGCATCCATACCCTGCTCTACGCCGCGCGCCAGCAGCGCAAACCGCTTTTCCGCCTCGCCCGGCTTGGTCGGGTGGACACCGGTACTGACCAGGGCGATACCAGCGACGCGCTCCGGCGCGCGACGGAATATCTCGAGAGCGACGCGGCCTCCCATCGAGTGGCCCGCCAGCGCGAAGCGCTCCGGCGCCTCGGCAAGAACACGCTCGGCCATCACGGCGAAGCTATCGGCATCGCCGTAGCCGTTGATGGCATGAACAGGCCGATGGGCGCGCAACCTCTGGACCTGCGGTGCCCAGATACGGGCGTCGCAGATCAGACCAGGCAACAGCAGCAGCGGCGTCGCCGAAGGATCCGAGTCAGCCATGAGAATCCGATTTGCTTCGTATATACGAAATGTTCGCCTACTCGAAAATTGTCGCAAACGCCAGCGCAAACTGGCCGAGGCTCATGACGATTTTCAGTAGGTGAGCGGGTATAGAAAGGATGGCATCCGGTTGAAAGGTGCCGGACGCCACCCAAGCGCGCGCGGTCGTGGGATTGGCACGCCTAAGCCCCGCAGCGGCGACCCTATCACGATCGCTCGGGTGACGCCGCAGCCACCCAACAGGATCCAAAGTCAGGCTCATATCGGCGTCGTCGAGACATGACCCGCATGTCCCGGCGACGCTCAAGATGAACGGAGACGTTAGACTGGTCCGGTCGGCAGCTCAGCGCACCAGCATCAGCGCATCGAGTGCCACCACGCCCTGCCCCTTGGGGTAGAGGACGACGGGGTTTAGATCGAGTTCCTCGATGGACGGTTCGCCGAGCAGAAGCTGGCCGATCTTGGCAATCAGCGCGGCGGCGGCCTCCACGTCCAGCGCTGGCGCGCCACGATAGCCGTTCAGCAGGGCAGCCTGCTTCAGCTGGCTCAACTCGGCGACGATGCCCGCTTCCGTGAGATCGGGCGCGAGCAGGCGCACGTCCTGCAAGATTTCCGCCGTCACGCCGCCGAAACCGGCAAGGATCACCGGACCCCATTGCGGATCGTTCTTGGCGCCGACGATCAGTTCCAGCCCGCGCGCGCCCATCGCTTCGATCAGCACGCCATCGAGACGGATGCTGGCATCGTAGCGGGCGACATCAGCGTGCATCTTGTCCCATGCCGCGCGGATGGCATCGTCACCCGCGAGGTTGAGCGCGACGCCGCCTGCATCGCTTTTGTGGCTGAGCGCGGCCGCTTGCGCCTTCATGACGACGGGCCCGCCGATCGCCTGCGCGGCGGCAACCGCCTCCTCGACCGTGCTGGCGAACTGGCCCTTGGGAAAGGGGATGCCGAGCGGCCCGAGCAACGCCTTGGCACGATATTCCGGCACGACGCCGTTTTCGTTCGCCAGCGCCGGCACCTTGAGCGGTGCGGCGGACGACATGGTCCGATCCCGCCCAGCTGCAACCGTGAGGCTGCGCACGGCGCGGAAGGCGCGCTCGGTTGTCGGGAAATAGGGAATCCCCTCGGCCCGCAGCGCCTCGATCCACGACGCCGGCACCTCGGCACCCTCGTCCACCCCGGCGAACACCACCGGTTTGCTCGGCTTCAGCTCCTTCACCGCCTTGAGGAACGGCGGCAACTTGATACCGATCGTGCCCGGGTTGGTCTGGATGATGCCGGCGACGATCGTGCCCACGCGGTCATCATCAAACAACGCGGCGAGCGTGCGATAATACATGTCCGGATCGACCAGCCCCTGAGCGGTGAGGTCGAGCGGATTGCTGACCGGCACGAAGTCCGGCAGTGCTGCGCGCAGCGCCGGCGCGTTGTCGTCGGTCAGATGCGCGAGCGGCAGGCCGATCTCCTCGGCCAGATCGAGCGTCAATGCCTTGAGCGCACCGGATTCCCCAAGCACCGCCGCATTGCCGCTTGGCAACGCGGTGCAGCGCTCCGCGATCTCGGTAATGTCGCCCAGTTCCTCAAGCGTCTCGGCGACGACAACCCCTGCCCGCTCCACCTTCGCGCGCATCAGCTTGTAGTCGCCGGCCATCGCGCCGGTGTGCGTCGCGGCGGACTCGCGCGCGGCGCTGCTCTTGCCGGGGTGGAGCAGAATGACGGTTTTGCCCGCCGCCCGCGCCTTCTTCACCGACGCGAGGAAGCGCGCCGGCTGGCGGAATTGCTCCACGATCATGGCGATGATCCGCGTCGTCTTGTCCGCGATCAGATAATCGACGAAATCCTCGACGCCGTTGCCTGCTTCGTTGCCGGTGGAGACGGAGAAGCTGAGATTGACCTGCCGGGCGAGCAGCATCACTGCCAGCACCGCCGCCATGGCACCGCTCTGCGACACGATACCGACGCCGCCGGGGCTCTTGCCAGCCAGTGGCGTGTCGATGAAGGTGAGCGGCACCCGGTCGACATAATTGACCGAGCCAAGGCAGTTCGGCCCCTCGATCACCATGCCGGCTTCCGCAGCAATGCGGCCAATCTCGCGCTGATCGGCCAGGCCCTCCTCTCCGCCTTCCGCAAAGCCGGCGGCGAAAATCATCACCGCGCCGACTTTGCGCGCTGCGAGCGCCCGCACCGTATCGACCACGGCAACGCGCGGAATGGCGAGGATCGCGAGATCCACGCCCTCCGGCATCGCCTCGACGCTCGGCAGGCAGGGGCGCCCGCCGATCGTCTCACGCTTGGGATTGATGAGGTGGATCTCGCCCGGGAAATCATTCCGCTCGAGATTGGCCAGCACCACCGCGCCGAGTGCGCCGGGCTTCTCCGACGCGCCGACAATGACGACCGAGCGCGGCCGCAGCAGCCGGTCAATATTGCCAACCGTCGCTGCGGATTGCGTTGAAACCTCGACCGTCATCTCATCCCTTTCCTTCATTTCAAGCTGTTAACAGCGTGACCGCTCAGACTTCGGTCTTGGTCTTGTCGTAATGACCAAGGCCGGGCTTGAACGTCTTGTCGTCGAGGAACTGCTTCATCGCGACATGGCGCCCGTCCGACTTGTCAAACCAGTTGAGGCCTTCCTGCAGGCGGATCAGATAATCCTCGGCATTGTCGTAGGTCATCTCGCGCACGCGGCGGACGGCATCCTTGGTGTATTTCACTGTCGCCCAGTTCTTCTGAACCAGCGTATCGGCAACCTGCTTCACGCGCGCCTTGAGTTGGTCGGCAGGCAGCGACTCATTGACGAGGTGATATTGCGCAGCCTGCGGGCCCGTGAGGTTTTCGCCCATCATCGCGTGATACATAGCGACGCGCATCGGCATCAGCTCGGTCGCGACCTTGGTGGCGCCGCCGCCGGGGAGGATACCCCAGTTCACCTCGGAAAGGCCGAACTGAGCGTCATCCGAGCAGAAAGCGAGATCGCAGGCGAAGAGCGGGCCGTAGCCACCACCGAAGCACCAGCCGTTGACCATCGCGATGGTCGCCTTCTGATACCAGCGCAGGCGCTCCCACCAGGTATAGGCCTCCCGCTGCGACTTGCGCACGCCGGGCAAGCCCTGCGCCTCGGTCTCGCGAAAATACTCCTTGAGATCCATGCCGGCCGACCAGGCCGTGCCTTCGCCAGTGAGCACCAGCACGCCGACATCGTCACGGAACTCCAGCTCCTCCAGCACGCGCAGCATCTGGCGGTTCAGCTTGGGACTCATGCAGTTCCGCTTGGCGGGCCGGTTGAAATAGACCCAGGCGATGTTGTCCTCGATCTCGTAGCGTACGGTATCTTCTTCGCGTTCGACGGCGGACATAGCCCTATCCTTTCTGTATGAATTATGCTATGGCGCATAGCAGTTATCCGCTGGGACGGCAAGCGACCGGAGCAGGCCATGACAGCAATATCGCACGACCCGACGCGCGCTCAGGCGGCAACAAGGACCGCCGTGGAGAACGGACACGACGATCGGCTGGCAAGTCCGCTGGATGGCCTGCTCGGCTATCGCTTGCGGCGCGCCTCAATGACCTTGATGAGCGATCTGGTCTCGGTTCTGCGCCCCTTCAACCTGAGCGTGGGGGAAGCCTCGCTCCTGATTCTGGTTGGCGCCAATCCGGGCTGCCGGCAGAGCCACGTCGGCCGCGCGCTGGAGATCAAGCGTGCCAACCTCACCCCCTTGATCGGTCGACTGAAGGCGCGCGGACTGATTGCCGACGCGCCAATCGACGGCCGCTCGCTCAGCCTGTCATTGACGGAAGAAGGCCGCAACGTGCAAGCCGACGTCCTCGCGAGAATCACCGCGAGCGAACAGTCCGTCCGCAAGCGCCTGAGCATAGATGAAGTGAGCTTGCTGGCCGCGCTACGCGAGATCACAGGCTGAGCGGCAACACGCCCCGCCCGCGTCGCGAACAGTCCGGTTTACCTGCGCGAGAAGCGGTGATCCACTGACCGATCCGGAAGTTCGCGCCTTCTCCACGGAGACGTCACAGCCCCGGACGTGGCGAGAATGGCGCACCCGACACGATTCGAACGTGTGGCCTTTGCCTTCGGAGGGCAACGCTCTATCCAGCTGAGCTACGGGTGCGTGAGGAGGGCCGCTACCAGCTTTGCGGCATCACGCCAAGAGCAAACACGCGGCGCTGCGCATAGGCCTAGAAGGCCGTGCCGCTCAATCGGCGAGGCGGGTCCAGAGTTGCGATTTGCAGAACAGCCCACCAAACACGCAGCCCTTGGCCTCCATAGTATTGCCATCGACCATATCGAGCGAGCCGGAGAAAGTCCGCCCCTTGTTGGGCAGGAAAACCCGGCCGCGCCAGACACCCTGCTTGTCGCGCACGAGATCCTTGAAGATCATTGACCCGATCAGCGGTTCGTCCATCCCCTCGGCCGCGTCTCGTTTGGCCTTCTCGTTCGCCCAGACAACGGTGCCGCACAGCCGATCACGGCACGGCGCGACCCGGACGTGCAAGCTGTTCTTGGGATTGCGCCATGTACCATATGGGCTTTCCGCTGCAGATGCCGCTGATGTCCCAAGTGCAAACATGGCGAAGGCCATAAGAAAACGAACGATCATGGTCCCTCCCGGCTCATCCGGCGAAAACCGAGCGCCAAGCTTATGAGAAAAACTCCGCGGAACAAGAAGCTGATGCCGACCATCAGCGCCAGAAAGGCAAGGCCCGTGACCGGCCCCGCGACCAGGAGGATGAGACCGAGTAGCAGATCGACGAGGCCGAGCAGCAGCCGCCATCCCCGGTCCGCCTTGACCCGGATCGCGCAACCGATCTGCAACACGCCCGAAATGAACAGCCAGAAGCCCGTCGCCCACACGAGCGACAGCGCGCCGAGATAGGGCGAGAAAGCGATGAGGACACCGGCCCCCAACGCGAGCAACCCAAGCGCAAACTCAATCCACCGGCCGCGTTGCGCGAAGGAGGAAATGGCGGAAATCACCGCGGCGGCGCCATAGACGATCAGCACCGCCGCGAGGAACAGGCCGATCGCCAGCCCCGTCGCCAGCGGGTTCACCAGCGCTAGAATGCCGATGATGATGACGATGACGCCATAGGCCAGCACCCAGCGCCAGCCGGTGCCGGCACGCGTTCCGATCGGGGAGGATGGCTCAGCAGAAGTCATTGCACGTCTCCCTCGCTACCTAATGTGGCCTTGCTGTGGCGACGGCGTGGCGCCTCCGTCGCCATCATCTGGCGAAGGAACGCGCATCATGCTGCCGATGTTCCATACCGAGATGAACAGCGCGGCAATGATCGGCCCGAGGATAAGGCCGCTGAACCCGAATAGCTCTATGCCCCCGAGGGTCGAGATGAGCACCACATAATCCGGCAGGCGGGCATCCCGCCCGACGAGCATCGGCCGGAGCAGATTATCCACCATCCCGATGACGAACAAACCGCAGACGATGAGGATTGCGGCCTTCATGAAGGCCCCGGTCGCGATCAGATAAACCGCCACCGGCACCCATACCAGCCCGGTGCCAATCGCGGGCAGCAGCGAGAAGAAGCCCATCAGCACGCCCCAAAGGAGCGCACCCGATATATCCAGAGCCCAGAAAACCAGGCCACCGATCAACCCCTGCACGATCGCCACGACGATGCTGCCCTTGATCGTCGCGCGTACCACCACCACGAACTGGCGCACCAGCGCCTGCCGGACAGGCGAGCGCAACGGCGCTGCCTGACTGACCCGCCCGGCTAGGCTCTCCCCATCCCGCAGCAGGAAGTAGGTGAGGTAAAGCATGACTCCGAGTGCCACAAGGAAACTGAACGCCCCCTGACCGATCTGCAGTGCCTGCCCCGCAACAGTCCGGAAACTGGCGCGAAAGCTGTTGTCCAGCATCCTTTGCACGGCATCGAGATTGGTGAGACCAATGCGATCCAGCAGCGCCGTTGCCCAACCGGGCAGGCTGGCGCGGAACTGCTCGAAGATGCGCGCGAAATCGACCTCACCCGACTGGATCCGGCCGTAAAAGACTGTCGCCTCCTGAATGAGCGCGATCGCGAGGATGATCGCCGGGACGATCACCAGCAGCACGATGAGCAGCAGCGTGAGCGAGGCCGCGCGATTGCGCCCCCCGTTCAGCCGCGCGAGCAGAGCCTCATTGAGCGGTGCAAATACGATTGCGGTGACCACCGCCCACAATATGGCGGCGAAGAACGGTCGGATCACCAGGGCGAAGCCGACAGAGACGACGATGATAAGCGCGAGGAAGAAACCATCCTCGGCCCGCATGCCGTTGGGAGGGGGTGAGCTCATGGTAGCGATTGTCCCTGCAGGCGGCAGCTTGAATGATCCACCGCGGGATCACAAGCAAAACCGGCGTCGGAGGCCCCCTTCCCCGGCGCCCATGCGCCTGCGGGGTGCCGAACTAGCCTGCGGGCGGCGGGCACCCCAAAGTCGGCTTATTACCCCGAAAGTCAGGCCACCGCCGCCCGAGGTTCCTCGAGCGGCAAGGTCCACCCTGCCTCTCCTGTCTCATGGCGCAGCAGATAACGCTTGGCCGCCAGGCCACCGGCAAAGCCGGTAAGCGCACCGTTTGCGCCGACGACACGATGGCACGGCGCGACGATGGAGATGGGGTTGCGCCCGTTGGCAGCGCCAACCGCGCGAGACGCCATTGGAGCGCCGATGGCACGGGCAATCTCCGCATAGCTGCGTGTCTCGCCGAACGGGATAGTGAGCAGCGCAGTCCATACCTGCGTCTGGAAAGGCGTTCCTCGAAAATCGAGCGGCAAGTCAAACCGGCGCCGCGCCCCGGCGAAATATTCGGCGAGCTGCCGCACCGTCTCGAGCAGCACCGGATGATCGCGCCGCTCCGTGAGAGCCGGCAGCCGCACCCGCCCTGCCGGATCATCCTCCCACAGGATGGCGACCAGCGCCGCTTCGCCCGCAACCAGCGTGAGCATGCCGACCGGCGAGGCGACCGTGTCGAACCAATAGGTCATGGTACCGTCTCCTGTCTTCGATGCCTCGCGATAACATCTTCGCTGCACCAGCCGCTTCCCGAAGTTAGCGTTCAAAAAGGCGCCTCGATCCGCTGCCCGGTGCGACTCGGCACATTCGCTTGACGTGGCTCGATTCGTTTCCTAAACGTTCCCCGTCCGTTCCAACTGTTGGGGATCACCATGCTGACCGCCAAGCAACAGCAATTGCTCCGCTACATCAAGGAGCATCTCGATCGGGGCGGAGTTTCGCCGAGCTTCGAGGAGATGAAGGAAGCTCTCAACCTCAAGTCCAAGTCGGGCATCCATCGGCTGATCAGCGCATTGGAGGAACGCGGCTTCATCCGCCGCCTCGCCAATCGGGCGCGCGCGCTCGAGATCGTAAAGCTGCCCGAGGGCATGGCGCCAGCAGCGTCGGCCGGCGCGCGCGAAGGGGTCGTAACGCCGCTGCTGCGCAAGCCCGCGGCCGTACCGGCCCGCGCAACACCGATCGCCGCCAATGACGTGGTCGAAATCCCGCTGCATGGCCGCATTGCAGCGGGCCTGCCGATAGAAGCGCTGGAAGACCGGACCATGCTTGCCGTACCGGCCGCGCTCCTTGGTGCCGGCGATCATTATGCATTGGAGGTCTCGGGGGACTCGATGGTCGAGGCGGGCATCTTCGATGGCGACTTCGCCCTCATCCAGCGCACCGACGTGGCCCGCGACGGTCAGATCGTGGTTGCGCTGATCGATGACAGCGAAGCGACGCTCAAATATCTCCACCACGAGGGGCGAAAGATCCGGCTCGACCCGGCCAATCGCGATTATCAGCCGCAAATCTACGATGCCGGCCAAGTCCGCATTCAGGGCCGCCTCGCGGGCTTGCTGCGGCGCTACAACTGAGCGGCAGGGGAAAGCAGGTCACCACCTGACGGTCGGGCAGACCTGTCGCTCACGCCCTGCGCCGGTCTGAGGGAGGTCGTGTCACGGGTCATCGAAGCAGGCACGGAAACCCGCCGTCAGTATTGCAATAAATGAGATCGTCCCCTGAGCTCTCATGGAGCCCCATTAGGCTTCAGTCCCTTAGGGCCTCGTTTCAAATTGAGTTTTTGGAAGCGAGGCAAGCAAGTCTGGGAGCGTTTCGCCGTTGGACCCGGGGAAAACACGGCGTCGCAGAAATGTGGCCCTTTCCCATCGATTTCATCGGCCATGCGCTGCCGCTTCTGGCCATTGCCGCGGTGACGCCCGCACGATCCACGGGTGGTGGTCGCGCGGATCGTGGCCGCCGATGATGCGGCGCTGCGCGATCATCACCCGCGCGCCGCCCATCGCGGCGAGCGTGGGCCGGTCGAGCTTGACCCAGCGCGGCCTGCAATCCTTAGGCAAGGCACGATCGGCGATCACCAGATCGGCCTGCGCACAACTCGCGATAAAGGCGCGATAAGGCACCAGCAGGTTGGACCGCGTGACTAGCAAGCGGACGGGCGCGCCACCGACGCCGGATAGCGCCACCTCGCACAGATCGCGTGAGCAGCGTGCTGCCTCCATGTCCGCGAGGGCAGTGAAATCGCCGCTATAGGCCGCCGCTTCCGCCAGCGTACTGCGGACATAATCCCCCGCCCGCTCGCGCAGCAGTGCCATGCCGCCATCCGGTGTCCGCAGGGCGACGTGGCGGCCGTCGGCAGTCACTAACAGGTCGGGTGCCGGCGCGCGCAGGGTGAGGATAAGCCCAAGCGCCGCCACGGGCAGGCCCAGCCAGCGGATGCGGCCGTGCCAGAGCATGGTCCAGAGCAGCGCAACCATGGTCACGACAAAAACCGCGCCGCTCGTCGCGGGGGCTGCCGTGGTGGCGTAAGGCAAGGCGCCAATCCCGTGGGCCAGCGCCAGCAGCAGCGCCAGCGCCTTGCTCGCGATCCACCAGGCCGGCGCCCCGAGCCCCACGATATCCAGCAGCAGCGCCGCGACTTCCGCCGGCATGACCACGAAGCTGGTGAGCGGGATAGCAACGAGATTAGCGGCCGCACCGAGTAGCCCGGCGCGGTGGAAATGAGCGAAGGCGATCGGCGCCAGCACGATTTCCACCGCCAGCCCAGTGACGAGCAATGCCGCGAGGCCCCGGAGCATCCCCCGCGCCCGTCTCTCCTCGCGTCGCTCGAACAGCGCCCGAGCACGCGGCCACTCGTAGAGCGCGATGATGCTGGTGACGGCCGCAAAGCTCATCTGGAAGCTCGGGCCGATCACCGCCTCCGGCCAGAACAGCATCACCAGCAGCGCGCCGGTCGCCACCAGCCGCAGGCTGATCGCCTCGCGCCCCAGGGCCAGCCCGCCCATGACGAGAAGTGCCGCAATGCAGGAGCGCACGGTCGGCACCTGCGCGCCTGTGAGCAGTGTATAGCCGACCCCGGCGACCGCGCCGGCGCAGGCAGCGATGAGCAGGATCGGCCAACGCAGTGCCAACGCGGGCGACAGTGCCAGCAGCCGATAGACAAGGAAGACCACGCCGCCGATCAGCGCGGAGACATGCACGCCACTGATCGAGAGCAAATGAGCAAGCCCGCTGCGCCGCATCGCCTCCGCATCTGCAGCGCCGATCCGGCCTTGATCGCCCGTGGCAAAAGCGACAGCAATCCCGCCCTCGGGGCCCGGTAGCCGTCCCGCGACATGCGCGCCGAGGCGCTGGCGCAGCGTCGACAGCCCCAGGCTGCTTTCCGCCAACGCAGTCCGCTTGACTGCGCCCAGCGCCCGGCCGGTCGCGCCGATGCCGTCAAAATAAGCGCTACGGGCGAAATCATAGCCGCCCGGCAAGGCTGCAGGCGCCGGCGGCATCAGCCGCGCCCGCACAGCGATGTGGTCTCCGGCGGCTAGGCCGGCGGGCACCTGTGCCGGCTCGGCATTCACCCGCACACGCTTGGGCAGATCCGGCCGCGCAATTGGCGCAAGATCGAGTCGCACCAGATCGCGCGCGGCCTGTGGATCGACGGAGCGCACCTGTGCATCCAGCATCACCACGACAGGACGCGCCAGTGGCGGCGCCCCGACCAGCAGCGCCTTGCCCCATACCAGGAGGCAACCCGCACCTGCCAGTACGGCGCCGATCGCCAGCAAATGCGCCAGACGCCCGCCCCGCGCCAGTGCGCCGAAGCCAAGTCCCAATCCGAGGCAGCCCAGCACCCAGGCGACCCATCCCATCGGCGTTGGCAACGCGAACCAGGCGCAGATACCGGCGCCGAGCGCTACTGGCGCCCAGAGCGGTCCCTGCGCACGCTCGCTTTCCAGCCATTGCTCGATGCGTTCGCCCCAGAATGCAAGGGGGTTGCTGCGCCGCAACAACGCCATTTGTCGAGGAGAAAAAGCCGTGCTAGGGGCGGTCAGCGTCAAAGGGGGGAGCCCCCGTCTCAAAAGGAAGCGAGAGACATAGCGTGGCGAACGAATTGAAACAAATGAACGCGGTCGTCACGCGCTTTGCTCCCTCCCCGACTGGCTATCTGCACATCGGCGGCGCCCGGACCGCGCTGTTCAACTATTTGTTTGCACGCCATCATGGCGGCAAGTTCCTGCTCCGTATCGAGGATACCGACCGCGCCCGCTCGACTGAGCCGGCAATCGCAGCGATCTTCGACGGGCTCAACTGGCTGGGGCTGGCCGGCGACGAATCACCCGTGTTCCAGTTCGCCCGCGCTGCCCGCCACGCAGAAGTTGCGCATGCGCTGCTCGCCACGGGCCACGCCTATAAATGCTTCGCCACGCCCGAGGAATTGGCCGAACTGCGCGAGCAGCAGCGCGCCGCCCGTCAGCCGATGCGCTACGATGGCCGCTGGCGCGATCGCGATCCCGCCGAGGGTGGCGACAAGCCCTTCGTCGTCCGCCTCAAGGCCCCGCGCGAAGGTGAGACCGTAATCGAGGACGCCGTACAGGGGCGCGTTGTCGTACAGAATGCGGAGCTGGACGACATGGTTCTACTCCGCTCGGACGGTACGCCCACCTATATGCTCGCCGTGGTCGTTGACGATCATGACATGGGCGTCACGCACGTCATCCGCGGCGACGATCACCTCAACAACGCCTTCCGCCAGCTCGGCATCATCCACGCCATGGGCTGGCCCGAGCCAGTCTATGCCCATGTGCCACTGATCCATGGTCCGGACGGGGCGAAGCTCTCCAAACGCCACGGCGCGCTCGGCGTGGACGCCTATCGCGACGAGATGGGCTTGCTCCCTGAAGCGGTGAACAATTATCTGCTGCGGCTCGGCTGGGGCCATGGCGACGACGAAATCATCAGCCGCGATCAGGCCATCGAGTGGTTCGACCTGGCGGGGGTCGGCCGTTCGCCCTCACGCTTTGACATCAAGAAGCTGGAAAATCTGAACGGCCATTATATCCGCGAGGCCGACGATTCTCGGCTCGCCGCGCTGGTCGACGCGCGCATGCCGCCACTGGAAGCCGATGCGGCCGCGCAGCGCATCGCCCGGCTCACCGCTATCATGCCAGCGCTTAAGCCACGCGCCAAAACCATCATCGACCTGACGGACGGCGCTGCCTTCCTTTTCGCGTTGCGGCCGATTCCTGTCGACGAAGCCGCCGCAAAGTTGCTAGACGATGCCGCACGGACCCTGTTGGGGGCCGTGGCGGATCGTTTGCGCGCGGCCCCCGAGTGGTCGCTAGAAACGATCGAAGCCGCGGTCAGGGCCGTGGCCGAGGATGCCGGGCTGGGTCTCGGCAAGGTGGCTCAGCCACTGCGCGCCGCATTGACCGGACGAACCACATCACCCGGAATATTCGACGTGCTTTATCACCTTGGACGTGAAGAGACGCTTGGTCGATTGGACGATCAGGTCATGAACTGAACGGGCCGTATAGAACACAGGGATACGCGCATGAGCGACAGCAAAGCGAAGCTGACAATTGACGGCAAAGAGCTGGATTACAGCATTCTCAATGGCTCGGTCGGCCCTCGGGTCATCGACATCCGCAAACTTTATGCCCAGACGGGTCTTTTCACCTACGATCCCGGCTTCACCTCCACCGCGAGCTGTGACTCGGCGCTGACCTATATTGACGGCGACGCCGGCGTGCTGCTTCACCGCGGTTATCCCATCAGCCAGCTCGCCGAGCACTCGACCTTCATGGAGGTCGCCTATCTGCTGCTGCGCGGCGAGCTGCCGACCCGTGACGAATTTACAAAGTTCGAGAATACGATCACGCGCCACACCATGGTGCATGAGCAGATTCCGATCTTCTTCCGTGGCTTCCGGCGGGACGCGCACCCGATGTCGGTCATGTGCGGCGTGGTTGGCGCTCTCTCTGCCTTCTATCATGATTCGACGGATATCACCGACCCCTACCAGCGCATGGTCGCGAGCCACCGGCTCGTTGCCAAGATGCCGACGCTGGCGGCGATGGCCTACAAATATTCGCTCGGCCAGCCATTCGTTTATCCGCGCAACGATCTCTCCTACACCGCCAATTTCCTGCGCATGTGCTTCTCCGTTCCGGCCGAAGACTATGTCGTCGACCCGGTGCTGGAGCGGGCGATGGACAAGATCTTCATCCTCCATGCCGACCATGAGCAGAACGCATCGACCTCGACCGTGCGCCTTGCTGGTTCGTCGGGCGCCAACCCCTTTGCGTGCATCGCTGCGGGCATCGCCTGCCTGTGGGGCCCTGCTCACGGCGGCGCCAACGAGGCCGCGCTCAACATGCTGCGCGAGATCGGCACGCCCGAGCGGATCCCGGCCTATATCGCCCGCGCCAAGAACAAGGACGATCCTTTCCGCCTGATGGGATTCGGCCACCGGGTCTACAAGAATTACGATCCGCGCGCGAAGGTGATGCAGGCCACCGCCAAGGAAGTTCTGGAGGTGATGGGCGTCGACGATCCGATTTTCGACGTCGCCCGCGAACTGGAGCAGATCGCGCTGCACGACGAATATTTCGTCGAGAAGAAGCTCTACCCCAACGTCGACTTTTACTCGGGCATCATCCTCTCGGCGATGGGTTTCCCGACGGACATGTTCACCGTGCTCTTCGCCCTCGCCCGCACCGTCGGCTGGGTGGCGCAGTGGAACGAGATGATCTCCGACCCCGAGCAGAAGATCGGCCGCCCGCGCCAGCTTTACACCGGCCCGGCGCAGCGCGACTACGTGCCGATCGGTCAGCGCTGAGCGCGACTCTTTAGCGATAGGGAAAGGGCGGCGCCGGAAACGGTTGCCGCCCGTTTCTTCGGATCGGCAAATTGTGTTTATGTTTCAATGATCTAGCGAGCATTCATGACATTTGGATGGCCCCCTGCAAAGACAGGAATCCAGGGTGCAACCCGGCCCTCGCGGCACCGCTCCTGCCCGCAGGTTTACATGAAGCTCTAGCCGGAAATCAGCCCGGCAAACGGCCAGATCAGGCGGCCTTACGCGCCTTGGCCAGCTTCTTGATGATCATGTCGCGCTTCAGGCGCGAAAGATGATCGATGAACAAGATGCCTTCGAGATGGTCCATCTCGTGCTGGAGGCAGGTGGCCAGCAGCCCTTCCAGTTCCTCTTCATGGATGCGGCCCTGTCGGTCCATCCAACTGGCGCGAATGCGCGCGGGCCGCTCGACCTCGGCATATTGGTCGGGCACGGAAAGGCAGCCCTCATTGTAGACAGACTGGTCGGCCGAGCCTTCAAGAATCTGCGGATTGATGAACACCAGCGGCCTCTTCACCGGCGGCGCGTCTTCCTCGTCCGACTCCGGCTCCTGCAGATCGATGACAAGCACGCGCTTGGGCACGCCCACCTGGATCGCGGCCAGTCCGATGCCGGGGGCGGCGTACATCGTCTCGAACATGTCGTCGATCAGCGTCTGCAACGTGTCGTCGATCGCCTCGACGGGCGTCGAAATGGTCCGCAGCAGCGGGTGCGGGGTCTCGAGGATGGGTCTGATGGCCATGGCAGGGAGATATGGAACCATGCGCGCCAGATCAAGAACCGTGTTGGCGGTTTGTTCCGATGAGGCCAATTGAGCCTTGGGATGGCTCAGAAAGCCTCTGGCGCTCGTCGATGCAATGCCACCGCTTGAACCGCATCGGCAGCCCCTTCCAGAGCGATCTCCCAAACAGGGCTGTCCGGCGGAAGGTCGGCGATCACCACGCGCCAGCCGCCTCCCCGTCCCTCGACCGTGGCGACGGCATCAAGAGGCAACCGCGCGAGGACCGAAACAGCGCTGGGCGCACACGCCGTCTCGGCGATATCGGAGCGACAATTGAGCTGCGCAGCCGGAACTTGCCCTGCCTTGGCTGTGGCCTGCAACGAGGCCAGGCTATGCAGCAGCGCAGCGGCATCGGCGAGCGTTGCCGACTGGACGGCCGCATAGCGCACCTCCGGCGCGGCGCAGCGCTCGGCATACGCAACCTCCACTTGCTCGACCGGCGCGGACGCGGCCTCCAGACTGCCTGCAATGGGCGCACCATCGCCGTCGGCCGCCAGACGCAGCGCGACGCTATAAACGCTCCGCGCGCATAGATGTTCGCCCACCGCCTCGGTGCGGGTTCGGAAGCGCACGCCCGCCGGCGGCCCCTTGGCCAGATAAGGATCGAGTATTTCGCGGCTCACCACCTTCTGCGCCATGCCCGGCGGCAGCAACCGGGCGGCGGCCTGCACAGCATCACTCCCTTCCAGCTCCGCTATGGTCAGCGCACTGCTCCCATTGGCGAGAGCGAAAAAAGCCGCCGGAATCAGCAACACACGCCCGATAAAGCCCATCTGCCCCATCAGCCGATCGGTCGCCGCGCCCGCAGCGCCTGCGCCAGCGTGCCCTCATCCAGATAGTCCAGCTCGCCACCCACCGGCACGCCATGAGCCAGCTGCGTGAGGCGCACCGGATAGGCCTCCAGCCGCTCGGCGATGTAATGGGCGGTGGTCTGGCCCTCCAATGTCGCGTTCATCGCCAGAACCACCTCGTCGATGCCGCCCGCCGCCACGCGCGAGATGAGCGATGCGATCGCGAGATCTTCCGGCCGCACCCCATCCAGTGCGGAAAGGCGCCCGCCCAGCACGTGGAACCGGCCGGGGAACAAGCGCGATTTTTCCAGCGCCCAGAGGTCTGCGACATCCTCCACCACGCAGAGCGCGCGCGCGTCCCGCCGGGGGTCGGCACAGATGGCGCACGGATCGATCGTATCGACATTGCCGCAAATGCCACAATGCACCATCCGTTCGTTTACGCTTTCCAGCGCGCGCAACAGCGGCATCAGTGCCGCCTCGCGCCGTTGCAGCAGATGCAGCACCGCCCGCCGCGCGGAGCGGGGACCAAGGCCGGGCAAGCGGGCAAGCGCCTGGGTGAGGGTTTCGATCTCTGGCGAGGACATGACCTTAAATAAGAGCTTGCACTCAGGGGTGACAAGCGTTTCAGAGCGACCATGCGGATCATCTTCATGGGCACGCCCGATTTCGCGGTACCAACGCTCGATGCGCTGGTCGCGGCGGGGCACGATATCGCGGCGGTCTATACCCAGCCGCCCCGCCCCGCCGGGCGCGGCAAAGCCCCCCGTCCCAGCCCGGTGCAAGCGCGGGCGGAGGCGCTCGGCCTGCCGGTGCGCACGCCGCTGACCTTGCGCGACCCGGCGGAGCAGGCCGCGTTCGATGATCTCGACGCCGATGTGGCGGTGGTGGCCGCCTATGGCCTCATCCTGCCGCTGCCGATCCTCCACGCGCCCCGTCTCGGCTGCCTCAATGTCCACGCCTCGCTGCTGCCACGCTGGCGCGGCGCGGCGCCGATCCATCGCGCGATCCTCGCCGGGGATATGGAGACCGGCGTGACCATCATGGCCATGGGCAAGGGGCTGGATACCGGGCCGATGCTGGCGGTGGAGCGCACCCCCATCGACAGCAAGACCGCCGGCGCGCTGACGGAGGAACTCGCCCGGACCGGCGCCGCGCTGATGGTGCGCGTGCTGGCCGACATCGGCGCCTACCCGCCAATCGTCCAGCCGGAGGATGGCATCACCTATGCCGATAAGATCGACAAGGCAGAGAGCCGCATCAGCTTCGCCAACGGGCCGCAAGCGGCGGAACGGCAGGTGCGCGCCTTCAACCCCGCGCCGGGCGCCTGGGCCAGCTATGGGGGCGAGCGCATCCGCATCCTCGCCGCGCTCATCGAACCACAGCCCGGCGAGCCCGGCCTGATCCTCGACGATGCGCTACTGATCGGCTGCGGCGCGCAAGGATCGCTGCGCCCCACCCTCGTCCAGCGCGCCGGTAAGGGGGCGATGAGCCCCGCGGATCTGCTGCGCGGCTTCGCCATGCCCGCCGGCACGCGCTTCGAACTCTAACGGCCGGGATCGTGACCCGCTTTGCTCTCACGATTGAGTTTGATGGCCGGCCCTACATGGGCTGGCAGCGGCAGGCGCACGGGCCGAGCGTGCAACAGCATATCGAGGAGGCGCTGGGGCGGATCGTCGGATCCGAGCCGATCGTCCACTGCGCCGGCCGCACCGATGCCGGCGTCCACGCCCTCGCCATGCGCGCCCATGTCGATCTCGACAAGACGATCACGCCATTCCGGCTGATGGAAGCGCTCAACGCCCATCTCCGCCCCGAGCCGATCGCGATCATCGGCTGCGATACGGTGGCGGACGATTGGCACGCCCGCTTCTCCTGCCTCGGCCGTGCCTATGAGTACCGTATCCTCAACCGCCGCGCGCCGCTCACCTTCGAGCAGGGACTCGTCTGGCGGGTGCCGCAGCGGCTGGACGCCGGCGCGATGCACGAGGCCGCGCAATATCTCATCGGCAAGCATGATTTCACCACCTTCCGCTCCGCCCAGTGCCAGGCGGACAGCCCACTGCGCACGCTCGACCGGCTCGACGTGGTGCGCGACGGCGAACGGCTAACCGTCCACGCTGAGGCGCGCAGCTTCCTCCACCATCAGGTGCGCTCGATGGTCGGCTGCCTCGCGCTGGTCGGCATGGGGACATGGAGGGTGGCGGACATGAAAGCCGCGCTCGACGCGCGCGACCGCACCGCGCTCGGTCATAATGCACCGCCGGATGGCCTCTATTTCGTTCGGGCGGTCTATCCGGCCTGAGGCCTTAAAGCTCGTTCTCCTGCGAAAGCAGGACTCCAGGGGCCCCTACACAGGATCACAATGAAACAAGCGCGTGCCCCTCGCTCTTAGGCCACGCGGCTCGCGAACGGGCCATTATGCTCGTCCCGCTCAACCCATTCGAGCAGCTTGGCAAGGATCCGCCGAAGCACCTCGTCCTGCTCCTCCAGTCGCGCTTCAACCCGTGCCATGCGCGACCGCAGCTCGGCTATTTCCTGCGCTTCCGGTGTCGGGCGCGCAGCCTGCGCACCGGCGAGCATGGTTCCAAGCGCGCGCACTTCATCCTGTAGCGAGCGCAGGCCCGCAATGTCGGCACGCCCCGCCACGCTCTCGATCAGCGTCAGATCGAGCACCTTGTCGGCCTCAGCATCATCCGTCGCCGCGACGGCCTCCTCGTCGATCACCGCCAGGCCCCGCTCCAGCATGCGCCGCATCAGTGCGTTCACCCGGCCCGGCACGCCGCCGCTGGCCTCCGCAAGCCGCGCATAGGCCTCGGGTGTGACGCGGGGCGTATCGCGCCAGCCGGCAATTGCGAGACGATGCTCGACATAGGGGCCGATCTCATCGGCGTGCATCGGCTCCAGATGGCAGGTTGCGATCACGCGCTGGCGGACCTGCTCCAGCGCGCGCGACCCCTCCAGCCGCTCGCAAAACGTCGGCAGGGCGATCAGGAAGATCTGCAACAGCGGCTGTCCGCCAAGCTGGATGGTGCCTAGCAGCCGCAATTCCTCCAGTGCCGTCACGCCAAGCGCCTGCGCCTCCTCGACGATAAGCAGCGCCCGCCGGCCGGCTCGTGCCTGATCGCGGAGAAACGCCTCGATGCGGTCGCGCAGCTCATCCATCCCGCCATCGTCGGGGAGCCCGAATGCCCGCGCGGTCAGACGCAGCATGTCCTCGCCCTCGGCCCGGGTCGCAATCAGCTTCACGGCCATCAGCCGCCGCGAATCGATGGTCGCCATCAATCGGTCGACCAGCATGGTCTTGCCGACGCCACTATCGCCGGTGATAACGATGAAGCCCTCGCCCTGCGCCAACCCATAGCCGAGATAGGACATCGCCTTCCGGTGCGTAGCGCTCTCGAAGTAGAAGCGCGGGTCTGGCGCTGACTCGAAGGACTGCCCAGTCAGGCGATCAAAGGGGGCATCCATGTCCGGCATCTCCAGATCGGCGTCGGTGACAGCAATGAGATGACCCATAGGACGGACGAGCGCCATGCGGGAAGAGGGGATGCGCTCAGTCGTTGCCGACGAGCATCTCTACCGCCGGTTCGTGGCCAAGAAAGGTAGCCGGGCTCGCGCTCGCGCCGTAAGCGCCAGCAAGGAAAACCGCCAGCAAATCGCCAGGTTTTACCGGTGGCAGCGCCACCGCATCGCCCAGCCGGTCGAGCGGGGTGCACAGGCAGCCGACCACTGTCACCGGACCGTCCGCAGGCGGCGCGGCGAACCGATTGGCAAGCGCGACCGGATAATTGCGCCGCACCACCGTGCCGAAATTGCCGCTGGCGGCGAGCTGGTGATGCAGCCCGCCATCCACCACCGCGAAGCGCTCGCCCTGGCTTGTCTTCACATCGATCACGCGGGTGAGATAGACTCCTGCTTCCGCGACCAGATAGCGCCCCAGTTCGAGCGCGAAGGCGCTGTCAGCAAGGATCGCCGCCCGCCGCTCCAGCGTCTCACCCAACGCAGCGCCGATCCCCGCGACATCCAGAGGCGTGTCACCTGCGAAATACGGCACGCCGAAACCGCCGCCGAGATTGACCAGCGGCGGACTGGCCGCGACCGCGTCGGAGAGGCGCGCCGCCAGTGCGACTGTCTCCGCCTGCGCGGCGATGATCGCCTCCGCGTCAAGCGCCTGCGATCCGGCGAAGATATGCCAGCCGCGCCACTCCGCGCCCGCGTCGATCACCGTCCGCGCCAACCCCGCCGCGCGGTCCGCGTCGACACCGAACGGCTTGGCGCCGCCGCCCATGCGCATGCCCGATCCCTTGAGCTCGAAATCCGGATTGACCCGCACGGCGAGGCGCGGTCGGACGCCCAGCCGGCCCGCAATGTCGAGCGCCCGCGCAGCCTCGCCTTCCGATTCCAGATTGAGCGTCACCCCGGCCCACAGCGCCGCCTCGATCTCGTCGTCGCGCTTGCCCGGTCCGGCAAAGCTGATCCGCCCGCCGGGCACACCCGCCTCCTGTGCCCGCGCCAGTTCGCCGCCCGAGGCGATATCGAGGCCATCCGTCAACTCCGCCATCAGCGCGAGCAGCGGCGGGAAAGGGTTGGCCTTCATCGCATAATGCAGGCCCACCGTCGCCGGCAGCGCCCCCCGCAACGCCGCCACGCGCCGGCGGATCAGCGCCGCATCATAGACAAAGACAGGCGTGCCGCCCGCCTCGTCGACCAGCGCCGCGGCACCGCGCCCGCCGATCAGCAGCATGCCCTCCTCCGCCTCGAAACCGGTCGGAATCGGCCCCATCGGCTTCACTTTCGCGCTCATGTCACGCCCGCCATGTCGGCGAGCCGTACCCGGTCGATCTTACCGTTGGGCGTGCGCGGCAGCGCGGCCAGAATAAAAATGTCAGCCGGCTGCATGAAATTGGGCAGACTCTGGCGCAACGCCGCGCGCAGGCGGTCGAGCACGATCCCCGCGTCATTATCGCACAGCGCCGTGTCCGGGCGAACGAACAGCACGATGGCCTGCCCCAGCCGATCGTCCGGCCGCCCCAGCGCGCATGCCTCGGATATGCCCGACACCGCGACCGCCGCCTCCTCGATCTCGCTGGGCGAGATGCGATTGCCGGCGCTCTTGATCATCGCATCGTCACGCCCGATGAAACGGAGCAGTCCGTCGCCGTCGCGCACCACCGTATCGCCAGACCAGACTGCCGTGCCGCCATAGACGGATGCCGCGGGCGCCGGCCGAAAGCGTGCGGCGGTGCGCTGCGGGTCGCCCCAATAGCCCTGCGCCACCAGCGGACCAGCATGGACCAGCTCACCCGGCTCACCGTCCGCCGCCAGCGTGCCGTCCGGCCGGACGACCAGCACTTCGGCATCGGGGATCGCCCGACCGATGCTGTCCGGATGCGCGTCCAGCAGCGCCGGCGGCAGCCAGGTCGAGCGGAAGGCTTCGGTGAGGCCATACATGGCGATGACATCCGCGCCGGGAAACGTTGCCTTCATTCGCGCAATCAGCGGCCGGGTGAGCGCGCCGCCGCTGTTGGTGAGTCGACGCAGGCTGGCGGTCGCCTCCGCCGGCCACTCCGCCTCGACCAGTTGTACCCAGAGCGGCGGCACCCCCGCCAGCGTGGTGATGCGGTGCGCGGCCGCCGCCTTCACCACGTCACGCGGCAGGAGATAGTCGAACGGGACCACGCAGCCGCCCGCCCACCAGGTCGAGAAAAGCTGGTTTTGCCCATAATCGAAGCTGAACGGCAGGACAGCGAGCGTGCGGTCATCCGGCGCCAGATCCAGATAGCGCGCCACCGACCGCGCACCAATCATCAGATTAGCGTGGGTGAGCATTACCCCCTTGGGCCGGCCGGTCGAGCCCGAGGTGTAGAGGATTTCGACCAGTGCATCGGGATCGGCTTCGCTCGGCGGCAGCGCGGCTGCGCCGGCATCGGGCAGGAGCCTGTCCAGTACCCCTGCTTCCAACTGTTGCACGCCATCCGGCGCATCGCCGGGTGCCAATGTAGCGAGACGCGGCGCCACGGAGATCAACAGCGCCGCGCCGCTATCCGTGAGGATATGCGCCACTTGCGCCCGCTTGAGTAGCGGATTGATCGGCACATAGACATGCCCGGCCCGCGCGGCGGCGAGCGGCAACAGAACAGCGGCAAGACCCTTGGGCAGCCAGGCGGCGACGCGGCTGCCCGGTTCAAGGTCCCGCTCCGCCAGCCAGTGCGCCAACCGTCCGGTCATCGCCTCCATCGTGGCGAAATCGATCGTGCCGAACCGCCCGGTGATGGCCATCCCTTCCGGATCGCCGAAAAGCGTAAGATGGTCGAGCGGCCTGATCATGCCCGGCCCTTACCATGCTTGGCGGAATTTGTGAGCGTTTCATGGTGTGCTTCCGGGTTTGCCGAGAAGACCATGCTGAACGCTTTTCAAATGTGGCCGAACCCGCTAGGCGCGGCGCCATACGCACCACAGCCGATGGACTGTCTATGAGCGCGCGCGTGTTTGATGCCGACTTCTCCCTGCGCCAATCCCTTGCCGCCGCTCTCGGTATCTCGGCCGCGCGGGTCGCCGCCTTTGACGATGCGACATTGCTCTTCGGCGCGTTGCCGGAACTAGATTCCATGGCCGTCGCCACACTGCTCACCGATCTGGAGGACCGCCTCGGCATCGTCATCGACGATGACGACCTCGATGCGGAGATTTTCGAGACGTTTGGCAGCCTTCGCGCCTTCCTCGATCACAAGATCGATACACGGCGAGCCTAAGCCTCCTTCACAGTCCGGCGCATATGGATGAGGTCAAACGAGCGATCGTTTGTCTCGCTGCACAGTCGACTCGACACGACGCCCTTACATAAAGCGACAATAATCGCCCAGTTGAATGGTCACTTTTGAACTCTTCCCTATGGGGCATGTTCACTAGTAGACACTTATTTCTCGATCATTCCAAGATTGCGACGAGATGAGTGTTTTCACTGCTCAAGAGGACACCTCTTTCAGTCCAATCGATGGACCTAATCCCGGCAAAAACGTACAAGTAAAAACCCCTTAACGGGGTGCTAACCATTTTGGAAACGCGGGAACTATTACGCTTGACTGCGTGTCCGTGGTTGGTGGGCGACATTCCCCCCCATGTCGTCACTCCTGCTGTGGGAACTAAGGGAGACAGTAAATGAATAAATTTGCACTCGTCAGTGCGAGCGTCGCGTGCGCGGTGGCGCTCGCACCGGCTGCTCAAGCCACCACATTTCACATCGGAGATCCAAATTTCCAGATAACCCAGGGCACGCCCTTCACACCAACGATCTCCGCAGTGTTCTTCAACTCCTATGGTACAGCGCTCAACTTCGATGACAGCTTCGAGTTCACCATTCCTCAGAACGGGGTAGGGAGCGGATCGCTTTCAACCAGCTTTTCGAGTGATAGTAACAAGCTGATCATCGATGACCTGCTCATCAATGGCGTCTCCTATCCGCTGACGTCAGCGCCAGCCGGCCAAGCGGCTGAAGTGGGTGGAATTCCGATTACCCTCGGCGCTTTGAATACCATTCGGGTGATCGGCCGCTCGATCGGAGACGGCGGCACCTATTCGGGAACCGCAACATTCACGGCCAGCGCAGTCCCTGAGCCGGCAACCTGGGCATTCATGGTGGCAGGCTTCGCAGCGCTGGGCGCGGCGATCCGCCGCAAGCGGTTTACCACTGTTTCCTTTTCATAAATGCTCACAAGAAGATGGGTCGTCCGCCAGGGCGGCCCATCTCGATTCTCTCCTTGCCAGGAGCCGCCTTCATCCGCTCGGCCGGTTAGATGCCGGTGCGCGGGGGCACTGAGCGCAGAACCGCCACGGCCCGGCGTTCATGGTCACATCAGCCATGGAAATTAGCGCTTTCAGGTGCTTGGAGCGACAGTAGCATGATGTCCCAATTTGGCACACACCGATCAACCGGGCCTCGTCCGGCTACCGATGCCGGGACACCTATGACTCGCGAAATTGAAGGGAGCGCACAGCCTCCCAGCGCAGGATCAAAAACATAAGCCTGTCTTGCGCTCCCAAAAAACCTGAGGTCGCTTATGTCGCTGATATGGGTCGCATCACATGCTCTGAAGAGCGGTCGAACCTTCTATCCCAAAACGTCATCCGGACCGGTCATCTATTCCACATCGACCGAATGGGACGACCGCCATTGCCGCTTTGACGTGCGGCTCGCGAAGACACGTGGTGAACAGGACCTCGCCCTGTCCCTCATCAACAAAATGTATGATTGGCGGGGCTATGGCAGTTCCCACCGCATCCCGCGCGCGAGTTCCTATTCGACGTTCCTTGCCAGCATGGATGGCACAGCGATGGGCACGATAACGCTCGGCGTGGATTCGGACGCCGGACTCGCGGCGGATACCCTCTTTGCGCAAGACATTGATGTCTTTCGCCGCGCGCCCGGTGCCAGCGTGTGCGAGCTCATCAAATTTGCGTTCGACAGCGATTTTCAGTCCCGCCAAATCCTGGCATCGCTGTTTCACATCGTCTTCCTCTACGGGATGCGCCACTACAGCTGCACGGACCTGTTCATCGAGGTCAATCCGAGGCATCGCCGCTTTTATGAGGCGATGCTGGGCTTCAGCCCCATCGGCGCGGTCAAGATCAATCCAGCCGTCAATGCGCCCGCGCAGCTGATGCACCTCAAGGTGTCGGAGATCGCGGCGGGCATTGCCGGCTGTACCAGCCGACCGCCTAGCAGCCGGACACGGTCGCTCTATCCCTTGTTCCTGAGCCACACCGATGCGCAACGCGTGGACCAGCGCATTACGGAGCCGGAGTTCGCCAATTAGCGATGGTGGGGCCTCGCTGCAGACGATCGGGAACGCAGCGATCGACGATGATGGCGGGGCCGGACACCCGGCCCCGTGCAATGCCTTCAGGCGTCGCCTCCCTCAGGCATCAACCATCGCCTCGAAATCAGCCTCGGCCAGGAACCGCTCGGCGTCGAGCGCGGCCATACAGCCCATGCCGGCGGCGGTAACCGCCTGCCGATAAATCTTGTCGGTCACGTCCCCGGCGGCAAACACACCCGGTACAGCGGTTTTGCTGGTGCCCTTCTCGACCAGCAGATACCCCTCGTCGAGCGGCAGCTTGCCCACGAACAGCTCGGTCGCCGGCTTGTGGCCGATGGCGACGAAGGCCCCGTCCGTCGGCACATGGCTGGCTTCGCCGGTCACGGTATCGACCAGATCGACGCCCACCAGCCCCTCCGGATCACCGCCGCCAACGAAGCGTTCGACCGCCTTGTTCCACAGCACGGTGATATTGGGGTGAGCGAACAGCCGCTCCTGCAGGATCTTCTCGGCGCGCAGTGAATCGCGGCGATGGATCAGCGTCACGTCCTGGCTGTGGTTGGTAAGGTAGAGCGCTTCCTCCACGGCGGTGTTGCCGCCGCCGATCACCACCACCTTCTTGCCGCGATAGAAGAAGCCATCGCAGGTCGCGCAGGCCGAGACGCCCTTGCCCTGCAGCAGATGCTCGCTCTCCAGCCCGAGCCATTTGGCCTGCGCGCCGGTCGCGATCACCAGCGTATCGCCATGATATTCGTCGCCGCCGTCGCCGATCAGCCGGAACGGGCGCTTGGATAGGTCCACATCGACGATCTGGTCATACATCATGCGCGCACCGACATGCTCGGCCTGCGCCTGCATCTCCTCCATCAGCCAGGGCCCCTGGATCACCTCGCGGAAACCGGGATAATTCTCCACGTCGGTGGTGATGGTGAGCTGCCCTCCCGGTTGCAGGCCCTGCACCACGATCGGCGCCATGCCGGCGCGCGCCGCGTAGATCGCCGCCGACAGGCCCGCCGGCCCGGAACCCAGGATAATCATCCGCGATGCGTGAATCGTCATGAACGGCCTTTCATTCGAGTTGTCCGCGGCGCTCCGTGCCACGCGTCTCTCTTCAGCAATTAAGCCAGTCGGCCGTCAGTGCAAGGGCATCGCCCGCCAGATTAACTTGGTTGCGGACAAGCGCCGGTTCCCCTTCCCGCGCCGCGTCCGGATGAGATCTTTCACCGCCACGTAAAAATGTTGCTGGACGTCGCGCCGTTTTCCGGGCATTTTCAGGGCAATGTTGGACTTGGCCCTCATCGTCCGCCTTACGCGACTTACGCGCCCTTAGGCGCGACCATGCGGTTGCCGCAGGTGGCAAGCTGCGCCTAAGGGTTTCTCCAAGCCATAGTCGAGGACTCAGCCGGACGAGTCGGCGCGGCCTGCATCGTCGCCCTCCGGCATTATAGTGAAACAGCAAAAGCCATGATGCTCAGCGATCCTTCCCAGAAATACCGCCCGTTTCCGCAGGTGGACCTGCCCGATCGGCAGTGGCCCTCCCGCACCATCACCAAGCCGCCGCGCTGGCTCTCCACGGACATGCGCGACGGCAACCAGGCGCTCATCGATCCGATGGACACCGAGAAGAAGACCCGCTTTTTCGAGATGCTGGTGAAGATCGGCATCAAGGAGATCGAGGTCGGCTTCCCCTCCGCCGGTGCCACCGAGTTCGATTTCATTTCCGGCCTCGTCCAGTCCGGCCGCATCCCCGATGACGTGATCGTGCAGGTACTCACGCAAGCCCGGCGCGACCTTATCGAGCGCACGTTCGAGAGCCTGCGGGGCGCACCCAAGGCGATCGTGCACGTTTATAATGCCGTCTCGCCGGCATGGCGCCGCATCGTGTTCAACATGGACCGGCCGCAGATCAAGCAGATCGCCATCGACGCCGCCAAGATCATCCGCGATGAGGCCGCCAAGCAGCCAGATACCGACTGGCATTTCGAGTACAGCCCCGAGACCTTCTCCACCGCCGAGCTGGATTTCAGCCTGGAATGTTGCGAGGCGGTGATGGACATTCTCCAGCCGACTGCGGAGAAGCCGCTCATCCTCAACCTGCCCGCCACGGTCGAGGCCGCGACGCCCAACATCTATGCCGATCAGATCGAGTGGTTCGGCCGCCATATCCGCAACCGCGAAACGGTGTGCATTTCGCTGCATCCGCATAACGACCGGGGCACCGGTGTCGCGGCGGCGGAGCTGGGCCTGATGGCCGGCGCCGACCGGATTGAGGGCTGCCTGTTCGGCAATGGCGAGCGCACCGGCAATTGCGATATCGTGACCGTCGCGCTCAACATGTACACGCAGGGCGTCGCGCCGGGGCTCGACTTCTCCAACATGGAGGAGATCGTGCAGACGGTGAGCTACTGCAACCAGCTCCCCGTCCACCCGCGCCACCCCTATGCTGGCGAACTGGTATTCACTGCCTTCTCCGGCAGCCATCAGGACGCCATCAAGAAGGGCTTCGCCGCGCAGGAGCAGCGCAACGACCAGCTGTGGAACGTGCCCTATCTACCGATCGATCCGGCCGATATCGGCTGCTCCTACGAGGCAGTGATCCGCGTCAACTCGCAGTCCGGCAAGGGCGGCGTGGCGTGGGTACTCCAGCAGGACAAGGGCCTCAAGCTGCCCAAGCGCATGCAGGCTGATTTCAGCCGCGTGGTGCAGGACGTTGCGGACCAGACCAGCCGCGAACTGCACGCCACGGACATCTGGGAGGCTTTCGAGCGGCATTATTGCCTGAGCGACGGCCAGCCCTTCCAACTCGTCGACTATGTCGAGAGCGCAGGCCAGGGGGGTAACCGCGTCTTCACCGGCAAGATCGCCCATAATGGCGAGGAACGCAGCGTCTCCGGGCGTGGCAACGGCCTCATCTCCAGCGTGCTCGCCGCGCTGCGCGAGGAACTGGGTATCGGCCTCGATGTTGTCGATTACAGTGAGCACGCCATCGGCAAGGGCGGAGACGTCCACGCCGCCGCTTATGTCGAATGCCACACGGACGACGGCCTTACCCTGTTCGGAGTCGGGCTGGACACGGACATCGCCACGGCCTCCGTGCAGGCGGTGCTCTCCGTCGCCAATGCGCTGGAGCGGCGTAACGCGATCGCGAAAGCGGCGTAACGCGGGATCAAGGGGTGGGCTTTTCCAAGGAACGCCCACCCCGGACCGCTGATCATCCAAGCCGGCCTCAGGCCCCCGCGGCAAAGGGGCGTCGCAACCTTCGTTCATCGTCCAGCCGGCGTCGATTTCGGCCGCTTTTTTGCGGTGGGTCGTTCATCGCGAAATTGGACACGATTGGTCGCGACACGATATGAAGCGGCGCCCTATTGGCGTATGATACCGCCCATCGCCGCGACCCCGGACAGAGCGAAGCGAGCACATCCTCCCTGGCAGAGACACAGTCGGCGCGACGATGCGGCCGGCCGTTCATTCAGGGTGTCTGACGATCGCCCATTCTGCATCCGGTGGATCTCGACTCGATCCGAGATGGCGCATCCTCGACATTTCCGAGCCGCCACGAAGATAGAAGGTGATGCAGATGAAAACCTTGGTCCCCGCTGCCCTGGTGCTGGCGTTGCCTGGTTACGCCGGCGCACAAATCGCTCCTTCCGCCCCCGTACAGGCAAGTGCACTTGGCTATTGGGTGATGCTTATCGACGATCAGCTTTCCAACGAGATGCAATATATGCCTCTCACCGACGAGAAATATCACGGCGCGGCGCGCGTCAAATTCAGTCGCGGCTCCGACGGAACGGCGACCGACATCGCGCTCGCTCAGTCATCTGGTAATGAGGCGCTTGACGTTGACGCAATGAACGCCGTGAAGCGCCTTCACCACATTCGGCCGCTGCCCGCAGGCCTCCCGCCGAACGCGCCGATCGTCGCAACCCTCATCTACGATGCCGCCCCGACGAACCTCAGTTACGTCAAAGCGATGACGATGGCGTCGCGCGCGGAGGCCATTGCCGAAACGCGGATTGCAGCGGATCCGCCCCACCGCCGGTAATCGGACGACCATCTGATAGGCCCACCCGCACCGTGCTTCGCGCGGAGATAGACATGGGGCCGGCTTCGGTCCGACCCGACGACCTCTGCACGATCAGGAGCGCACGGCCGTCTGCGCGGCGGGCGGCTACCCCGACGAGAGCCATGATGCGTCGACGATAATCGCGACCGCGCCGCTTGATCCGCGCGCGGACGATCATGGCAACGTCTGGTGCCGCCCCTATCCGCCGATCTGCAAGCCGATCCAGAAGGTTTGCGGCGCGCCCAGGTCGACGCTGTTGCCGACCTTTCGGGTCAGCACGGTTGCATCGAGCAGGTTCTCGACGCGGCCGACCACGGCCAGCGTGCGGCTGATCGGCACGCGGGCATAGGCATCCACCGTCGCCACGCCGGGCATCCTGTCGGTCTGAAGGTCGTCCTCATATTGCGGGCCGACATAGCGGACGGTGGCCGCCAGCCGCGCATTGCCGGGCGCGTGCCAGCCGATAGTCCCGCTGGCGCTATGGCGCGGGCTTTGCGCCGGGAGCATCCCGTCCAGCGCGGTGCCGGGCGCCTCGACCTTGCTGTCGCTGAACGCATAGGAGGCAGACAGGTCGAACGGGCCGATATCCGCCGAACCGGTCAGCTCGATTCCCTTGGCGACGATCGCGTCGACATTGCGCCGCTGCCGCAAATTGGGGCCGATCGTGACATTGGCGATGGCGTTGTCGAGATGGTTGTAGAAGCCCGTCGCCGAGACGCGCAGACCCGGCAGCGGCGTGAGGTCTATCCCGATCTCGCCGCCCTTCAGGCGTTCGGGTGCGAGCGCAGCATTGGCCTGCGTCACCACCGGGAACACCTGGAACCCGCGATACAGCTCATTGATCGTCGGCAGGCGGAAGCTGGTATAGCCCGCCATCCGCAGCGCCAGCGCATCCGACGCATGCCACAGCGCCCCCCCGCGGAAGCTGGTTTCCCAATCGTCACGATCAGCAAAAGCGATCGCGCTGGTGATCGCACCGGTGGCGCCATTACGCTCGCTGGTGCGGCCGCGCGTCATGCTCCAGCGGTCGGCCCGTGCGCCGGCGGTCAGCACCACATTGCCCAGCGTCCAGTCATCCTCGATGTAGAGGCCCGTCGTCACTTGACGACCGCTCGCCTCGCGCCGCGCGGTCACGGCGCCGCTCATCGCGTTGAGCGCGTCCTCATACATGTCCGCCGAGGCGAAGCGGCTGTCGAGGCCGATGCGCAACAGATGGTCACCGCCCACCGGCGGGCGCACTTCCAGCTTGCCGCCAAGGCCGGTCGAGGGCGTGTTGCGCTGGTTGAGCGTCGGCCGGAAACTGGTCGCGCTGATAACGATGTTGTTGAAATTGCGCATCTGGACATAGGCCAGCGCCTCGATCTGCCACTTGCCGCGGGAGAGGAAGCGCAGGCTCGCATCCTGCCCCTCCTGTCCGCTGTCCGCCCCCTGGAAGCGCAGCGTGCGTTCATCCCGCATCAGATTGACCCGGGCCTGAATCTCCCCAACATCGCCGACCGGTGCAACGCCACGCAGCGTTACCGACCATGTCTTGTAGCGTGCCCGTGCGTCAGCAGGACCGCGCTGTGCCTCCGGCGTCGTCCAGAAGCCGTCACCGCGCGCGAAATTACCGGAGAGCGAGACAAAGCCCGCGCCCAGATCTGGCGAGACCGTTGCGTTGATCTGTTGCGCGTCATCCGACCCATAGAAGGCGCTGGCACTATAGGGCGCAAGCTGCGCGCGGTCGGCGCTGAACAATTCGATAGTGCCGGCCACCGTCCCGGCGCCGAAAGCCCCCGCACCACCGCCGCGTGTGGCGCGCACCGCGCCAATCGTTTCGAGCGGCAGCGCGTTGAACGGGATCGACCCAAAGAACGGATCGGCCAGCGGTACCCCGTCCAGCAGCACCAGCGCGCGACTGGTGGCATTCCCGCCAAGCGCCCGAAGCGTCACGCCCTGCGAGGAGGGATTGGCTGATCGGCTGTCCGCGCGACGGAACTGCTGGAAACCCGCCACATCACCCAGGGCATGCTCGACAGTGCCGGCGCTGTCCTCTCCCAGCCGTACCCTGTCGATCGTGACTGAGCCATAAGCAGGCGTGCCGGGCGGAAGCGCCAGCCCCCCGCCGAGAACGATGATCGTATCAGAATCGTCCTCGGCATGGACCGGTGTGACAACAAGAGCGGAGCAGGCAGCCAACAAGGCAGCGCGAAGCAGCGATGAAATCATGCGAGGGGCCATGCCGCAGGATCAGCGACTTGGCAATGTCGTAATAAGACAACACGAAGAGGACTCTCATCCTCACAGCCCTGCCAACGCCCAGGACGACTATCGCCAACAGACGCTCCATCCTTCCCAGGCGTATCAACGGGGGCGTTTTATCTTTTACATGGGTCAGCCATGGGCCGCGACAGGAACCATCAGCGGCGTGACGGAGCTACACTGCACCCCAAACCCAGCGCCTGGGCGGCCTGCTCTCCGACCATATCGCCGTAAAAAATGAGCCGGCACGCCCCCCTCAGCGTGCCGGCCCAGCAAGGCGGCGTCCGATAGCCGCCCTGTCTCGGCATCAAAAATTGCGGGGCGCCTCAGCGCCCTTTGCTCGGATCGCCCAGCGGGCCAGCGCGTCTTGAAACGGCAGAAGGTGCGACCGCCTGAGGGGCCGTGACATGCGCAACAAACGACCCATCGCTGTCATCACGGGATTCCATGCGCTTCGCCGGTCATACACTCCCCCATGCCGGCATGCCGGCTCTGATCATCGACGTGCGGGGCGAATAGGCAGCCGATCCCGGCCACTGCCGACTGTTGTCAGCGCACCCCCGCCCCACCATGCGACGACATCGCCGAAAACTCCCGCCCCAGGAGAAGCGTCGCACACAGTGACGGAGTTGAGTTTATCCTTTTGACAGTCGCCGTGCTTTGACCGATGTAGAGCGTCGAGTTGCCGGAGATGGAAACAGCCAACCTGCCTGGACTTTCGCCCGTCGTAGATCTCAGCGAGGTCGCACGGGAGCGACGCGCCGACATGTGGTCGGGCGCGGCGCCCACTATCTTTCCCGGTCTTGCCGTGAGTACCATCGACGCCAATCCAAGCATTGGCTCCATCCAGCACAGCCAGCTGGGGCAGGGCGCGCTGTTCGCCATCGAGTCCGCCCCGGTCGAGGTGAGCTACGTGCCCGAGCCGGCGTTCGCCGTGCACCAGTTCCTTACCATGATGCTGCAAGTGGACGGCAGCATGAGCGCCCACCAGCACGAACGCCACTGTGAGTTGATGCGCGGCGACGTGTGCTTCATCGACGAGCGACACCCTTTCCGCCTTATCGGTACCGAGTGTAGTGCGGTGCTGCTGTTGCGTATGCCGCGCGCGGCGGTGATGAACCGATTCCCGGCTGTGGAACGGCTGGTCGCGACGCTCCTACCCGCGCACGATCCCGGCACCAGCCTGCTCGCGCAGACGGTGCTCCATTTGCTGCAGGTCGCGCCTGCACTCCGGGAGACGCAGCAGAATGCGGCGATGAGCGGCATCATCAACCTGCTCGGCGCTACTGCCTGTCTGGCCGCCGAGCACAAGAATATCCATTGGCGCGTGCAGAAGGCACTCGACTATATCGAGCTCAACCTGGCCACCGGGGGCCTTACCGCGGAGCAGGTGGCGGATGCTCAGCGGATCAGCCGCCGCCGGCTCGACCAGCTCATGCGCGATGCGCTCGGCCTGTCGATCACCGGCCAGATCTGGAGCCGCCGCCTCCAGCGCGCCGCCGAGGACCTGAGCGACAGCCGCCACGCCGGCACTTCCATCTCGCAGATCGCCTTTGCCAACGGCTTCGAGGACCCGGCCCACTTCGCCCGCGCCTTCAAGCGCCGCTTCGAGCTGACACCGGGCCAGTGGCGCGCACGGGCCCGCACGCTGGCGCACTGAAGGGCAGGCCCCTCCCCGCCATCATACTGAACGCGTGTTAGCGTCCATGCCGCCCCGCCGCTTGGTCAATATCGAAAAGCGGAACACCCAAATTCCTCCCCAGACTCATCTGAGGCAGGGGACCACCCTCAGGATGGTGGAGCCGTCCCATGATGCGCCCTAAGCGGCTTGGGTCGCCGAATGCTCGTGGGAAAGCAGGAGGCGAAGGCGGCAAGCACCGGGTTGCGCCCTGAAATCCTGCTTTTGCAGAGCCCATCGTCCACTGAACACGCCGCCGGAGAAGCCCCCTCCCCGGCCTCGCCCTCCCCCCCAAGCGAAGTCCGGGAGGATCGCCGGCTATTTCCGGTGGCTCAGCGTCCAGACATAGGCCGCCACGGCGTCGAGATCCGCCTGCGAGAGATTGGAGCCGCCTTTCGCGGGCATGCCGCTCGGATACTCCTTCGGCTGGGTGACGCCCTCGCCGATCACCTTGGCAAGCGAGGCGAGCGAGCCGTCCGTCCACAGCCATTTCTCGCCGGTCAGCGCCGGGCCGATGGTCGACCCCTTGCCGTCCGCGCCGTGGCAACCCGCGCACGTTCCGGCGCGCTCCAGCCCGTGATAGATGCGATTCCCCAGTGCGACCTGCTCGGCGGTAACGCCCGGCGGCAGCGCGCCGCCCTCGCCGCCCGACGCCGCAACGGCCGCCTGCTGATAGACGGCCGGCTGAGCCGCCGTCAGCGGCGCATTGGCCGCGCCCTTGTAGCTGATCTTCCAGATCCGCCCGGCGACATCGTCCGAGACATAGAGCGCGCCGTCCGGCCCCACGGCAACGCCGGTCGGGCGGTGCGTCGCCTGCCCCTGCGCCTTGCCGGGACCGGTGAAGCCGTCCGCGAACAGGATCGAGGCGCCGCTAGCCTTGCCGTTCGCCAACGGCTGGAAGACGACGCGGAAGCCATCCTGCGGCGCCGGCGCGCGGTTCCATGAGCCGTGGAAAGCGATGAACACGCCACCTTTATAAGCCGCCGGGAACTGGCCGCCGCCATAAGAGGCGAGCCCAGTCGGCGCGAAATGCGCGGGGTAGGTCGCCACCGGTGCCTTCGTCCTCGCACAGCGGCCGACCGCCTTGCCGCCGTCGCCGCCATATTCGGGAGCCAGCACGCGCTTGTTCTGCTGCCCGTCATAATAGCAATATGGCCAGCCGAAATCGTCGCCCTTGCGCGGCGCCAGCAGCTCCTCGGCGGGCAGCTCGACCCCCTGCTCGGTGGTGTAGAGTTTGGGCCAGTTCTGCGAGAGCTGGTCGCGCCCATGCTGCACGGCGAGCAGGCCACCTGCCCCGTCGAAAGCGAGACCGCCCGCGTTGCGAATCCCCGTCGCGTAGCGCTCCTTCGCCGAGAAGACCTGCCCGCGCTTGGCGGCGCTATACTGCCAGATGCCCGCGCGGGTGACGAGTTCCTCGCATGGATCCTTGCCCATCGAGCCCGGCTGGCGGTTCTCCCTCTCGCACACATTGGAGGGCGAGCCGCTGTTGAGAAACAGCGTGCCAGCCTTGTCGATGGCGATGGCCTTCATCATGTGATCGCCATCCATTGGAAGCTTATCAACAACGATTTCGGCTTTTGCAGAGGGCACGCGCTCCCCGCTCTTTAGCGCATAGCGGACGATCTGATCATCCGCTTCCGCATAAAGCCCGCCGTTCCACAGGGCGATGCCGGTGCCGCCGGTCGCGCCTTCCGCGGCTGTTGGACCGAAACGGTCGACCTGATCGGCTTTGCCATCGCCATCGGTATCGCGCAGCGCGACAATGAAGCCGCCGTCGGGCGGCGGCGTGCGGAAATAGCGGCTGGTCCAGGTGTTGACATAAACGGTGCCGTCGCTCGCCACGGCCATGTGGCGGGCGTGGCCGATATTGTCGGCGAACACCGTCGCGCAGAAGCCCGGAGGGAGGCTCAATCCGGCGTCGTTGGGGCAAGCCGCGTCCTCGGCGGCGACCGCCCGGCCACCGGCGAAAGGCTGGGCGACGAGCAGCGCGGCGCCGGCGGCCGTGGTTGCACCGAGCGCGGCGAACAAGGGGAGCATCCTGGCCATGGCAAGTCCTTTAATAGATTGTATTATTTTGATTTCTTCAGCGCTACGGGGGCGACTTGGAAGGGCAGCGGCGGTGTTTTGCCGCGCAGGCTGGGGTTGAACACATAGCCCGGCTCACCGCGCACATACCAGAGCGTATCGCCGTGCACCGCAACGCCGGTCGGCGCCGGCACCTCGGCCAGCGTCTCCACCGTGGCAGCATCGCCCGCAACGGTGAGCAGCGCCACCTTGCCCGATGCCTCGGCCTGCACAAAGCGCATACCGCCGATCGCGCGCAGCCCATCTGGTGTATCGAGCGGGCGGGAGGTCTTGAGCGGCGTTACCGCGCCCGCGCCGCCATCCGGTTTCACCGCCACCCGCGCGAACATGTGCGACTGGAAGTTGTTGACGTAAAGGTTGCCGTCCGCGCCGATGGCGATGCCGTCCAGCCCGCCGCCGCCCTGCCCCGCGCCGAGCGCCGGGTCGGCCAACCACATCTCCAGCGCGTCGGCGCCCTTGCGCCAGCGCAGGATGTGCGAGGGATTGGTGTTGGTGACATAAAGCGTGCCGTCCTGCGCCACCGCCATGTCATTGCAGAAGGTCTGCGCGCCGGGCAGCGCCAGGCTCACCCGCACCGCGCCGCTTTTGAGATCGAAGCCCTTGACCGTGGAGCCCTTGTCCGCCCCTTCAACGGCGACGCCGGCTGCGGAGAGATCGTTGCTGCACACCCAGAGCAGGCCGTTCACCGGATCGGCCAGCACGCCGAAGACCGAGCTCGTGCCGCCCCCACCCGGCTTGATCCACGGCGTAACCGTGCCCTTGTCCAGCGCGACGCGCCACACGCCACCGCTCAGGCTACCGACATAGGCGGTGCCGTCCGGCGCGATGGTGAGGTTTTCAGGGAAAGCGCGTTCGCCCGGCAGGTCGATTGCCTTGGGCGCAGGCGCGGCGGCGATGAGCAGCGCCGGCACCATGAGGGCAAGGAGTCGCGCCGTCCGCCGCATCGTCTCTCCAATCGCTCCTGTTTCGATACTTTGCTAACGGACTATACCGCCGTGTGCGGGGGACATTCAAGGTTTCGATTGGGCTGGCGCGGTGGAGCACCGTCCTTCGCAGACCAGATTTTCTTCTCCGTCACGCGCGAGACGCTGCGCTCACTCTCCTACCCGGCCGGTCTCTCCACGGCCGCCAGCTCTTCCGCAATCGCCCGGCGCTCGTAGGCGCGGGCGATGAAGGCGCAGACGATAAGTTGGATCTGGTGGAAGATCATCAGCGGCAGCACGATGGCGCCCACCGTCGCGGCGGGGAACAGCACGCTCGCCATTGGCACACCGGTGATGAGCGACTTCTTGGACCCGCAGAAGATCAGCGCCGCCTCATCGCCGCGCGGCAGATGCGCGAGGCGGGAGACGCCGCGCAGGATCAGCATCACCACCACGAGGATCGCAAGGCTGAACCCGATCACCGCCGTCAGATCGACCGCCGAGACCGTCCGCCAAAGCCCGTCGATCACCGACTGGCCGAACGCGGCATAGACCATGATGAGCACCGAGCCGCGATCAACGAGACTCAGCGCCGGCTTGTGGCGCTTGATCCAGCCGCCGATCCGGCTGTGCAGCGCCTGCCCGGCCACGAACGGCAGCAGGATGGTGCTCACGATCGACCAGATGGCGTCGAGCGAAATGGCGCTCTGGCTGGCGAGCAGCAACCCGGTCAGCAGCGGCGTCAGCACGATGCCGAACAGGTTGGAGGCGGACGCGGCGCAAATCGCCACCGGCACATTGCCCCGCGCGATGGAGGTGAAAGCGATGGAGGACTGCACGGTGGAGGGCAGGCAGCACAGGAACAGCAAGCCCGTGTAAAGCATCGGGTCGATCGCCACGCCGCTGAGCGGCCCCAGCGCGAGGCCGATGAGCGGGAAAAGGGCATAGGTGCTGAGCAGCACCATCAGGTGCAGCCGCCATTGCCCGAGGCTGGCGACCACCGCCTCGCTGGGCAGGTTTGCGCCGTGCAGGAAAAAGAGCAGGATGATGGCGGCATGGCCGACCCAGTCCACCACGGGCGCGAACCCACCGCGCGCCGGCAGCAGGCTGGCGAGCAGCACGACGCCGATCAGCGCGATGGTGAATTTGTCCGGCCGCAGCCAGGCGAGTGCGCGCCGCCGTGGCGCCTGCGGGTTGGTCATGCGGCCCTGTCCTCCCGAACATGTTGTAGGGCGCGTTTCAGCGCCCTCCGCCGGCGCCGCGACAGCCAGCGCCGACTTCGCCTCTATCGCGCCGACCCGGCGGGGACCAGCCCTCATCCGATGGGTCCGGTTGCCGGAGGAGGGGTCCGCATGGCGGGCAAAAGCTCGCTTCGGAAATCCCGCCGCGCTTCGGCGAACGCGGCAGAAGCCTAATCATGCGCTGCACGCCTCCTCGGCTCGCGACCAACCGGGGAAAGGCGACGAGCAAACCGCCCTCTCCCCGGCTTTCAGGGTCACGCCTGGCGCCGGACCGAAGGCGGTAACCCCACGCCCCTACAGCGCCCGCGTGGGCATATTGATCGTCCGCCAGATATGCGCGACCGGGCTGTGATCGAAGCCTAGCCCTTCCGCGGGTTGGCGGAAATGGCGGCCGATCAGATCCTCGAACTCCTCCAGATCCACTTTAACATTGGGGTCGAAGGCATAGTAATCATTGAGGCAAATCAGCCGTCCGGTCATGTAATATTTGTGGTCTTTCAACCGCGCATAGGCCTCATGAACATAGGGCTCGGGCGTGAAATCAGGGCCGAAATATTTGATGTAAGCCTCCGGATACTCATAGCCGACCGAAGGATCGGGGAAGAACCGCAGGATCTGGTGCGCGCGGATGGCCCAGCTCACTTCCTCGTCGACATAGGGCTCGACCATCATCGCCCCCCAATAGCCATGGTCGCCGCTGATGAAGCCGGTCACGCTGATATCGTGCAGCAGGCAAGCGAGCACAACTTTCTCGTCGAGCCCGTTCTTCATCGCCAGCCGCGCGCTCTGCATCACATGCTGGATATTGCCGAAGCGCATGCGGAAGAAATCCATCAGCGTCGGTTTTTCCGGCATGGCGGGGATGCGCGGGTCCGGTCCCATGAGGAATTTCTTGCCATCGGCCAGCGCATCGAACAGGTCGTGGCGTTCGCTGGCGGGGTCGTAAATGCCCGACACATAGACGGGCGAGCGGATCGGCCGTCGTTCAGCGACGCGCCGCTCCAGTTCCATGCTCATTTCATATTCAAGCGCGTCTGCGCGCTCGGACAGGGTAGCCATTCGTCCTGCTCCTGATGTGTATCGTTGGCACAACCCTAGCGCGCCGTACCACGCCGCACCACCCGGCCACGATCCGAAAAGACTGATCTGGGGCGCAATGGGGCGGGTTCAACGGGGCGCCACGGCGGCTCCGCCCACGTGCGGCGAGTTGATCAGGTCGCCCGGTCGGCTGCGCTATACTTAGTCTCTGAATGACGGTCGCCGCGCTCCCCACGCAAAAGGCGCCCGGACTCGCATCCGGGCGCCTTCGATTTGCTGAGAACTGGTCAATCAGGCGAAATAGACCGTCTTGGTCTCGAGATAATTCTCCAGCCCCTCGATGCCGCCGTCGCGGCCGATACCGGATTGCTTGAATCCGCCGAAGGGCATGTGGATGTCGACCATCATGCCGTTGATCGTCACCGAGCCGGCGCGGTACTCGCGCGCCACGGCGAAGCCGCGCTCGGCGTCCTGCGTATAGACGGCGCCATGCAGGCCGTAGATGGTGTCATTGGCCTTGGCGATCATGTCCGCCTCATTGTCGTAATCGACGAACGAGACGACCGGGCCGAAAATCTCCTCGCGGAAGATCGTCATGTCCGGCGTCACATCCGTGAACACGGTCGGCTCGACGAAGAAGCCGCGGTTGAGGTCGGCCGGGCGGCCGCCGCCCAGCGCCACCTTGGCGCCTTCGGTCCGGCCCTTCTCGATATAGCCCTGCACGCGCTCGAGCTGGCGCTGCATGGTGAGCGGCCCCATCCCCACGTCCGCCTGGAAGGGGTCGCCCACCTTCACCTTGGAGACGGCGTTGGTATAGGCGTCGATCATCTCGGCCTTGCGGCTCTTGGGCACCAGGACGCGGGTCAGCGAGAAGCAGACCTGCCCGGTGATCGGCATCGAATAAGGCACCAGGCTCTTGAGGACATGATCCATGTCCGCATCATCGAGGATCATCGCGGCCGACTTGCCGCCCAGCTCCAGCGAGACGCGCGCCAGCCGCTCGGCAGCAACGCCGGCGATGTGCTTGCCCGCCGCGGTCGAGCCGGTGAAGCCGATCTTGTCAACGCCCGGATGGCGGATGAGGTGGTCGCCCACCTCGCGCCCGCCCGGCAGCATGTTGAACACGCCCGCCGGAATGCCCGCCTCGGCAATGCACTCGGTGAGGATCTGCGCGTCGATCGGGGTCTCGGGCGAGGGCTTGGCAACGATGGTGCAGCCCGCCGCCAGCGCGGCCGCCACCTTGTAAATCAGCAGCACCAGCGGCGCGTTCCACGGCGTGATCGCCGCCACCACACCAACCGGCTCGCTCACCACGCGGGCGCGGTTGCCGCCCATCGAACCAATGCGCTCGTCGATGAACGGATAGCTGTCGCACAGGCCCGCGTAAAAGTTGAACAGGCCCGGCGCCTGGTAGCTCGCCTTGCTGGTGAAGCCGATCACCGCGCCGACCTGTCCGGTCCACGCCTCGGCCAGCTCGGGCATGCGCGCGGTCAGCAGATCGGCCACCTTGCGCAGATAGACGCCGCGCTCGGCGGGCGCCATGCGCGGCCAGGGTCCAACATCGAACGCACGGCGGGCCGCAGCCACCGCCGCATCCATGTCAGCCGTGCTCGGCTCGACATATTGCAGGACAACTTCCTCGGTATGCGGAGATACGACGTCCAGAACGTTACTGCCGCTGCTCTTGCGCCATTCGCCATCGATGAAGAGCTGGGCGTCGCCGCGCTCCTTGATGCCTTTGATCGTCTTGAGAAAATTTTCCATTCATCCGTCTCCTGAGAATGAGTCGCCGGGCTGGTGCCTGCACTGACGTTTCCTACGCCCGTAGGCAAGCGCGACTTCGGAAATTTGGCGCCGATGAGGCGCCGCACATGTTGTGTGCCGGCGAAAACGAACCCAAGGCGATAGGACGCTGTGGTTGCGCCCTGGGCTCTTGCCTTCGCAGGGGCAAGGCGACGCGCCGATGTTGCCGGCTCGGGCGTTGGCGCGGCCAGGCTTGCCCGTAATCAGCCACGCGACGCTCTCCCATCGGCGGGGGCCGCTTTCCGCCCGTATGCAAACTATGCGCTAATCCGGCGACCGCCCCCCGCTCAATCCTTCGCTGGCATCGTGAACAGCCGGTCCACGGTCGCGCGGCGCATGGTCTCGAACGCCGTCCGCGCCGCCGGAATGTCGCCGCTGATGAAATCCGCCTCGATCTGGCGATGGCGCGCCTTCACCTCGTCGAGAAACTCGCCATGGGTGAGGATGTGGAAGCGGTTTTGCCGGATCGCCTGCACGACATGGGCCCCCATCTCCATCGGGTCCATGCCCACGCGCATCGCCGCCCACAGCGCCTTGAGGAATTCGCCCGCCTCGCCGGTCGGCGCGCTGCTGTCGTCCTCCGGCACCGGCACCAGCGCCGTCTTCACCGCGCCGGGGAACAGGCAGGAGACGCCGATGCCATGCGGCGCCAGCTCCATGCGCAGCGACTCCGTATAGCCGCGCACCGCGAACTTGGCGCAGCTATAGGCCGCCATGTTGGGCAGCGGCACCATGCCGGCCATGGACGAGGTGTTGACGATATGGCCACCCTCGCCCTGCGCCTTGATGATTGGCGCGATGATCTTCACGCCGTTGATGACCCCGCCGAGGTTGATCGAGATGGCCCGGTCCCAATCCTCGAACTCCGGGTCGTCGGCCAGCCCGCCACCGCCCACGCCGGCATTGTTGCAGAGCAGGTGGATCTTGCCGAACACGGCGAGCGTCTCCTGCGCCGCCGCGCGCAGCCCCGCACGGTCGGAGACGTCGACGCGGATGAGGTGGCTGGCGTTGTTGCCCTTCAATATCTCGCGCGCCTGGTCGAGATGGTCCTGATTATAGTCGGCAATAACGACCTTCATGCCCTCCGCGAGGAAATTGCGCGCCATGCCGAGGCCGATACCGCTGGCCCCACCCGTCACGAACGCAACCTTGCCTGCGAAATTCTCCATGATGATCCTCCCCTCAAGACCGGGCTTTGCGCCCCATGCTTCCGTCCATTCCTACCGTGAGCGGGCCGCATGGCAATCCCCGTGCGCCAGAGACGAGGAACCGCAGAGGATGGGGCCGCCGATCTGCGTGCGCGACCAAGTCGATCGCCAGTCACTACACGGGGTTCGGCGCGACTTTCGTTGCTTTCGAACGAGCCGGATAAGATCGGCCAGCGTATCTGGCACCGGCGTGGCGATGCCGCGAGCAGGCGCGGTGGTGACAGCCCCCGGCTATGCCGTCAAATCAGCGTCTTGCATGCGCTGTTGAAGACCATTTCACGAAGCTGGGGGAAATTTGGAATATCGTACCCCTCGGCGTCGTCGCCGGATATGATTTCCACCCGCCCGCGGCATAGCGACAGGTCGAGATCCTCGGGCTTAATGATCCGGCGCGAGCCGACATCGTAAAATGCCCAGACGCGCGGACGCGTATAGTCGTCGGGATTCTGGTCGACCACCAGCGCCAGCCGCCCCGTGCTCAGCCGCACCACAGAGCCGATGGGATAGACGCCGACGCTCTCGATGAACTGGTCGAGCAGCCGTTCGTCGAATTGCCCCTCCATCCCGCGCATGATCGCCAGCGCGGCGTTGGGGTCCGTGCGCGGCCGATGCGGACGGTCGGAGGTCATCGAATCATAGACGTCGCAGATCGCCGCCATCCGGGCGAACAGGCTGATCTCCTCGCCGGCCAGTCCGCGCGGATAGCCGGTGCCGTCATACCGCTCGTGGTGCTCCAGGCAGACCTGCATTACCTCGGCGGGCAGTTCGCCCCCCAGGTTGAGAAACTCCTGCCCGAGCGTGGTGTGGGTGTGGACGATCTCGCGCTCGCTCTCCGACAGGTCGTCGAGGATCGTCGAGACATCGATCGGCAGATGGCCCATGCCAACGTCCATCAGCAGGCCCGCCATGCCGGCATCCTTCACCTGCTGCTCGGGCAGACCGATCTGGCGGCCAAGCGCGATCATCAATGCGCTGACCGCCAGTCCATGCGCATAGAGCGAGCTGTTCTCGCGGCGAATGCGCATGAGGCCGTTGAACGCATGAGGGTTGCGCTGCACCGAGGCGAACAGGTCCTCGATCACCGGCTCCACCTGCCCGCGCGAAATCGCCTTGCCGAGCCGCGCCTGCTCGAACACGGCGGAGAGGAGGCGGCTGGCCTTGGCGAGCACGTTGCGAGCATTGTCGATTTCCCGCGCGGTGCCAAGCGGTGCGGTCGAGCGCGGGTCAAACGACACCACGTTGGACGCACGCGTCCGCGCCGCAGCAGCGTCCTGACGATCACGCCGGGCACGCTCGATGGCGCCGGCAAGCGACGGCGCCTGCGCCGATGTCACCAGCGGGCGGCGCAGCGGTGTCACGGTGCTCGCCTTGGGGCGCACGTCGGCGCCCTTGGATATGTCGATCAGCACGCCTTCAACCTCGCTGGCGCGCAGGTCGGACAGCATATCGGCATCGGTCAGCAGAAACCTGGAGCGCCAGAAGGGATGCTTGAGCCAGCTCCCCTCTACCTTGTGGATGAACATGCCGAGCTGAACATCAGCGACTTCGATCCGTTTCAGCATGGACCTGCATTGCTCCTTTTCGGCTTCGGCGCGCGGGTTGCCGGTTTTAGGGCGCGCGACAATACCGAACGGATAATGGGTATGGTTTCCGAGTTCTTTCGGGGAGCTTCGACGGTGAGTTTGGTGGCGTTCGCCAGGCACGGATTGGCATGGCGCCGGTAACCGCATTTGACGTCGTGACTGATCCGAGCCATCCGGCGGAAAGCACCCGCGCCTGCCGAATTTCGAGGGACAGAGTACCATGGCCATGGCAACCCGCGCGACCAAGGCCCTGGAGCGGGCCGGCATCGCCTTTACCATCCATCGTTATGCTTACGATCCCAGCGCGGATCGGATTGGCCTGCAGGCGGCCGAAGCGCTGGGCGAGGCGCCCGCCCGGGTGCTCAAGACACTGATCGCGCGCGTCGACGGCAAGCCGGCGGTCGCCATCATCCCGTCCGACCACGAGGTTTCGATGAAGAAGCTCGCCGCCGCTCTCGGTGGCAAGGCGGCGGAGATGATGGGCCCGGCCGATGCCGAGCGCGTCTCAGGCTACAAGGTGGGCGGGATCAGCCCGTTCGGTCAGGTGCGTGCCCTACCCGTGGCGATTGAGGCGCAGGCGCTCGGTCATCCGCTCGTCTATCTCAACGGGGGGCAACGCGGCTTGCAAGTGCGGCTGGATCCGCGCGCGGCGGCCGCCCTGCTCGGGGCGATCGTGGCGCCGCTCATCGCATGAACCGCCGGGGCGTCACATCACCCGGCGGCCCGTCACCAACTGATAGACCAGCACGACCGCAGCCGCCACCAGCAACAGATGGATGAGTCCCCCGCCGACATGCAGGGCAAGGAAACCAAGCGCCCAAAGCACGACGAGGATGACTACGATGGTCCACAGCATGACGCTCTCCCAATCAATATTATGGATTGGAAGAACGCATGGCTGGTGCAGACGGTTCCTTGCCCGGCAGGTTCCTAGAAGCCCGCCTTGAGGACGAAGCGGACGTTGCGGCCAGGCTTGACCACCTCATCCTTATTGAAGGACGCGGCCTCACGCTGGACGTCGTTGGTGAGGTTCTGACCGACCAGCGACAGCTCGACCCCCGGATTGGCGCGGAACGGCCGCCAGCTTAGCTGAGCATTCAGATTGACGTAGCTGGGCGTGGTGGTGTCGAAGAGGCCGGCTTTGTTCTGTGCGCCGACATAGGTCAGCGTCACCCCGGCATCGAGCCGGTTGCTCTCGTAGTCGAGCCCGCCGCCAATCCGCCACGGCGGGATACGCGGCACATTATTGCCGTCGCCCAGCGTCGCCCGCGTATAGTCGCCGAGCAGCTTGGCCCGCAGGCCGCCGCCATGCGCCTTGACCAGGAGGAGCGATGCCTGCCCCTCCACGCCCCGAAAATGCGCCCGCTGTTGGCGATAGAGAAGCTCCCGCAGGTCACCGACACCGCTATCCGAGCAGCCCTCATCCTCGTCGCAGAGGCGGCCGGTGAGATCCCCGTAGATGTAATTGCGGAACCAGCTCGAATAGACGCTGCCATCGAAGCGGAGCCCGCCAGAGCGCACCCGGAGCGTACCTTCCAGCGCGTTCGCCCGCTCGATCTTCAGGCCGGGGTCGCCGGTCTCGAACGTGCCGGGCCCGTCATGGCCACCGCGGGCGAACATCTCCGTGATGGCCGGCGCCCGGCCCGTGCTGGAGAAGGTGAAGCCGAGCTTGACCGCTGGCCCCACATCGACCAGCGCGCCGAGTGCGCCGCTCACTGGCGTAAAGCTGCGCCGGGTGGCGATATCATCAGCCGGCGTCCCCTGCAGCGCCACATGCTCGATGCGGCCGCTCACTTCCAGGTGGAGGCCGGGGATGATCTGCGTATCCGCAAAGAGGTAGCCGCCGACACTCTCGGACGTTGCCGGGAGAAGATAGCCGCTATGCTCGCCCATCGCGGAGAAATCGCGATGCTGATATTCGACCCCCAGCGCGCCGTTCTTCACCCAGTCGAACGCGGTGACCAGCAACTCGCCATGGACGTCATATTCCTTGTTGCGGAATGTTGTGTTGATCGTCCCATCCGGGTTCTTCTCGTCATGGGTATAGTCGGCATAGCTGCCGTCGAGCGTGAAGGCGTTCAACAACCCCGAGCCAAGCGCGAAGCTGCTTTTGGTCGTGACCTTGGTCTGGCGCACGTCGATATAGGGATCGTCCGCGGGAATGCCGTATTTGGCGTTATATTGCTGGATGGCGGCGCCGATGCGGCTATCCCCCTCGCCAAGGAACCAGGAGCCGCCCAGCGAGACGCCATGACCACGGAAGAAGCTGTTCGCCTGCGCGCCGAGCGGCGTCTCATAGTCGCCGGTGTCACGCACGAAGCCGTCCGCATGAAGCGCGAGCCGGCCGAGCGTGACATCCGCCAGCGCCGCGCCCTGCCAGGCATCCGAAACCGTATCGTAGCTGCCATTCGCTTCGCCCGTGACCGGCCTGTCACCGAGCGCTTCGGGCACACGATTGTTGAGCACATTGACCACGCCGCCGATCGCCTGACTGCCATAGCGCAGCGTGGCCGCACCCCGCACGACCTCAATGCTGCGCGCTGCAAGCGGATCGATGGGCACGCCATGATCCGGGCCGATATCGGCAACGTCCGAACTGCTGGTGCCGTTCTCCAGAATACGCACGCGCGTCGAATCCATGCCGCGAATGATCGGGCGATTAGCCCCGGCGGCGAAGCCGGAACCCGCTACGCCCGGCGTGTCCGCCAGCGCGCTGGCGATGGAGGAACCGCCTGATCGCAGGATCTGGTCGCTGTTCACCTTGGCGACGATGGCCGGCGTATCGTCCAGACCATGACGGAAGGGTGAGGCGGTGATGACGATATCTCTCACGCCGGCATCGGTATCCGGCTGGCCCGCAGGCGCCGCGTTCGAACCGCCCTGGGCGTAAGCCGCAACCGGCAGCAACGCGACCAAGGCCGCGCCTGAAAGGACATGAAAACGCATGAAAGGAAAACTCCAACAAAATCGTGCTTCGGAGCCACGCTCGTGGCCCGCGGATCGCGGCCCGTGCACAGGGGCAAGCCCCCGCGCCGGCCTATTCGGTTCCGACGTTCAGCGAGGGGGGTGCGCGACTTTGCCAGCGGTGCGATCGGGACCGGCACAACAGGGCCAGAACCGGCAACACGAAAACCCAGGGAAGCGGCGATCGCGCTTCAAACGACGCGATCGGATCAGGCGCGATATAGTGCCCCGCCGACGCCAGTTCGCGGCATAGAGCACATTCCGCCCGCTTGTTCACCGGCGCATGGGGGGGCGACAAGCCTTGCCGACTGTCGCCATCCGCCGCCGTTGGGATCGCCCATTCCGACGCTTCCGCGAAATGGAGGTGACTTTGGATCGCGATGCTCTGCCCGAGCAGCGCCGCGAGCATGAGGGCAATGATCAACAGCACGCGTGGTTCGCCGGGCCCCCGACGCCGCGCACGGTGCGCGCGCGCCTCCGCGCTCGAAAACCTCAGTCGAGGCGGCGAGCGCACAGCGCGTCCTGATCGGTTGCTGGGGACCTTCACCTGAACCCGTTAGACATCCACGCGATACCGCTCCTTGATATGTTACAAAATCACATTGAGCAACCCCTTGCGCCCGTTGACGGGTTGCTTGTCAGTCGGTCACTGACGGCGTGAGCCCGATGCGAAAGGGCGCCGGAGCGGATGGTCCGCGCCGGCGCCCGTTCCCATTGCTCCGCCCCTATCGAGCGGCTCCCACGGCGTTAGTGGTAAATTCCCAGGGTAAAACCGATGATCCGGCCGCACAGCACGATCAGTGTCCAGAAGATCAGCGAAGCGAGGCCCGCCATTTTCGCCGCCGGCGGGATAGCCGCGACGGTGCCATCCCAACGCGCGACCCCCTTCCAGGTGACCATATGGAAGGCCGCCATGTTGAGACCGGCAAGCAGCAGCAGCCCCATCTTGGCGAGGAAATAGGGGTTCACCATGTAGCTCGTCGCCTTGCTCACGAAGAGCAGCAGGCCGGTGACGACGGCGCAGGCGAAGGCGATCCATGTCAGCGGGAGCGTATCGCGCGAGATGGCCGTCACCAACCGGTTGCGCGAGGTAAGGCCGAGCAGGCGCAGATCCATGATGGCGATGGCGCCGACCACGCTCACAATAGCAATGACATGCAGGGTTTCGATCGTGGGGAATAACCATTCCGAGCTGGCGATGGTGCTACCCAGTGCGGAGCCTTCAAGGCTTGTCCAAAGCGAATTCACGTTCTCAGTCCCCTCTCAAACCGGCGCGTAGGCGATCCATCGCCCACCGGCCATGACGACGCACCACAGGATGATCAGCGCCACTGCCCCGGTGCGCACGCTTGCCTGACCATCTGGCGACACGTCCCAGCGCTCCGCCCGGGCGCGCACCGCGCCCAGAAACCGCAGGCTGACCGTGATGGCGACGATCAATGCCGCCATTTTTATCCAGAAGATCGGGTTGACCATGTTGCGGACGGGTTCGCTAATCAGCAGGATGACCCCGCTTGCCAGCAACGCGAGCACACCGCCCCAGATCCACGGCTGATAGCGCCGGTAATTGTCGCTCATGCTCTGATCGGTCGCGTTCAAGCCGAGGACGCGGAGACCCAGCAGCAACGTCGAGCCGAACAGGATAGCGATCGACAGGATATGGATCGCCTGGAATACGGGGATCGCGAAGAAATGCGATTGCAGCCAGATGCAGAGCGGCTGCTCGGAAACCCAGAGCGAAAACTCGACGAGCGGCGTCGTCCGCAGCCACTCCGTCATCTCGAACAACAACTCACCGATTGCCATGTGGCGCGGCTCCTCTACCTGTGCCGGTGGACGGATCGCGCAAGGCAACGGCCCCAAGCGATCCAGCGGCCCTCAGCGTGGTTGTATAAGTCCACCATCGCCTTGATCTGAATCAAGGCGGGTGAATTCGCTCCAGCCACACGACCGCGCGGCAGAAGGCGGCGCGATAGCCCCGACGATGTTGACGCATGTCAATGCGGCCACGTCGCTTTCACGTCTTGATAGGCGCTGGACGAGAGGGACCCACCCATGAGCATGGCAACGGCAACAACTGAGGAGCGCGGCGGCAAGCGCTCGATACCGGGCACGCCGGTCTTCGACGGCGACGCGGCCACGCGCGGCTATGCGCTGAACCGCATGTGCTATTCCTTCAATGAGGCGAGCAACCGGGCGCAGTTCCTCAAGGATGAGGAGGGCTATTGCGGCCAGTTCGGGCTGACGCCGGAACAGCGCGACGCGGTGCGCAACCGCGACGTTCTGGCCATGATCGCAGCTGGGGGGAACATCTACTATCTCGCGAAGCTTGCGGGGATCTTCGGTCTCAACGTGCAGGATGTCGGGGCCCAGCAGACCGGCATGAGCGTGGATGCCTTCAAACAAATGCTGCTCGACCAGGCGGAGGATTGAGACATGGCCCAGATCATCGGTGGCATCCTGACGAGCCATGTCCCCGCGATCGGCGGCGCGATTGCGCGTGGCCAGCAGGAGGAACCCTATTGGAAGCCATTCTTTGACGGCTTCAGGCCGGTGCATCAGTGGCTGGCGGCGCAGCGGCCCGACGTGGCGGTGATGTTCTACAACGACCACGGCCTCAACTTCTTCCTCGATAAAATGCCCACTTTCGCGGTCGGCGCCGCTGACCGCTACCGCAATGCCGATGAGGGCTGGGGTCTGCCGGTGATGCAGGCCGCCGGCGGCGCTCAGGCGCTCTCCTGGCATATCATCGAGCATCTGGTCGGGGCGGAGTTCGACATCACCACCTGCCAGTCGATGCTGATCGACCATGCCGTGGTGGTGCCACTCCAACTCTGCTGGCCGGGCGCGCAGCCGTGGCCGGTGAAGATCGTGCCGATCGCAATCAACACCGTGCAACACCCCCTGCCCAGCCCGGCCCGCTGTCTGGCGCTCGGTCGCGCCGTCGGTCAGGCACTGACGAACTGGCAGGGTGCGGACCGCATTGTGGTGCTCGGCACTGGCGGCCTCTCGCATCAGCTTGAGGGAAAACGGGCCGGCTATATCAATGCCGATTACGACCGCTTCTGCCTTGACGAGATCGGCCCCAACCCGGACGTGCTCGCCAGGGATAGTGCGGTCGATATTGTGGAACTGGCCGGGACACAGGGGGTCGAGATCATCAACTGGATCGCGGCCCGTGGCGCGATGGGCGCGGACGTGCGTGAACTCGCCCGCAACTACCATATTCCCATCTCGAACACCGCCGCCGCGACGATGCTGTTCGAGACCGGAAGCAGCCTGCGCGCCGCCGCCTGACGGCACCCGCTATCAGTCAAGGTCCATGGGGTGATACCATTGCTGGAGGGCTGTCATCGGCCTGCCGGATGCTGCGCTATCACGTGAAGCAGAGCGACCCGGAAGTCCCGGTGCGCGCCCGTATCCCCACGGGCGTGCGTGGCCCGCCGGAGGACGCCGCGTTGATCGCCTTTCTCGCCGGCGATGCGCGCGGCCCGTTCACTGCGGACGGCGACTGGACCGCGTAGAGCGCGGGGGAGCATCCTGCGCCTATCCACTGGACTTCGCGCTCCCCCTTCCCTCACAAGTCGGGGAGGGTCTGCGCAGCAAAGCCCCAATCACGCAGGTGCTTCTGCCCCGCACGCTCAATGAGGCGGGCGGCGTCGCGAATGTTATAGGGGTGCGCGTCCTTCATGGCCTCCAATTCATCCCAGCCGATGGGAACGGCGACCGGTGCGCCCTCACGTGCCCGCGCGGAATAGGGCACCACGGCGGTGCTGCCGCGCTGGTTGCGCAGCCAGTCGATGAAGATGCGGCCCTTGCGCTTGGCCTTGCTCATCGTCGCGAGGAACCGCTCCGGCTCGGCAAGGCTCAGCGCCTCGGCGAAGCGCCGGGAGAAATCCTTGTGCGTCTCCCAATCGTGCCCCGGCGTCAGCGGCACAATGACATGCACACCCTTGCCACCCGACAGCATGGCGAAACTCACCAGCCCGATATCGCCGAGCTGCCGGCGGATATCCCGCGCCGCGCGCTTCACGGCACCGAAGTCGAGCTCTTCGTCCGGATCGAGATCGAAGATCAGCCGGTCGGGATGCTCCACATCGTCCGCCCGCGCCGCCCAGCCGTGGAACTCGATCGTGCCCATCTGGACGCAGGAAAGGATGCCATCGACATCGGTGATGAACAGATAATCCTCGGCGCCGCCGTCCTTCTCCACGATGGGCACATGGTGGACATGCGTGCCGAACGAGCCGCTGTCATGCTTCTGGAAGAAGCATTTTTTGGCCCGGCCCTGCGGGCAACGAACCAGACTCACCGGTCGATTTGCCGCAAAGGGCAGCATCAGCGGCGCGATCGCCTCATAATAAGCGGCGAGATCGCCCTTGGTTTCACCGCCTTCGGGGAAGATCACGCGATCCGGATTGCTGATCTTTACCGTGCCGTTTCGGCGCGGCACGGGTGTGGACCGTTCGGGTGTCACCTCTGATGCCTCCTTGTCCTGCCGCAGGCCGATAAAGCTGCCGTGGCGCACGCGCCCATCTGCGGTCAGCTCGGCAAACGCTATCTCGGCGACCAGCTTGGGCTCGACCCATTGCGCCCCCCGCGCTTCTGCCCGCGGCACTTCGGCCGGCGGCGTCTTGCGCTGGAGCGGCGCCATCGTAGCAGCGAGATCGGCCAGCGTGTCGGTAGCGAAGCCGGTACCGACCTTGCCCTTGTAAACCAGCCGCTTGTCTTCCCATTGGCCAAGCAGGAGCGAGGCGAATGGGCGCGCGCGGGCGCTGCTCGCCGCCCAACCGATGATGACGAATTCCTGGCGCAGCGTGCATTTGACCTTTACCCAATTGCGGCCGCGTCCGGCGCGATAGGGGCCGTCGACCCGCTTGGCGATGATCCCCTCCTGCCCGGCACGGCACAGGGCAGCGAGCAACTTTTCGCCCGCGCCGATGACGTGATCGGCGACGTGGATCGGAGCGGAGGCCCCCGCGAGCAGCGCCTCCAGCCGCTCCTTGCGCTCAATGTTGGCGAGCGGTGTCAGATCCTCGCCCGCAAGCGACAGCAGATCGAAGGAGAAATAGGCGAGGCGCGCCGCCTTCCCTTGCTTCAACGCGGCCTGCAGCGACGAGAAATCGGGATTGCCCTGAGCATCCATCGCGACCACCTCCCCGTCGATCAGCGCCGCGGGCAGGTCGAGCGAGGCAAGCGCGGTCGCGATCGGCGCGAACCGCTCGCTCCAGTCGAGGCCGCTGCGCGTGAACAGGCGCACCTTATCCCCTTTCACGGCCGCGAGGACCCGGTAGCCGTCATATTTGATCTCGTGCATCCAGCCGTTGCCAGTCGGCACATCGTCCACCAGCGTCGCGAGCTGGACGGGCTGGAAACGCGGCAGGACGCCAGCCTGGGGCTTGGTCTTGCGAAGCGCCGCCCCTGCACGCGCCTTGCTTTGCCCACCTGCGCTCGCCTCCGCGCGCGCGCTGGTGCGCGCGTTATGCTTGGCAGCGGCGGCCATCGCGGCATCGAACGCCTTGCCCTTCTTGCCCTGCAGGGATTGCGCGCCGGCCTTGTCGGCAGCGATCTGCGCCATGGTGCGCCCGGTCAGCACGCTGGTGAGGCCCCGCTCGACCAGCGCTTCGCCGGACCCTGCTTCCGCATCCTCGATCTTGCGCAGCAACCAGTTCTCGCGCTTCTCGCCGGGGCGTGGGTGCATGCGGACCAGTAGCCACTCGCCGTTCATCCGCTCGCCACGGAGGCGGAAGTGCAGATGGCCTTTGTCGATGTCCTTCGCGCTCTTGCCCTCGACCGGTTCCCATGTGCCCTGATCCCACAGCATCACCGTGCCGCCGCCATATTCACCCTTGGGGATGGTGCCTTCGAAATGCGCATAGGAGAGCGGGTGGTCCTCGGTGCGCACCGCCAGCCGCTTGTCGTCGGGATCGAGGCTCGGTCCCTTGGTAACGGCCCAGCTCTTGAGCACACCGTCCACCTCCAGCCGAAAGTCCCAATGAAGCCGGGTGGCGTCATGCTTCTGGACGATGAACAGGTTACCGCCTGGGCTGCGGGCCTGCTTGCCCGCCGGCTCCGGTGTCTTGGCGAAGTCGCGCTTGGCGTTATAGCGGGCGAGCGGATCCTTGGTGGCCATCAGTCCACCTCCGGCTGATGCCTGTGCTCGAGGGGTTTGATCCAACGCTGCTCGGCCACGCCCAGCAGTGTCAGCATGATGATGGCGACGATGGTTGCGCTCGCGACCAGCGGCCATTGCGCTGCACCGCAGGCAATGCCGACCATGCTGGCGAGCCAGATATGCGCGGCGGTGGTGAGATTGTGCACGGTACCCTTCGTCACCACGATCAGCCCCGCGGCGATGATCCCGCAGAACGCCGCCGACGCCTCCAGGATGCGCAGCGGATCGACCCGTCCGTTAGGCCCTCCGAGCTGATGGTAGAGCGCGATCGCGCTGATCGTCATCAGCGCGGCGGTGAAGCAGATGATCCCGTGCGTCCGCAGGCCGGCTGGATGACCCTTCAGCTCCCGGTCGAGGCCGAGCAACAAGCCGAGCACAGCCGCTACGCCGAGGCGTAGCAGCACCGGCCCGTCGATCAGATGCAGCGGTGTCTCCGGGTTGAGGACCATGTCAGGCGCGTTTGCGGCGAGCGGCCGGCCTGGCCGCACCCTTTTGTCCGCTGGCCGTGTCCCCAACCGACTTTTTGAGGGCCGCCATCAGGTCGATCACGTTGCCGCCCCCCGATGTTGGCTCTTCCACATCCTCGAGGATCCGCTTGCCGCCAGCCTTGCGCTTCTTCTCGATCAGCCGGCGCAGCGCATCGACGTAGCGATCATGGAATTCGGCGGGTTTGAAGGGCGCGGTCTTCTTGTCGATCAGCGTCGTCGCCAGTTCCAGCAGGTCGGGTTCGGGCGCGATATCGTCGATATCACGGAAATAGCCCTGCGCCTTATGCACCTCGTCGGCGTAGCGCAGCACCTCCATGACGAGGCCGCGACCGCATGGCTTGATTGACACCAGTTGCTCGCGCCCGCGCACGGAAAGTTGCCCCAGCCCTACCTTCTTCGTTTCGCGCAAGGCGTCGCGCAAGACGATATAGGCTTCCTCGGCGAGGTCGTCGGCCGGCACCACGAAATAGGGCTTTTCATAATAAAGCACATCGATCTCGTCCGACCCGACGAACTGAACGAGATCGAGCGTTTTGCGGCTCTCGATCTTGACCGCCTCTATCTCTTCGTCATCAAGCAGGACGTAATTGCCCTTCTCGACCTCGTAGCCCTTGATGATTTCATCACGGTCGACCGGGCCCACACCGGGGGCCACCTTCTCATAGCGGATCCGTTTCCCGCTCGGTTCGTGGATCTGGTGGAACTGGATCGCGGCACCGGATTTGGTCGCCGGATAGATCTCGATCGGGATCGAGACCAGCGCCAGTCGGATCTGACCTCGCCAATATGCGCGCGCTGCCATGGCAACCTCCGATAGAGAAGGCGCCACAGGGCCAATTGGTTCCCTGAAGTAAGATTTTGCGAGGCGGGGCAGCGCTTGGCAGCCCCTTCCTCTTAACCCCGTAAATCAGCGGAACAGCGTATCCACATAGGCGGCGCCGATGCCGTTCTGCTCATAATGCGTGCGCGCGGCGGCGATATAATCGTGCACATCGTAATAGCTGGTGCCGTTGCCTTCTTCGTCCAGCCAGATCAGCGGGCCCTGGACGACGAAGAACACCTTCATCGGCTCATGATAATCATAGGCAACGAGCGTGTGGCCTTCGCCCGGCGTTTCGTAGACAAAATCGCCCTTGGTGGCGATCCAGTCATGCTCCAGATAACCCCACTTACCCGAGATGGTGTAAGCGAAGATCTGGTGCGGATGGTAGTGGCGGTTCACCAATCCAGCCGACCTCGAATACAGAATATCCGCCCACATGTTGCGCTGCGGAGAAATCCAGATCGGGCGGGAAAAGACCGTCTCGCTCATCGGAACGAAGTAGCGCTCGTCCGAATTGGCAGGGTCTTTCACATAGACTTCCGGCAGCGCGTCCGGCTTGAAGCTGTTTTCGATGGGCTTGATATCGCGCCAGAATTCCGACGCAGGGCTTTCAGCCATGGTTCCTCTCCTTTGGCACCTACGGCGCCAGTATAGCAGCGAATCCGCCGCCACGCTCTTGCGAAGCGGGGCGGCGGAACCGGTATCATTCCATGTCAGAACTTCATGCCCAGCCGGACATACCACTCGGCCGGCCGATTGTAGGTGCCGTAAATCACGCCGCCGGCGGCCTGATATTGGCCGGTGACGAGATAGCGCTTGTTGGTGAGATTGGTGCCGCCCGCGGTCAGCTCCCAATTCCCACCCGGCAGGCGGTAGGTCACGCTTGCGTTGACCATATCGGTGGCACCGCGGTTGAGCAGAAGCGTGCCCTCGGTATCGTTCTTGAGGCCGCTGGTATGCGTATAGTCCGCCAGCAGAACGATCGAACTGTCATTGCCCAGATTCAGTTCATAACGGGGGCTGATGTTGAACTTCCAGTGGGGCGTCTTGGGCAAGGTAGCGCCGACACAGACGCCGATTTGATCGGGATTGCCCACTGCCCCCGCCGGCGCGGCGCAAGGACCATTCGCATATCCGTAAACCTGCGCCGCCGGATCGACCGCCGTATAATAGCTGTCGATATAACCCACCGAACCATTCAGGGTCAGGCCGGTGAACGGAGCGGCCACCATCTCGAACTCAAAGCCCTTGATCCGCGCGTCGCCCGCATTCTGAACAACGGGGGAAACGCCCTGCTGGAAGTTGAGCTGGATTCCCTTGTAATCCGTGGTGAACGCTGCCGCGTTCAACTGGAGTCGACGATCCAGCAAGGTCGTCTTGACGCCGATCTCCCAGGTCGTCGCTTTCTCCTCTTCGAAGCCCGGCGCATAAGGGAGCGGGTTCGACAGGCGCGTCGTCCAGCCTCCGGTCTTATATCCCTTCGACCAGGACGCATACGCCATCACATCATCGTTCGGATGGATCTGCACGCCGACCTTTGGCGAGAAGTTGCTGAACTTCTTGTGCTGGACGCCGGCGATGTAATAGCGCAGCGGCTGGCCCGCGTTGGGGAAGCAGACCGGAGAAACGCCCGGCGTGCCCGCCGCCGCCAGCGCCGTGGTGAGATCGCAGAGGGGGATGCGGTTGGCATCGATCGGATCGAACCCGTATTGCTTGTACGATCCGCCGTTCAGATCAGACTGAAAACCCTCAAAGTTCTTCTTCTCGCGCGTATACCGCCCACCCAGCGTAATACCGATCAGGTCGATCGGTCGCCAGTCGATCTGGCCGAAGAACGCATAATTCTTGGTCTTGAGGTCGTTCGGACCATCGACCTGCAGAAGCGCGAGCGGGAACGTCACATAATCGTGGATGTCACCGGCTTCCTCGAAATAATAGGCGCCGAGAACGTAGTTCAAGGAATTATCCAGAGCCTTGCCAAGCAATTGAACTTCTTGGCTAAACTGCCACTGATTAGTGTTTTCGCTGATATGGAGAATATCCACCGGCGACCCGTCGAGATCGATCCCGAACTTGAAGTGCATCTCTCGATAAGCAGTGATGGATTTCAATGAAACATCGTCGCTCAGGTCGATGTCGATCGTGCCGCCAACACCATAGGTGCGCAACTTCGAGAAGCTGTTCCCGTTCGCATAGCTCGTATCACGATCGCCGGTGACAAATCTGTCATCGTAAGGCAGCCGGGGATTATAGTTGGGATCACCAACGACATTGGAGCCAAGCAGCGGCGCCAACTCGTTAATGCCATTTACGCCGACACGCGGCGACGAGCAGAAGCCGATGAGGAAGGACGTCGCCGGATTGGCCAGCAATGAAGCCGCATCATTGCTGATGCATGCGTTGTACCAGCCGGCAAACACCGGATCGCGCGTGGCCAGCAGCGAGTTGGCCGTCGCCGATTGATCCTGATCGTAATAGTCGCCCGACAGCGTCAACCGGACCCGGCCACCATTGTCCCACACCAGCTTGACCCGGCCGTTCCAGGCATCGTCACCGCCTTCGCGGTTGCTCAGGTCGTAGTCTGCCGCGTCATAGGCGCGGAACCCATCGGTATGATAAGCATCCGCCCCGGGGAAGGGCAGCCGCTTCATATAGCCTTTGCGAGTCTTCACACCCACGGTGAATGAAGAACTCAGGCTGGACGTAATCGGAGCGTCGACCGAGACGCGGGCCTGGAACAGGCCATAGGATCCCGTGGTCACGTCTCCCCGAAGCCGGAAATCCCGGCCGGGATCGCGGGTGACGATGGAGATCGCGCCGCCGATCGTGTTGCGGCCGAATAGCGTGCCTTGCGGGCCCTTCAGCACCTCGACGCGTTCGACGTCCAGCATGTCCTGGTTGGCGCCGATGGTCCGCGCCAGATAGACGCCGTCGAGATAAACGCCCACGCCGGGATCGATATTGAACGCGAAATCATTCGAGCCGATACCACGGATGTAAGCCGCCAGAACGGACCCGGACCCGGAGAAAGGCGTGCTGGCGTCCAGCGTTACGTTCGGGGTCAGGCCGGACAATTGGGACACGTCGCCGACGGCACGCTCTTGCAGCGCTTCGCTGGTAAAGGCAGAAATGGCGATCGGCACGTCCTGCACATTCTCAGCGCGCTTCTGTGCGGTCACAACGATCTCGGCGATACCGCCTGCGTCCGCGTCTGCGCCCTGGGCTGCCTGCCCCTGCGCGAACGCCGGATTGCTGGACATGACCGCAAACGGCAGGATTGCCGCCGCCGAGAACCAAACTCCCTTCATCGATCCCTCCTTTAACGTGTCGGACCTCCCCGGCCCAAACCACATCTCGCTGTATCCAGATAGCAGAAGATCATGCAAATCCCGATTTACCCCCCGATTCCACATGATGAAAATTTCGCCCGCCAAGCATCAACGATAATTTTTTGATTATATTAGCTTACTAATATTATAACGGGATTTCCGCCAGTTTCACGACTCCTTCCCGTCGAACGCAACGAAATCGCACAATTCATGCACGTTTTCATGAGGCCCCTGTTAACCATGGCATTAACCGTCAGCGACTGAGACTCTCATAAAAATGGGGTTCTCGGTTGACCGTTCCCGACTGGATCGGAAAAATGGCCTCCTAGCCGGCAAGGAAGATCCCGACACCTTTGGAAACCATCACCGTCATCCTGTTCCTGCTTCTTGCCGTTATCCTGAGCGGCATCGTGTCGCGCGCCGTTCCCCTGCCACTGCCTCGGCCCTTGTTTCAGATCGCGCTCGGCGCGGTGATCGGACTGGTCGCGGACTGGCGGGTGACACTGGATCCGCAGATCTTCTTCCTGCTGTTCCTTCCGCCCCTGCTGTTCCTCGATGGCTGGCGGATCCCGCGCGAGGGACTGTTCAAGGACGGCAAGACCGTGCTGGAGCTGGCGCTCGGCCTTGTGGTGTTCACCGTGGTTGGCATGGGCGTGTTCATCAACTGGATGGTTCCCGCCATGCCGCTGCCGGTCGCCTTCGCGCTCGCGGCGGTCGTCTCGCCCACGGATCCCATTGCGGTGACGGCCATCGCGCGGCGGGCGCCGATTCCCAAGCGCATGATGCACATTCTCGAAGGGGAGTCGCTGCTCAACGATGCGTCGGGCCTAGTCTGCCTGCGCTTTGCCGTGGCCGCTGCGCTCACCGGCAGCTTCTCGATCCACGATGCCGCGCTCAACTTTCTCTGGGTCGCGTTTGGCGGCATCGCGATCGGCACCGGGCTCACCTGGAGCGTCGGACGGCTGAAGGGGTGGATCTCGCACCGCTATGGCGAGGAGGGCGGCTCGCAGATTCTCATCAGTCTGCTCATTCCATTCGGATCGTATCTGCTGGCCGAGCATCTCCACTGCTCGGGGATCCTCGCCGCCGTCGCCGCCGGTCTGACTATGGGCTTCGTCGAGACCCGCGGAGAGATTGGCGCGACCACCCGTATCCGCCGCAACACGGTGTGGGACACCATCCAGTTCACTGCCAACGGCATCATCTTCGTGCTGCTCGGCGAACAACTGCCAGGCATCCTCGCCGGCGCGGCCGAGACGGTACGCCTCACCGGCCATCACGAGCCGTGGTGGCTGGCCATCTATGTGGTGGCGATCAACCTTGGCCTGGCCGCGCTGCGCTTCGTCTGGGTGTGGGTCTCCTTCCAGCTCACGCTGTTCCGGTCGGGCGAGTCGCGAACACCCAACTGGCGGATCATCGCCACCATGTCCTTCGCCGGCGTGCGCGGCGCGATCACCCTTGCCGGTGTTCTCACGCTCCCGCTGATGTTGCAGGATGGCACGCCGTTTCCAGCGCGTGACCTCGCCATCTTCCTCGCCATGGGCGTCATCATCGTTTCGCTGATCGCCGCGAGCATCGGCCTGCCGATGTTGCTGCGCGGGCTCGAAATGCCCGAGGAGCCCTCCCATCTGGCGGCGGAGGATGAGGCGCGAATGGCCGCCGCGCAGGCCGCCATCCGTGCTATCCAGCAGGTGGAGCACGAAATGGCGGCGGGCCGCGCGGACGCCGACCTTTACGTCGCCGCCGCCTCGCGGATCATGGACGCCTACCGCCAGCGCATCGAGAGCCGGCAGGGCGACCCCGAAGAAAAGGCGTCCATCAAGCTGATTGAGCGCATCGAACGCGACTTACGTCTCGCTGCACTGCGGGCGGAGCGCGTGGAAATATTCCAGATGGTGCGGCGCCGAGAGCTGGGTAGCGAAATCGCGCGCAAACTGGTGAGGGAACTCGACCTGCTCGAGGCGCGCTACGCCCCCTAGCCCCGTTCCGGACGCCACCTCTCCGAACCTGACCCGATCAGGATGCAAGCCCTTCTTTTTCTGCGTCGGTCCCCCGCGTGGAAAGACAATCACGCGCGCCTCACAAAAGAGGTATTGAAACTATATTTTTTGTGATAGGGCGCCGTAAACGGGGCAACGGGGAAGCGGCACGTGGTTTCGGGGCTGACTGTTAACGAGCGCCAAAGAGCGCTGGTCGTACTCGCCATTCTCGCCATCCTCGGCATGGCCATGGCAGCCTTTGGTGCGGCGCGAGGTGATCTGCTGCAAGTGCACGGCTTTGTCGTGCTGCTGTTCACCCTGATCGTGCTGGTCCCGGTGCTGAAAGGCTATTTCGCACCCGAGCCACCCGCCGCGCGTTTCGAGGCCTATTATGACGATCCGATCAAGGCCGGCATCGTCATCTCGATGATCTGGGCCGTGTTCGGCATGGGCATCGGCGATTGGGTCGCCTGGCTGCTCGCCTTCCCGGACATGACCTTCGACGCAGCCTGGTCCAGCTTCGGGCGGCTGCGACCCGTGCATACCACCGGCGTCATCTTCGGCTTCGGCGGCAGTGCGCTCATCGCCACGTCCTTCCACGTCATGCAGCGCACCTCACGCGCGCGGATGGCGGACCAGTTCAGCCCATGGTTCGTGCTGATCGGTTACCAGCTTTTCTGCATCCTCGCCGTCTCTGGCTATTTCATCGGCATCACCCAGTCCAAAGAATATGCCGAACCGGAATGGTATGCCGACATCTGGCTGGTCATCGTCTGGGTGGTCTACCTGTTGCTCTACCTGCGCACGCTCGCGCGCCGCAAGGAGCCGCACATCTATGTGGCCAACTGGTATTATCTCGCGTTCATCCTCGTCGTCGCCATTCTCCACATCGTCAACAATCTGGCGGTGCCTGCCTCGCTGGCGGGCGTCAAAAGCTATTCGCTTTTCTCGGGCGTGCAGGATGCGATGACGCAGTGGTGGTATGGCCACAACGCCGTTGCCTTCTTCCTCACCGCCGGCTTCCTGGGAATGCTCTATTATTATCTGCCCAAGCGGGCGGAGCGGCCGATCTACTCCTATCGGATGTCGATCGTCGGTTTCTGGGGCATCACCTTCTTCTACATGTGGGCCGGCTCGCACCACCTGCACTATACCGCCCTGCCGGACTGGGTGCAGACGCTGGGCATGACCTTCTCGCTGATGCTGCTCATCCCTTCGTGGATTGCGGCGGGCAACGCGCTGGCGACGCTCAACGGCGCCTGGCACCGCGTGCGTGACGATGCGCCGCTGCGCTTCATGATGATGGCAGCGGTCTTCTACGGCCTCTCTACCTTCGAGGGATCGTTCATGGCGATCCGCCCCGTCAACGCGCTGTCCCACTATACCGACTGGACCATCGCCCATGTCCACGCCGGCGTGCTCGGCTGGGATGCGCTCATCACCTTCGGCGCCTTCTACGCGCTGGTGCCGTGGCTGTGGAAGCGCGAGCGCATGTATTCGCCGGCGCTGGTCGAGGTTCACTTCTGGCTCGCCCTGGCCGGCACGCTCATTTACGTCTTCGCGATGTGGAACTCGGGCATCATCCAGGGCCTGATGTGGCGCACCTATAATGACAGCGGCACGCTCACATACTCATTCCTGGATTCGATGGTCGCGATGCACCCCTATTACATCGCGCGCGCGATCGGCGGGCTGCTGTTCCTGAGCGGCACCCTGATCTGCTGCTACAATATCTGGATGACGATCCGCCGGCCCGTGCCGCGCGCCGCGCCAGCGGGCGATACGCCCCTGCCCCAACCCGGGACGCCTCTCCCCGCCAACCCCCAGCCTGCGGAATAACGGCGATGTTCGGAATCCATTATCGCGTGGAACGCAAATCGGTCGTGCTGGCCGTGGCCATCATGATCGTTGCGAGCATCGGCGGGTTGATCGAGATCGCGCCGCTGTTCACGATCGACGAAACGGTGGAGACCGATCCCAACATGCGGGTCTATACCCCGCTCGAACTGGCCGGGCGCAACATCTACATGCGCGAAGGCTGCTACGCCTGCCACTCGCAGATGATCCGCACGCTGCGTGACGAGGTCGAACGTTATGGCCCCTATTCGCTGGCGGTCGAATCCAAATACGATCACCCGATGCTGTGGGGCTCCAAGCGCACCGGGCCGGACCTCGCCCGCGTCGGCGGCAAATATTCGGATCAGTGGCACACCGCCCACCTCACCAACCCGCGCGACGTGGTGCCGGAGTCGATCATGCCCCGCTACTCCTTCCTGCGCGCTGCGCCGCTGCACACCGCCCATCTGGCCGACGATCTGCGGGCGCTGCGCCGGGTCGGCGTGCCCTATACGGACGAGATGATCGCGAACGCGACCGCCGACGCTGCCGCACAGGCCTCGCCAGACGACGACACCGCTGGGCTGGTCAGGCGCTATGGCGAGGCGACGAACATCCGCGCGTTCGATGGCAACAGGGACGCGGTGACGGAGATGGATGCGCTGGTCGCCTATCTCCAGATCCTCGGCAAGCTGAGCAGCGCGGCCCACACGCCACCGCCGGTGCGGACCGCGCAGAAATAAAGGGGGGGGCCGCGATGGATATCCAACATCACATGCTGGTCGCTTTCGCCAAGTCCTACGGGCTGTTCTATTTGCTCGCCATGGCGGCCGTCACACTCGTCTATGCCTGCTGGCCGGCCAACCGCGCCCGGTTTGACAAGGCGGCCCGCGACATCATCGACGATGAGGACAAGCCGTGGCGGTAGAGGAGCACGAACGCGAGCGCGATCCGCGCACCGGGCACATGATGACGGGCCATGAGTGGAACGGGATCAAGGAACTCAACACGCCGGTGCCGCGCGTGGTGTGGGTCTTCCTGATCCTCACCTTCCTGTTCGGGCTCGGCTACTGGATCATGATGCCAGCCTGGCCGATCGGCTCGACCTATACCAAGGGCCTGCTGGACACCAACCAGCACAAGATCGTCACCGCCAAGGTACAGCGCGCCGCCGCTGATCGCGCCCGCTGGACGGACCAGATCGGCACCAGGGATATCGGCGCGATCCAGGCCGATCCGGCGTTGATGGCGTTCGTGCGCGAGGATGGGCACCGGCTGTTCGGGGATAATTGCGCGGCCTGCCACGGCATCAGTGCCACCGGGGGCCAGGGCCGGGGCTTCCCCAACCTGACCGACGGCGACTGGCTATGGGGAGGCAGCGCGGACGACATCGCGCATACCATCGCCGTGGGGGTCAACAGCCCGGCAAACAAGGAAACGCGCACCAGCCAGATGCTCGCCTTCGGCCGCGACCGGCTGCTCGACAACGATACGGTCGTCGCCGTCGCCACCTACGTGCAGAGCCTGTCTGATCCCGCCTCCGCCCAGGGTAAGGCCACTCTTGTCGCCAAGGGACGGGAGGCGTTCGCGGCCAACTGCGCCGTCTGTCACGGGCCGCAGGGCCACGGCAACCAGCAGCTCGGTGTGCCCAACCTGACCGACAACACATGGCTCTACGGTGGCGATTTCGATTCGATCTACACCAGCATCTACGAAGGACGGCACGGCGAGATGCCGGCTTGGGAGCAGCGCCTCACACCGGTGGAGCGCAAAATCCTCACCCTCTACCTGCTCGACAAGGGAGGCCGCTCGTGAGGCTGCCGCGTTCGCGCGCCTTTTTCCTGGCGCTGGCCGGCATCGCGCTGGCGGTCGTGCTGCTCGCCAATGCACACCTCGTCTATGTCGCGACCAGCTCGCAACCGCCCTGCGTACCCCACGTCCAGGCAGGCGATGCTGCGTCGCCCGCCACGTCGTTCAGCGCGGCCAAGCCGTCATGCTGAGCTAAACCGGAGACGAAGATGGTGATCATCCCGCCCGTCGTGCCGCCGCTGCCGATCGAGAAGCCCTATGCGCGACATCTCGCATCAGACGCGCCGTTGGCATGGCTGCGCGCGGGCTGGCGAGACCTCACCACCGATGCCGGGCCGAGCCTGCTCTACGGGCTGTTCGTCTTCCTGCTCTCCGCCGGCATCATCGGCGGGCTGGTCTGGTTCGGCTGGGATTATGCGCTGTTTCCCATGATCGCCGGGTTCCTCGTGTTCGCGCCCACGCTGGCGATCGGTCTCTATGCCAAGAGCCGCGCGCTGGAGCAGAACGAGCCGGTCACGCTGCGGCAGATGCTGCTGCCCAAGGCCGTCGCGGGCGGGCAGGTCCTGTTCATCGGCGCGCTGCTGTGCGGCGTGATGCTGCTGTGGCTGCGCGCCGCCGTCATTATCTACGCGCTGTTCTTCGGCGTGCGGGCGTTTCCGGGGCTGGACCATGTCGCGGCGATGCTGTTCACGACGCCCATCGGCCTCGCCATGCTGGTCGTTGGCACGCTGGTCGGCGGGTTGTTCGCCGCCTTCTCCTTCGCCATCTCGGCCTTCTCCATCCCGATGATGCTCGACCGGCGCGTCGATGCCATGACCGTCATCGGGACGAGTTGGGCGCTGGTCTGGAATAACCGGCGCACGATGATCGTCTGGGGTGGCCTCGTGCTCGTCCTGTTCGGCCTGTCCGTAGCGACCGGTCTGCTCGGGCTGATCGTGGTCTTTCCGTGGCTCGGCCATGCGACATGGCATGCCTACCGCGCGGTGCAATAAGCCGTGGCCGCGCTCTGGTATCTGATCCCCATCTCGATTGGGCTTGGCGTGCTCGGGCTCGGCCTGTTCTTCTGGGCGCTGCGCAGCGGGCAATATGAGGATATCGCCGGCGCGGCCGAGCGCATCCTGATGGAAGACGACAAACCGCTTTGATTCTCCACGCGGAGGGAAAGCGCTGGAACCAAGGAGACCGCCGCAACATGCCGACGTCGATTGCCAATCTCGGCCGTGCACCGCATCGGCTGATGTTCTTCGTCGGCACGCTCAACCTGCTGCTGGCGATGGCTTGGTGGGCGCTGTGGCTCGCCGCCACGCGCTGGGCGCTGTTTCCCATGCCCCAACCCGATCCCTATGCGGGGCGGCTGCACGCCTTCCTGATGCAATATCAGGTGTTGCCAAGTTTCTTCTTCGGTTTCCTGCTCACCGTCTTTCCGCGCTGGATCGGCCAGCCGGAGATTGCGCGCGGCTATGCCTGGCCGGTCGGCCTGGGGCTGCTCGGCGGCCAACTCCTCACGCTCTCGGGGGCGCTTGGCTGGCACGCGGGCGCGGTGCTCGGTGCGCTGGCGACGCTCGCGGGCTGGCTGATCGCCTTGGTGCCGCTCGGCCGCCTCGCGCGGGTGGACGCGGGCCGGACCTGGCATTTGCTCGGTTGCTTCGGCGCGCTGTGCGTGGGCGCGGCGGGCATCGCTCTGTGGGCGACCTATCTCCTGACCGGCAACGAGCCGCTGGGCGATTTCGCCATCAAGCTCGGCACGTTCGGGTTGCTGGCGCCGATCTATTTCACCGTCGCGCACCGCATGTTCCCCTTCTTCGCCGCCAGCGCGTTGCCCGGCTATCAGGCATGGCGCCCGAAATGGGTGCTGGCCGCCGGCTGGGCCTTGATGGCGCTGCACCTCGCGCTGCCGGCGCACTGGCTGTGGCTGGCCGACCTGCCGCTGTGCGCGCTCGCCTTGCTGGTCACGCTGCGCTGGTTCCCGCGCCGCCAGATGCCGCCGCTGCTGCTGGTGCTGTTCGTAGGGCTGCTCTGGCTGCCCATCGCCTTTGCGCTCTATGCGGCGCAGGACCTCGCCCTTGCTCTCCACGGCGAGGCCATTCTCGGCCGGGCACCAGCCCACGCGCTGTTCGTCGGTTTCTTCGGCAGCATACTCATCGCCATGGTGACGCGGGTGACGCAGGGCCATTCCGGCCGACCACTCGTCTTTCCGCCGGTCGCCGCCTATGCGTTCATCGCGGTGCAGGTCGTCTGCATCGTCCGCATCGGCGCGGAACTGTCGACCGACTGGCTCGCCTGGCAGAGCCTCGCCGCGTTCGGCTGGATCGCCGCCTTCCTGCCCTGGGTCATCTGGGCTGCGCGCATCTACACGCGGCCGCGCGCCGACGGACGGCCGGGTTGAGCAGGCTCGCCGCTATCGCTCTGCTGTAGCCTCCCGCATCCGGCCTCTCACCAGCCGCCGTCGCCAATGCCGAGATGCTCCTTGGCCTTCGGCGACATCATCTCGGGCGTCCACGGTGGATCATAGGTCAACTCGACATTGACGGTCTCCACGCCCAGCGCCGAGTCCACGGCGTCGGTGGCCCCATCGCGCAGATAGTCGGTCGCCGGGCAACCGCGCGTGGTCGTGGTCATGACGACATGGACCGCCCCCTTGTCGACCTCCACACGATAGACCAGCCCCAGGTCGACAATGTTGTAACCCAGTTCCGGGTCGATGACACGGCGCAGCGCCCCCATCACCCCGTCCGCCAGATCCTCGTCCGCTGTTGCCTCGCTCATGCCGCCGCCTCCTTGGCGCTGTCGATCCGCACCAGGATCTTATAGGTCGTGCCGTCCGGCTCGAATGCGCCGCGCCAGGCGTGGCCGCGCTTGGCCAGCTCGGGCAGCAGGAACATCGGCTCGCGGCAGAGCAAGGCTTCGAGCACCTCGCCCGCCTGCATCTGCTCGGTCGCGGCGAGGATGCGCACCATCGGCTCGGGCGGATCGAGATCGCGATTGTCCATCGCGCGCGCCGGGGCGGGCCATGCACTGGTATCGGCTGGCTGCGGCGCCGGCGCTTCTGCCGACTCGGGCGCGGTATCCGCCGGGGAGAACAGCACCTCCCAGTCGCCCTCGCCAATCTCGCGCGCTTCGTGGCTGAAGCCCTTGGATCCCAGCACATGGAACAGCGGCACCGGCTTGAACGTGGCGAGCAGCCGCAGCCCCTGCCCCGGCGCCAGCGCGTTCACCGCCGCCATGATCTCGCCGAACGGCTCGCCACCACCGCGCAGAGTCGGCCGCACATCCACATCCACAAAATCCACCGCCATAACGGCCTCCTTTTCAGCCTTGTCGAACCATGGAAACCAGCAGCCGGGGCTGATGCGCGCCCTCGGGCAAGCGGACGGCGCCGCGCACGTCGGCAAGGCGGCGGATGCGCACCAGCTCGGCGGCGATCGCGCCGGTAGCCAGCAGCATGCCCGCCGCGCCCGCGCGGAACAGCAGCGGAGCCCCGGCCAGCAGCGCCAGCGTGCTAACCCACATCGCGGCATGAAAGAGCATGAAGAAGCGCACGGCCCGCGGCTCGACCACCAGATCCTGCACGCGCGGCGCATCCACCTTGCCAAGCACCGGGCCATAGCATTCGAGCCACGTCAGGAAGGCGACGATCTTGTAGAGCTTCGCGAGTCCCAGCCCGGAGAGCCAGCCAAACGCGACAAGAAACAGCAGTGCCCCGCTCTGAGCGCCGAGCGTGCCGGTACCGACCAGCGCGATGCCGAGCAGGGCGACGGCAGCCAGATTGGCCAGCGCCACGCTCGCCATGCGGCTGTTCAGCTCGATCACGCGCCGCTTGCGCCGCTTGTAGAGCTGCACGATATCGCGCCCATACAGCCCCAGCGCGGCCAACCCCAGCAACCCTCCGGTGAGCAGCATCCACCCCGGCCCGGCGCCGAGCCAGACGAGCAGCGTGCCGCAGATAATCGCTACCGCCAGCGCCGCGACGCCGAGCCGGAAGGCCCAGCGCGTGCTTGCCCCGTCCAGCTCCGGCGCGAGCATGAACATGGCGAGCAGGCGATAGCTTACGCCCATAGCGGTGAAGGTCAGCCAGCCGCCGAATCCTGCGACCACATGCAGCGGCAGGCCCTGTGCGGTCAGCGCCACCAGTGGCTGCGCGTCGCTCACACCGCCGAAAACCAGCGTGAAGGTGAAACCGAGCAGCGCGGTCGCCGCCAGGCAGGCGAGGCCCGCCGTGACGAACCGCGCGGGCAAGGCGAGCGGCCGCGCCGCCCACAGGGTGCAACCGAGGTTCCAGAGCGCCAGCGCGAAGCCCAGCGCAAGCAGGCCGCCGCCCCATGGCAGCAGGCTCCATGCCGGCCCCGCCCCGCCGGCAAGCTGGAGGAAGCCGAACAGCAGAAGGGCGAGACCCGCCGCCAGGCAGGTGAGCGTCGGCAAGGCGAGGCCGTTGCTATGGATCGGCCGCGCCACGAGAACCGGCACGAACTGGAACAGCGCGCCGCACATCAGCAGGCTCAGCCAGCCGAGCGCAACGAGGTGGACGAGCACCAGCGTCTCCGGTGCGCCCACGTCTGTCGCCGGATAGCCAAAGCCGAGCGTCATCAGCGACTCCGCCCCGAGCAGGCAGAGCACCGCCAGCGCGAAATAGGACATGGTCCATCGGGAGAGGGTGACGCCGGTCATGGGGATGGTCTTTCGCTTCGGTGGCGTGACGTGTAGTGTCGATCATGAAAGATATACTGTCAATATATGTTATTCAGGAGTATGTTGCTCAATGATGGTTACGGGAGATCATGACCGGGGCTGCCCTACCCGGTCTGAAACAAGTGCCAGCGCCGATCGCCGGCTTGAGAGGTTGCCATGCGTCTGACCAACTTCTCCGACTATGCACTGCGGCTGCTGATGTTCGCTGCCAGCCACGAGCAGCGCCTCGTCACCATTGAGGAGACGTCGCGTGTGTTCGGCATTTCGCGCGGCCATCTGATGAAGGTCGCCAACCAGCTCACCCGCGCAGGCTATCTCAAGGCCGTGCGCGGGCGGTCGGGCGGCCTCAGCCTTGCCCGACCGGCCGGGGACATCCGCCTGGGCGAGGTGCTGGGCGTGACCGAACCGGACTTCGTGCTTGCCGAATGCTTCGGGGGCGATAATTGCTGCCTCATCACGCCGCGCTGCCGTCTGCGCACGGCGCTGGGCGAGGCATTGAGCGCCTTCATCGGCACGCTCAACCGCTACACCGTAGCCGATCTAGTGCTCCGCCCGGAGGATTTCGGGCTGGCGCGGGTGGCGAAGGGCGCGCCGGGATCAGCCGGAACCGCGGTGCTGGACCCTGCCACCTAGAGTCGCTCCCGACTGAAGAGTGACGGGCTCCCTTGGCGGCCATCCGGCGGGTTCCCTCGTATCCGCCCAGCCTCAAACGCTGCCGCCCGGCCCCTTTTCATCTGAGCCTCATCGAGATCGCACGATGCCGCGCCGACGCTCGATGAGGCTCGACATTAAGAGGAGCCCCGTTAGCCAGCCTTATGCTTTCACCGGCCCCAGCGCTTCGATGATCCGGCAGTCGGCGACGGTGCCACCGCCACAGGATGCGATGATCGCCGCCAGTTCCCGTCGCAGCGCCTCCAGATCCGTGATCTTGCGCTCCACATCAGCGAGATGATCCCGCGCCAGCGCGTCGACCGTAGAGCAATCCCGCGCCCGGTCGTCGCCGAGCGAGAGCAACGCCCGCACCTGATCGAGCGAGAAACCGAGATCGCGCGCCCGGCGGATGAACGACAGCCGGCCCAGCTCCGCTTCCCCATAGCTGCGATAATTGCTGCGGGTGCGCGGCGGCGCGGGCAAAAGCCCGATGCGCTCATAATAGCGGACCGTCTCGACCTTGGTGCCGGTCGCCTTACCCAGTTCGCCGATCGTCATCGCCATGGTCTTGACCCTGTAGCTGCTACAGGGAGCATATAACCCCTTGCCACACTGGATGCGAGGTAAGCCATGGCAGGCGGATGCTGCGACGACTGCGGATCGGAGCCGTTAACGGGAGACGGCGTATCGGTGAATGACCGGGCGTGGCGCCGGGTGCTGTGGATCGCGCTGGCAATCAACGCTGGCATGTTCGCGGTGGAGATCGGCGCGGGCGTGGCTGCCCACTCTGTCGCACTCAAGGCCGATGCTCTCGATTTTCTCGGCGATAGCGCCAACTATGCCATCAGCCTGGGGGTCGCCGGGCTGGCGCTGCAATGGCGCGCCCGCGCCGCGCTGCTCAAGGGCGCGTCGCTCGCCCTGCTCGGCCTGTGGATCCTCGCCAGCTCGGCCTGGATGGCGCTCACCGGCACCTTGCCCAAGGCAGAGACGATGGGCCTCGTCGGCACGCTCGCCCTCGTCGCCAACCTCGCCTGCGCCGTCATGCTGTGGCGTTATCGCGAAGGGGACGCGAACCGCCGCTCGGTGTGGATCTGCTCGCGCAACGATGCGATCGGCAACATCGCTGTCGTCGCGGCCGCACTGGGGGTGTTCGGCACCGGATCGGCCTGGCCGGACATCATGGTCGCCGCCGTGCTGGCAAGCCTGGGGCTGAGTGGCGGCTGGCGGATCATGCGCCATGCGCGCGCGGACCTCGCCTCACGCGCTCCGCCCACGCCATTGCCCGGCGGATAGGCCCTCCCCCGGAGACCGGGGCACATGTCCAAAAGTTCATGTTGCCGTCACGCTCCCGATGCGCCGCCTGCGCGAGAAGGTGCGTGCGGTCCACGCTGGGTCGCACAGCTCAAGGAGAGACCATCATGAACCGTCGCCTGATCACTGCCGGCCTTGCTTCACTGGCCGTTCTGGCCACCCCGCTTATCGCGTCCGGCGCGATGGCCAATCCCGCCAAGGCCGATTCGCATCACGTGAAGAAGGAGAAGGTGGTCAAGAAGACGAGCAGCGCTCCGGCAACGTCCACCACCACGACGCCGACGACGCCTCCCAAGAAATAATCCCCCCTGATCCGGGCCGACGTCCCCTCCCCCGGCTCGGCGTCGGCTCCGGATCAGACCACCCGCCCGCTTGGCTCAGCCGGCGGTCGCGATCAGCATTTCCACGACAAACCCGCTGCCATGCCCATCGTCGCGCCGGGCGAACCGGACGCGCCCACCATGCATCCGGGCCACCGCCGCGACGAGCGAGAGGCCGAGGCCGGCTCCGGCAATCCCCCGTGCGGAGTCGAGGCGCCCGAACCGGCGCATTGCCTCGGCCTCCCGTGTTGGCGGAATCCCTTCCCCCTCGTCCGCCACACCGATCAGCGCCATGCCGCTTTCCGCCCGGAGCGAAAGCGTCACCCGACCCGCGCCATATTTGAGCGCATTATCAATGAGATTGGAGAGTGCCTGCCCAAGCAGCTCGCGATGGGCTGGCGCGTCCACCGGTGCGGTGATCGCCAGGACGAGCTCGCGCCCTCGTTCGTCCACAAGCGGCTCGTAAAGCTCGCCGATATCGGCAAGCATCCTCCCCAGATCGGTGGGGACGAGGTGGTCGCGGCCGATGCCGGCTTCCATGCGGCTGATCTCCAGCGCGGAAGCGAGCATCGCCAGCAGCGCGTCCGCCTCGCGGCTGATCCCGTCGATCGCGGCGCGCAGCATAGCCGGATCGTCGGTCTCCCTCGCCCGGTCAATCCGTGCCCGCATCCGGGTGAGCGGTGAGCGCAGATCGTGCGCGATGCTGTCGGTCACCATCCGCAGTTCAGCGAGCAGTTCGCCGATCCGGTCCAGCATGGCATTGATCGCCCCCGCCAACGCGTCGAGGCTGTCGCCCGAGCCGTCGAGCGGCACCCGCCGGCCAATGTCGCCAGCGCCGACGCCCGCCGCCGTCGCCGCGATATGGGTGATGCGCCGGTCGATGATATGCACCGCCAGCCAGGCGCCGACGATCGCCAGCGGCAGCGCCAGCAGCAGCGCGGTGAGCAGCGTGCCTTCCACGGTCTGGCGGATCTGGTCGCTCTGATCCGTGCGTTCACCCACCAGCAGTCGTCGCCCGTCTGGCAAGCGCGCGGCGGCGATGCCGAACGGTGCCGGCGCGCTGTCGCCCACCCGGTAGAGTGTCGCCTTGGTCCAGCGCGGGCCAGGAACGATATTGGGCGGCCAGGCGGCAAGATTGCCCGCGATGCGCTGGCCTGTGCGGTCGACGAGCAGCACCACGCTATCTTCGTCGTCACTCATCCGCGCCATCACCGCGCTCATCAGCGAAGCGTCACCCTGATCACGGGCAATGCCGAGCAGCGTGTCGCGCGCGTCGATGGCGATGGCGCTGTCCGCCGCGTCGAGGTCTGCTCGTACGAGCTGGGTGACGGAGAGCAGCAGCGCCCCGCCAAACAGCAACTCCAGCAGCAGGATGAGCCCGATGAAACGCATGTGCGAGGAGCGCAGGCGGCGCGTCCAGCGTCCGCGCGAAGCCCCCCTTTCGTTCATTCGCCGAGCCGATAGCCGGCGCCGCGCACCGTATGGATAAGCGGCGGCTCGTCGACACCGTCGATCTTGCGACGCAGGCGGCTGATATGCACGTCGATCACGTTGGTGCCGGGATCGAAATGATAGTCCCACACGCCTTCGAGCAGCATGGTGCGGGTGACGACCTGCCCGGCGTGGCGCAGCAGATATTCGAGCAGGCGAAACTCGCGTGGCTGGAGGTCGATGATGCGCGCGCCCCGCCGGACCTCCCGCCGCAGCAGGTCCATGTGCAGCGTGCCGCAGGTGAGCGTCGTCTCCACCGCCGTGCCGCTGCCCCGACGGCGCATCACAAGCTCCAGCCGGGCGAGCAACTCGGCGAAGGCGAAAGGCTTGACCAGATAGTCATCCGATCCTGCGGTGAGCCCGGTCACCCGGTCATCCACCGATCCGAGCGCGGAGAGCAGGATCACCGGCGTCTCGATGCCGGCCGCCCGGAGCGCACCGAGCAGCGCCAGCCCGTCCATGCCCGGCAGCATCCGGTCGAGGATGATTGCGTCGTAGCCGCCGTCGGTCGCCATAAACAGGCCATCGCGACCGTTGGCGCAATGGTCGCCGACATGGCCATGCTCGGCAAGGCCCTTGAGAATGAAGTCGGCGGTCGTCCGGTCATCTTCCACGAGCAGTATCTTGCGGCCCATCGCCCCTCCCTCGCGCCTGCTCCGGCACCGTGCATCGCCGCAGTCTTGCCACGTGCGCAGCGCCGCCGCGACGGAAATCGACACGCGTCGCGCAACGACGCGGATCGTCGATCAACCGACGCGCCATTGCCGTCCCAGTGACGCGGCGGCCGGCGACGGCATGCAGCATATCCCCCACCGCCAGCCCCCCGCGATCCGCCACGCCGCCGCCGCGCACACTGGTGACGACGACCTGCCGGTCCGGTCGCGTACCAAGCGTCAGGCCGGCGCGGTCATCACGCGCTGGCGCCGCTGGCAGCGGCCGCGCCAGGTGCGAGGCAAAGAGCGGCGGCAGTGTCGCGAGCAGCAGCACGGCAGCATAGACCAGGCGGGGCGGCCAGCGCATTGTTCCGCTCTACCCCCTGCGCCGTGTCTTGAGGCTGACGGGGAGATGACAGAAAGTTCATGCACGGCCCGCTGCCGGAGCCTATCCTCCCGCTGGCCGCAGAGCGCGGTTGTCTTGCGCGCGCGCCTGTTGCAAGGGTGGCCGCCGCATTCGAACAGGCAGACAGGGTGACGACGAGGACTATGGCAATGAATAGAGCGGACAAGCCGGTGGTGGTGTTTGGCGGCGGCGGCTTCCTCGGCCGTCAGGTCGCGCAGGAACTGCTCTCCATGGGCTATCGCGTGCGGATCGCCCAGCGCCAGCCGCTAAGTGCCGTAGCGATCCGTTCGCTTGGCGATATGGGCCAGACCCAGTTCGTCGCGGCGGATATCACCAACGCCGATCAGGTGCGCGCGGCGCTCGTTAACGCGGGCGCGGTGGTCAACCTCGTCGGCCTGCTGCGCGGCGCCATGCAAGCCGCCCACGTCGAGGGGGCTCGCAACATCGCGCAAGCGGCGGCTGCGGCCGGCGTGGACGCACTGGTGCATGTCTCGGCGATCGGTGCGGACAGCACCAGCCCCTCCACTTACGGCCGCACCAAGGGCGAGGGTGAGGCCGCCGTGCGCGCCGCCTTCCCGAAAGCCACAATTCTGCGCCCCTCGATCATCTTCGGACAGGACGACCAGTTCACCAATCGTTTCGCCCAGCTCATCGTCACCGGATCGACGATGCCGGTGCTGCGCGCGGTGCCGGTCATTCGCGGCGCGACGAAGTTCCAGCCCGTTCATGTCGGCGACGTCGCCCGCGCCATCGCCCTCGCCGTCGACGAGCCCGCGCGCTTCGGCGGCCAGGTCTATGAGCTTGGCGGGCCGGACGTGGCCTCACTGGCCGAGATCAACCACTGGATCGCCGGGCAGATCGGCCGCGAGGTGCGTTTCCTGCCGGTGCCCGATGGCGCCGCAAAGGCGCTTGCGACCGTCACCGGCTGGGCCCCATGCGCGCCGATCACGCGCGACCAGTTCCAGATGCTGCTCAGCGACAATGTGGTGGCGAAGGACGCCAAGGGCTTTGCCGCCTTCGCTATCCGCCCCGTTCCACTGGCCGCGCTCGCGCCCGGCTGGTTGACGCAATATCGTCGCAAGGGCCGGTTCGGTTTGGCGCCACGCGCCTAACGCCTGCTTCACACGCTTTCTCCTCCTTACCGCGAACGGGAAGATGCGCCATGGATAGCCATCTGTTGACCGTCATCCTGCTCGGCATCGTCGAGGGACTGACCGAGTTTCTGCCGGTCTCCTCGACCGGGCATCTCATCCTCGCCAGCGAACTGCTCGGCTATGACTCGGCTGAATGGGCGACGTTCAACGTCGTCATTCAGCTCGGCGCCATCCTCGCCGTGGTGGTGCTCTACTGGCGCACCTTCTGGGGGGTAGCGACCGGCCTGCTCGGTCGCGATGCCTCGAGCTGGCGCTTTCTCGCCAATCTGCTGCTCGCTTTCCTGCCCTCGGCCGTGCTCGGTCTCATCCTCCATAGCCAGATCGAGGCGCTGCTCGGCGCGCCCAAGGTGGTCGCTGTAGCGCTCATCGTCGGCGGCATCGCCATCCTGCTGATCGAGCGGCTCATCGGCACCTTCCGCTATACCGGCGTAGATCGCATCCCCATCTCGCGCGCGCTCGGCATCGGCATCCTCCAGTGTCTGGCGATGATCCCCGGCGTCAGCCGTTCGGGCGCGACAATCATGGGCGCTCTGGCACTCGGCGTGGACCGCAAGACGGCGGCCGAATTCTCATTCTTCCTTGCGATCCCAACCATGATCGGGGCGACCACGCTGGAGGCCTACAAGTCTCGCGAGGCCCTGCTGAGCGGCGCGACGAACTGGGGCGATATTGGCATCGGCTTCGTGGTTTCCTTCATCGTGGCGATCATCGTCATCAAGTTGTTCGTCGGCTTCGTCTCGCGCCGAGGCTTTGCACCCTTCGCCTGGTATCGCATCATCGCCGGGACAGCGGCTTTGATCTGGCTGTTGGCAAGATAGGTCCGCTACGGACCTTTTTATAAGGAAACAGGATCGACAAGGCCCCCTCTATCAAATTTTCCAAGAAAATATGGCAGTAATATTGTCATATATGTTGGAAATTGCGTGACTCACGGCCTGCGGAAATCTACCGCGCTCCCGGTTGAACAAGGGAGCCTGTCGCATGGCCAAGAATCCGATGCTCAAGTTCGTGACGCGTGCACAATCCTATCCGGAGAAGCGCGCGGCGGATGAACGTGCGAAGGATTTCGCGGAAATCGCGGCCAATTTCGCCGAGGAGAAGGCGCGCGAGCAGGCGGCGCGCTGCTCGCAATGCGGGGTACCCTACTGCTCGGTGCACTGCCCGGTGCACAACCACATTCCCGACTGGCTGAAGCTCACCGCCGAGGGGCGGCTGCGCGAAGCCTATGAGCTGAGCAACATGACCTCCACCATGCCGGAGATCTGCGGCCGCATCTGCCCGCAGGACCGGCTGTGCGAAGGCAATTGCGTGATTGAGTTCTCCGGTCATGGCGCTGTGACCATCGGCTCGGTCGAGAAGTATATCACCGACACCGCGTGGGAACGTGGCTGGGTCGAGCCGGTGCAGGTCGGTGCGGCGACGGGCCTTTCGGTCGGCGTCATAGGCGCCGGACCGGCCGGCCTCACCGCCGCCGAATATCTCCGTCGCGCCGGGCATGACGTGCATGTCTACGATCGCTATGATCGGGCGGGCGGCCTGCTCACCTACGGCATCCCCGGCTTCAAGCTGGAGAAGGACGTGGTCGGGCGCCGGGTCGAGCGGCTGGTCGAGTCTGGCATCCAGTTCCACCTGAACTTCGAGGTCGGCCGTGACGCCACCCTCGGGGAGTTGCGCGAGCGGCACGACGCCATCCTGATCGCCACCGGCGTCTACAAGGCTCGCGACATCCGTATGCCCGGCGTCGGCACACCGGGTATCGTCAAGGCGCTCGATTTTCTCACCGCTTCCAACCGCGCCGGCTTCGGTGACGCCGTTCCGGAGCATGAGGACGGCTCCCTGCTCGCCACCGGAAAGGATGTCATCGTGATCGGCGGCGGCGATACCGCCATGGATTGCGTGCGCACCGCGCTGCGCCAGGGCGCCCGGAGCATCCGCTGCCTCTACCGGCGCGACCGCGACAACATGCCCGGCTCGCAGCGCGAGGTGCAAAATGCTGAGGATGAGGGCGTCGAGTTCGTCTGGCTCTCCGGCCCCATCGCCTTCGAGGGCACGGATCATGTCAGCGGTGTCATTTACAACCGCATGCGCCTTGGCCAGGCGGACGCGTCCGGACGCCGCGCCCCCGAGCCGGAGCCAGACAGTGAGACCCACGCCCCGGCCGATCTCGTCATCAAGGCGCTCGGTTTCGATGCCGAGGACCTGCCGGCCATGTTCAAGGAGCCTTCTCTGTCGGTCACTCGCTGGGGCACGCTGCGCGTCGATCACCGCACGATGATGACCAGCATCGACGGCGTATTCGCCGCCGGCGACATCGTGCGCGGCGCCAGCCTCGTCGTCTGGGCCATCCGTGACGGGACCGACGTGGCCGAGCATATGCAGGCTTATCTCAAGGCGAAGACGCCAGTCCGTTCGGAGGTCGAGGCATGAAGCGGCAGAACGGTCGTGCTGGCATCCACCAGCCCATTGGCACGCAGAGTCCAGAAGGAAACGAAGTGATGATCGACCGCGACGCCGAACGCGAGCGCATCGCCCGTGAGGGCATGTATCGACCGGAGTTCGAGAGCGATGCCTGCGGCGTCGGCCTCGTCGCCGCCACGGATGGCAAGCCCTCGCGCCGGGTCGTCACCAGCGCGATCGACGCCCTCAAGGCAGTGTGGCACCGCGGCGCTGTCGACGCGGACGGCAAGACCGGCGACGGTGCCGGCATCCATGTCGACCTGCCCGTGCGCTTCTTTGATGACGCGATCTCCGCTTCGGGCCACAAGCCGCTGCCCAACCGGCTCGCCGTGGGCATGATCTTCCTGCCGCGCATGGACCTTTCTGCGCAGGAGAGTTGCCGTACCATCGTCGAAACCGAGATCATCGAGGCCGGCTACAAGATCTATGGCTGGCGGCAGGTGCCGGTCGATGTCTCCGTGATCGGCGACAAGGCGCAACGGACCCGCCCGGAAGTCGAGCAGATCCTCATCGCCGGCCCGCTTCCCGAGGAACAGGACGCCACAGAGTTCGAGCGCGACCTCTATCTGGTCCGCCGCCGCATCGAGAAGAAGGTCGTCGCCGCACAGGTGAACGATTTCTACATCTGCTCGCTCTCCTGCCGGTCGATCGTCTATAAGGGCCTGTTCCTTGCGGAGAGCCTCTCCGTCTTCTACCCGGACCTCACCGACGAGCGGTTCGAGAGCCGCGTCGCCATCTTCCACCAGCGCTATTCGACCAACACTTTCCCGCAATGGTGGCTGGCCCAGCCGTTCCGCACGCTCGCCCATAATGGCGAAATCAACACGATCCGCGGCAACCAGAACTGGATGAAGAGCCACGAGATCAAGATGGCGGCGCTCGCGTTCGGCGAGCAGAGCGGCGACATCAAGCCGCTCATCCCCGCCGGCGCGTCGGATACGGCTGCGCTCGACGCGGTGTTCGAGACCCTGTGCCGTGCCGGCCGCGATGCGCCGACCGCCAAGCTGATGCTGGTGCCTGAGGCCTGGCGCGGCGACGACCCGGACCTGCCCGAGACGCACCGCAACATGTATGAATATCTGGCCTCCGTCATGGAGCCGTGGGATGGCCCCGCCGCGCTCGCCATGACCGATGGCCGCTGGGCGGTGGCGGGCATGGACCGCAACGCGCTGCGTCCGTTGCGCTACACGCTCACCACCGACAATCTGCTGATCGTCGGATCTGAGACCGGCATGGTCGTGGTGCCCGAGACGACGGTGATGAAGAAGGGGCGGCTCGGGCCTGGCCAGATGATCGCCGTGGACCTCGATGGGGGCAAGGTATTCGACGACCGCGCCATCAAGGACCGCGTCGCCGAGGACCGCCCCTATCATGACTATGTGAAGGGCTTCCTCACCGCCGACGATCTGCCACCTGTCGCCGACGGTTTCCGCCCGGCGTGGGATCGTGCCGAGCTGACTCGCCGGCAAGTCGCCGCCAACCTCACCATCGAGGATATGGAAGTCGTGCTCGCCCCGATGATGGAGGACGGCAAGGAGGCGATCGGCTCAATGGGCGATGACACGCCGCTCGCGGTCATCACCGACAAGCCGCGCACCATCAGCCATTTCTTCCGGCAGAACTTCAGCCAGGTCACCAACCCGCCGATCGACTCCCTGCGCGAGCGGCATGTGATGAGCCTCAAGACGCGCTTCTCCAACCTCGCCAATATTCTGGAGGAGCAATCCCAGAACAGCCACGTGCTCGTTCTGGATTCGCCGGTTCTGCTCTGCGAGGATTGGGCACGGCTCAAGGCCGCCTTCGGCAAGGCGGTGGCGGAGATCGACTGCACCTTCCCGGCCGACGCCGCGCCGGATGCGCTGCGCGCCGCCATCAGCCGTATCCGCGACGAGGCAGAGATCGCCGTGCGGGCCGGGCAGACCGAGCTCTTCCTCTCGGACGAGAATGTCGGGCCCGATCGGGTCGGTATCGCCATGGTGCTCGCGGCGGCCGCCGTGCACACCCACCTCGTCCGCAAGGGCCTTCGGTCCTACTCCTCGATCAACGTACGGTCCGCCGAGTGCCTCGATCCGCATTATTTCGCGGTGCTGATCGGGGTGGGCGCGACCACGGTGAACGCCTATCTGACCGAGGCCTGCATCGTCGACCGCCACGCGCGCGGCCTCGCCGGCGATCTCAGCCTGACCAATTGCCTGGAAAACTACCGCCACGCGATCAACGAGGGCCTGCTCAAGATCATGAGCAAGATGGGGATCGCGGTCATCTCCAGCTATCGTGGCGGCTATAATTTCGAGGCGGTCGGCCTCTCCCGTGCGATGGTGAACGATCTGTTCCCCGGCATGCCCTCCAAGATCTCCGGTGAGGGCTATGCCTCGCTCCAGCTCAACGCGCTGGACCGGCACAGGAGCGCTTACGACAAGGCGATCGTTCACCTGCCGATCGGTGGCTTCTACAAGCAACGCGCCGGCGGCGACGCCCACGCCTATTCGGCGCAGCTCATGCACCTGCTGCAAACCGCCGTCGCGACCGACAGCTACTCGACCTACCTTCAATTCGCGCGCGGCACGCAGGAGCTGCCACCGGTCTATCTGCGCGACCTTCTGGAGCTGGTCTATCCCGATCAGGCAGTGCCGATCGACGAGGTGGAAGCGATCACCGAGATCCGCAAGCGCTTCGTCACCCCCGGCATGTCGCTGGGCGCGCTGTCGCCGGAAGCCCATGAGACGCTCGCCATCGCCATGAACCGCATCGGCGCCAAGGCCGTCTCCGGCGAAGGTGGCGAGGATCCCGAGCGCTTCAAGCCGCGTGAGAATGGCGACAACGCCAATTCGAGCATCAAGCAGATCGCGTCGGGGCGCTTCGGCGTCACCGCCGAATATCTCGGTGCGTGCGAGGAGATCGAGATCAAGGTCGCGCAGGGCGCCAAGCCCGGCGAGGGTGGCCAGCTTCCCGGCTTCAAGGTGACGGACATGATCGCCAAGCTGCGGCACGCAACGCCAGGCGTCACGCTCATCTCGCCGCCGCCGCATCACGACATCTACTCGATCGAGGATCTCGCCCAGCTCATCTACGATCTGAAGCAGATCAACCCGCGCGCGCGGGTCTGCGTCAAGCTGGTCAGCCAGTCCGGTATCGGCACGGTTGCGGCGGGCGTGGCGAAGGCACATGCCGACGTCATCCTCGTCTCCGGCCACGTGGGCGGTACCGGCGCATCTCCGCTCACCAGCATCAAGTTCGCCGGCCTGCCGTGGGAAATGGGTCTTGCCGAAGCCAATCAGGTGCTGACCCTCAACGGCCTGCGCCACCGCGTCAAGCTGCGCACCGACGGCGGCCTCAAGACCGGGCGGGACATCGTCATCGCGGCAATCCTCGGCGCGGAAGAGTTCGGCATCGGTACGCTGAGCCTGGTCGCCATGGGCTGCATCATGGTGCGTCAGTGCCACTCGAACACCTGCCCCGTCGGCGTCTGCGTGCAGGACGAGCGGCTGCGCGCTCGCTTCACCGGTACGCCGGAGAAGGTCATCAACCTCATGACCTTCATCGCAGAGGAGGTGCGCGAAATCCTCGCACGGCTCGGCTGCCGTAGCCTCGACGAATTGATCGGCCGCACGGAATTCCTCAAGCAGGTCAGCCGCGGTGCCGAGCATCTCGACGATCTCGACCTCAACCCCATCCTCGCCAAGGTGGACGCCGACGATTCCGAGCGCCGCTTCAACCTGCCGACCCCGCGCAACGAGGTGCCCGACAGCCTCGACGCGCAGATGATCGCCGACGCCAAGGCCGTGTTCGAGCGCGGCGAGAAGATGCAGCTCACCTACACGGTGCGCAACACCCACCGCGCCGTCGGCACGCGCTTCTCGGCGATGGTGACGCAGAAGTTCGGCATGTCGACGCTGGCGGATGGCCACGTCCACGTCCGCCTCCGCGGCTCGGCGGGCCAGTCGCTCGGCGCCTTCCTCTGCAAGGGCCTCACGCTCGAAGTGTTTGGCGACGCCAACGACTATGTCGGCAAGGGGCTCTCCGGCGGCATCATCGCGGTGCGGCCGATGGTCTCCAGCCCGCTCGCCAGCCAGGACAACACCATCATCGGCAACACGGTGCTCTACGGCGCCACGGCCGGCAAGCTGTTCGCCGCCGGACAGGCCGGGGAGCGCTTCGCGGTGCGCAACTCCGGTGCGCACGTGGTGGTGGAGGGCTGCGGCGCCAATGGCCTCGAATATATGACCGGCGGCGTGGCGGTCGTGCTCGGCACGCCGGGCGCCAATTTCGGTGCCGGCATGACCGGTGGCATGGCCTTCGTCTATGATGAGGCGGGGCTGTTCCCGAGCCGGGCCAACCCGGAGAGCATCGTCTGGCAGCGCCTCGCCAGCAGCCATTGGGAGAATGTCCTGCGCTCGCTGATCGAGGAGCATGTCGCCCGCACAGACAGCGCCTGGGCCACGACGATCCTCCAGAGCTGGGACCGCAGCCGGGCACATTTCTGGCAAATCTGTCCCAAGGAGATGCTGGATCGTCTCGACCACCCGATCTCCGACGAGGCGCTCGAGGACGTCGCGGCGGAATAAGCAATCGCACCTGCCCGGCCCGCTCTGGCGCCCGGGCAGGTGATAAAAAAAACGTGCGCCGGGCCTTAGCCTGCCACGCCGCTGAGGGCTTCATCGGCCATGTCAGCCCGACATCCGCCTCCGGCGTCCTCTGTCAGCGCCCGGGCGGGATCACCTCGGGGTCGCCGGCGGTTGCGGCTGCGCTATTGCCGATCCCGGTTCCAGCACCGGAAGCGTGATGCTCGGTACCTGAACACGGGGCGCTGTGACCGGCGCGGCCGCCGCAGGCTGGCTCGTCTCCGGCTGGTAAGGCGGCAACGGCTCCACCTCCGGGAAGGCGCCATCCTCCAGCGTGACCTCATTATGAAGCCCGGCATCGCACCCTTCGCAGTGATAGGAGGCGGGGCCGGACCGGGCCGCCAACACTGTATCAGCCTCCGGCGCCTCTGGCGTGGCGGGTTCGGTCGCCAACCCTAACGCAGCCTGGACGTCCGGAAGGCGACCCCCGCCCGGCCCCGCAGCGAAATCACCAAGCGCAACGCCCGCCACCGCTCCGCACAGGATGACGGCGCCAACCACGGTCAGACGACGGGTAAGCGGCTCCATGCCCGCTATGTAGCAGATTTTGCGCGCATAGGCACTCGCCTCCCCGGGGCGCAACGCCATCCCGCCGCAGATCCGGCACGAGAAGAGGCTTTGCGTCACGCGCGTCCCGGCCTATGCGCAAGGCATGTGGTTGCTCCATCAATTCCCCCTCTGCCCCTTCTCCCGCAAAGTCCGGTTCCTGATGGCAGAGAAGGGCATCACCTACGAACTGGTCCGCGAATCGCCCTGGGAAGCGCGCGACGAATTCCTCGATCTCAACCCGGCAGGGATGACACCGGTGCTGGTGGCCATCGACGGCAGCGCAACGCTGGCGGACAGCCAGGCGATTTGTGAATATTTCGAGGAGACGATCGAGCAGTTTCCGCTCATCGCCGGTTCCGCTTTCGCCCGCGCAGAGGTGCGTCGGCTGGTCGCCTGGCTCGATCAGGTGTTCTACCGCGACGTGGTCGCCCCCCTCCTCAACGAGCGCATGCTCAAGCGCATTGTCGCACGCACCTCGCCCGATGCCGGCGCCCTGCGCGAGGCGATGCGACGGGCCAACACCCACATGGATTATATGGATTATCTGCTCGATCACCGCAGTTGGCTGGCCGGCGGTACGATGAGCCTCGCCGACATCACGGCGGCCGCGCAACTCTCCGTCGCGGACTATCTCGGCGGCATCGACTGGGAAGGCCACAACCCGACCAAGCGCTGGTATGCCGGCATCAAGTCCCGCCCCTCCTTCCGCCCGCTGCTCGCCGAGCGCATGGAGATCGTGACGCCGCCCAAATATTACGACCAGCCGGATTTCTGAACCGGCGCGACTGAAGCCCGCCTGAGGGAACTCCCCCTAAATTTCGGCAAGATCGGCGCGACCTAAGTTAGGAGTGCCCCAATCGGTCAGTCGGTCTCGCGCGCAATATATACCCGGTTGCGACCATGCTCCTTGGCCAGATAGAGCGCCCGGTCAGCGGCCTTGAGGGCCTCGCGCGGCTCGGAATAAGCGAAGACGTCCGCCACGCCGCCAGAGAAAGTCACCTGCCGCATACGCTCGCCGGTCTTACGATCGACGAGGTTGCGCTCAGCCATGTCGGCGCGGGCGTCGTCGACGATGCGCGCCGCTTCTGCCACGGTCACGCCGCGGAACAGCAGCACGAACTCCTCGCCGCCGTGCCGCGCGACATGGCATTTGTCATGGGAAATGCGGGACAGCAGGCCCGCCACGAATTTGAGCACCCGGTCGCCGGCATCATGGCCATGGGAATCGTTGATATCCTTGAAGCGATCGATGTCGCAGAAGGCGATGCTGAGCGGCTCCTCGTTGCGCTGCGCCAGCTTGCGCTCGTCGCGCAACCGGGCTTCGAAGCAACGGCGGTTGGGCAGCCCGGTCAGATGGTCCTGCTCGGCGGCGCGCCGCGCGCTTTCGAGGTTTTTCTGGAGCAGCTGCGTCTGCCGCTGGCCCTCGCGCATCCGATGCTCGACCTCGCGCGTCTTCTCGATCATCGAGCGAGTGAGCCCAATCAGGTTGGTCAGCGCGTCGCCGCGGCTATCCTCACTGGTGAGCTGCGCAGCCTGCTTCTGCAGCGCAGCGCCAAAATCCTTGGCGGAATTGCTGGACTGGTCGGCAATACCGGTCAGCTGGTTGAGGTTGCTCTCGACCTGGTGCAGCATTGCATTGAGGGCGTCCGGCGTCAGTTCGTCAGCGCGCTGTTTCGCAATAATCTGCTCGGCCAGGCCGTTGCTGAGTTGCCCCTTGTCGGAGAGAATGGCGCGCACCGCCTTCTCCAGCGCCAGATCGTTGCCGGTCAGGTAATCGAGCGCGAGACCGAAGTTGAGCGGCGTCAGGTCGAGGTCGTGAGCGAAAAGGAAACGGCCGATATCGTCGTAAAGCGCCCGGCGGCGCTCTACCTCGCGGCTGGCGCGCCCCCCATCTGTTTCACGCTCGGGAAGGGGTGAGGGCCCATCCTCCGGGACCGGCAGTTCTTCGCCCAATCCCAGAATTCGGCCGAGCTTCAATAGCTTGCCGCTCAAACCTTCCGATGCCACGTCCGTGGACATGCCTGTCTCCCCTCCACTTTCGGCAACCTACACAGCCATGGTAAATAAAGGTTTGAGCAACTGGCATTTTGCACCGTTTCGGACAGAATCTCGATGACGGACCGTGCACGGTCGAAGTTCGCCTCCACAAACGCCCGACGACCTGGTCAACAAGCCCGACGCCCATATCGGCTGCCCAACATTACCGCCCGCATCCACCACCGGTGCCATCATGCCCCACGCCGGCCGGAGAGGAGCCCGGCTGCGGGCGGGCATCAGCGTGGCTGAGGTGCCTCCGCTCCAAAACGATGCGCGTTCGAACTCATGACCGGTTCAGGTTCGTCGAGCCATGCTGTGCCCCCAACACACCCCATGAGGGCCGTGACACGATGCGACAAGTTTCCATGTGACGGCGCCCTTGTTCGGACCTAGATTGCCCTCATGACCATCTCCCTGGCCGCCCGGCGGTTGATCGCAGCCACGCTGGCAATCGCGCTCCTCTCTCCGTTTTCCCTCGCCGCGCAGGCCCAGCCGCAGGCGCGGCCGGTTGCCCCCGCAGTCGCGCCGCCCGCGGTACCGGCCGCCGCCGCTCCCAAGCGGCCGTGGCTTTACGAGAAGAGCGACGTGCCGATGGACATGGCATGGCATTTCGGGGTGCTGGACAATGGCCTGCGCTATGCCATCCGGCATAACTCGGTGCCGGTGGGGCAAGTCTCCATCCGCGTGCGTGTCGATGTGGGATCGCTGATGGAGGCGCCGCAGGAAGCCGGCTTTGCCCATTTCATCGAGCATCTCACCTTCCGCGGCTCGCGCGAGGTGCCGGACGGCGAATCCAAGCGCATCTGGCAGCGGCTCGGCGCCAGCTTCGGGAGCGACAGCAACGCCCAGACGACGCCGACCGGCACCACCTACGCGCTCGATCTGCCGCGCGCCACCGATGCGGGCATCGACGAGAGCCTCAAAATCCTTGCCGGGATGATGGCCGAGCCGAACATCGTGCCGAACGCGGTCGAGGCGGAGCGCGCCGTTGTCATGGCCGAGCGGCGCGAGGGGTTGAGCCCGGCCGCGCGGCTGGAAGACGAGATACGCGGCTTCTATTTCGCCGGCCAGCGCCTCGCCAACCACAGCCCGATCGGCACGGAGGCGACCCTGCAAGGCGCCACGCCGGCCGCCCTGCGCGCTTTCCATGAACGTTGGTATCGGCCGGACCGCACGGTGATCGCGATTTCCGGCGATATGGACCCGGCGGTGCTGGAGGCCAAGCTCAAGGCGCATTTCTCAAGCTGGAAGGCAACCGGTCCAGCCACGCCCATCCCCGACTTCGGCAAGCCCGATCCCAAGGCGCCCGCCGCCAAGGTGGTGGTCGAGCCGAACACGCCGTTCAGCGTCAGCCTTGCCTATTTGCGCCCATGGGTATTCAACGAAGACACCGTAGCGTTCAACGAGGCCCGGCTGGCCGATCAGCTCGCGCTCGAACTCATCAACCGCCGGCTGGAGGACGCCGCAAGCCAGGGCGCCGCCTTTTTGCAAGCCGGCGTGTCGATGGACAACAGCGCCCGCTCCGCGAACGCCACCTATGTCAGCATCGTCCCGATCGCCAATGAGTGGGAAAAGGCGCTGACCGAGGTGCGGGCGATCATCGAGGACGCACGCCGCACGCCGCCCAGCGAGGCGGACATCCAGCGCGAATTTGCCAATATGGAGACCGCCTACACAGCGCTGGTCGCCAGCGCGAGCATCGAATCCAGCGCGCGTCAGGCGGAAAATCTCGTCTCTGCCGTCGACATACGCGAGACGGTGGTGTCGCCGGACGTGCAACTCGACATTTTCCGGTCGTCGCGCCGGTTCATGACACCGGAGAAGCTGCTCGCCTCAACTCGCCGGCTGTTCTCGGGCGATGCCGTGCGGGCGCTGCTCAGCCTGCGCGCGCCCCAGCCCAATGCGCTGGCCCGGCTCACCACCGCCCTGCGCACCCCTGTCCAGCCTGCCGCCAACGCGCGCCTGAACGTGGCGGGCATCTCCATGGCCTCGCTGCCGGCGCTGCCGCCGCCCGGCAAGGTGACGGACCGCCGCGCGCTGGGCGTGCTGGGCATCCAGACCATCACCTTTGAGAACGGCGTCAAGCTCCTGCTGCTCGCCAACAAGGCCGAGCCCGGGAAGGTGCGCATCAACGTGCGTTTTGGCCATGGCCGGCAGAGCTTTTCAGCCAAGCAGGACGATGCGCTGTGGGCCGCCCCCTTCGCGCTGATGGCGAGCGGCGTTGGCGATCTCGGCCAGCGCGAGCTGACCGAGCTGATGAACGGCCGCCGCCTCTCGCTCAATTTCCGCGTCGACGACGACGCCTTCACCCTGTCGGCGGTGAGCGGACCAGAGGATTTCGCGGACCAGCTCCGCCTGTTCGCGGCCAAACTGGCCTTCCCGCGCTGGGATGAGGCGCCGCTCAAGCGCACCATCGCGGCGCTGGAGGCGAGCTATGATCCGGTCGCCGGCTCCGCATCCGAGGCACTGGAGCGCAATCTCGACTGGCTGCTGCATGATCGCGACGGCCGGTTCGCCCCCGCTACCCCGGCCGACCGCGAGGCGCTGACCCTTGATCGCTTCAAGGCCGTGTGGGCTCCGCTGCTCGCCGCCGGCCCGGTCGAGGTGCAGATCTTCGGCGATCTGGACGCGGAGGCCGCTATCGACGCCGTCGCCGCGACCTTCGGGGCATTGCCACCGCGCAAGGATGTGCCGCCATCGCCCGAGAACATCCCGCTCCGCTTTCCGGGCCCCGTTTCCTCGCCCATCCTCCTGTCGCACAGCGGCCCCACCGAGCAGGCGGCCGCCGTGATCGCCTGGCCGACCAGTGGCGGCCTCGCCCGTGTGCAGCAAAGTCGCCAGCTCGAAATGCTGGCGCGGATCATCAGCGATCGATTGTTCGAGAAGCTGCGCTCGATTGACGGCGCCGCCTACACGCCCTCCGCTTCAAGCATTTGGCCGGACACGTCGGAGAGCGGCGGCTATCTCGTGGTGCAGACCCAGTTGAAGCCCGACCGGATCCCGTATTTCTTCAAGCTCATCAATGAGATTGCCGCCGATCTTGCCGCCAAGCCGGTCTCGCAGGACGAGCTGGACCGGCAGATCGAACCGGTCCGCCAACTGCTCAACCGCGCCGGCACCAGCAACGCCTTCTGGATGAGCCAGCTTGAGGGTTACACCACGGAACCCCGGCGGCTCGCAGCGGCCGCGACACTGGGCCGCGACCTGCTCGAAGTGACGCCCGCGCAACTCCAGGCGCTCGCCGCGCGCTATCTGGTGCCGCAGGCAAGCTGGTCCGCCATCGTGCTGCCCCGCGGCATGCCGGTGCCGCTGGTCCGGGCGGATGGCACGACACCGGACGGAACCGCCACCGCCAGTCACGCAAGGCCGCTCTCTCCCGGCGACGGCCAATCGACTGCGGCGGCGGTTGGACATAGCACGCCCGCCGCCACGCCATCGGCGGCCAATGGTAGCAATGCATCCATTTCACATTGAGGCCTTGCGTCCGGAGGACCGACCGACCAAATGGGACTCGGCGAGGAGGCTCGGAAAAAAACGCCGCGGGCTCCTCCTGAAAGCGAGAAAGCCCATGTTCATCGAGACCGAGCCGACCCCCAACCCCGCCACGCTCAAGTTCCTGCCCGGCCGCACCGTGATGGCCGCCGGCACGCGGGACTTCGCCAACGCGGATGAAGCGGAAGCATCCCCGCTGGCGGAAGCCCTGTTCGGTCTGGGCGACGTGACAGGCGTCTTCTTCGGGCGCGATTTCATCTCCGTCACCGCCGCGCCCGGTGTTGCCTGGAGCGACCTGCGCACCGACGTCATTTCCATCCTGCTCGATCATTTCGCGGCCGACATGCCGCTATTCCACGCGGCCTCCGCACACGGCATCACCGTGCCGGCCGAGGCGGGCGAGGACGGCGTCGTCCTGCCCGGCGACGATCCGGCCGATGCCGACATCATCGCCCAGATCCGCGAGCTGATCGACACGCGGGTGCGCCCGGCCGTCGCCAACGATGGTGGCGACATCATCTATCGCGGCTTCGATCGCGGCGTCGTCTATCTGCGGATGCAGGGCGCCTGCTCGGGCTGCCCGTCCTCGACCATGACGCTCAAGAACGGTATCGAGCAGCTCCTCAAGCATTATGTGCCCGAGGTGACGGACGTTCGCGCGGTCTGAGCGCAGCAAGACGAGGAGATGCCATGACCGGCAGGACGGGACAGGCATGCGCATAAGCGAGCGCGTGCTCACGATCGATTGCGCGACGCCTGCCCTTTCGCTCGCCCTGTTTGAGGGCGCGGCATGCATCGCCTCTTTCCATGAGGAGATCGGCCGCGGTCACGCCGAAGCGCTGCTCCCCGCCATTGCGTCGCTGCCGGACGGCGGGCGGTGTGGCCGCATCCTTGTCGATCTCGGGCCGGGCAGCTTCACCGGCGTGCGTGTGGGTCTGGCGGCCGCCACCGGCCTTGGCTTCGCTTGGGGCGTTCCGGTGCAAGGTTATGGCTGCCTGGATCTTGTCGCCGCCATGGCCCGGCATCGTCTGGGTTCGGACGAGCCGTTTGCGGTGGTGATGGTCGGTGGGCATGGTGAGCTGTTCTGGAGCCTCCCCGCCCACACAAATGCAGACAATGCCTCCCCCACCGAGGTCCGCTCGACCCCGGTCGCGCAATTGGCTGCGACGCTGGCCATTTCCCGCATCGTCGGGTCCGGTGCGCACGCGCTGGTCGAGGCGCGCGGCGGACGGGGCGAGGCGATCCCCATGCTGCCCGATGCGCGCGATATCGTCCTGCTGCCGCCTGCCCAGCAAAGCCGTCCGCCCCGGCCGGATTACGGGCGCGGCGCCGATGCCCGGCCGATGGCCGCACCGGCGCGCAGCAGCCCGCCGGTGCCGACACGCTGATGAGTGGCAGGCTGACGATCAGCGTCTCCACAGAGGCGTCCGAAGAAGCCGTCGCGGCCGCGATGAGCGTGATGACCCCGGCCTTTCCGCCCGAATTTGGCGAGGCTTGGTCGATCCATCAGCTCTGCTCGATGATGCGCCTGCCCGGCGCGCAACTCGTGATTGGCAAGCTCGATGAGCAGCCGGTCGGCTTCGCACTGCTGCGCTCCATCGCCGGCGAGGCAGAACTGCTGCTACTCGCCGTGCACCCGAGCCATCGCGGGCGAGGCCATGGCAAGCGGCTGCTCGATCGCTGCATGGCGGAGGCGGAAGCCGGGGGTGCGCAGGCGATGTTTCTGGAAGTGCGCCGAGGCAATCCTGCCCTGCATCTTTATAACAAGGCGGGTTTTATCCAATATAATATCCGGCGTGATTATTATACAGGCTGCAATGGTCAGCGAACCGATGCATTAAGTCTCAAGATGATATTGAGACGCGACTGATCCATGTCCCCTTTACGGTTCTTGCCCTACGCCTGTTAGGCGTTTAAAAGGTAAACGTCGATCTGCGATCATATAGAATCGACCGGGTTCGCGAACAAAACAACGAAAGAAGGAACTGAACATGTCCGATACAAGCGCACGGGACGAAATTCTCGTTACATTAACCTCAGACATCGTGGCTGCCCACGTGTCCAATAACAGCGTCGCGGTCTCCGACCTGCCCCTACTGATCACCAATGTCTATGGTGCGCTTGCCGGCCTCCAGCAAGAAGCTGCGCCCGCTCAGCCCAAGCAGGAGCCGGCAGTCTCTATCCGGTCGTCGGTCAAGCCAGACTTTATCGTCTGCCTGGAAGACGGGAAAAAGCTCAAGATGCTCAAGCGCCATCTGATGACGCATTATCAGATGACGCCGGACGACTATCGCGCCAAGTGGGGCCTGCCTGCGGACTATCCGATGGTCGCGCCCAATTATGCCGAGCAGCGCCGTAACCTGGCGAAGAAGATCGGCCTCGGCACGTCGCGCCGCCGGGCAGGCTAAGGGCTGACCTCCTGCGGTCGCCGCAAAGGCGGATGACCGCGCCGCCCCTGTGCCGATCCCCTTCGGCACAGGACGGGCCCAGGCGCGGACATCCGCTATAGCGCTCAACCCGCCCCGTGTTCACTTGAGACGAGCGGGATTAATGTCTGGCGGAGGCGGTCACCACCTCCTCTCCTGGCAGTCCTCGCCCCAATCGTCACAAGGCGCTGCAAAAGCCGCGCATTGGCACGCAGCCGGCCTTGCGCCCGCGCGTTCCGCCTATTTTGCCGCTTTCCGTTTCAATAATATAAGCTACATGTAGGGAATGACCCGGACCATCGATATCGAGGCGCTCTGTGCGGAGCGCGGCCTGCGGATCACTGATCAGCGGCGCGTCATCGCCCGTGTGCTGTCGGAAAGCGACGACCACCCGGACGTCGAGAAACTGCATGAGCGCGCATCCGCGATCGACCCCAATATCTCGATCGCGACGGTGTACCGCACCGTCCGCCTCTTCGAGGAAGCCGGCATTCTCGAGCGCCACGATTTCGGCGACGGCCGCGCGCGCTATGAGCCCGCGCCCGAGGCGCATCACGACCATCTCATCGATGTCGAGACGGGCAAGGTCGTCGAGTTCGTCGATCCGGAACTGGAGCAACTCCAGCGGCAGATCGCGGAGAAGCTCGGCTATCGCCTCGTGGATCACCGCATGGAGCTCTACGGGGTCGCGCTCGACCGCAAGGATTGAGTGGCGCTCCTGCGTCTGCTCTGGCGGCTGTCGCTGCTGATCGCCATCACGCTGTGGCATGTGCCGCTCCATCTCGTCACGCGGTGGAGCGGTCGGCCCTCACCCTGGCCCCGGCTGTTCCTGCGCCGCGCGGCGCGCGCGGCCGGGTTCGACGTGGCGATCGCCGGTGCGGAACCGCTGCGGCATGACGTGTTCTTCATCGCCAACCATCTGAGCTGGATAGACATATTGGCGCTCGGCGGAGCCACCGGCTGCGCATTCATCGCCAAGGACAGCGTGCGCACCGCCCCGCTGGTCGGCTGGCTCGCCGCGCAGAACAACACCATCTACGTGGCGCGCGAGCGGCGTGGCGCCGTCTCCGGGCAGATCGAGAGCGTGCGGGCCGCCATGGCCACCCATCAGCCGATCGCGCTGTTCCCGGAGGGCACAACGGGGGACGGGACCGCGCTGCTGCCCTTCAAGTCGTCGCTGTTCTCAGTGCTGCTTCCGCCGCCGCGGGCCATCCGCATCCAGCCGGTGGTGCTGGATTACGGTGCCGCCAACAGACTGGTCGCCTGGCTAGACGGCGAATCCGGCCTCGCCAACGCTTGCCGTATCCTGAGCGCACCGGGCCGCCGCCGGCTCGTCCTGCGCATGCTCACGCCGTTTGACCCCGGCACCCATCCCGACCGCAAGATCCTCGCCGCCGAGGCGCGCCGCCGGATCGAGGAATCGCAGCGCAGCGCAAGCGATTGAGGGCAGTCGCGGATCTTGCCCCTCTTGAGGACGGAATTCAGCCGGCGGACGAGATGGCCCATCCGGTCAGAGCGCCGTTCGGCGCCCCGCCGCCTCTTGTTCGCCCTGCGTCCATCGCCGGGCTACCTTGAGCGACTGGCCCGGCCGGAAGGTCCTGCACCTTCTCGGACGCGCAACGACGACGAGTAGCTCTTCGCCAAACGCGGGTCGAACGGGCCTATTCGGCATCTACCCTGGCCATCGATCCACCGTGCCCCTCCCGGCGGTTCGGATAGGACGGAGAGCGGACCGCGTCCGTTCCCTGCCTCCCTACCGCCGCTCGCCATTCTGCTGCGCCTTGAGCCGACGGGCCATGCGTTCGTGCTTGATCGCCGCCTCCCGCAGCCGGCGGGCAACGTCGGGATCGTCGCTGGCGTCGGCTTTCAACCGCGCGACGCGAGCAAGCTGCAGATAGTAGATGTCGTCGCGCGGATCCTGCATGGCCGGCTTCTCTAGCATGAGTCCCATATGTCCCGCTAATCCCGCTTTGGGACATTGCGCCGAACGGGCACCCCGGCACGCCGTCCCCCCGCAACACCGTTCGCCGCTGAAAATTGCCGGGCGTCCAGCGCCCGCTTTCCTGCCCGCGCCATCGGGGGTATAGGCCGCCGCCATGAGCCAGCCGCCCGCCAAAGCCCCCAAGCACGCCCCGCAGACCTTCCACGTCAAGTCGTTCGGCTGCCAGATGAACGTCTATGATGGCGAGCGCATGGCGGAGATGCTGAGTGCGCGCGGCCTCACCCCCGTTGCCGAGGGGCTGGAGGCGGACCTCGTCGTGCTCAACACCTGCCACATCCGCGAACGCGCGGTGGACAAGGTCTATTCGGACATCGGCCGGCTGCGCCGCGAGGACGGCACGCGCCCAATGATCGCCGTCGCCGGCTGCGTCGCGCAAGCGGAGGGCGCGGAGATCAGCCGCCGCGCGAGCAGCGTGGATATCGTCGTCGGCCCGCAGGCCTATCATCGCCTGCCGGGCCTGATCGACGACGCGCTCGCCGGCCGCGCCGCGGTCGATACCGACATGCCGGCCCGCTCCAAGTTCGATGTGCTGCCCGGCCGCGCCCGCCGCGCCAGCCCCACCGCCTTCCTCACCGTGCAGGAAGGGTGCGACAAGTTCTGCACCTATTGCGTCGTCCCCTACACGCGCGGCGCGGAAGTGAGCCGGTCATGGGCGGCCATCCTCGACGAGGCTCGCGCCCTTGTCGACGCCGGCGCCCGCGAGATCACCCTGCTCGGCCAGAATGTGAACGCCTGGACCGGCGAGGACGAGGCCGGCCGCGCGCAGGGCTTCGACGGCCTGATCCGCGCGCTGGATCGGCTCCCCGGCCTCGCCCGCATCCGCTACACCACCAGCCACCCCAACGACATGACGCAAGGGCTCATCGACGCCCATGCGGAGGTGCCCAGCCTCATGCCGTTCCTGCACCTGCCCGTGCAGTCCGGCAGCGACCGGGTGCTCAAAGCCATGAACCGCAGCCACAGCCGCGAGTCCTACCTGCGCATCATCGAGCGGGTGCGCGCCGCCCGGCCGGATATCGCGCTCTCGGGCGACTTCATCGTCGGCTTCCCCGGTGAGACCGAGGCCGAGTTCGCGGAGACGCTCGATCTCGTCCGCGCCACCGCCTACGCACAGGCCTACAGCTTCAAATATTCGGCCCGCCCCGGCACCCCTGCGGCCGACATGGACGGCCAGATCGCGCCCGAGGTCATGGACGAGCGCCTCCAGCGCCTGCAAGCCGCGATCAACGCGGACCAACTCGCCTTCAACAAGGCCACGGTCGGCAAGCGCACCCAGATTCTGCTCGAACGGCGCGGCCGACACCCCGGCCAGCTCATCGGCAAGTCGCCCTGGCTGCAATCCGTCCATATCGAGGCGCCGCAGGCGCGCATCGGCGATATGGTCGAGGTCGCCATCGACAGCGCCGGTCCCAACAGTCTTGCGGGCACGCCCCTTTAGAGCGTCGCGGCGCACAACGGCCGCGTCGGACAGCTATCGAGGATCATCAGCGACGCGCCTCCAGCCTCCGCCCGGCTCCCCGGACCAAGCCCGGTATCAGAGCAAGCCTATGCTCAGCGTCACATGGCCGCTGCTCACGTTGCTCGATCTGCCATACCTCCCCGCATAGCCAGCGCCGATCACACCGTTTGGCGCAAACCGCCAGCCCAAATCGAGGGATAGCGCAGCGAGATCCCGCGAGAGAGCGGTGCCATCGACAATGAAGGTGCTCCCCTGCCCCGCCGCAAAAGCGACGGGCACCGTCGCGCGGATCGGGCCATAGCTGTGGCCCCACGCGGCCCCCGCCGCAATGGCCGCGTTTGCGGCCAGCGGCAGGTTTAAGCGCCCGCCCAGCTTCGAAAAGCCGAGAGTCGCAGCCCGGCTTCGTCCCACAAGGGCCGTGTCGCCGCCACTTTCGGTGAATCCGCCGAAGACGGTATGGATGATCTCTCCCTGGGCAAATGGCTGGATGGTGCTGCCCCTCAACGGCAAGTCATATGCAAGCTCGATATAGCCCTGCACCTGGTGCCCCTTATAGCGCGCCTGGTTATTGTCGCTAATGCCCAGCGCACTCACGCGCCGCTCCGTCCGAATGGCCTGCCAGCTATAACCGCCCCCGCCCTTGAGCGAGAGCGCCGCTATTTTCTTGCCCGCATAGCCGATCAGGTGACCGCCATCGATATGAGCGCGCCTCGTCGCGCCATCGGAAAGTTCCAGCTGACTGCGGCTATAGCCGCCGGCGACGCCAATCCGCGTACCGTCCACGCGCGTGTCGACGCCGATCAGGGCGCCAAAGCTATCGGCATCGCCTGACCACACACCATTCTTGCCGCCATCCCTGGCATGACCTCCAAGAAAGCGGCCCCAAAGCTCCAGCGTCTGCGCCTGTGCGCCATCTGACCGTTGACGGGTCGCGTCGGCCACCCGCTGCGCGTCGTGGATCACCGCATTGCGAACCGAGGCATGGAGTTGGCCCGACAGACTATTGAGCACATATTTCACAGTGTCATTGGATGGCTCCAGCGCCACCGAATCGTAGAGCGCGTTGCCCGCTCCAAGTTCGGTCAAGCCTGCCACGACCGCGCTCTGGTTGACCGTCTCGGCCGTATTCATCAACGATGAAGCCGATCTCGCCACCACTGCCGAGATAGAATGGCCATCTTCCAGCAGGCGCACGTCGATCAGGGGGTCAGCGCCTGCCAATAGGGCATAGGAGCCGTTGACCCCGTTCGCGGCCGTCAGAACGACGTAGGATTGCCCGACCGCCGCGTCGGACGAAAGGGCGACGGCAAGTGTGGCGCCTTGTTCGATCGTCGCGGCGCCCCCCACTGACAGCCCCTGCACGGGCAGGCCGGGTGTCAACGTGAGATGATAGGCAGAGCCCGCCTGCTGGAGGAAATCACCCTCGATCGCGAGCAGGCGCGGACCGTCCGCCATGAGGGCAACAGCGCCACCCTTCTCGACCACCAGCGACCCAATCGTGCCAGCGCCTCCAAGTGTGGCCCCCGCTCCAACCCTCACGTCCGACAGGAATCTGCCAGCGACCAGAAGCGTCCCTTCCGCAACCCGCGTCGCGCCCGTGAACGACTGATCGCCGATCGCCATTGTGCCAACCCCGGCTTTGACAAAAGCGCCAGCACCGGAAAGCCTCGCCCCGAAGATCGCATCGACCGGCTGATCGGCGATGAGCGTCCCTTCGTTGGTGATATCGCCGGTCAACACCGCGCTGGAGCCCCGCAACACCGCATCACTCGCGATGAAAGTCCCATCAGCAAAGGATGATGCACCGGTCAGCGTCCACTGCCCGGATTCCACGTTCAGCTTTTCAAAATTGATTGCACCAGCGAACATTCCTTCACCGACACCGGCAAGAGTCAAAATATCGGTGTCGTCACCTCCATCGACAGCCCCGATGATGATCGAGCCGGGCAGCAGCGTCAGACTGTCATTCCCCGCACCCATCCAGATCGCATTATTCGACCCGGATTCGACCAGCCCGGAATTGATGATGACATCGTTCCCAATATTGGTGCCAATGCCTACACCGCCAGCCTGTATGGACCCGGCATTGATTACGGTCGTTTCGAGACCGAACGCCACGCCCGTCACGACGCTGTAAACAGTCGCGCCCTCGTGGTTGATGAATGTCCCGCCCCAGCCAAAGGTTACGGCGTCGCTCCCGTTGGGCCGTCCGTCCGAATGGGTGCCTGCCCAGCCGAGCGCCTCGATCGTTCCGTAATTTTCAACATAGCCCACGCCATCAATATCGATGCCGTCACCATCTCCGGTTCCGGAGCCGTCATAAGCGCCGGTAATCGTGCCGTGGTTGATAACATAGCCATTCCCGTCCGAGCCGATACCGGAGCCATTGCGCCCGATGATTGTCCCGCCGGCTTCGTTGAACACCGACAGGTCCTGGTCGGTGGTGATGCCGTGGCGCGCGCCGGAGATGAGGCCACCAGCATAGTTGTTGATGGTAGCGCTATGGTTTTGAAGATCGACCGCGTCCGACGATAGATTGTCCACCTTGCCGGCATAAATCGTGCCGTAGTTGTTGATGATCGCGCCCTGTCCCGGGCGCAACGCGTCAGCGTCGGTCGACTGGATGATGCCACCGGCCAAATTGTCGATCTGGATCAATCCGTCAGGCGCGCTCGTCACGGCATCGAAATCCAGTGCCTGCCCGGTTCCAGTCGAGATAATCGTGCCCGCATTTTCCAGCCGGACGCTACCGCCGGTAATATCCGTATTGATCCGGAAAGCGTCGTTCTGTGAACGGATAACGCCCGAGGCCCCGTTGATGAGGGTCAGCGTGCGGGAGACCGTGTCGCTTCCTCCAGCATTGATGGCCCGGCCTCCATCGGCAATCGATTCGATGATTCCGTCATTCGTGATGACGAGGCCGGTCGACTCCGCATTCCACTTGATGGCGGTGTCATTGACCGACAGGACACCGCCCTCTTCGACGACCACCGTATCCACGTCCCCTACGGATTTCCCGGTCGTATCTATTTGTCCAGAAAGGATAACATAATCAGCCGCCGAAATCGGATCCAACGGAAGAAGAGCAGTCGATCCAAAGACAATTATGTTTTTAACAGAAAAATTTTTCACGATGCCTCCCGGCGTCTAATTTGATTAGTTAACAACCAATTTGCCGGAGGGATACAAAAAAATTTCATGATTATGCAATGTCATCCGCTATAGTTGCGCCACTATTGGCTATTCTGAGGATTCATGAATCAAATAGACATGGTGCTCGGTTTCGTCGTCGCCAGCAGCGACGGACGACCGTTTCAAAGGCCCGAGCGGCAGTCACACGCCGCGCCTGGGCGCTCCCGGCACGACTGAACCGGCCAGGAACGCGCGGACAAACCTGTCTTTCGAGCACAGGTCTCAGAGCAGGCTCAGACACCTCATGCACGCCCGGCGACGCCATTCACATTGCCGTTCGGATCGCCGCGCCATCGCGCCGTCATCACGTCCCGGGCTTGGCCACCGCCCCGCCACTCATGAACAGCGCCTGCACCTGGATCTTCCCATCCCGAACGATGAATTCCTCGGTGGCCTTCATCGGCCCCATTTCCCAGGTCATGAAGCCGACATCGCCTTCCTCCCAGACGCGCGTCACCTTCATGGCCGGGCGCGGCGCAGCCGGGGCTGTACTAACCTCAGCAGCGGGCGTGGCCTCGGATCGCTTGGGGAACATGCGCTCGAACAGCTTGCGAATCTCCGCCTTGCCCTGCACCGCGCGGCCCGCCTGCAGCACCACGGCGTCGTCCGCATAGTCGGCCATGATCGTGTCGATATCACCGCCCGCGCTGACATGGCGGTTGACGATTTCAGCAGGCGTCAACGCGGCGGCCTGCGCCGCGCCGGCAAGCAGAAGGGCACCGACGGCGCCCGCGACAGATCTCAGCATCCCCATCTCCATTAGTTGTCCGACTCAACCGTATCAGCAAAAACTCTAGAGTGGATAAAGTCAACATTAACGCCTGCCCGCGCGCCTGAAAAAACCCAAATCATTCTCCACAAGTTTCTACATCGCACCGCCGCGACTTCCCGCTTGTCCTGCCCGCGCCTCATCTGGCATGAGATGCGTGATGACAGCCCATCCCCTCGCGCCGCGCCGCGCGGATTCGCCCGATGCCTAAGCGTCATGTCCAGGCTGAGCCCGGCGACAAAGCCCGGCTGGAGCTGTTGTTCGACAAGCCCGATCTGCTCGGCGCCCTGTTCGGCGAGTATGACCGGAATCTGGTGGCGATCGAAAACCGCCTCGGCGTCTACATCGCGGCGCGCGGCAACAAGTTGCAGATCGAGGGCAGCGCGGACGCCGCCGCCCGCGCCCGCGACGTCCTCACCGGCCTTTACAACCGTATCGCCGTCGGCCAGTCGATCGACGCCGGCGCGGTCGAGGCGGTGATCGCCATGTCCGCCGAGCCGACGCTGGACGGGATCATCCGCCGTGACGTTTCCGAGCCGCCATCGGTGATGATCCGCACGCGGAAAAAGACCATCGTCCCGCGCTCGGCCAATCAAAGCATCTATATGGAGGCGTTGAACCGCAACGAGCTGATCTTTGCGCTCGGCCCGGCTGGCACCGGCAAAACTTATCTCGCCGTCGCGCAGGCCGTCTCCCAGCTCATCACCGGTTCAGTCGATCGCCTCATCCTCTCGCGACCGGCGGTTGAAGCGGGCGAGCGCCTCGGCTTCCTGCCCGGCGACATGAAGGAGAAGGTCGACCCCTATCTGCGCCCGCTCTACGACGCGCTCTACGACACGCTCCCTGCCGAGCAGGTCGAGCGCCGCATCGCGTCCGGCGAGATCGAGATCGCGCCGCTCGCCTTCATGCGCGGCCGCACGCTCGCCAATGCCTTCATCATCCTCGACGAAGCGCAGAATACCACGCAGATGCAGATGAAGATGTTCCTCACCCGCTTCGGTGAGGGGAGCCGCATGGTCGTCTGCGGGGACCCCAAGCAGGTCGATCTGCCGGCCCCCGGCGTCTCTGGCCTCGCCGATGCCGTTGCGCGGCTGGAGGGTATCCCCGGCATCGCCACGGTGCGCTTCACCGCTGCCGACGTAGTGCGCCATCCCATCGTCGGCCGTATTGTCGAGGCCTATGAGGGCCCCAATGCTTGACGTCCTCACGGATGTTGGGCCCGGCTGGCCGGAGGGCGTCGACTGGGCCGTGCTGGCCGAACGCGCCGTACGCGCTGCCCTGTCCCAGACGCCGGATGGCGAACTGATCGACCAGCCTGTCAGCGTGGAGGTCTCGATCAAGCTCTCTGATGATGCCGAAGTGCAGCAGCTCAACGCGGCCTATCGTGGCAAGGACCGGCCAACCAACGTGCTCTCCTTTCCCATGATCCAGCCCGATCTGCTTGCCGGCATCGCCAACACCGATGATGGCGAGGTCCTGCTCGGGGACATCATCCTTGCCCGAGAGACGTGCGCGCGCGAGGCCGGCGAGCGGGACATTGCACTGGCCGATCATGCCACCCATCTGATCGTCCACGGCACGCTGCACCTGCTCGGCCACGACCACGAACTTGACGGTGAAGCCGAGGCGATGGAAGCGCTTGAAATCGGAGCGCTTGAAACGCTGGGCCTGCCTGATCCATATGGGGATCGCGGGCACGGCGATGCCCATCCGATTGACGAAACAGGGATTTGACCGAACCGATGCCCGAGACAGCCACGCCGGCTCCCGCCAAAGAGGGCGACAGTAGCAGCGAAGGCAGCCGAATATGGCGGGGCCTGCGCGCCCTGCTGTTCGGGGAGGAAGCGGAGACGAACCTCAGGCGCGAGCTTGAGACTGTTATCGAGCAGTATGACGAGCAGGAGGCGGCGCACCCCGCCAAGGGCGACCTTGCGCCGGTCGAGCGGCAGATGCTGCGAAACATGCTCCATTTCAGCGAACATAGCGTTGATGACGTGGCAGTCCCGCGGGCGGATATCATCGCTATCTCGCAGGATGCGAGCTTCGCTGAACTGATGGCCCTGATTGCCGAGGCAGGGCACAGCCGCATCCCGGTGTTCGACGAGACGCTCGATCACATCACCGGCATGATCCACATTCGCGATGCCTTCGCGATCCTCGCCAGGGGCGCTCCGCACCCCGAAACCCTGCACGAGCTGATCCGCCAACCGCTCTACGTGCCACAGAGCATGGGCGTGCTCGATCTGCTCGCAGAGATGCGCGCCAAGCGCACCCATCTGGCTATCGTGCTCGACGAATATTCGGGCACGGATGGGCTCGTCACCATCGAGGATCTGGTCGAGGAGATCGTCGGCGATATCGAGGACGAGCATGACGAGGAGCCGGAAGCGATGCTCGTGCCGCTCGACGGCGGCCTATGGGATGCCGACGCTCGCGCCGAACTGGACGACGTCGCCGAGACGATCGACCCCCGGCTAGCAGACATCGATTCCGACGTAGACACACTGGGCGGCCTCGCCTTCGTGATCGCCGGCAAGGTCCCCGAAGTCGGGGAATGCCTGACTCACGAGCAGAGCGGCTGGCGTATCGAGATCACTCAGGGCGACAACCGCCATGTGACCCGCGTTCGCCTGCACCCGCCGGAAGCGGCGCACGGCGTGTTGGAAGCGTGAACCAAGGCTATCAGGCGGCCCCACTCTCATAGCGAGAGGGGGTGTCGCTCGTGCGCCTGAAGAGGGAGAAACGCGCTCTCCTCCCCGGATATTGAGGTTTCCTCTACGTCGCTAAGCCGCTGATGGCGCGCGCCATGTTGGCTCCATTAATCGGCGAGGCCGCTGCGCCAATCGTCTCCCGCGCCGATTATGCCGGCAGCGCCGGTCACTCACCCCATGCGAGCTTAGAGCGGAAACAGCGCAGCAACGATCTGGCGGTCTTCCTGGCGCAGAACGCCCCAGGCGCGCGCGGCTGCCCGACTGTCCATCGCTTCCACCCCGATGCCGCGGGCTTCCAGCGCAGCAACAAAGGCGCGAGGCGGCTGAACCAGGCGCGGGCCGGTGCCGAGCAGCAGGAACTCCGGCGCAGGGTCCACCTCAAGCAGGCTACCGAGCATGTCCGGCGCCAGCAATGCCACCGCCTCCGGCGCGACCCACGGCATAACACCGCCGGGGTCGATAAGGAGACCGGCCGGATAGACCTGATCCCCGACCTTGAAGCCGCGCCCGGAAAAGCCCGTGATCACCGGGCCAGTGGCTATTTCCTCGCGCCGCAAGTCCATCAAGCCGCCTCCGCAGCTCAGCCTTCAGCGCGCGGCCCGATCCGCTCGGCATTGGCTGTAATGCCCTTCTCGCTCTTGCGATCGAGCGGGTTGGGCTTCAAGCCGAGCGTGATGAGCAGCGACGAGGAGACGTAAACCGACGAATAGGTGCCGACGACCACGCCAAGCATCATCGCTGCAGTAAAGCCACGCAGCACGTGGCCACCGAAGATGAGCAGCGCCCCGAGCGCCAACAGGATCGTCACCGAGGTCATGATGGTACGCGGCAACGTCTCATTGACCGAGAGGTCGATCAGCGACTTCATGTCCATCTTGCGATATTTTCGCATATTCTCGCGGATACGGTCATCGATCACCATCTTGTCGTTGATCGAATAGCCGACGATCGTGAGGACAGCCGCCACGATATTGAGATCGAACACCATCTGCGTGAACGCGAAGAAGCCGACGGTCATGAGCACGTCGTGCAGGATGGAAACGGCGGTTGAAACACCGAACTGCCACTCATAGCGGAACCACGAGAAGATCGCGATGCCGATGATCGCCAGGAACACGGCAAGCACGCCGTTCTGGATCAGCTCACCCGAGACTTTGCCCGACACAGTGGAATAGTTGCTGAAGGTCGCGCCGGGGAACTCCTCCGCCAGCGCCGCCTTCACCTTCTCCACGATCGCGTTGGTGGTGCCCTCGTCCGCCGTATCCGGCAGCGGCAGGCGGATCGAAACGACATTCTTGTCCGCCAGTTGCTGAAGCGCGGTTTCTCCCAGCCCCAGCCCGTTTACCGTCTCGCGGACCTTGTCGATCGGCGGAGGCGAGACGAAGCGCTCCTCGATCGACACGCCGCCGACAAAATCGACGCCAAGGTTGAGACCGCGCTGGAACGTCACGAACACAGCCGCGATCGTCAGCAACCCGGTGATGATAAAGCAGAGGTGCCGGATGCGAACGAACCCGATGTTGGTGCCATCCGGCACAACCCGAACCGGTCCCATACGGATGCGCGTCGGCCGCTTACGCCGCAACCATTGAACAGCCAGCATGCGCGTGAACGTCACTGCCGTAAACACGCTGGTCGCGATGCCGATGATGAGGACGATCGCGAAGCCCTTGATCGGGCCGGATCCGAGCACCAACATGATGAAGCCCGCAATGGCGTGCGTCACGTTCGCCTCGAAGATGGTGCGGCTGGCTTCCTTGTAGCCATATTCGATGGACTGGACGACGCTGCGCCCGCGTCTCAGCTCTTCGCGGATACGTTCATAAATAAGCACGTTGGCGTCTACGGCGGTGCCGATCGTCAGCACGAAACCGGCGATGCCCGGCAAGGTGAGCGTGGCATTGAGCATGCCCATGACGCCGAGAATGACGAGCACGTTAATCGTCACGGCCAGGTTGGCGTAGAAGCCCCAGCGGCCATAAACGAGGAACATGAAGAGCGCGACGCCGATCACGGCAATGACCGAGGCAGCGATACCGGACTTGATCGAGTCCGCGCCCAGTTCCGGACTGACTGTCGACTCCTGCACGACCTTGAGGCTGACGGGCAACTTGCCTGAACGCAGCGCGATGGCGAGTTGATTGGCGCTCTCCACCGTGAAATTGCCGCTGATCTGCGCGGAGCCGCCCAGGATCGGCTCGTTGATGTTGGGCGCGGAGAGCACCTTGCCATCGAGGATCATGGCAAAGCGCTTGTTGACGTTCTGCTGCGTCACGCGGGCGAACTTGTTGGAGCCCGAGCCATTGAAGCGGATATTGACAACCGGCGCGTTGCTCTGCTGGTCGTAGCCCTGTTGGGCATCGATCAGCTCATCGCCGGATACCATCACTTGCCGCTTGACGGCGAGGAACGGCCCATCCGCCGAGTTGTCGGCGTTGGGCACGATCTCGCTACCGATGGGTGCGACGCCACGCGCCAAGTCCGCCGGGTTGGCGGTCATGTCGACCAGCTTGAACTCCAGCTTTGCCGTTTGGCCGAGGAGGGCCTTGAGCGCACTCGGGTCCTGCAGGCCAGGCACCTGCACAACGATACGGTTGGTGCCCTCGCGGATGACGGTCGGCTCGCGCGTGCCCATCTCGTCGATGCGCTTGCGGATGACCTCGGTCGCCACTTCCATGGCGCTTTCGACGGCGCTGGAAAGACCTGCGCTGGTCGGGGTAACAACAATCGTCTTGCCGTCACGCACATCGACGTTGAAATCGCGCTGACCGGTCATGCCGGCACCCTGCGTTAGCGGACGGATACGTTCGACGGCGGCGTCGACCTGCGAGGGTTCGCGCACCATGAAGCTGAGCTGGCGATCCTTGACGGACATGTCACCGATCGCGATCCGCGTGTCGCCACGGCGCAACTCCGTCCGGATCTGCTCCTCCATGAGCGCGATCCGCTGCTTCGCAACGTCATCGGTATTGGCTTCTAGCAGCAGATAGCTGCCACCCGCCAAATCGAGCCCCAGATTGACCTTCGCCTGCAAGACCTTGGGCAGTTGCGCAGTGACGCGCTCGGGCAGGAAGCTGGGCACGGCATAGAGACAGCCGAACAGCAGCGTGAGGATGATCGCCCAGATCTTCCAGCGGGGAAAGTCGAGCATCGGCCGCTCAGTCGTTCGCTGGCTTGGCTGTCATCGGGTCGATGACGTCGCTGAGCGTGCCCTTGACCGCCTTGACCTTGACGCCCTGCGCAAGCTCGACGTCGACATAGCCCTCGTCAACCCGAACAACCTTGCCGACCAGACCGCCGCCGGTGACCACCTGATCACCCTTCTTGACGGCGTCTATCTTTGCGCGGTGGCGCTTGGCAGCCTGCTGCTGGGGCCGAATCAACAGAAAATAGAAAACCGCAAAGATAAGCAGCAGCGGTACAAACTGCATGACCATGGCGGCGCCGGAGGAGCCGGAGGCCGCTGGGGCCGCCTGAGCGAGAGCGAGATTGGTGAACATTGCAGTCCTTGAACAGCACAAGCCGGGAGGAAGGAACGGATCATGCTGTTTGGCACTATCCGTCCACGGAATTCAAGGCCGCGCGGCTAGCATATCGCCTCTCTACAGGCAACCGACATCGGGCAATAGCCAGTGGACGATACGCATCTTGCAACTTTCGCGCGATGCGCCTACGAGGCGCCTCCGGTCGGGACGTAGCGCAGCCTGGTAGCGCATCACACTGGGGGTGTGGGGGTCGGAGGTTCGAATCCTCTCGTCCCGACCAAAATTGCCTCTCTCCGTCAGAATCCCAGGAGCGCCATTTCGTCAATGGCGACCAGATTGACCGGGAGAACCGCTATATGCTCGCGGCACTCACCCACTTCACGTCATCGACGCACGCTACCTGCAGCAGGGCGCAACGCCGCATGGCGACATAATACGCCCCCTCCAGATGCGGTGAAATCCTCAGCGCGAAGCCGGCACAGAGTTCGTGATACTGCTATAGCCCGGTGCGGATGACGACCTCCGATTTGCGACCGATTTCGTTTGGACGCCAACCCAGCCTGCCTTCATCGTCAAGCTGTACAGTCCGGTCGCGCGCCCACATCGCATCTCGCTAGGGCCCGTGTTCAATACGCATGCTCGACCGGCCGATCCTATCCGGACGCGGCCACCTTGGGCCTGCCGGCGAGGCTCGTGAGCGTTGCATCACCCCGCAACGGCAGAGCCAAGATCCGGCCCCCAACCGATCTTCGCGACGATGGTGAAACGATGCAGACCGGCACTAAAGATAACGGTCAGCATATGGCGGCGCTGCTTTGCCACCTATGTGGAAATCAAAACTACTCGCTGGGGAGCGCGTGTGAAAGCGCATCACCTCGCCACGGCTGCCACGCTCCTGCATTCGTACAAATGGCCATATGACCGACGACTCTATTCTATATGATTATTCGCGATTTTCTGAACATAATCTCCCATAATCTGTGGATTACAATTCCAAAAATGATGGCTCCGACCATTGCTACAAAATCCAAATACGTCGGCATTCCAAACTTATGGAAGATGGAGCGAACCTGGAAATGTATCAAATAAATAAAAAGTGATGCTCCAGCAACAAGAGCAACAAAATTGCTCATAGGGCGTGGCATCCTTACTCGATCAACCATCATGACAATAATGAATGATAATATTGTCAATATTTGCGCCTCACGTCCAAAAGCCCAATCAGTAGACAAGAGAAATATCGCAAGAATAAATACCAAAATCCGCTGGCTTATCGTCTGACTTACAGAAAGGCACCACCCTAAACCTACCAACCAAATCTTACTGCTCGGAACACGATCAAACAGGGGCTCCGTATTCCAAAAAGCTCGGACGATCCATGCGACGCCGAATGAAATAACTGTGAACCAAAAGGCAGTGGCGAAAGGGTATTGCTGCGCGAGCGCGCGCACGGACCTAAAACTGAACAGAGCCGCAAGGATCAAGAGCATCTGGATGAAAATGTCGATAAACCAGAATGAAAACCCTCCTGCGACGTTTGGCCCCAAAAAATTACCCAAAAATACCCACGTCAGAGGCGTTATTTTACTATAATACCCCTGTAGAATTACCATTACTATTATGGTTGGTATGGCTATCTGATAAGCCGTCTTGATAACCGAGAAAGAATTCCCATCACGCATGATGGAATTGACGTGAAATCGGCCAAAACTATGCCCGGCGATAAAATAAAGAGCCGATGTTGCTCCACCAAACGAAATCAAACCGAAATGCCCTGCGACCACGGCCGTGATGGAGGCTGCTCGCATCAGTATCGCGGATTCCACTGCCGCTAGCCAACTCTGCTTGCCTTGCCGACGCGCAAGATCCCGGAGCGGGATCTCGTCCCAGTTTTTTGGCAGGGCGCCGATCACCTTTTCGAGCCCGAGCATCAGTGTCACATAGGAGAGCGAGTCGACCCCAAGGTCGCGGACGGTACTCGCCATGGACACTTTTTTGCGTCCCAAGGTCAGCCGCACCTGTTCAGCAATCGCCACCTCATTCGTGGTGGTCGGTTCAAGGAATTGTGGATCGTCGGACGTCTCCGTCCGACAAGGCAACTGCGTCCTGTCGAGCTTCCCATTGAGCGTCAACGGCATGGCTTCCAGAACGAAGGCCGCCTGCGGCACCATATATTGGGGCAGCTTTCGCCGGCACAAAGCCAAAACGTCGGCAGGTAGCAATTTGACTCCATGTTCAGCAGTTACGTAAGCGAGCAGCTCATTTTCACCTGTCGGGCTGGGCTCAGCCAGAACCGCGGCTTCATCAATCCCGGGCTGCTGAAGGAGAAAGGCGACCAGTTCGCCCGGTTCGATGCGATATCCGCGGATTTTCACCTGGTCGTCTTGCCGGCCGACGATGGCAATGTCGCCCGACGGCAGGTAAAAACCTGTGTCGCCGGAGTGGCAGGAGCGGATCGGCCCGACTGCCTGGTCCGTCATGCCGCTTTCTGCATCGTAATATCCCAGGAACAGGTCCGATGCTTCAATGACGATCTCTCCGAGTTCGCCATATGCAGCGTCTCGTTCGCCGCACTTGATCGTCACGCGGCGACCATTAACCCCTCGACCGATCGGAGCGACGAGCCACGTCACCGGCTCCGTGATATAGTATGCAGCCGCCGCCTGCGGGGTTTCTGTGAGGCCATAGAAGACAACCGCCGATGCTTGGGGAGCAATTGCACGCATAGCGTCCACGTCCTGGCTTGGGAGCTTGTCACCTCCCCAGAACAGATACTCCAGATCAGGTAAGGATCCGCTCTCCCGCCCCAAGCAAATTAGCTTACCCATCTGGGGCGTCAGATGGGTCGCTGTTATACCTTCACGACGGAACCAGTCGAAAAGCCGTCTTGGATTGTCCCTGAAATCAGGCGGCGGCACGCAAACACACCCCCCCGAAACGAGGGGCGTGAACAGATCCCTTAGGAAGGGGTCGTGACCCAGCCCGCCCAACAATGCAAAACGACACGCCGGTCCAAAACCATGCGTCTTAACATGCCAGTCCAGGAAGGAGAGAAGCCCCTGAGCGTCGGCAGCCACACATTTTGGCTTGCCTGTCGTTCCCGAAGTAAACAGGACGTACTGTGTCTGCCGCGGAAGTGCAGCAGGAGCGGCGACGGTTTGCAGCCGATCGAGACGCAGTTTTCCCAGAATCATTTCCGAAGAGTCTGGGTCACCTTCGGTCATGATGAACCGAGGCCGAAAAGTCCGATTCAGGGCATCGCTTCGGTCGGCTGGATATGCAGGATCGTAAATTCCGAAAACCGCCCCTAGACGGTCAGCGGCGAGAATGGCCGCGGCAAGTTCCGGTCCACGATCAAGGCACAATGCGACCCTTGTTCCAGTCGATACGCCGGCTTTCGAAGCCCAATCTGCGACTTCGTCCACCATGCGATGCAGGTCGCGGTAGGTAACCTTTCTGTCACCGGACTTGATAGCGACATTGCGGGCGTGTCGTTCGGCAATGGCTGAGAATCGCTCGTACAGGGTTGTGGAGACCGGTGCCTTCAACGGAGCAGGCGGCATATCCGGGCCCGGAAGACGCACCTCTCCAAGCGGAGTGGAGCTGCCCTTGGATACCTCCCTCAACAGTGCGGTCAGTGTTCGAAGAACAACCTCAGCCCGATCACTGTTGAGTGGCCCTACCGGATACGACAAATCAAAATGTAAAGTCTTTCCTTCAAAAAGACAGTGTAAATTTAGATCAAAATCAGATTGCCACTCAACAATATGCTGGGCCGAGTATGACTGTCCGTCGAGAACAAGTTTTTCCACACCGGGATACCAATTCATGCCGAATTTGGGATGGAACCCGGCCTCGCGGATAATCTGGTCGTAAGGGAAGCGCTCATGCGCGATGGCAGCACGAACTTGACCCCGGACTTTCCCCGCAAAGGTCGCGAAATTCTGCTGCGGATCGACGAGAGTAAAGACGGGCAAAGCGTTTGAGAATTCACCTATGACGCCTTCGGCGCCCTCCCTCCCCCGTCTGCCGGAGCTTTGAAAAGCGGCGCAGGCACCTGGCATACCGGTCTGGCGCCCCAACACGACAAGGTAGGCCGAAAAGATAAATTCGAAGAGCGTAATGCCGATCCGGGCGGCAGCCGCCTCAAACTCACCTATGTCCGCCTCTGCGAACGAGTGGCGAACGCGAGATCGTTTTCCTCCCAGATCCCGCGACGCCGCGAACAGAGGCAATGCGGCGGTCCCCTCAATAACGCCTCCTAAGGTACCTCGCCAATAATCTCGCTCTTCCGAACTCCACTCGCCCGGCCTCAAACGGTATGCCTCGCAGACCGAAAAATAGTTCTGGGAGCTAACAATTGTCGGCACCGACACGCCTGAATATGCTTGCGACACCCGCTCACAGAAAAGACCCAAGCTAACTGCATCCGCAACTGCGTGATGGAGGGCGATAGTAATCGCTATCGGTTCTCCGGCCTCGTCCAATCGAGCCACATGCACCTTGCAGACAGGCCCATTAAGTATTCCACCAGAGCTATAAATAAATCTTTCTATTTTATCAGGAAGATTCGGCCTAGAAATCAATTTATTTTCTTCGCCCCATGAGACAGGACTTTCTGCCGGACAGCATATAAAATGTCCGCCTGATGCGTGAATAGAAACGTTCAACGCCGGCTCGGCATTCACGACATTGGAAACAGCGCGTCGGAAGCGCCCCAGATCACTCGCACCATCAACGATAAAAGTTAAAGGGAGGAAGTAATTATTATCACCAGAAAGAGATGCCCTGATGTATCGTTCCTGATTTGAGGAACAATGATAATCATTTAATGAGGCATCCGTTTTTATTTTCATATATCAATTCATATTTTACCAAAGAAGCAGGAACCCCACTGGGGCCGCGAGGTGGACGACTGCATCGAGAGAACCCCTGCAATTTGGAGTGCTTCAGTGCTGCATGCTCCAGACGCCGCATAGTTAATGCGAATTTACGGTCATGGTTCCCGAGAGCCGCGCACCAAGAGCGACGGCGCGCCCCGTGCCTTGCCAAAAGAGGTGGTCGCGGGGCCTGTTGCCGCAGGGCGCGGGTGTCTTGGGCGGGCCGTAGTCAGCGAGGCGCGTCCTACCACCGCAGGCTAGACGCACCCGGCGAAACTATCTGGCGGCAGCGCAGGTGCGATAGCTAGAATCAGCCGGCGATCGTGGCCACCTGCTGTGACCACAGCGTCATTACGTTCCATAATATTGCGTGATGACTGTGCTGGCTGGGGCGGGAGGATTCGAACCTCCGCATGGCGGTACCAAAAACCGCTGCCTTACCGCTTGGCTACGCCCCAGCATCACGGCGCACGGGCCGCGAGGCGCGTCATATAACGCCCTTATCGCAAATGCCAAGTCAAGCCGAGCCGCGCAGCGTTGATCGACGAGATCGGCGCACATATGCGACAACCTGGGAATGGTTTCGAGGCGCTCGGACGGTTCCGCGAGGTACGGAAATGCTTTAGGAGGCACGACATGGCTAGTTCCCCGCATTCGCCTGCCGCGTCCCCGCTCTTTTTGCGCGAGGAGGAGATTCGACGCGGCATCGAGTTGCTGCATTTCGGCCATGCGGCCTTGGCGAGCGCAGCGGATGCAGTCCTCGCCCGATACGATCTGGGTCGAGCTCATCAACGGGCGCTCTACTTCATCGGCCGCCAACCCGATCTCAGCGTATCTGCGCTGCTCCAACTGCTGGGGATCACCAAGCAATCACTAGGGCGCGTCCTGGAGGATCTTGTCGAGCGCAAGTTGGTCGAAACCTGTCCCGGTGCACGCGACCGGCGGCAACGGCTGCTTCGCCTGACCTCGGCTGGCGAAGCAATCGAGAACGCTCTGTTCGAGGCGGTGCGCGAACGCATGGCGAGCGGCTATGCAGCCGCCGGCCAAAGCTCCGTGACTGGCTTCTGGCGCGTTCTCGAGAATCTCCTCGATGCCGAAGATCAACGCATGGTCGCTGCGCTACAAATTCCTCAGAGACGGTAACCTGCCAGGCCTCGCCCGGGGCCTAGCCGACACCGATGCTGGCCGCCCTAAGCCTCGGCTGCGAGTGCGGCCAGTTCCGCACCGCGAAGCTGCGCGGCGCGAAGCGTTTGGGCTAGCAGCGCAGCCAGCCCGTCGGGCCGGTCCAGCACATCCAACCCTTGCCGGGTCATGCCCCCCTTGCTCGCCACAGCATCAGCCATGGCAGCCGGGCTGGAAGTACCGGTGGCGACGCTCATCGCCGCACCTTCAACTGTCGCCAGCGCCATGCGCATTGCCTGGGCAGGATCGAGCCCAAGTTTTGCACCCGCCGCGCCCAACGCATCGACGAAGCGATAGAGAAAGGCCGGCCCACAGCCTGACAACGCAGTCGCCGCATCAAACAGCCCCTCGTCGTCGAGCCATTCGACGAGACCCAATAGCGCGCACATATCGCTCGCCAGCGCCCGCACATGCTCAGGCGTCTCCGCATCGGTGTAAAGGGCCGAGACGCCCCGGCCAAAGCGCACCGGCAGATTGGGCATGCAGCGTACGATTGCCACCCTCTCTCCGAACACCGCACGCAAGCGGGCAACCGGTACACCTGCCAGAATCGAGATTAGCGTCGTCCCCTCGCCGACCTGCCCTGCCAGATCACGTGAGACTTCGGTAAGTTGTTGAGGTTTGCAGCCGAGGAGGACCAGCGTTCCGGAAGGAACCGCCTCGGAAAGGCCGGTTTGGACCCTCACACCGTCTGCCACCGGTTTGCCACTCGGGCGAATCACGGTCACGCGGGAAGGCGGAAGGCCGCATTCCAACCAGCGCGCTAACATTGCCCCCGCCATATTGCCGCAGCCGATCATCAGCAGATGTGCGGGCCACACACCGGCGAACTCGTCAGGCTTCACCATGGGTCTCAATCAGGCTTGCCGACATGGCTTCGGCCGGGCTTTTGCCGCCCCACAGAACAAACTGGAACACCGGGTAGAAGCGCTCACACTCGTCGATCGCACTTTCGACCAGCAACTGCGCCTGGTCGAGCGTCAGCGAACCGCTCGGCCCGAGCAATGCGCCGTGTCGAAACAGCAAGGTGCTGCTTGCCGACCACAGCTCGAAATGACCGAGCCAGAGCTGCTCGTTGATGAGCGCGATTGTTTCGCAGATCAGCAGGCGCTTGTCCTCAGCGGCGCGGATGTCTGGCATGACGAGAAGTTGGAGCACCATGTCCTCATCCCGCCAGATGGCGCGAACCTCATACTCGGTCCAGCTGCCACGATGGCGCGCTACGATCTCGTCCTCACCGACATGCTCAAACGGCCACTCATGCGCCTCGAAATAGGCGGCCAGCATGTCGATCGGCTCAGCCTCCTGATCGCCAATCGTATATCCGTCGCGGTCCATCATATCCTGAATATGGCCTATCCATCCTTACGGGGGCAGAACACTCCACCCCGTTAACGGGCACACCATTTTACCATGGCGCCACGATACCGCATAGGCGCGCGACGCCTCTTATACCGATTTGAGCCATCCGCGTGGAGCAAATCGTGAATAAGGTGTGGATAACTGGTGGATAACCCGGCTTCACGCTTTGGGTTTGGGGCCGGCCTTCGGCTTGGCGCGGGGGGCGGATGCTGTCGGCTTGCCTTCCAGCGCCGCCAGACGAGCCTCTAGCGCTACGACTTGCTCGCGGGCTTGCGCGGCCATAGCCTTCACCGCTTCGAATTCCTCGCGGCTCACAAAATCCAACCCGCCGATCCACTCGCGCGCCCGCTCTCGGGCATTGCTCTCAAACTCACGGCTCACACCGGCGATTGTACCGGCCGCACCATTGATGAGGCGGGAAATATCGTCGAAAATGCGGTTTTCGCTCTGCATGTCAGTGTTCCTTTACGTCACCGGCTGCGGCGACACGGAGTCAGATTTGGGTACGCACGGCCGGCGCCACAAGAGTTTCGGCATCCGGGTTGCGCTGGTCGATAGCGAAGGCAAGCGTGCTCGCAAAGGCCAACCACAAAAGATACGGCAGCATCAACCACGCCGCCATCGCGCGAATGCGCGCGAATAGAACCGTCGTCCCTATCGCCAAGGCGAGGATCACCAGAATAAGATAAAAGGCGATCGTCGCCTCATGCGCACCAAAGAACAAAGGTGACCAGGCGAAGTTGCACAGCAACTGGACGATAAACAAGGTTATCGCCAACCCTCTGCCCCGCGCACCGCGCGCATGAAGAACCATGGCCAGTGCCAGCGCGATCAGCAGATAGAGAATCGGCCAAACGATCGCGAACACCACGCCCGGTGGGGTAATGACCGGCTTATCCAACAGCGCAAACCATCGATTGCCGTATCCACTGTTGGAAAGATAGCCCGACACCAGCCCGAGAAACTCGATGGTCGGCACGGTAACGAGCGCCCAGCGCATAAGGGAAGCACGCAACTGTCCCGCAGAGGCAATCTCGTTCACCCCACCCCCTCCATTCTCGGCTTCATCGCGAATCCCCACGATTTACAATCCGTTTACCGTCATGGCTTTGCGGTGTGAATATGCGGTCCGCAAGATCAAATAAGATGCTGTCCCGCGATGAGAAACTCGATATTGCCTTCCGGTCCTGTGATGGGACTGGGGGTGATCCCAATCGAGGCCCACCCCGGCCGCGCAGCTAACCAAGCTTCCACGTCCGCGCACACACGCGCATGAATGGCCGGATCGCGTACCACCCCGCCTTTGCCGACATCGGCTCGCCCGGCTTCGAACTGCGGCTTGATGAGTGCCACCAGCAGTGCCCCCGGGGCGGCAAAGGTGAGGGGCCGCTCCAGCACCTTGGCGAGGCTGATGAAGCTGGCATCACAAACGATGATATCAATTGGTTCGGGGATATGAACGGCAGTCAGGATGCGCGCGCTGGTCTGCTCATGGACAATGACCCGGTCGTCCTGCCGCAGTTTCCAGGCAAGTTGGTTGGTACCGCTGTCGACCGCGTAAACCCGTGCTGCTCCATGAGTGAGCAGCACGTCGGTGAATCCGCCAGTCGAGCTTCCGACATCCATGCCGACGCGCCCGGTTACGTCGAGCGCAAAATGCTCCAGCGCATGCGCCAGCTTGAGCCCCCCGCGCGAGACCCACGGATGATCCTTGCCCTTGAGCGTGATCGCCGCATCGTCCGCCACCTGCTGCCCGGCTTTGTCGACCGGCCGGTCGCCCACCAGCACGTTGCCGGCCATGATGAGCGCCTGCGCACGGTTACGGCTCTCGACGAGGCCGCGCTCGACGAGCAGTTGATCAAGGCGTTTCCTAGCCATCAGACGTGGCGGTCCTTTATCGCCATGCCGGTCAGGCCTTCACGAGCGTGGTCAGCGCCGCAGGCGTCAGCACTTGCGGCAGCACCTGTGGCGCTGCGGCACCCGGTGCGTAATAGAGATAGAGTGGCACGCCGGAGCGGCCATTCGCTTCCAGAAAACGGCTGATCGCGGGATCGGCATTGGTCCAATCACCAACCATGACGGTGACGCCGGCCGCTTTAAAAGCATCGCGCACCGCGTCCTTATCAATGGCACTGGCCTCATTCACCTTGCAGGTCAGACACCAATCGGCGGTGAAATAGAGGAAGACCGGCGTGTTTGTCTGGCGCAGCACCGCGAGCTTCGCCTCACTAAATGGCTCGCCGGCCAGCCCTTCACCCGCCACCAGCTTATCCGCGCGAACCAATGGCGGGGCAGCGATTGCCGTCGCGCCGATCAACAGGAGGCCAAGCCCGCTGATGGCCCAGTTCATGCGGAGCCCTTGCTGTTGCCGTCGCCCGAGCAGGATAAGCGCTGCGGCGGTCGCCAACATCAGGCCAAGGCCGAGCGCCATGCCGTTGGTCCCGAGTTGGCGCGACAGCAGCCAGATCAGCGCCAGCGCGGTCAACCCCATCGGGATCGCCATGATCCGGCGGAATGTCGTCATCCAGCTACCGGGTCGCGGCATCATCCGACGCAACGACGGGATCCAGGAGATGGCGATGAATGGCGAGGCAAGGCCAAGGCCAAGCCCGGCGAATACGGTGAGCGCCAGCGGCCACGGCAGCACCAAAGCCGCTCCCATCGCCGCGCCCATGAATGGGCCGGTGCAAGGCGTCGCCACAAATGCCGCCAGCACACCGGTCCAAAATGCGCCGCTCGTGCCGCCCTTTGCTGCCCTGCCCTGCCCTGCGCTGATAGTGCCGATCTCGAAGAGCCCAAGCAGGTTCAAAGTGATCGCGACCATGAGGATGACGAGCAGGGCGATCACGCGCGGATCCTGCAACTGGAACGCCCAGCCGATCTGCGTGCCACCGGCGCGGATCGCCAACATCAGCGCGCCCAGCGCCAAACAGGTGAGCAATATGCCCCCGGTGTAAGCCAACGCTTCGCCGCGCACTTGCCGTTCGTCGCCACCTGCCTTGGCGAGGCTGATCGCCTTGAGACTGAGAATGGGAAAGACACATGGCATGATGTTAAGGATCAGGCCGCCAAGGAACGCGCCACCCAGCACGAGCAGAAGTCCGGCAAGGCCCCTCGTCGTCGGCTGCGCGTCTCGCGCCTCGCCGTTGATCGGTACGCCGCCGGCCGGCACCGTACCTGGCACCGCTTCGATCCGCAGCGCGATCTCCGGGGAAACGGCGAGCACACCCGCGATAGGTCCGTCCGTCGCGGCCCGCTCGGGAACAGCAGTCTCGATGATCAGCACGTCCCCCGCGCGACGCACCGCCTGCGGCTCAGCATAGCGCACCCGCTGCTTGCTGAGCGCAAAGAACCATGGCTCCCCAACCGGTGCCGCTGCCGGATAGGGCACGGCAATGGCGATGCGATCACCGGCCTGCGTATATCGTGCCGGCTGGTCGAGCGGGCGTGGCAGATGGGCGCGATAGCTATCGAAACGGGCGCGCTCGGCAGGCTGGACCGTGCCGTCGCCGATGGTCAGCGTGGTTGCGATCTCGCCTTGCTCGGGAACACAGATACTGTCGGTGCAGGCCAGCCATTGCGCCTGTCCTCGAACTGGAACGGTCGTTCCTTTCGCCAGCCCGGCCGGCAGCGTCAGATCGAGCAGCACTGCATAATCATGTTCGTAAACATGGTTCATGAGGCCGGAGATCATGAGCCGTTCGGGCACCGGATAGCGCAGCGCCCCCGCCGTCACCCCCGCCGGCAGCGCCCATTCGATGCGCATACCTGCCCCGGCGTCACCCGGATTTTCCCAGTAGCCGTGCCAGCCCTTTTCCGGGCGCATCTGGATAGCGAGCGTCACCGTCGAACCCGGTCGAGGTGTCGCCGTCTCCGCAACCAGCGTCGCGCGGATATGCGGCTCGCCCGCGGGCAGGAAAGCGCCCCCATTCTGCGAATAGGCCGGGCCAGCAAAAACCAACGCGAGCAGGCCCAGAACCACCAGCGCCAGCAGGGAGGAAGGCCGGCGGGGGTAGGCAGGCAGAGTGAGGCTCATGGCCCGTTCTTCTAGGCCCTGCACGCCCGGGCGGCAAGGCAGTCGCTTTCCCGCGACACCTGACCCCGGGCACAGCAGCGGGTAGTTGCTCCGCCGCCTACCCCCGTGTAGCCATTGCCTGAAGACCATGAAGCGAAGGACGGGGAGCGGCATGAGCGAGCAAGGCAAGATCGTGATCACCGGCGCATCCGGCCAATATGGCCGCCAGGCGACGGACATGCTCATCGCCCGAAACCTTGCCGATAAGCTCATCCTCATCACCCGCACGCCGGCCAAGCTGGCCGACCGCGCCGCGCAGGGCTGCGACGTGCGCTATGGTGACTATGACAAGCCCGAAACGCTGGCCGCCGCCGTGGCCGGCGCGGAGAAGATGTTGCTCATCTCCGGGACGCGTGTCGGCGCACGTGTCACCCAGCACAAGGCGGCGATAGACGCGGCAGCGAAGGCAGGCGTGCGCCACATCCTCTACACCAGCTTCATTGGTATCGACGACCCGGCAAACCCCGCCGAGGTCCGCCATGATCATATCGAAACCGAAAAGCTCATGCGAGCTTCCGGCATGGCATGGACCATGCTGCGCGACGCACACTATGCGGACGCCATGTTGCTTATGGCTGGGCCCAGTATGATGGCGACAGGTCAATGGATCAGCAACAGCGGCGATGGTCGCGAAGCAATGGTATGGCGGGAGGATTGTGTCGCCTGCGCGGTCGCCGTGTTGACCACACCGGGGCATGAGAACCGCATCTACAATATCACCGGTCCGGACCTGCAAAGCTTCGACGAGGTCGCCGCGCTGGTGCGCGAGATCACCGGCTGTCCGTTGGAGCATGTGAAGGTGGACGACGAGGGCCAGTATGCCATCTTCGACACCATGGGTATCCCGCGCCGCCCGGTGGACGATCAATATATCAGCGGCATCCCGTGGAACAGCGACGACATGGTCACGTTCGGCGCGGCGATCCGGGGTGGCTTTCTCGAAATCCGCACGGACGACGTGGAAAAGCTCACTGGCCGCAAGGCTCGCTCGGTCCGCCAGATGATCGAAGAGAATAAGGACATGCTGATCGCCGCCGCAAAGAGCGCGCAAAAGGCGACCTGAAGGAAGGACATGGCATGAACCGCGCCGATTACGACCGCTATCTCGCCGCGTTCAACGCCAAAAATTATGACGCCGTCTGCGATTTCTACGCGGAGCCAATGGCGATGGACTTCTTCGGCGTCTCGCTGCGCTCGCGCGACGACATGAAGCGCTTCTACAGCTTCCTGCACAGCCATGTGCAGGAAAGCGTGACGATCCTCAATTTCGCATCCAGCGACACCCTCACCGCCGTGGACGGCCTTGTCCGCGTGGAAGGGTTGCGCGATCTGGATCGTGAGACGCTGGACACCAACGGTTGCGGCGGCCTGTTTCCCATCAAGGCCGGCGAGGTTCAGGAGATGCGGCAATTCATCTTCTACACGTTGCGGGGCGGTAAGATCACCAATGTCGAATGCGCTCTGATGCCACTCGCGGACAGGTAAGGAATCGGCGACTGCATCATGAAGGGCCAACACCGCGATCCTGGGCCAGGCACCTGCGAAGGCAGGAGCCCCGGGCGGCGAACAGCATCGATCGAACCATGGGTCCCTGCCAAGGCAGGAGCGCCAGGCCGTTTGTGTCTCGACCAGGATCGACACGAAGGGTGGAAAAGCGCGACTAGCAGCCCCAAGGCGCCAGCGCTTCAACGCCCTGCTGTGCGCGCCTTCTCCATCCGCGCATAAGAAGCATCGTAGCGACCCGCGAGATCAGGGCCGAGTACGACGCGATAACTGGTCTCCAGCGACACAACCGCCGCGCAATCGAGTTGGTCGTTCGTCAACGCCGGGCCATCCGCCACGGCCAGCACGGTCTCCCGTAAGGCGGCATCATCGCGCGCCGTCACGCGCGCCGCATCCACGCCGCAGTTGATGAGGCGACGAAGCGCCTCTTCTGGCGGCACGATCACCGGCGTCTCGTCCATCCAGTCTGGCCGGACGAGATCACCCGGAGCGGTAGGCGGCGCCCCGGTCGGCGCGGCGCCGGCCCCCGACGCCAGGACGATGGCGGCCAGCGCCACTGCAAATGGAGAGCGCCGCATCGTGGTTCCCCTCATGTCAGCGCGTAATAGCGCACGAAATTACCATCCGGCTTGCGTTCGCCCACGCCGATGAACACGTGCCGCGTCATCCAGTCATATTTGCCCTTGCTGGTCTCGAAGGTCGGTTGCGCGCGCAGATAATAATCCTCATGCGCCACCGGTGGACCATCCTCGAACGCCCAGGCGCGCAGGCGCTGCATCGCGTCGGGCTTGCGGCCCCAGAGATAACCCTTGTTCTGCATGTAGATGATCTCGCCATCATCGGTTTCGAGCAGATAGCGCGCATCGAACACGGCGGTGTCATCATCGCGGAAATGGGCATAGTCGCCTCCCGAATTGGGCACTGCCTTGCCGCGCAGGCGCGGCCCTTCGAAATACCCCTGATCGACCAGCACCGCCGACCGGAAGCCGCCATTGTGAACATTCGGAATGGCAAAGACGCGCGTGAACTGGAGGCGACACTCGAAAGCGAAGTCGAGCAAGGGGTGGTCGAGGGTTGAATAGCGAGGATGAGACATCGGGCGGCGTCCTTTCGGTAGATCAATAGTTCGACAGGATGGTCAGCCCCGGCGTGTCGAGCGGCAGTCCACGTTTGCGCTTCTCCAACTCATCGGCGCGCGTCTGGCGCTGCAAGTCGATGAGATAGGCATGGATGGCATCCACATCTTTCTCGCTCAACCGGTCATCCCAGCGCGGCATGCCGTTGGGCAGCAGCAACCCGCCGAGCACAATCTGCCTGAACGCCCTGTGCGTCCCCTCGCTCATCCGCCGCAGGTCCGGCGTGATTGAGCGTGGCTGGTTGGAGTGGCACAGCGCGCAATTGCCCATGAACAAAGTCATGCCCTGCGCGATGGTTGCGGGGGTGACGCCGGGGGCCTGCGCCGGTGCTTCCGGCGCGACGTCGAGCGGCGGTAGTTCGGGCGGGATCGGCACTGCGCCGCCATCCAGTTTGAACACGAGAATGCGGCCCAGATTGCCGCGCTTGTAAGCCGCTGAGTAAGACGGGACATAGGGGTAACCACCTCCGCCCCACGCCGCCATCACCGCGACATATTGCACGCCGCCGACCTTGTAGGTCATCGGCGCGGCGAGGATGGAGGTACCGGTGTCGATCTCCTTGAGGAGTTTGCCGTTTTCCTTGTCGAAAACACGGAAATGCCCGTCGATGCTGCCCTGAAAGACGAGCCCCCCGGCCGTCGCCAACGCGCCGCCCCGGTCCTGCCAGCCGGCCATCTTGTAAGCCCATCTCGTCTTGCCAGTGAGCGGGTCGATAGCGCGCAGTTCCGTACTGCCGGGGTTCTCCTTCACCCATTTCATCTCCGGCAGCGCCGCAATGGGATCACGCAGCATCGGCGGCAGGCTCGGCAGAATTGCCTCCAGATCGGACGAGAACAAGAGAGCTGCATCATTGTTCAGCATCTTTGCCTGGAGCGGCTTCTGCCCCGGCGTCATGTAGATGGCGTTCCCCATGTCCTGCACGGTGCCGATGTAGAGGCCGGTTTCCGGATCATAGGCGGCCGGGTGCCAGTTGCGCGCGCCGGGCGTTGCCGGAAAAACGATCTTGGGGGCGGTCGTATAGTCGGATCGATCAGGCGTCAGATTGGGGCGGCCAGTCTTCATGTCGACGCCGTCCGCCCAGTTCATCCGCACCAGCGGGTTGGCGCGCAGCAGCCTGCCGTCGCGCCGGTCGAGCACATACATGAAGCCGTTCTTCGGTGCGTGCAGCACCACCGGCCGCTCCTCGCCATCCACCTTCATGCGGGTGAGGATCATCGGCGAGGTGGAAGTGTAATCCCAATTGTCGCCCGGTGTCTCCTGATAGTGCCATTTGAGCCGGCCGGTCCTGGCATCCAGCGCGACGATGGAACCCAGATAGAGATTGTCCCCACCCCTGGGCGAGCGCTTGGAGGTCGCGTAAGGCCCGCCGTTGCCGGTGCCGACCAGCACCAGTCCGGTCTCGGGATCATAGTTGATCGCGTCCCACGGCGCGCCACCGCCGCCCACGTCCCAGCGGCTGTCCGGGTCCCACGTCTTGACCGCTTGTTCGAGATCGGGGTGATCCTGCGGTCCCAGCTTGGGATCGCGCGGCACCACGTAAAAGCGCCAGGCGAGCTTGCCCGTCTCCAGATCAAAAGCGCTCACAGAACCGCGCACATCATATTCGGCGCCGGCATTGCCGATGACCACCACATCGCCTGCCACCTCGGGCGCGCCGGTCGAATTATCGCCGCGCCGTCGGTCCGCGACGGCATCGGCCTTCCACACCACCGCGCCGGTCTTGGCGTCGAGCGCATACATCCACCCGTCAAGGCTGGTCACATAGACCTTGCCCCTCGCCACCGCGACACCGCGGTTGACCATGTCGCAACAGACCGTGCGGTTGATCTGCATGTCCACCTGCGGTCCGAAGCGCCACAATTCCCTGCCGCTCGCCGCGTCGAAGGCATAAACACGTCCCGCCACGCCGGACGTGTACATCACGCCCTCCACCACCACCGGCGTCGCTTCCAGCCCGCGATTGGTACCAAGATCGACCGCCCACGCGAGGCCAAGCCGGCCGACCGTCTCGCGGTTGATGTCCTCAAGTTGCGAGTAATGGGATTTGCCGACGTCGCCACCCGGCGTCACCCAATTCTCCGCAGCAAGGCCCTGCGGCGTGTCTCCGCTCCCGCTTGGTCCCGAGCAGGCTGCCAGCGCCAGCACGCACAACGCACCCAACAGTCTTTTCATGCCCCTTATCGCCCTTTCTGGACGCCCCACGTTCCCTTCCCTCATCCGCCATCCCACGGGCTGGGCATGTGATAAGGCACGGTGATGAAGTTCGCCTCGATCTGGCGGATCATGCCGTGGTCGATCTTGAACAGCTCAGCGAAATAGTAACTATGCGGCCGCCGGATAGGCGAATTAATCCTCGTTCCGTCGGTCAGCTCATACTCACCGAGCCGACCGCAATGGTCTATGAAGCCAAATGCCATCACCAACCCGCGCGCCTCGTCCACCAGCGGGTAGCGCCGTGCCCGCAGCCGGTCGTCGTAGCGATATTGGCCCATACGAAACTGCGCCTCGCAGCCCAGCCCGGCGACCGGCACCAGCTTTGCGAACTCGGGATTGTTGGTGGTCTGCACGCCATTCTCCACCCGGTTGCAATCGGGGTGGAATTGGGTGTGGATCGTCCCATCGTTCAGTTGCAGCGTCGAGAAATAGCCATCCGCCAGCGCCACCATCTCCGCGCGGCAGACCGGCGCCTCGGCGACAGCCTCCAGCACGGCCTTGCTGATGAAGCGCTGGTTCTCGAATGTCGGGCTGCTGTCCACCTGCCGCACGACGACGGTCTCGACCTCGGCGACCCGCCCCGCCTCATCCAGACCGAGCCGCAGCGCATAGGCGCTTTCGTCCAATGGCTCGACCACCGTGCCGAAATAGCCGACCTGTCGCGTTGTCTCGTCGGCAAAGCGCAGCCGGTAATCGCCCAGCCGCTCGATCGTGCCCCACAGGCCATCACCGGCCTCCAGGCGGACGTTGTTCTCGGTAATGAATGGGTCCGGCGCCCACGCGACAGCGCCGGGGTCCTTCCGCCCCAGCGCCGCCAGATAGCTCTCCAGCGCCCCGTAGAGCGCGTCCCGATTCACGCCGCGTTGACCGGCGCGTCCAGATACATGGTCTTGGTTTCGAGATAGGCCCGCAGCCCGTCCACTCCGCCTTCGCGGCCGATGCCGGACTGCTTGTAGCCGCCGAACGGCAGGCCCCAATCGACCTTGAGGCCGTTCTGGGCGATGCCGCCGGTGCGCACCTGCCGCGCTATGTCGAACGCCGCCTGCGGATCCTTGGTGAGCACCGCGCCGGAGAGGCCGTAATTGGACTCATTGGCGACCGCGATCGCCTCCGCCTCGTCCGCAACCGGGATGATGCTCAGCACTGGCCCGAAGATCTCTTCCTGGGCGATGCGGCTCTTATTATCGACGTTCTTGAACAGCGTCGGCTCGATGAAATAGCCTTGGTTCAAGTGGCTGGGGCGGTTGCCGCCTGTCACCAGATCGGCCGTCTTCTTACCCTCCTCGATATAGCCTTCGACGCGTTCGAGCTGGCGCTTCATCGCGAGCGGGCCGAGCTGCGTGGTCGGATCGTCCGAATAGCCGATCTTCACCTTCTGCATCTCGGTGGCGATGGCGTCTGCGATCTCGTCCTGCCGGTCACGCGGCACGATCAGGCGGCTGAGCATCGCGCAGACCTGGCCGGAAAGCAGCGTGATCGTACCAGTCATCAGCTTCGCCGTCTCTTCTGCGGAAAAGTCATCGCGCACGATGGCCGCCGACTTGCCGCCCAGTTCCAGAGTGTAACGAGCGATGCGCGAGCCGCAGACCGATGCGATGCGCTTGCCGGCGACGGTCGATCCGGTGAAGCTCACCTTGTCCACGCCGGCATTGCAGACGAGATGGTCGCTCGCCTCACGATGACCGCAGACAAGATTGACCACGCCAGCCGGCACCCCCGCCGCCTCGCATGCTTCGGCGATGATGTAGGCCTCCAGCGGCGTCTCCGGCGAAGGCTTCATGATGACCGTGCAACCGGTGATGAGCGCATTGGCGACCTTGGAGGCCATGATGCCATAGGGCCCGTTCCACGGCGCAATGGAGGCGACGACGCCCACCGGCTCGTGGACGAGATAGGCGACCTCGGCCGCGTGCGTCTCACGCTGCTGGATGTAAGGGAAGGTGGCGCCGACCTCGCGCGTCTGGTCGAACTGCGCGGTGGCGCCTGCCACCATGCCGGGCGCGAAGCTGGCGAGGCCTCCCATCTGCGCCGTCCACGCCTTGGCCAGTTCGCCCTCGCGCGAGCGCAAGTGGGCGGTGATCTTCTTCATGACCTCGTTGCGCTCGCCCACGCTCATCCTCGGCCACGGGCCATGATCGAACGCGTCGCGGGCGGCGGCGACGGCCGCATCCATATCCTGCTCGTCAGCCTCGGCGACGGCGCCAACGACCTGCTCGGTGTTAGGCGAAATCAGTTCGATCATGCGGCCGCTATGCGCCGCGCGCCACTCGCCGCCGATCCAGACCTTGTCCGGATGCCGCACATCGACGCCTTCGGGATTCAGTGCTGTCTGGGCCACGCTCACTCTCCTCAAACTGGCTCCGCTAGCCTTCCGCAGTCGGGAGCCAGCACGCGTGGCTGGCGACAATCCGCCGCAGGATCGGGAGTCTATGGACAGATGCTAAGCGGTGGGGCCGGTGCGGCGCAAGGGCAAAGCGCCGACCTAAGTTGACTTCGTCCAATCTGTCGCAAAATGCGGTTTATTCGGCCTCGCAGGCCATCAGCGCATCGATTGCGCGGCGCACGAGACTGATGAGCTGCTCGACCTCCTGGGGGGAAAGTGCCTCCCGAATCGGCGCTTCGACCGAACGGCCGAGATTATCGAGCTCCAGCATGAGGGCCCGCCCCTTGTCGGTCAGCATCAGGGCGTTGCGACGGCGATCCTCCGTCGAGCGCTGCCGCTCGGCGAGATCCCGCTTCTCCAAATCGTCCACGATGGCGACGACGATCGACTTGTCCATGCCGAGATTGCGTGCGATTTCGGACTGGGAACAGCCCGGATTTGCAGCAATCAGCGCCATGGTGGAGTGCGATCCCGACCGCAGCCCATAAGGCTCGTAGGCCGCGACGATTCGCGCGGTCAGCAGGTTGCGCAAATGGCGGACGGCCGGGCCGACGCTGTCGCCCAGCAAACCCAGATCCATGCCCTCGGCGACCCCTTGCCGCCCCTTCTCCGCCTCTACTCCTGTCATAGCCTCCCATCCCACTTGCGATCCAGACCGGACATCGTCAACTTGACGATAGCGACCAACCATTGCAATGGTTGATTTATCCAACGATATTCATGCGCTCTCCTGGGGGTTCAGGCAGGGCGCAGGACAAGTCAAGGGCGAAGGCGCCCTGAGAAGATGGCCATGATCAGCATCAACCAGCTCCACCCCCTGTTCTTCGGCGAGATCGTCGGAGCGGATTTGACCGCCGAGCCGACCGAGACGCTGCGCCAGACAGTCGAAGACGCCATGGAGCGCTACGGCGTGTGCGTCGTTCGGCAGGGGCCGATCACGGACGAGCAGCATCTCCGCTTCGCTCGCCTGTTCGGCCCGCTGGAGTTGCCGCCGGCCTACGGCACGCGCACCGGCCGCGTGGCGCCCGAGCTGTTTACCGCCGGCAATCTGGATAGCGCGGGACATATCAGGCCACGTGTCCCGGCCAGTCGCGACGTAGCGAAGGGCGCAGAACGCTTCCATGCCGACAGCTCGTTCAATCCGCTGCCGAGCAAATGGTCGATGCTGCGCGGCGTCGAATGCCCGCCGCCCGAAGCCGGCGGGGACACGCTGTTCGTCGATCTGCGCGCAGCCTATGCCGATCTGCCGGAACAAACCAAAGAGCGGATCGAGGGGCTTGTCGGCATCCACGATTTCTGGCGGGGCCGGGCTTATGCAGGGCTGGCGGTAACAGAGGAGATGCGCGCCACCCTGCCGATGCCGCCGGTCCACCATCCGCTAGTGCGCACCTCCGCGAGCGGCCGCAAGGCTGTGTTCGTTGGCGGCCACTGCGTCGGCATCGTCGGCATGGGCGAGGCGGAGGGACACGCGCTGGTGGAGGCGCTCTACGACCATGTCACCCAACCCCGCTATGTCCACCGCCACCGCTGGTCGGTGGGCGACATCGTGATCTGGGACAACCGTTTCGCACTGCACGCGGCGACCCCGCTGGAGACGGACCGGTATCGCCGGGACATGCGCCGCGCCACAATCAATGAGAGCGGCGAGGAAATGGACTCCCACGAGTATCGCCGTCGGATGGAAGGCTGACCCTTTCTCCGACATGTGGCCCGGAACGGGCGGATTGCGCTGTACCGTTCTTACTCACCCTAGGCATTTCTGTCCGAAAGGCGCGAAAGTCGCGGTGTGAGCCCAATTTTTCCGCCGTGCCGACCGGCCATCAGACGAAACCCGCGATGACCATCCCGCTGCGGGTGTAGGACAGTGGGCCCGCTCGTCCGCATGGGCGTCTCCGGAACGCGACGGCCGTTGTATCCCCGTCATGCGGCGCGACGACCTTGGCCTTGTGGCAACTGGGAGGTCCGCCGATTATGGCGAAGGCCCCAGGGATGGTTTCAACCGGGCGCAACAGCCCCTAAGAAATAGCCAAGGCCATAACGAGACTCCGGGGGAGAGCGGCGCATGCGGTTCAAGGACAAGGTGGTGCTGGTGATCGGCGGAAACAGCGGCATCGGCTACGCCGCAGCGAAAGGTTTTGGCACGGAGGGCGCGCATGTATTCCTCACCGGGCGCGACCGGCGGACCATCGATACGGCCGTGGCCGCCATCCCCGGCGCCCGGGGCTTTCGCGCCGATGTCGCCGAGATCGGCAGCGGCGCCGAGGTTCTCTCCGCCATAGAAGCCGCCCACGGCAAGCTCGACGTGCTGTTCGTCAACGCCGGCATCGGCGCCTTCGCGCCGGTGAACGAGGTAACCCCGGCGCAATGGGACCATGTCCACAATGTCAACCTGCGCGGCTGCTTCTTCGCGATCCAGCAGGCGCTGCCGCTGCTCGCTGACGGCGGGGCGATCGTCATCACCGGCTCGATTGGTGCCGTCGCGGCGGTGCCCGGCAATGTCATGTATGCGGCGGCCAAGGCGGGTCTGCGCGCCGTCGCCCGCACGCTGGCAGCCGAGCTGGTCGGGCGGAAGATCCGCGTCAATATGGTGAGCCCAGGCCCGACCGAGACGCCGATCATCAACCGAACCGAGGGCGTGCCGGCGGACGCCGTCGCGGGCCTGCGCGCGATCATGACCGATGCCGTGCCCATGAAGCGCATGGGCGCGCCGGAGGAAATCGCCCGGCCGGTGCTGTTCCTCGCCTCCGACGAGGCGAGCTTCATCACGGGGATCGACCTGTATGTCGATGGGGGGTGTGTGGAATTGTAGCGGGAGGCGGCCCGCCCATGAAAGGCTGGACGGCCCAGGTGACGATTGCTGGAACCCACGGGAGGCAACGCCGCCAGAGCCACATGACGGCGCAGACGGCGAGAAGCACCAGCAGCGGCGTAACCAGCCACAGGACCATATAGGCATCCAGCAGGCCCGCCCGGTAATAGACGCTGCCGGACAGCTGGAATGCAAGGCCGTGACACAGGAAAAACACGAATGTGGCGCGGCCCAGCTTCATCCGGACAGGCAGGGCGCAGGCGATCACCCAGAAGGTCGCGGCCGTGATCGGGCGGCGGACAAGCAGATCATAGAGCATCGCACTTGGCTGGATGGTCAGCTCGATCGCAATCATCACGACAAAGGCAAGGATGACTGGAAGCCGAGGCAAGCGGAGCGCGCCCCACGTGGCGATGTAGAGGCCGACCATATAGAAACCCGCTATCTGGGGGCGCAGGATGACCGGCGTGGGAACATTCGCAAGATAATAGCCGAACGTCAGTAACGCCGTAGCAATCGGGAACTTGCGGACGCCCAGCAGCAAGATCGGTGTCAACGCGCACAGCACGAAAAGATCGCGCAGGAAGGCCAGATACAAGAGCGCTGGCGCTCCGGTAAGAGCAAGGAGGTCATTCAACACATGGCCTGAGCCCGATCCCAAGATCAGCAAGGCGCCCGCATTCCAGAACAGCATCGGCCACAGCAGCGTGACCGCCCTCTCCTTCACCGCCACGGACCAAGGGCGCCGACCGAAATAATTGACCATGAGCAGGCCGGAAATCGTCGAAAGTAACGGAACACTTGATCGCCCCAATACATCCACGAATATTCTTTTTAATAAAATGAAATCGTCATTTTGCAAGTCAATTGCAAAATGCAGATGCACATATGTCATGAAAAATATACATAATATGCGAGAATTTTCGATGTATATCGACTGTGACCTGATGAGACTGATCAGGTCTCCGCTAGCCATCATCGGCTTAACGAAATACGGTAATTTTGCATTTACCATCGCGGGCGATGCTATTCGGGGATATTTTACCCTGCAACGTCGCGCGCGATAAACCGTGGAGGAAAGCCGACACGCTCCCTCCAGGGGCTACGGGTTCGGCAAGTCACGCGGCGCCCGCTATGGCGCCCCGCCCGAATCACCCGCACCGCTAAAGAGAGAGATCGGGCTGCTGTCTCGCGGACACCGCAAAGCCAAGGTCGCCCTCCCCAGACCGGGCGGCCGCCCCCAACAGGGTGCGGAGCAGGAACTGACCGAACGGCCAGGCACCAAGGTTCGAGTCGGCGTTGATGTGCCCCGCCGCGCCGGCATCGGCGAAGCGCCCACCCCAGAATTGCGCAAGACGGCGCGCGCGGTGAAACTGGATATAAGGATCATCGTGGCTGGCCACGACGATCGACGGGAACGGCAGGGGCTCCTTAGGCGCAGGCCCAAAGGATTTGAGCCGCTCATCGACCGGCGCCACGTCGACCTCCGGCGGCGCCACCAGCAGCGCGCCCACGACCGGGTCGCCATAGGCCGGGCGCTCCATCGCTGCCCACCAAGCGACCGCATGGCAGCCCAAGCTGTGCGCGACGAGGATCACCGGCCGGCCGGCGCGGCGAATGGCGAGGTTGAGCAGGTTCACCCAGCTGTTGCGATGTGGCCGCGCCCAGCCGCCTAGCTCGACACGCGCGATATCACCCCGCTCGCGCTCCCAGGCGCTTTGCCAGTGAGCCGGACCGCTGTTGTTGAGGCCGGGCACCGTGAGGATGAGCGGCGCGGTGCTGCGGTCGTTCGCAATCGACGGCGCAAATCGTTCGGGATTGCTCGCAAAATCCATGGTCGATCTCCTGTGCAGGGGGGTGACCAGTCGACTCGGCTTACGTTCCAATCACGGGGCCAGAATAATCTCTATCGTTTTAATTGACAAGATAGGCACATAACGTGGGCAAGGGCTGGCTGGTCGCGCCAGCGAGAAACCCTCATGGAGGTGGCGTTCAAAACGGCCGGGCTGGCGTTCAGAACAACCGCGTCAGTGAATAGAAGAGCGCCCCGACCGCTGCCGAGGCGGGAATGGTGATGACCCACGCCACGACCACGCTCTGCGCCACGCCCCAGCGCACCGCCGAGGCGCGCCGTGCGACGCCGGCGCCGATGACGCAGCCGGTGATGGTGTGTGTCGTCGAGACCGGAATGCCGAGCAGCGAGGCGCCGAACACCACGATCGACCCACCCGTTGACGCGCTGAAGCCCTGATGCTGCGAAAGCTTGGTGATGCGCGAGCCCATCGTCTCGATGATCTTCCATCCGCCGGTCATAGTGCCGAGCGCGATAGCGACATAGCAGGCGATAGCGACCCAGTGGGGCACATGGAACTCACCGCTGAGGTAGCCGGTCGAGTAGAGCAACACGGTGATGATACCCATGGTCTTCTGCGCATCATTAAGGCCGTGACTCACGGAATAAGCCGCCGAGGAGACCAGATGCAGGACGCGGAAGCTGCGATCCGCCTCCCGCGCCTGATTGTGGCGGAACAGCCAGCTGGTGCCCAGCATGATCGCCATGGCCAGCAACATGCCGATGGTCGGCGACAGCACGATGGCGATCAACGTCTTGTTGAGGCCCGTCCATTCGATGCCGGTGAACCCGGCATGGGCCACGCCCGCTCCGACCAGCCCGCCGACCAGCGCATGACTGCTCGACGAGGGAATGCCCTTGAGCCAGGTGACGACGTTCCAGAACATCGCGCCGATCAGCGCGCCGAAGATGACGGCGGGCGTCACCAGCTCCTTGTTGATGAGCCCCGCGCCCACCGTTTCCGCCACCTTGTGGAGGCTGGGGATCGCAAGCGTGAGGAAGTAGGCGGCAAAGTTGAAGAAGGCCGCGAAGCCAACCGCCATAACCGGACCGAGCAGCCGGGTGGCAACCACGGTGGCAATCGAGTTGGCGGCATCGTGCAGGCCGTTCAGAAAATCGAAGGCGAGCGCGACAAAGATCAGCGCGATCAACAGCGGCAGGGCTAGCTCGTGCATGGGGCGCGGGGGCTCAGCTGTGGTCGATCACGATGCTGTCGATCTCGTTCGCGACATCTTCCAGCGCGTCAGTGATCCGCTCGAGATGGTTGAAGATCTCACGGCGCACCACGAAAGCCATCGGATCCAAGGGTCCATATTTGCGGTAGGCGGCCTTGAGGCCGGCCGAGTGGATATTGTCGGCATGGCCTTCCATGCGGACCAGCCGCTCGGTGAGTTCGTGCAGGCGCCGGGCGTTGTCACCGACATTGCGCAGCAGCGGAATCGCCTCGGCCAGCACCCGCGAGCCATCGACGATGATCGCCGCAATATCGAGCATCTCCGGCTCGAAGCTGGTGAGATCATAGAGGTCGATCGCCTGCGCGGCCGCCTGCATGTCGTCAATCGCATCGTCCATCGAGCCGATGAGGCTGGTGATCGCAGTGCGGTCGAACGGGGTCAGGAAGGTCTGCCGGACCACGCGCAGCACCTCGCGGTTGATCTCGTCCGCGTCATGCTCCCGCTCGATGATCTCGCGGACATGGTCCTCCCGGTGTGCCCCATCGTGCAGCAGCCGGCCAAGCGCATCGGCGCCGGCGACCACCGTGCGCACATGCGCCTCGAACAGTTCGAAAAAATTGCCCTGCTTGGGGAGCAGTCGCTGAAACCACCCGAACATGCTGTTTATCCCTGATCTCTTGGCGACGGTCTCAAAAATGGTGGCGCGTCGTACGGCGGCCTTGATCTCCGAGGCCGCGAACGAGCGGATGAGGTCTCTCAGATCGCTCTCCTCCACCGCCTCGGCGGCCTCGGCGAGGCTGAACCAGCGCCGCTGACGCTCGCTGCGCTCCTTCCAGTCCGGCAACTCGCGGTTCACCGCCAGCGGGAACACCTCGACATCGACCATCAGCGACGCGCCGTTGCCGCGCCGCTTGCGGTAGCGGTATGTGCCGAGCGGCGTGGGGCAGAGCACGCCGAGCACGCCCGCTTCCTCCTCCGCCTCGTTGGCGGCCGCGCGATGCCACTCGACTCCCGGCGGCACATTGCCCTTGGGAATCACCCAGCGCTTGGTCTCGCGCGACGTGATGAGCATGACCTTGACCGGAGCGTCGAGCGCGTCGCCTTCGGTGCGGTAGGGCAAGGCGGCAATCTGGCGGATCAGAGGACTCCCGGGAAGCGAAGGGGCGCGTGGTGCGCCCATGTGACAGTTTCGTGACAGGATCAACCGTCAATGCCACCCCCGGCTGCACGATCTGCACGGAGAAGCTTGGACGGATGCGCCGCGGAGCCTATCTGGAGAGGCAGGCCCTGATCGGACAGGACCGGAAAGGGCGCTCATGCGCGCGGTACGACCAAACCTTGCGGACCGGCAAGATCCGGTTTCCATTGTTGATCTCTTTACAATCGGCATCGGCCCTTCAAGCTCTCACACCGTAGGCCCGATGCGCGCGGCGGCCCGTTTTGCGCGACTCGTCACCATCGATCGACCATCCATCGCACGGGTTCGCTGCACGCTGCACGGGTCGCTCGCCCTCACCGGGCGCGGCCACGCCACCGACTCGGCGATTCTGCTCGGCCTCGCCGGCTGGAACCCCGAGACGGTCGACCCCGACGAGGCGCCCGCCATCGTCGCACGGATAGACAAGAGCGGGCGGCTGCCGCTGGCTGGGCGCGTCGACCTCCCTTTCGACCGTGCGCGCGACCTGATCTTCGACCCGAGCTTCCTCCCCGACCACCCCAACACGATGGTGTTCGAGGCGGTGTTCGCGGATGGCACGCGGCTGACGCGACGCGTCCTTTCGATCGGCGGCGGCGCGATCGTGGAGGTTGGCGCGGAACCGGCGCGCCGCAACATCTCCCTGCCGCACAGCTTCGATTCATCCACCGAACTGCTCGCCATCGGCGATGCGACCGGCCTCTCCATCGGTGCCATCGTGCGCGAGAACGAGACTACCTGGCGCGAACCAGCGGAGACGGATGCGCAACTCGACCGGATCCGCGCCGCCATGTTCGCCTGCATCGACCGGGGTCTGACGCGCGATGGCGATCTACCCGGCGGACTCCACGTTCGCCGCCGCGCCCGCAAGATCCACGAGGCGCTGACCGCGCGGGGCCACGCCGTCCAGCCATCCGATGTGTTCGAATGGGTCAGCCTGTGGGCGCTCGCCGTCAATGAGGAGAATGCCGCCGGCGGGCGCGTGGTGACATCGCCCACCAACGGTGCGGCGGGCGTTATCCCGGCGGTGATGCGCTATTATGAGAGCTTCGTGCCCGGCGCGGACGCCGCCGGATCGCGCCTGCTGCTCACCACCGCCGCCGCCATCGGCCTGCTCTACAAGAAGCGCGCTTCCATCTCGGCGGCCGAAATGGGCTGCCAGGGCGAGGTCGGCGTCGCTTGCTCGATGGCCGCGGCGGGTCTCACGGCGGCGCTGGGCGGCAGCAACCACCAGATCGAGAATGCCGCCGAGATCGGCATGGAGCATAATCTCGGCCTCACCTGCGATCCGGTCGGCGGGCTGGTGCAGATCCCCTGCATCGAGCGCAACACCATGGGCGCGATCAAGGCGATCAACGCCGCCTATCTCGCCCTGCGCGGCGACGGCGCCCATGTGGTGAGCCTCGACGCGGTGATCGAGACCATGCGCCAGACCGGCGAGGATATGCGCTCCATCTACAAGGAGACCAGTCTCGGCGGGCTGGCGGTGAATGTGGTGGAGTGCTGAGAATCGCCCGCTCCGATGGCACGACGCATGGCTCAGCGACAGAGGCCAGCCACTCTGCATCGCCCTTGCGTTCGAATCGAACGCAGCCGCGACATGGGATAGGCACCGTGTCTCGGCTCTGGGATCCTGCTTTCCCAAAACACAGCATTGGTCGGAACCGGCCATGCGCTCTCGAACGTCCGCAGCGCCGAAACACAGCGCTTCCCCCTTTCCTATACAATCCCTAGATTGCGGCCATGCCGGACGTTGGCGACTCCATTCTCTTCGCGGCTTTCGCGCCGCCGATCCGCTCCCAGTCGCCGCTCCGCCGCGCCATCACCGCCGCCTATCGCGAGACTGAGCCGGCCTGCATCGCCCGGCTGTTACCCGCCGCCACCCTGCCCGAGCCGGTCCGCGCCGCCGCGCGGGAGACGGCGCGCGGGCTCGTCGCCGGGCTGAGGGCACGGCACAGGGGCACAGGGGTCGAGGGGCTGGTGCAGGAATATGCGCTCTCCAGCCAGGAGGGCGTGGCGCTCATGTGCCTTGCCGAAGCGCTACTGCGCATCCCCGACGACGCAACGCGCGACGCACTGATCCGCGACAAGATCGCGCCGGGCGACTGGGCCGCGCATCTCGGCGCCGGGCGCTCATTGTTCGTCAACGCGGCCACCTGGGGCCTCATCATCACCGGCAAGCTGGTCGATCCGGTCAACGACACGGGCCTCGCCGCCGCGCTCGGCCGCCTGATCGCCCGCGCCGGCGAGCCGGTCGTGCGGCGCGGCGTCGACCTCGCCATGCGGATGATGGGCGAGCAGTTCGTCACCGGCGAAACCATCGACGAGGCGCTCAGGCGCGCGCGCGTCATGGAGGCCAAGGGCTTCACCTACAGCTTCGACATGCTCGGTGAGGCGGCGGCGACCGCGCACGACGCTCAGCTTTATTACGAGGCCTATGAACAGGCGATCCACGCCATCGGTACGGCGGCGGCGGGCCGCGGCCCGATCGCCGGCAACGGCATCTCGATCAAGCTTTCGGCGCTCCACCCACGCTATACCCGCGCGCAGGCCGAACGTGTGATGGGCGAGCTGCTGCCGCGGGTCGCCGCGCTGGCCGCCCTCGCCCGCTCTTACGATATCGGCCTCAATATCGACGCTGAAGAAGCCGACCGGCTCGAACTCTCGCTCGACTTGCTGGAGAGCCTCGCGCTCGATCCGGCGCTCGCGGGCTGGGACGGGCTCGGCTTCGTCGTCCAGGCCTATGGCAAGCGCTGCCCCTTCGTAATCGACTGGATCGTCGACCTCGCGCGGCGCGCAGGACGACGGATCATGGTACGGCTGGTCAAGGGCGCCTATTGGGATAGCGAGATCAAACGCGCGCAGGTGGACGGCCTGCCGGGCTTCCCCGTCTATACCCGCAAGCTCCATACCGATGTCGCCTATATCGCCTGCGCCGCGAAGCTGCTGGCGGCGAAGGACGCGGTGTTCCCGCAATTCGCAACGCACAATGCCCAGTCGCTGGCGACCATCTACCAGATGGCGGGGCCGGATTTTTCGCCCGGCGATTATGAATTCCAGTGCCTCCACGGCATGGGCGAGCCGCTCTACCAGCAAGTGGTCGGTCCGGACAATCTGGACCGCCCCTGCCGCATCTATGCGCCGGTCGGCACGCATGAGACGCTGCTCGCCTATCTCGTGCGCCGGCTGCTGGAGAACGGCGCCAATTCAAGCTTCGTCAACCGCATCGGCGATGCGGACATCCCCATCGAGGCGCTGATCGCCGACCCGGCGGAACAGGTCGCCGCCATGACCGAGCCGGGCGCGCCACACCCGCTGATCGCGCTGCCGGATGAACTCTACCCCGACCGACGCAACTCGGCTGGGCTCGACCTAAGCGACGAGAGCGTGCTGGCGGCGCTGGGCGCGGCGCTGCGGGAGAGCGCGGCGATCGCATGGACCGCCACGCCGACCACCGGCGACGGCATCACCCGCCCGGTGCGCAACCCCGCCGACCACCGAGATATTGTGGGCACCGTGGCGGAGCTGCCGCCGGCGGGCGCCGCCGCCTGCGTCGCCCGAGCCGTCGCCTCGACCTGGCCGGCCGTGCCGCTCGCCGCCCGTGCCGCCGCGCTGGAGCGCGCCGCCGACCTGCTCCAGGCGCGTATGCCGGTGCTGATGGGCCTCACCATGCGCGAGGCGGGCAAATCCTCCGCCAACGCCATATCCGAAGTGCGCGAGGCGACTGATTTCCTGCGCTACTATGCGCAGCAGGCGCGCGCATCCTTCCGCGCCGAGACACAGCCGCTCGGCCCGACCGTGTGCATCTCCCCCTGGAACTTCCCGCTCGCTATCTTCACGGGGCAGATCGCTGCGGCGCTGGTCGCCGGCAATCCGGTGCTCGCCAAGCCCGCCGAAGAAACGCCGCTGATCGCCGCTGAGGCCGTGCGCCTGCTGCACCAGGCCGGCGTGCCCGCCGATGCGCTCCAGCTCGTGCCTGGCGATGGCGCGGTGGGCGCGGCGCTGGTCGGTGCGGCGGAAACGACGGCGGTGATGTTCACCGGCTCCACCGAGGTCGCCCGGCTCATCCAGGCGCAGCTCGCCACCCGGCTTTCCCGCCAAGACCGGCCCATCCCGTTCATCGCCGAGACGGGCGGGCAGAATGCGATGATCGTCGATTCCTCAGCGCTGCCGGAGCAGGTTGTCGCCGATGTGCTCGCCTCCGCCTTCGATAGCGCCGGCCAGCGTTGTTCGGCGCTGCGCGTGCTTTGCCTGCAGGAAGAGATTGCCGACCGGATGCTGACGCTGCTGCGCGATGCCCTTGCGGAGTTGCACGTGGGCCGTACGGACCGGCTGGCGGTGGATATCGGCCCGGTCATCACAGCGCAGGCCCAGGCCGGAATCGAGGGGCATATCGCCGCGATGCGCGCGGCGGGCCATCCTGTTCACCAGACACCGCTGCCGCCCGAGTCCGCGCACGGCACCTTCGTGCCCCCGACAATCATCGAACTGCGCTCGATCGCGGAGCTGGAACGCGAGATCTTCGGTCCCGTCCTCCATGTCGTTCGCTACGGGCGGGCGCGGATCAGCGAGCTGATCGATGCGATCAACGCCACCGGCTACGGCCTCACCTTCGGCCTCCACACACGGCTTGAAGAGACAATTACGCACGTCACTGGCCGGGTGCGGGCAGGCAATCACTATATCAACCGCAATATGATCGGCGCGGTGGTGGGCGTGCAGCCCTTCGGCGGGCGCGGTCTCTCGGGCACGGGTCCCAAGGCCGGCGGGCCGCTCTATCTCGGCCGTCTGACGACCGCGGCGCCCGATGCTGTGCCGGCCACCCCTGCGCCATCGCCCGATTCCGCGCTGACCGCGTTCATCGGTTGGTTGGAGAAGCGGGGGGAAGCGGACGCCGCCATCGTCGCGCGAACCTATGCCGCCCGCTCGCCGCTGGGGCTGGAGGTGGATCTGCCCGGCCCGGTGGGCGAGCGCAATGTCTATGGCCTGCATCCGCGCGGCGTGATCCTGCTGCGTCCCGCGCATCGCACTGGGCTGCTCCAGCAGATGGCGGCGGTGCTGGCGACGGGCAATCAAGGGCTGGTCGAGGGCATGCCCCTGCCCGACAACCTCCCCCAAGTCGTCGGACTGCGATTCACTGCGAGGCCGGACCAGCAGCTGGCCGGCGCACTGATCGAAGGCGACGCCGCCCAAATCCGCGCCGCCCTTGCGGACATCGCCGCGCGGCCGGGGCCGGTGGTTCTCGCGCAGGCAGCCTCGCCCGCCGAGTGCGCCGCGGGCCCCGCCTACCGGCTCGACTGGCTGGTGGAAGAGGTCGCGACCTCGATCAACACCACCGCCTCCGGCGGCAATGCCAGCCTGATGTCCATCGGCTGAGGGCCCGCAGGCCGCAACGATCGGCTCAGTAAGGCAAGCCCACGTAATTTTCCGCAATGCTGGTCTGCGCGGCGCGGCTGGACGCGATGTAGTCCAGTTCGGCAACCTGCATTGCTCGCTCGAACGGGCCATCCTCGGGGAAACGATGCATCAGCCGGGTGAGCGACCAACTGAACCGCTCGGCCTTCCAGACCCGCGCGAGCGCCTTGTCCGAATAAGCGGCGACGGCATCCGCATCGTTGCGCTTCGCAAAGGCAATCAGCGCTTCGGCCGCATAATAGACGTCGCTCGCGGCGAGATTGAGGCCCTTGGCGCCGGTCGGCGGCACGATATGCGCGGCGTCACCGCACAACAGCAGGCTGCCGTGGCGCATCGGTGTGAACACATGCGAGCGCAGCGGCGCGATCGATTTCTCAAGGGCCGGACCGCGCGTGATATGCGGCGCCACCGTCGGGCCGAGGCGGAGAGCCAGTTCATCCCAGATGCGCTCGTCCGGCCAATCCTCGAGCTTTTCAGTCAGTGGCACATCAACATAATAGCGACTGCGCGTGAGGCTGCGCTGGGAAGCAAGCGCGAAGCCACGCTCGTGATTGGCGTAAATCAGTTCGTCATGGCACGGCGGCACATCCGCGAGGATGCCGAGCCAGCCGAACGGATATTCACGACCATAGTCGCGACCAACATGTGCGGGTATGGCCTTGCGGCTCGGGCCGTGAAAGCCATCGCAACCGACGATGATACGGGCGTCGACGCGCTGCTGCACGCCATCCTTCACATAAGTGACATAGGGGGCATCGCTCTCGATATCATGCAGTGCGACGTCCTGTGCTTCGTAAACGACCTCCAGTCCACGCGCCTCGTGCGCATCCATCAGATCGTGGGTCAGCTCGGTCTGGCCATAGACGACAACATGGCTGCCAACGAGTTCGGCCATATCAATCCGGATCAGCCGCTCTCCGTCGGCCAGGTTGAACCCATCGTGCACCAACCCTTCGGCCTTGAGCCGGGCATCCAGCCCAAGCCGCTCCATCAGCGCTACGGTCCCCCGCTCCAGCACGCCGGCGCGGATCCGCCCCAAAACATAATCGGGGGAACGCCGCTCCAGCACGACGCAATCCACCCCCTCAGCCCGCAACAGGTGGCCGAGCAACAAACCGGCCGGGCCGGCACCGATAATGCAGATACGGGTCATATTACCTCTCCGATGACGCCCCATTTTCATCCAAAGTCGCGTTAAAAGGAAGGGACGGTTCGGACAGAGTCTGGTATGATCGGGACATGCCATCCGCCGCGCATGCCTCTACCGCCGCCGTCCCCCGTTACGCGCTTTACGGCGATCAACAGGACGCGCCGCTGGAAGAATTTTTCCATTGCGAGACGATCGCGATCCGCAGCAGCCGGTATGATTGGGAAATCTCTCCCCATCTCCATCCGGCCCTCTCGCAAATTCTGTTCGTGGCGCGCGGTGAAGCGAGCGTGCGATTGGGCTCTGAGCACCACGCGTTGACTGGACCGCGGCTGGTGTGCGTGCCGAGCGGGCTTGTCCACGGGTTCCGCTTCTCGCAGAACGTAGTCGGTTTCGTCGTGACCGCTTCACAGGATTTTCTCGACAGCCTCGGCCGACACGACGCTCTGCGAACGCAGATGCGCACGGCAGCCCTGCACACGCCCTCCCTTCCGCTGACACGGGGCCTGCTCCAGATTGGCCGGCAACTGCTGATCGCCGAGAGCAACCGCTTCGACCCAGCCGCCCACCGGTTGCACCGCACGCTCGCTGAAGCCTGGCTGCGGCTCGCCATCCAACCCGGCCTCCCCCCCGCCGCACAACGCGGCACGATCGCGCAGCGCTTCCAGGCGCTGGTCGAAACCAGCTATCGCGACCATCAACCGCTCGCTTATTACGCGGCGCAGCTCGGCTGCACCGTGCGCACCCTCTCGCGTCAGACCGATGAGGCGTTTGGTCTATCACCGCTGAATTTCATCAACCGCCGGCTGCTGTTTGAGGCCCGGCGCCTCCTGCGCTTCACCAACGCGAGTTGCAGCGAAGTCGCGGCGGAACTGGGGTTCGAGGACCCTGCCTACTTTTCGCGCTTCTACCGGCGCATGACCGGCCACAGCCCGAGCGAAATCAAGAAGGCGGCGCGATAAGGGGCTCGCGTTCGGAGAGTGGGTCAGCCCCGGCGCGGGCACATGCTCAAAACCCAAACGCATTTCCCGCCGCCCCGTGCCCCTACCGTCACGGCAGCACATCATTTTCCGAGAGGAGGGCGCACCCGCCAATTGGAGGGTCACCCTCCGGACAGGGCTGCTCTCCCTGCAGTTCAGGGGGCCAAACTGTGGGGAAAAGGATCGCGCACTTCCGATGGGATGTCCGCACTCCCCGCGAGAGCGAGGCAGCCGCTCCGCGCCCTCCTATTGGAGGGCGCGGGTGTTTGGGCTCAGATGGGGTAGTGTCCGGGCAGGGTATCGACCGTGACCCAGCGCAGTTCGGTGAAGCTGTCGATGCCGGCCTTGCCACCGAACCGGCCGTAGCCCGAGCTCTTGACACCGCCGAACGGCA
>DASRXX010000004.1:0-42864 GCA_035654015.1 Sphingobium sp.
GTGTGCGGACCTGGCATATCGTGTGCATCCCTCGTCTGCCGAGGTGGAGATTGACCGGTGCCGGGGAGAACTTCATGGTCGTTCTGATCTCCTGTTCTCGATGTGGGCTCGCCCCTTGAAACCTGATCTCATTCCTCATGCGACGGTCGACGTCGGCGGTGTCCGGTTCGGCAATGCCTTGCCGCTCGCCGTCATCGCAGGACCCTGCCAGCTCGAGAGCCGCGCGCATGCGCTGGAAATGGCGACCGCGCTGAAGGAGATCGCCGGCCGTCTCAAGATCGGGCTCGTCTTCAAGACCTCCTTCGACAAAGCGAACCGCACGAGCGCCACGAGCGCGCGCGGCCTCGGGCTCGACGCCGCGCTGCCGATCTTTGCCGAGATCCGCGACAGCCTCGGGCTTCCGGTGCTGACCGACGTGCATGAGGCGGAGCAATGCGCGCGCGCCGCGCCGGCGGTCGACGTGCTGCAGATCCCGGCCTTTCTCTGCCGGCAGACCGACCTGCTGATCGCGGCCGCCAAGACCGGCCGCGTCGTCAATGTGAAGAAGGGGCAGTTCCTCGCGCCGTGGGACATGACCAATGTTGTCGCCAAGATCACCGGCGCCGGCAACGGCAACGTGCTGGTGACGGAGCGCGGCGTCTCGTTCGGCTACAACACGCTCGTCTCCGACATGCGCGCGCTGCCGATCCTCGCGCGCTCGACCGGCGCGCCGGTGATCTTCGACGCGACGCATTCGGTGCAGCAGCCGGGCGGCAAGGGCACCGCGTCGGGCGGCGAGCGCGAATTCGTGCCGGTGCTCGCGCGCGCCGCGGTCGCAGTCGGCGTGGCCGGCGTCTTCATCGAAACCCACCAGGACCCCGACAGGGCGCCGTCCGACGGTCCGAACATGCTGCCGCTGAAGGAGATGGAGCCGCTCCTGCAGCGGCTCGTCGCATTCGACCGGCTGGCCAAGAACTGAACAAGGACTGAAGGCGGGGCAACAGTCTCGTCATTCCGACATGAACCGCGTCCTGACGATTCTCGCCTTCATTTCGTTCTGCGGTTCGATGTTCATGCGGTCGTTCGATCCGATCACCCCGGATATCGCCGAGGGCCTGCACGTTCTGCCCTCGACCGCGGCCTTGCTGTCGACCGCCTTCGCCTTGCCCTTCGCGCTGGTGCAGCCGGTGCTCGGCGCGCTCGCCGACATGTTCAACAAGCCGCTGTTGATGCTGATCTGCCTCGCGCTGCTGTCGCTCGCGACCCTGGCCGGCGCGCTGGTCGACAATTTCGAGCTGCTGCTCATCACCCGCATGATCGCCGGCATCGGCTCGGGCGGCCTGGTGCCGATCGCCTTCGCTTTCGTCGGCGATCTGGTGCCGGTCGAGGACCGGCAGGTCGCGATGGGGCGGCTCCTGTTCGCCATCATGACCGGCAACCTGCTCGGCGCGACGAGCGCGGGCATCATCGCCGACGTCATGGGCTGGCGCGCGGTGTTCACCGCGATGGCGGTGCTGGGCTTCGTCATTTTTGCCGTCGCGGTCGTCGGGTTCCGCGGGCTCGGCGGCAAGGGCGGCGGCTTCGACCTGTCGCAGACGCTGCCGAACTATCGCGCGATCTTCCGCAACCCGCTGGCGAAGTTCTGCTTCCTCACGGTGGTGATCGAAGCGATGTTCATGTACGGGCTGTTTCCGCATCTCGCCTCGCTCTTGCAGAATGTCGGCGATGCGCGCGCCTCGATCGCCGGCATCATCATCGCGGGCTTCGGCTTCGGCGGCGTGATCTACAGCCTGCGGGTGGCCTGGCTGCTCAATCGTCTGGGCGAACGGTGGATGATGCGCCTCGGCGGCATCGTCATGGGCTGCTGCATCGCCTTCGTCGCGCTGCGGCCGCCGTGGCCGGTGCAGGTCGCGGATTTCGTGGCGCTCGGGCTTGCCTTCTACATGCTGCACGCCGTCGTCCAGATCTACGCGAGCGAGCTTGCGCCCGCGGCGCGCGGCTCGGCGATGGCGCTGCACTCGTTCTTCTTCTTCATGGGGCAGGCGGCCGGGCCGGTCTTCTACAAATACGGTTTCGCCCATATCGGCGTCGCGCCGGTGCTGGCGTTTGCCGGCGTCATGCTGGTGCTGGCGGGACTGATGTGCGGCCGCTATCTGCGGCGCGCCGCGCCGGTTTAGGACAGAACAGGTTTCAGCCGCGGCCGCGATAGGGCGCGACGCCCTGGTCGGGCAGCCAGACGTCCGCCGGCGGCTTGCCACTCTGCCAGAACACGTCGATCGGCATGCCGCCGCGCGGATACCAGTAGCCGCCGATGCGCAGCCATGTCGGTTTCAGGAGGCCGGCGAGCGTCTTGCCGATCCGCACCGTGCAGTCTTCGTGGAACGCGCCATGGTTGCGGAAGCTCGCGAGATAGAGCTTCAGCGACTTCGACTCGACCAGCCACTGGTCCGGCACATAGTCGATGACGAGATGCGCGAAATCCGGCTGGCCGGTGATCGGACAGAGCGCGGTGAATTCCGGCGCGGTGAAGCGGACGAGATAGCGCGCGCCGCGATGCGGGTTCGGCACGCGGTCGAGCCGCGCCCTGTCGGGCGAGGCCGGCAGCGGGACGGGCTTGCCGAGCTGCAGCGGCTTGCCGGACGACTCCTTGCCGGACGGCGTTCTCGCGGATGGTCTGGTCGATCGTTTGGCCATGATAGCGCGGACCATAGCCGAAGAATCCGGCGCCGTCAGGCTTGGCCTGGCGGCTTGCGCCGTCCCCTTTGCCTGACCGGCGCGATCCTGTAGAAGCGCCGCATCCAATCGCCTCCGGACGCCTGCACAGGATCAGACATGACCGCCATCGCCGATATCATGGGCCGCGAAATCCTCGACAGCCGCGGCAATCCCACCGTCGAAGTCGACGTGCTGCTGGAAGACGGCTCGCTCGGCCGCGCGGCGGTGCCGTCCGGCGCTTCGACCGGCGCGCATGAGGCGGTCGAGCTGCGCGACGGCGACAAGAAACGCTATCTCGGCAAGGGCGTCACCAAGGCGGTCGGCGCGGTCAACGGCGAGATCTTCGACGCCATCGGCGGCATGGACGCCGAGGCACAGGCGCAGATCGACCGCACCATGATCGCGCTCGACGGCACGCCGAACAAGGCGCGGCTCGGCGCCAACGCCATCCTCGGCGTGTCGCTCGCGGTCGCCAAGGCGGCGGCGATCTCGCGCGGGCTGCCGCTCTATCGCTATGTCGGCGGCACCGCGGCGCGGCTGTTGCCGGTGCCGATGATGAACATCGTCAACGGCGGCGCCCATGCCGACAATCCGATCGACTTCCAGGAATTCATGATCATGCCGGTCGGCGCGCCGAGCTTCCGCGAAGGCCTGCGCATGGGCGTCGAGGTGTTCCAGACGCTGAAGAAGGCGCTGCACGATGCCGGGCACAATACGAACGTCGGCGACGAGGGCGGCTTCGCGCCGAACCTGAAGTCCGCCGAGGAGGCGCTCGACTTCGTCATGAAGGCGATCGAGAAGGCCGGCTACAAGCCGGGCGACGACGTCGCCATCGCGCTCGATCCGGCCTCGACCGAATTTTTCAAGAACGGCGCTTACGTCTACGAAGGCGAGAACAAGACCCGTTCGATCAAGGAGCAGGCGCAGTATCTGGGCGAGCTCGTCTCGCGCTATCCGATCGTCTCCATTGAGGACGGCATGGCGGAGGACGATTTCGACGGCTGGAAGCAGGCGACCGACCTGATCGGTTCCAAGTGCCAGCTGGTCGGCGACGACCTGTTCGTCACCAACGTTAAGCGGCTGTCGGACGGCATCAAGCGCGGGCTCGGCAATTCGATCCTGATCAAGGTCAACCAGATCGGCACGCTGACCGAGACGCTCGCCGCGGTGGAGATGGCGCACCGCGCGCGCTACACCGCCGTGATGTCGCACCGCTCGGGCGAGACGGAGGACGCGACCATCGCCGACCTCGCGGTTGCCACCAATTGTGGACAGATCAAGACCGGCAGCCTGGCGCGCTCGGACCGGCTCGCCAAGTACAACCAGTTGATCCGTATCGAGGAGGAACTGGGCGATCGCGCGCATTATGCGGGCGCCGCGATCTTCGGCTAGGGAATGAACAGCGCGTCCGAGGCGGATGAGCCGCTCCTGGACGCGCTTTTTTCTTCCGTTCGGCGCAAATTATCGGGAACGATAACATAGCGCTTGCATTGCGCGTGCGGCCGTGATTCCAAGGGCCTATGGCGCAACTGGCGAAATTGAGGCTTTTGCTGGGGTCGGCGATGATGCCGGCCATCGCCATCGTTCTGTTGCTGGCGTTCATCGCCTATGCGATTGTCGGCCCCAACGGTATTCTCGCCTGGGGCGATTACAGCCGTCAGGTGAAGCAGCGCGAGACCGAACTGGCGATGCTCAAGGCGCGCAAGGCGGCGCTCGAGAACCGCGTGAGGCTGGTAGATCCGCGCCGGGTGGATCCCGACATGGCGGACGAATTGGTGCGCAAGGAGCTGGGCGTCACTCACCCTGACGAGGTCATCGTTCCGCTCAAGTGAGAGTCGGTTCGCGGGGTCGGTCGTTTTAGCCACGCTTGGCGAGATAATTAACCCATCTGGACATTGCTTCCGCGCGGAGCAAGGTTATAGCAACGGGGTAATTCCCTCGCGAATAAGGACCCAGGTCATTGGCGAAGTCACCCTCAAGCCGGTCGCGAAAGACCGCTTCAGCGCCCTCTGTTCCCGCCGGCCCCGATCATAATCGCGAGCGGCCGGGCGAGCCGCAGCCTTATGCGGCGAGCAAGGAGGAGATGCTCGAATTCTACCGCGAGATGCTGCTCATCCGCCGCTTCGAAGAGCGCGCCGGGCAGCTTTACGGCCTGGGCCTGATCGGCGGCTTCTGCCACCTCTATATTGGCCAGGAAGCCGTGGCGGTCGGCATCCAGTCCGCGTTGACGCCGGACAAGGACAGCGTCATCACCGGCTATCGCGACCATGGCCACATGCTTGCCTATGGCATTGATCCCAAGGTCATCATGGCCGAGCTGACCGGCCGCGAGGCGGGCATTTCGCGCGGCAAGGGCGGCTCGATGCACATGTTCAGCGTGGCGCATAAATTCTACGGCGGGCACGGCATCGTCGGTGCGCAGGTCAGCCTCGGCACCGGCCTGGCCTTTAGCCATAAATATAATAACGATGGCGGCGTGTGCGTCGCCTATTTCGGTGACGGCGCTGCCAACCAGGGCCAGGTCTACGAAAGCTTCAACATGGCCGAGCTGTGGAAGCTTCCGATCATCTATGTGATCGAGAACAACCAGTACGCCATGGGGACATCTATCGGGCGCTCGTCGGCCGAGGACCAGCTCTACCGGCGCGGCGAGAGCTTCCGCATTCCCGGCATCCAGGTGGATGGCATGGACGTGCTCGCCGTGCGCGGCGCGACCGAGACGGCGCTCGAATATGTGCGCGCCGGCAAGGGGCCGATCATCCTCGAGATGAAGACCTATCGCTATCGCGGCCACTCCATGTCCGACCCGGCGAAGTATCGCCCGCGCGAGGAGGTGCAGCATGTCCGCGACACGTCTGACCCGATCGAAGGCCTCAAGAAGGTGCTGCTCGAAAACGGCGTAGCGGAAGATGAACTGAAGGCGCTTGACGGGCAGATTCGCAAGATCGTGAGCGAGGCGGCGGACTTTGCCGAAAGCTCGCCTGAGCCGGCGCTGAGCGAACTCTATACCGACGTTCTGGTGGAGCAATATTGATGGGCCTGGAAATCAAGATGCCCGCTCTCTCGCCGACCATGGAAGAGGGCACGCTGGCCAAGTGGCTCGTCAAGGAAGGCGACACGGTTCGCTCCGGAGACATCATGGCCGAGATCGAGACCGACAAGGCGACGATGGAGTTCGAAGCGGTCGACGAAGGCACGATCGAGAAGATTCTCGTGCCGGAAGGGACCGACAATGTGAAGGTCGGCACCGTCATCGCCGTGCTGGCGGGTGAGGGTGAGGAGACAGCTGCTTCTGCCCCGCAACAGGCGGCGGCGCCCGCGCAATCGCAGCCGGTGGTTGAAGCGCCTGCACCGGCGAAGGCCGGGACGGGTACCGGCAACCTGGCCGGTGGCCGCGCTACGCCCGCTGCCGATCCGACGATCCCCGCCGGCACGCCCATGCAGAAGATGACCGTGCGCGAGGCGCTGCGCGACGCCATGGCCGAGGAAATGCGGCGCGACCCCAGCGTGTTCCTGATGGGCGAGGAAGTTGCCGAGTATCAGGGCGCCTACAAGGTGACGCAGGGTCTGCTGGAGGAGTTCGGCGATCGCCGGGTGATCGACACGCCGATTACCGAACATGGCTTTGCGGGCCTCGGTACCGGCGCTGCGATGGGTGGCCTCAAGCCCATCGTCGAGTTCATGACATTCAATTTCGCCATGCAGGCGATCGACCAGATCATCAACTCGGCGGCCAAGACCAACTATATGTCCGGCGGCCAGATGCGTTGCCCGATCGTGTTCCGCGGCCCCAACGGTGCGGCCAGCCGCGTCGCCGCGCAGCACAGCCAGAATTACGGTCCGTGGTATGCTGCGGTGCCCGGCCTCGTCGTGATCGCGCCTTATGACGCGGCGGACTGCAAGGGGCTGCTCAAGGCGGCGATCCGCAGCACGGATCCGGTCGTGTTCCTGGAGAACGAGCTGGTCTATGGCCGCAGTTTCGAGGTGCCGCAGATTGACGACTATGTGCTGCCGATCGGTAAGGCGCGCATCGTGCGGCCCGGCAAGGACGTGACGCTGGTCAGTTATTCGATCGGCGTCGGCGTTGCGCTGGAGGCAGCCGAGACGCTGGCCGGCGAGGGCATTGATGCGGAGGTGATCGACCTGCGCACGCTGCGCCCGCTCGATACGCAGACGGTGCTCGCAAGCCTCGCCAAGACCAACCGCCTCGTCGTGGTCGAGGAAGGTTGGCCGGTTTGTTCCATCGCCAGCGAGATTGCGGCGGTCTGCATGGAGCAGGGCTTCGACGACCTCGACGCGCCGGTGCTGCGCGTCACCAACGAGGACGTGCCGCTGCCTTATGCCGCCAATCTGGAGAAGGCCGCGTTGATCGACGCCCCGCGCGTGGTCGCGGCGGTCAAGAAGGTCTGCTATCGTTGATGCGAGCGACGGTCGCCCGCGCGGGCGACCGTCGCTCGGGCGCGGCGTCGATCGTGCGGAGGTCGTTGCGGCGGGGGGATGAGACCGCTCGCGACGGCTCGTGCGGCCGGCCTGCATCTGATAGGCTGAATGATCCAGTGGGCTCGCTGCGCCAGCAGTGGGCGGGTCCTGCTGCCTATCCCGCTCTTGCTCGCTAGCGCGAGCGGCCCAGAGATTGCGGCACAATCCCTTTGGCTAGGATGCGGTGCACGTCGCCGGCGTCACACCCTCATTATTGTAGACGCCCTGATTGCTGCCGCCCGCTCCCGTTAAATCGTAATCGCGCTGGTCACGCACGGTCATGGCGGCGATGTCCTTGATCAACGTGTCGGTTACCAGTCTGCTGGAGATGAGCGGGCGGTAGTCATAGGCGACTTCGACAAACATCACCGCCGAGTTGTCCGGCGTCGTAACCTTCTGGCCGACTGGCCCCATATAGTCGCGCGGCGCATCGGCAACCGTGCCGTAGCTGGATAGCCAGGCCTTGTCTCCGTAGCAGCGCTGCCACCGAATCTTGAACTTCTTGGTGGTGTTCGGATTGGCCACCGGCTCCAGGCTGGTGAGGATGATTCGCGCGTGCTGCTTCAAGTCGAGGGATCCTGCCTGCAACGCGGCGCCCAGGAACAGGTCGTTGATCTGCCTTTCGCTGATCTGCACGTCCGCAAGCAGGCTGTTGGTGCCGATACGCGAGGCATTATCCGCCACATGGAATGCGACCTGACTCACGCGCATTTTGGTGATTGCAAAGTTCGTGATTTCCGCTCCCGCGAGAAACAGCGTCAGGACGAGCGGGGCCGTCAGGGCAAACTCCACGGCTGCAAGGCCGCTCCCGTCGCGTGATAAGCGCCCGACTATGGACGGGAGGCGGATCATGGCACTGACACCGGATCCGGCGCGGGCTGGTCTACGCCCGGAGTTCCGAGGCCGCAATGACCCGTCGTGGGGGCCGCGTATGAGCCTTGATCGCCATAGGGTTGGTTCGCGAGGATGGTCGATGCGACAATTCTCGTCGTCGGGCTGCCACCGATCAATTTGTGCAGAGGAAACATGCGAGGATAGGTGACCGTCACCGTATAGACGATATTATCGCGCGCACCTGCGCGGTCGGCGGAATCGGCACCATCACGGTCAAAGCGGCCGTTGTTGTTCACGTCCACAAAGGGTTCGCCATTATTGCATTTGCCGTCGTTGTACGGGCTCGCCGGGTCGCTGGTATCGGTGAATTCTTCGGCCTTGGCGGCGGCCGCGTCAGAAAATGTCCGGTAGAAGCGGCGATTGATCACAATCGTGGCATTCCTGTTGAGCTCGAGAATCTGGCGTTTGACCCCCTGGTCGATGGCATCGCGCGGCGTCGAGCTTGTTCCAGATGCGCTTTCGAGGGTGCCGTAGCGTCCTGCATTCTGCACCGCGCCTTGCACCACACTTTGCATGTAGAGCGTATGGCCGATGTCAAAAGCGCCGATTAGCAACAGACTCAGCATAGGCGCGATGAGACCGAATTCGACCAGCGTCGCTCCGTCTTGCGCGTCGGACAAACCGGCCAGTCTGGCCGCGCCGGAAACAGGAGCGGGCCGCGTCAATTGATCAGCCTCAGCTCGGAAATTTCGGAGGCGATCTGGCGGAAACGGGCGATCAGGGCAGCGCCATCGGACGCCTTGTAGTATCGGCCGGGGGATGCGCAGGCTTCGAGCCGGGTCTCCGTCGCGGTACCCACGCCCGTTCCGTAGGAAATCACCCAGAGCGTGATATTCTTGTTCTTGATCGCCGTGCAGAGCGCGGCAGTGCGCGCGTTGGTCAGATTGTCCATCTCGGTGTCGGACAGATTACCCTGCGCCTGAAGCCGGCTGTAATAACCAATGCCGTAGGCGCTATAATCAGTATTGCTCGTATTGGTGTCACCATCCGTCATGAAGATGAGGTGGCGCTGGATAGCGCGACCCGCAGGGGTAAAGGCGTTTTCGCTGGCGAAGATTCCAGTCGGCGAAAGCAACCGCGCACCCCAGAGCATGCCGATATCATGATAGGTGTTGCCGCCCGTCGTGAGGGAATTGACGTAAGCCTCGAATGGCCCAGGCGTGTTATAGGTGGTGAGTTTCAGGGCTTCGGTCGGGCAACTCGCGCTGCTGCTGGACGCATTGCAACTTGTATTGACCGTGGCGGTCGTACGCCCGCTCTTGTTGCAATTGCTGTAACCCCAGTCATACCGTGCCCAGGTCGCCCCATTTAGCAGCGGTCCCCAGAAGCTTTTGCTATTGGAGGCGGTCGGCACGAGGTCGATATTCATATCGAGCGCTTCGGCGGGAATAGGAGACCATTCATCTCCCGGGGTGCCATCGGTGTTGGGAACGGTATAGCGCTCCTCGATGCACCCCTTCCACGAGACATTGACTGTCGCCCCGGCGACGCCCACGTCAAGGGGAACACTATTATTCCAGCTACTTCCGCCCGCCTTCAGGCCGCTGACGTTGAAAGACCGACGCTGGTAGGTGTACGCGTAATGAGGCGACTTCACAGTCGAATTGACCTGCCGCTCCCTGTAGTTGGTATAGGTTGTCTGCGTGCAATAATATTTTTTGTTCTTTCCGTTACCGCTTGTGCTGGCTTCATACTCCACACCGTTGGTCGTTCGCGTGACAGTATAGCTCGTCGTGATCGTACCGTCCGGGGCTGTCGTTGTCGTGGTGGGGCTGGTGACGTCGGATGAGGTCTTGGTGTTGGCCGGGCAGGTGGCCGATTCATATCGGCTGCCCGTGACGGCACTGCCGCCGTCGTTGACATAGGTCCAGTTAGAGGTGCTGTTGCTGGTGTCATAGGTGACGCCATCCCAGCCATAACTGCGCGAATCATAGGACCAGTTGTCCGCCAGAAAGTCGTTCGGGAGCAGCTTGCCGACATTGACGTTCACGGAATAGGGCACGAAGCCGAGGCGGATCTGCGCGGTTGTCGTCGAGGATGTCGCGGTCGGATCGTTCCCGCATATCGCCGTGGTGTTGACCCGCAACAGGGACTCGTAAAAGCATTTCACGGCTTGTTTGAGGCCGCCGATTTTGTTGGAGTCATCCATCGAGCCGGTCACGTCCAACACGAACATCACGTCCGTGTTGGGAATCTCCATCTTGGCCGTGCAACTGACTGAGATGGTGCGTGCGGAGATGTGGAAGATCCGCATCAGCGTCATGGGAACGACCACGCTGGCCGTGCCGGTGACGGTGCCGTTGTCTTCCGAGAATGTGTTGACCAGCGAAGTGGTGCCGTACGCGCCCGTCACGAAATTGGCGTTGAACAGCTTTTGTGCGGTGTCCTGGGTGCTGTCATTATTGGTGCCCGAGGTCCAGCCACCGCCCCCCATCGCCTTGCGACCGGCAAGAGCGCCGGCGTCGCAGGCCTGTTGCAAGCGGGTCTTGGTAAGGTAGAGACGACTCATGTCGACAGCACCCCCGATCATGCCCGCGAGCGGGATTATCCCCGCCGCCACAATCGCGATGGTGTTGCCGGCTGTGTCATGCCGCAGCCGCGTCAGGAATGAATGGTCGCTCCTTGTGCGCTTCATGGATTGTCTCATTGCCTCCGGCTCAAGTGCCGTCTCACACACGTCGAGCCACAGTGCGCTTTACCGAAGAGCAATGGACAAAGCGCTAAATGCGATGGTTGACGGATGGTGAACACGCCACCCGGAGTGGGGCTTTCCACCGCTGATCTCGCGCCTTTGCAGCGGCTGTTGCTCGCCTATGCGCCGGCCCCTGCGCGCCCGTGGCACGGGCTGTGCTGGCTGCTCGACCAGCGCCTGGCGGGGGTGGTTCAGCGCGGGGGCGAGCCGACCATCGCGGCGATCCGGCTTGCCTGGTGGGATGCGGTGCTGGTGGAGGATGACCGCACCAAGGGTGGGGGTGAACCGCTGGTCGAACGGTGGCGTGCCGTCGCCCCGGCGGGCACCCGCGCGGCGGCTGAGCGGCTGATCGACGGCTGGCGTATGCTGCTCTCGCCCGAACCGTTGAGCGACGAGGACCTGCGCGCCTATGGCGCCGCCCGGGGCGGTGGGTTGTTCAACCTGCTGGCGGGTGAGGCGGGCCGCGAGGCCGATCTGGACGGTCCTGGCGCGGTGTGGGCGCTGTGGGACCTTGCCACGCATGTTCGCGACGAGGAACTGGCGCGGCGAGCCTTGGCGACGGCGAGGGCGCTGGCGGAGGAAGCCGGCGCACCCCCAGCCGGTCGCACGCTCAAGCCGCTGCGGCTCGCCCATGCCGTTGCCCTGCCGGACGTGCGCGCACGCGCTGTTCCCGCCGCGGGCTTCTCGCTGCGCCATTACGGCCGGCTGCTGCGCGCCTCGCTGCGGGACTGAGCCACGGGCATTTTCCGCTCGACCTTGGCGCCGGGCGGTTCCATCCTCGGCTTGGGGTGCGGAGAGGGGGCCGCGAGTCATATGGGACGGTTTCTGGCGGGATCGGTCGCGGCCTTGCTGCTCGTCGCGGCGGGATTGTTCTGGTGGCAGAGCGAGGCGGATCGTAACGCCGGGCCGCTCGTCGCCCATGGCGGCGCCAAGGCGCAGCCGCTCACGCTCCCGCCGGAGGGCGATCCCAATGCGCGGGGCACCCCGCCACCCGCCGTGCCGGAAGCGTCTCCGCGCACCCGCGAGCAAAAGCGCTTCGATCGCTATGACCGCAACCGCGACGGCATCGTGACCCGCGCGGAGATGATGGCGAGCCGCGCTGCCGCCTTCCGTAAGCTCGACAAGGACGGCAATAATCTGCTTTCGTTCGAGGAATGGGCGGTGCGCACGTCCGACCGCTTCACCGGGGCTGATCGCGACAAGGATGGGCGGCTGAGCCGTGCCGAGTTCGCCGCCACGGCTCCCAAGGCGCGCGCACCAGTCAAACGAACGGCGTGCGCTTGCGAGAAGGATTAGCGGGGGATGCACTCCTGCGAAAGCAGAAGGCCGGGGCCGCGATCGCAGGTCCTTGCCGGTCCGGGTTCCTGCCTTCACAGGGGCATGGGATGGGCTTACGGGCTCCCCGGTTCAGGCCGGCAACGGTTCCCGTAGCGCCGCGCATTGCGTCAGCCAGTCGGCGAGTGCGGCGCGGGCCCGGTCAGTATAGGCCTGTTTGCGCTGCTTCTTGCGGATGCGCTCATCCTCGATTGGCGGGAACAGCCCGAAGTTGACGTTCATCGGCTGGTAGGTCTCCGCCTCGGCATCACCGGTGATATGGGCATGGAGCGCGCCCAGCGCCGTCTCGCGCGGGGGGCAGGCCAGCGGCCGCCCGCGTAGTTCAGCCGCCGTCAGCAGGCCCGCCAGCAGCCCCACGGCGGCGCTCTCCACATAACCTTCGCAACCGGTGATCTGGCCGGCGAAGCGGATGTGAGGGCGCGAGCGCAGCCGCAATTCCCGGTCGAGCAGGTCCGGGCTGCGGATGAAGGTATTGCGGTGCAGTCCGCCAAGGCGCGCGAACTGGGCGTTCTCCAGACCCGGGATCGTGCGGAACAGCGAGACCTGCGCCTCATATTTGAGCTTGGTCTGGAAGCCGACCATGTTCCAGAGCGTGCCCAGAGCATTGTCCTGCCGGAGCTGCACGACCGCATAGGGCCAGCGCCCGGTGCGCGGATCGTCGAGGCCGACCGGCTTCATCGGACCGTGGCGCAGCGTCTCGCGACCGCGCTCGGCCATCACCTCGATGGGCATGCAGCCATCGAAATAGGGTGTGTCCGCTTCCCACTGCTTGAATTCGGTCTTGGGGCCGGCGAGCAACCCGTCGACGAACGCGTCATATTGCTCCCGGTTCATCGGGCAGTTGATATAGTCCTTGCCGTCGCCCTCCGCTGAGCCCTTGTCCCAGCGGCTGGCCTTCCATGCAACGGACATGTCGATGCTGTCGACATGGACGATGGGCGCGATGGCGTCGAAGAAGGCAAGCTGGTCCTTGCCGGTCGCCGCCGCGACCGACTCCGCGAGCGGTGTTGCGGTGAGCGGACCGGTGGCGATGATGGTGAGACCATCAGTCGGGAGCGTATCGATGCGCTCGCGCACCAGGGTGATAAGCGGGTGGTCGACGATGGCGCGGGTCACGCCGGCCGCGAACAGGTCCCGATCCACCGCAAGCGCCGAACCGGCGGGGACGCGCACCTTGTCTGCCTGCGCCATCACCAGCGAGCCGAGCGCGCGCATCTCCTGATGGAGCAGGCCGACGGCGTTGTTGACGGGATCGTCCGAGCGGAAGCTGTTGGAGCAGACCATCTCGGCCAGCGCGTCGGTCTGGTGAGCGGCCGTCATGTCGCCACCGCCGCGCATCTCGGACAAGCGCACGGGGACGCCGGCGTTGGCGAGCTGCCAGGCCGCCTCGCTGCCAGCAAGGCCGCCGCCGATGATGTGGACCTGATGCGTCATGCCGGGCCTGCCTTCGATCAAAAGCCCGCGGGGAAGATGTGGGCGCCCTCGTCCCCTAGCCGCAACCGGCTGCTCCGGGCAATCGCTGCGCGGGGTATGGAGCCATAGACGTGCGGAAACAGGGCGCCGCCGCGTGACGGCTCCCAGCGCACCGTATCACCGAGCGCGGCAAGGTCGACCATCACGAGGATGAGGGGGTCGACGTCTGCAAACCATTTGGCGGCGGTCTCGCGCACCTGATCGCGTGCGGAGAGGTGGATATAGCCATCCTCGCGGTCCACCGGTGCGCCGGTAAACACGCCCGATTCGCGCCATTCGGTCCATTCATCGGCGCGGAGCAGCTTGAAAGCGAATAGGTCCGTCATCTGGCGACGCTACGGCAACGACTGCGGCGCGTCCAGCGCTTGCCTTGCGCCCGTCGTCTGGCGCACGGTGGGACGATGGCGGCCGAACCGCCGCGAAAGGATGAGCTGCAACGATGACCGATAGAGCGCCGGATCTCGATACGCTGACCCGGGGGCTGCTCTACCTGCTCGACGTGGAGCCGGCGGCAACCGACTCGTTCATTGGCCACCGCCGGCCGGACGGGGTCGGGCGCGTGTTCGGCGGTCAGGTTGTCGGTCAGGCGCTGATGGCGGCGGCCAAGACGGTTGCGGAGGACCGGCCGGTCCACTCGCTGCACTGCTATTTCCTGCGGCCGGGAAGTGAGGATCACCCCATCGCCTTCGAAGTGGCGGCGGATATGGACGGCCGAGCCTTCTCCAACCGCCGGGTGATTGCGCGCCAGCAGGAGAAGGTCATCTTCAGCATGGCGGCCTCGTTCCACCGCGATGAGCGCGGACCGGCTCACGCGGCGGCGATGCCGGAGGTGCCACCTCCCGACGCTCTGCTTGATCTGCGGGCGCTCATCCGTGCCTATCCCCTTGCTCCCGGGCCGGCGCTGCGGCGGCTGGCGACACGGCCCAGTCCGATCGAGATCCGGCCGATCGGCCCGATCCAGCAAGGGCGGATTGCCGAGGAGCGCAGTCCGCACGCCGCTTGCTGGATGCGGATCGGCGCCGGGCCGCTCGGCGTGGGGCAGCCGATGCAACGGGCCGTGCTCGCCTTCGTCAGCGATCTGCTGCTGCTCTCCACGGCTTACCGACCGCATGCTCTACAGATTGGCGGGCCGGGTGTGGTCAGTGCGAGTATCGATCATAGCCTGTGGTTCCATGGCGATGTCGAGTGCGGCGAATGGCTGCTTTACGCAACCGAGAGCCCATTCGCCGGCGGTGGCCGAGGGTTCGCGCACGGGCATTTCTTCGATCCGGCGGGACGGCTGATCGCCAGCGTGGCACAGGAAGGGCTGATGAGACTCGCCGATGGCGATTGAGCGCCGCGTCGGGACCCGACCGCCCTTTGAGGACCGGGCGTAACGCACCATGGCCCGACGGGGCGGGCGTGTCCTGACCAGCCTTCGTGCATGGCATCGGCGGCGGGGCGCGTTGGTTCAATCCGCGCCCGAAATGCTCTAGCAACGCGGGAGCGAAGGAGTGGCGATGGTGGCTTCCGGTAATCGTGACGCGGTTCTGATCAATTATGCGGCGCGGACGCCGGAACGGCCGCGTTATTATGCCAACGATCATAGCCGCGACACGGTGGTGATCGAGCAGCACGCCATGCCGGTAATCGACGCCCGTCCGTACGGGCTGGATCTTGACGGCGCGGGTTTCGGCCTCGTCAGCCATCGTTCGGCGGCGGGCGATCTGCGCGACAAGGCGAACGGTCCGGCCTATGCCGCCGAGATCGAGGCGCTGCTGCGAGACGTGACCGGGGCCGACGCGGTGGTGGTGACGGGCATGCCGATCCCCCGCTTTTCCGAGCGGTCGGGCAGGGCGGGGAGCAGTGACAACAGCCACCCGGCGCGGTTCGCGCACGTCGACCTCAGCGATACCACTGGCGTCACCTTCTCGAATCGCACGAATCCGGACGGGCGCCCTTATGCGCGCGCGGCGCATTACAATGTCTGGCGAGTGCTGTCCGATTCGCCGCAGGACGTGCCGCTCGCCTTGTGCGACGCGCGCAGCATGACCGGCGGCGAACTGATCCGCGCCGATGCCATTTTCGATCGGCCAGATGGCAACGACTGGAGCTTCGAGGGCTATGTCGTGGCCCATGAAGCCACGCACCGCTGGCATTGGTTCCCCGATATGGCGCGCGACGAGGCGATCGTTTTCAAGACGCATGATAGCCTGGAGGGGGTGGCGCCGTGCGTGCCGCACGTTGCCTTCGATGATCCGCTCGCGCCCGAAAACGCGCCTCCGCGCGTCTCGGTCGAGATCCGCGCCATCGCCTATTGGTGGTCCTGAGCAGCGGCTGCGTGCCGTCTTGTGAAGACCGCCGAGTGACCTTATCATCGCCGTCGTGCAGGCCGATCATCAGCTCTTAACCACCTTGGGATAAAGACGCGGCGGAACTTGAAGGGTTGATAATGGCGACTGACGCGGCGGACATTAAGCAAAGGTCGATCCTGTCGTCCCTTTTTGACTGGCTATCGGCCAATCCGTTGCTGGCGGCCGGCATGCTGTCCATCCTTATTCCGACGATGATGGTTGTCGCCAACGAAAGCTGGTCGACCGATCAGGGCGCTCACGGCCCCATCGTGCTCGCGACCGGCCTGTGGCTGCTCGCGCGTGAGTGGAAGAACGCCCGGCCTTATTTCAAACCGCCATCGGGCAAGGCAGTTGCGGCCGTTTTCGTGCCCATCCTGTTGCTCTACTTCATCTCGCGGGTGAGCCATATCATCGAGACGGAGGGCTATTTCATGTATGCCCTGCTCGTCGCGGTGCTGTTCAGCTTTGCCGGACTCAAGGCCATGCGGATCATGTGGTTTCCGCTGATCTACTTGCTGTTCGTGTTTCCGCCGCCCGAAACTGTCGTCTGGTATGTGACCAATTGGCTCAAGGTCGCCCTGTCGGAAACCGCCGTGGCGCTACTCCACGCGCTGGGCTACCCGATCGCCTCTGCCGGCGTGACCATCCAGATCGGCCAGTATCAGCTGCTCGTCGCGGACGCGTGCTCAGGCCTCAATTCGCTGATCTCGCTCTCGGCGATCGCGCTGTTCTACGTCTATCTTCGCCATCATGCGCATGTCCGCTACGCGCTGCTGCTGTTCCTGGCGATCGTGCCTGTCGCGGTCTTCGCGAACTTTGTGCGCATCATCATCCTGGTGCTGCTGACCTATCATGCGGGCGAAGCGGCCGCGCAGGGCTTCCTGCATGACTTCGCGGGCATGACGATGTTCCTCACGGCGCTTTTGACCATCTTCGCAATCGATCATCTGGTCGGGCTGATCTGGCCCGGACTGAAGACGGCGCGGGCCGCTCGGAAACCGGGCGCTCACTGAGCGCGTGCACTGGCACGATCAAGTCAAGAAACGACCGGCGCATCGCGTGCACCCGGCTTGCGGCTCGCCGGCTGGCACGATCGCGCCTAGCGGGACGCTTCGCTCGGGAGCGGCGGGTTCCCTCTCAGGCGGTGCCGACGATCATGCGCCGCCCCGCGGGGCTCGTGTGCGCAAGCATATCCTCGATGAACCCGCTCATCAGCGCGATTGACCGGGCGTTGTCGGGATTGATGACCGACATGCGCAGCAGCAGGCCGTCCGGCAAATAGCCCTCGATATTGGCCTTGGTCATCGCGACGCGCTGGAGCATCTGGCTCTGCGGGAATTCGCTGCCGATCCGCGTCCAGTAGAGGATGTTCTCATGCCGTGTGTCGCGCGATGCCTCCACGGTGCGCGCGGGGATCGCCAGCCCCGGGCCGAGATCGAGCGTCAGCGGCTGGCTGATGTCGATCGAGAAACCGCCGGCATAATAGCAGACCTCGGGCCGGTGCAGCTGGACGTTGTTGAGCTGCATGCTGTTATAGGCGGCGAGGAACATCACCCCAAGCCCGGCATTGTTGACATAAGTGCGGGTGAGGATGTGCTGATAGAGCTTGTTGGCCAGATCGCTCTCCGGCGGCATGATGAGCTCGCTCACAGGGAGCGTGCGCCATGTCCCGAAGGAGGCGGGGAACATGGCCTCGAACTGCTTGTCCGTAAGATCCGGGTAGCGCTGCTTGGGTTCGCGCGCGAGCGCCAACCCGCTGACGGCGAGCAAGGCGCCGCCCATCATCAGATGCCGCCGCGACAGGGCCAGTTTCGAGGGGGGCTGCGGTGCGGGGCCTGACTCGTCCCGCATAATCTCGCCATCTGCCGACACGATCAAACCTCGCTATTCAATACGGCGCGGACTCTACCAGCAAAAGCGCCGCCCCAAAACTGCCAAACACCCTAGCTGCAAAACCCTGTCAGGTCCTTAGCGTATCGGGATGGGACGGAAGGTGAACGCTTTTAGTCAACGATTCCACGTTTTTTCCAGACCCCAGTCAAAGCCTATTCCTAACATTTATCATTTTATATCAATAAGTTATTTCATAATCCGGGTTCTGGACGCCTCACGGCCTGACCAGTGCCTGATAGACCAGCGGGCGGCTTATCCAGTTGTAATTATTGGGTCCGGCGCGCTCCGCATTCTGGATGAGGCCGACGAAAGCGACGCGATTCTCCGTGTCTGCCCAGAACCAGGTGCCCGCCGCGCCCTCCCAGCTCATCGTGCCCTTGCCCTCGGTGCGGCCGGCAAGGCGCGGATCGTTGACCGTCATCACCCCCATGCCCCAGCCGAGGCCCTTGCTGAAGATGGGATAGGGGTTGGGCCGCGCGAGCACATCGTCGGGCACCACGTTGGTCTGCATCACCTCGACCGTTTGCGGCGCGAGGATGCGGACGCCGTCCAGCTCACCCTTGTTGGCGAGCATCGCGGCGAAGCGGGCATAATCGTCGAGCGTCGAGACGAGGCCGCCGCCGCCCGATTCGAGCTTGGGCGGCGCCTTGTAGTCGGACATCGGACGGCCGAGCAGCGTGGTGGTGGGCTTGAGCTGGCCATCCGCCTTGTCATGCGCATAGACGGCGGCGAAGCGACCAACTTTCTCCGGCGGCACGTAGAAGGCCGTATCGACCATCCTCAGCGGCTCGAAAATGCGCGTGCGGAAGAACTCGCCCAGCGTCTGGCCAGACAACTTCTCGACGATGTAGCCCTGAATATCGACCGAGATGCTGTACTGCCAGGCGGTGCCCGGCTGGTAGAGCAGGGGCACCTCGGCCAGCCGCACGATCATATCGTGGAGATTGTCCGCGCCGAGCGGATCCCGGGTACGGTAGATGTCGCCGGCCGCGCCGGCGCCGCCGTAAGAGAAGCCGGCGGTATGGCTCATCAGCTCGCGCATGGTGGGCGGCCGCTTCATCGGTTCGAGGATCAGCTTGCCGTCTTTGTCCGTTCCCGCCGCGACCTTGAGATTGGCGAACTCCGGGATGAACTTGGTGACGGGATCGTCGAGCTGCCAGCGGCCTTCCTCGTAGAGCATCATCATCGCGACTGCGGTGACGACCTTGGTCATCGAATAGATGCGGAAGATGGTGTCGCGCGTCATCGGCCGGCCCGGCGCGGCCTCGCCATAGCTCTTGGCGGCGATCACCTTGCCGTCACGCGCCAGCAGGGTGACCATGCCGCCCACTTCGCGCGCGGCGACGGCGCGGGCCATGGCGTCGTCCAGCTTCTTGAGGCGCTCGGGCGAGAAGCCCGCGGCCGCGGCGCTCGCGGCGTTAGGGAGCGGAGCAGCCTTCTGCGCGGCGGCGGGAAGCGTGGGCAGGGCAAGCGCGGCTGCGCACGCCCCCACGATCAAGGCTTGGCGCCAGTCTGATGGCATGCTGTCTCTCCCCCTCTGTGCGGCGTGGCCGGCTGCCGGGGAGAGGACGGGGTTCGGTTGATTTTGTCAAGTGGGAGGCCGGAGGTGCCGTGATCCTGTGGATAATGGGATGGCGCGGAGGCTGCCTTGGATAGGATTGCGCCGCCGCCCGCTTGCCGCGCTTCACCTTGCCATCTTGCCCGCCGTCCGCTACAGGGCGCGGGTTCGCGGGCGGTGTTCCGCCTGTGCGAGCGCCCTGACAATCCTGGATATGTCCGCCTGATCGGGCATTGGGGATCGACGCTGGTCGGCGAGGTTTCGCCCACCGGCGCTTTTTCCGTTGTGGGGCTTGAAGCAAGGTTTTTCGCGGCCGAGGCCGTGTGTGAGGTGTGGCATGTTCGACAGTCTGAGCGATCGGCTTGGCGGCGTCTTCGACAAGCTGCGGGGGCGTGGCGCGCTTACCGAGGCGGACGTGCGCGCGGCGATGCGCGAGGTGCGAATCGCGCTGCTCGAAGCGGACGTGGCGCTGCCGGTGGTTCGCGAGTTCGTCGACAAGGCGACCGAGAAGGCGGTGGGGTCGGACGTGCTGCGCTCGGTCACGCCGGGCCAGATGGTCGTCAAGATCGTCTCCGACACGCTGACCGAGACGCTGGGCGCCGAGACCAGCGAGCTGCTGATCGACGTGACGCCGCCCGCCGTCATCATGATGGTCGGCCTGCAAGGCTCGGGCAAGACGACGACCACCGCCAAGCTCGCCAAGCGGCTCAAGGAGAAAGAGCGCAAGAAGGTGCTGATGGCGTCGCTCGACGTCAATCGCCCGGCGGCGCAGGAACAGCTCGCCGTGCTCGGCACGCAGACCGAGGTGGCGACGCTGCCCATCGTCGCCGGCCAGCAGCCGGTCGATATCGCCAAGCGCGCGATGCAGGCCGCGAAGCTGCAGGGCTTCGACGTGCTGATGCTCGATACCGCCGGCCGCCTCCATGTCGACCAGGCGCTGATGGACGAGATGAAGGCGGTGGCCCAGGTCGCCGATCCCGCCGAAATCCTGCTCGTCGTCGATAGCCTGACCGGCCAGGACGCGGTCAATGTCGCCAAGAGCTTCACCGAGCAAGTGCCGCTGACCGGCGTGGTGCTGACCCGCATGGACGGCGACGCACGCGGCGGCGCGGCGCTCTCGATGCGGGCGGTCACCGGCCAGCCGATCAAGTTCGCCGGCACCGGCGAGAAGCTTGACGCGATCGAGCCATTCCACCCGGCGCGCGTGGCGCAGCGCATTCTCGGCATGGGCGACGTCGTCAGCCTCGTCGAGCGCGCGGCCGAGACGATCCAGCAGGAGGATGCGGACAAGCTGGCCAAGCGCATGGCGGCGGGCAAGTTCGACCTCAACGACCTGCGCGCCCAGCTCTCGCAGATGCAGCGCATGGGCGGCCTCGGCATGCTCGCCGGCATGATCCCCGGCATGAAGAAGGCGCAGGCGCAGATGCAGGCGGCGGGCGTCAACGACAAGACGTTGCTCCACCTCGACGCGCTGATCGGCTCGATGACGCCCAAGGAGCGCGAGCGGCCGGAATTGCTCAACGCCAAGCGCAAGATCCGCGTCGCCAAGGGCGCGGGCTTGCAGGTGCAGGACGTCAACCGTCTCCTCAAGATGCACAAGGAGATGGAGAGCGCCATGAAGCGCATCAAGAAAATGGGCGGCCTCAAAGGCTTGGCCAAGATGTTCGCCGGAGGCGGCGGTGCGGGCGGACTGCTCGGCGGCGCGGGCGGTGGCGGTGGTGACTCCGGACCGGCGGGCGACCTCAGCGGGCTCAAGGGGCTGCCGGGCCTGCCGGACATGCCCAAGCTGCCGCCGGGTTTTCAGAATTTCCTCAAGAAATGATCTCCAATATTTTGAATTTGCACAGAAAGGTAAGGTAAGACTTTATGGCAACAAGCATTCGCCTGTCGCGTGGCGGCTCCAAGAAGCGCCCTTATTACAAGATCGTGGTGACGGACAGCCGCTCGCCGCGTGACGGCCGCTTCATCGAGCGCATCGGCAGCTACAATCCGCTGCTCGCCAAGGATGACGAGAAGCGCGTGGTGCTCGATGTCGAGCGCGCGAAGCACTGGGTGAGCGTTGGCGCGCAGCCGACCGACCGCGTGGCCCGCTTCCTCGACGCGGCCGGCGTTCAGGAGCGCGCGGCGCGCAGCAACCCGAACAAGGCCGAGCCGGGCAAGAAGGCCAAGGACCGCGCCGAGGAAAAGGCCGCCAAGCTGGCCGAGGCCGAGGAGGCCGCCAAGGCCGCGGCTGAGGCGCCTGCTGTCGAGGAGGCTCCCGCCGCCGAGGAAGCGCCCGCTGCTGAGGAAGCGCCCCCCGCCGAGCAGGCCGAGGGCTAAGCCCTGTCATGTGTCGACCCCATGGCCGGGCCGGGCGCAGCGATTGCGCGATGCGGGCGGGCGGCGCTGTGCCGTCCAGCCCGCTCGTAACCGGTGCCGTGGCCGGACCTGGCCATGGCCGGTGACACCATGACGAGCGCTGCCGTGCGCGAGCCGGATCGCCCCGTCACGCTCGCCGCCATCATCGGCGCGCACGGCGTGACGGGCGAACTGCGCCTCAAGCTGTTCGGCGATGGGCCGGAGAGCCTCAAGCGCTATCAAAGCTTCGATGCGGGTGGGCGGACGCTGACGCTCAAGTCCGTCCGCGCCGGGCCCAATGGCGCGGTCGCCCGCTTCGCCGAAGTGACCGACCGCAATGCCGCCGAGGCACTGCGGGGGCTGGAACTGACCGTCCCGCGCTCGGCGTTGCCGCCGCTGGGCGAGGGCGAATATTATCACATCGACCTCATCGGCCTGCCGTGCGTGACGGATGCGAGCGCGGCGGTGGGCACCATCGTCGCGGTCGAGAATTTCGGCGCGGGCGATATCGTCGAGATCGAGAAGCCGGACGGAAAGCGTTTCATGGCGCCGATCCACGCCGCACGGATCGAGGCGGACAGGGCCGTGATCGACGCGGCGTTTATCGCCTAGCGAACCCTTTGCCACCAGTGACGTCCAACCCACCACCTTCCGGGTGCGAAGGCGCACATCCGTCGCTTTACATTCCTATTTAGTTATATAATATGATGGTTATGGATGAGTCGTTGAACCCGATCTTTGCCGCGCTGGCCGATCCCACACGCCGCGCCATTCTCGAGCGGCTGGCGGCTGGGGACGCGACGGTGATGGAGCTGGCCGCGCCGTTCGGGATCAGTCAGCCGGCTGTTTCCAAGCACCTCAAAGTGCTGGAAGCGGCGGGGCTGGTGAGCTGGAGCAAGACCGCGCAGACGCGGCCGCGGCGGATCAACGCGGTCGGGCTGAAGCACGCACGCGACTGGATCGACCAGTTCCGCGATTTCTGGCCGGACAGTTTCGACCGGCTCGATGCCTACCTCAACGATGGGAGAGCGCCCCGATGACCGATCGAGCCGAGACGAGTGAATTGTTGGTCCAGCGCGTGTTCGCGCACCCCATCGAACGGGTCTGGGATGCCTGGGTGACGCCCGCAGCGGTGGCGACCTGGCTGGGCCCCAAGGGCTCGACGAGCCATGTCATCGAGGGTGATATCCGGCCCGGGGGCGTCCTGCGCATGTGCATGGAGACGGCGACATGGTCCATGTTCACGCTGTTTCGCTACCGGGACGTGGTGCGGCCGCACCTGCTGACCTACGAGCATTGCTTTTGCGACGCCGCAGGCAATCTCATTCGCCCCGTCTTCTTCGAGGTCTGGCCGCTCAAGCTGCTGACCACCGTGACGTTGGAAACCGTGAATGCCGGCACGCAGGTGACGCTGCGCTGGCGGCCGCTCGATGCCACTCCCGAGGAAGAACAGGCTTTTGCCGAGAATCTCTCCTCCATGCAGGAAGGGCTCGCCGGCAGCTTCGACCAGCTCGCAACCTATCTGGCGGGGTGAACGCCTTGCCATTGGTCGATAAATGACGAAGGGGAGGCCATGACCTTCACCGCGCAAATCCTCACGCTCTACCCGGAGATGTTCCCCGGCCCGCTGGGTGTCTCGCTGGCCGGGCGGGCGCTGGCGGAGGGGACGTGGGCGTGCGCGCCTATCCAGATCCGCGATTTCGCGACGGACAAGCACAAGAGCGTGGACGATACACCGGCCGGCGGCGGTGCCGGCATGGTGCTGCGCGCGGATGTGCTGGCGCGCGCGGTGGACCATGCGCTGGCGGCGCGGCCAGACCTGCCGGTGCTGGCGATGACGCCACGCGGGGCGCCGATCACGCAGGCGCGGGTGCGGGCGCTGGCGGAAGGACCGGGCGCGACGATCCTGTGCGGCCGGTTCGAGGGGTTTGACGAGCGGTTGTTCGACGGGCGGCCGATCGAGCAGGTTTCGATGGGGGACATCATCCTCTCCGGCGGGGAAATAGGCGCGCTGATGCTGCTGGACGCTTGCATTCGGCTGCTTCCCGGCGTAATGGGCGCGGCTTCTAGCGGGGTCGAGGAATCGTTCGAAAGCGGTCTCCTCGAATATCCGCAATATACCCGACCTGCTGAGTGGGAAGGGCGCACGATCCCCGAAGTGTTGCGATCGGGGGATCATGCGAAGATCGCCGCCTGGCGGAAACAACGGGCGGAGGCAGATACACGGTTACGCAGGCCGGACCTCTGGGAGCGCTATAGGAGCGCTCGGGACTGACCTGCCTCTGGCGCGCGACACGAGACGAAGGAAGACAGGCCAAATGAACCTGCTGCAGACCATCGAGGCGGAAAACATCGCCGCCCTCACCAAGACGATTCCGGATTTCCGCCCCGGCGACACGCTGCGCGTTGGCGTGCGCGTCGTTGAAGGCGAGCGCACCCGCGTCCAGAACTTCGAGGGCGTGTGCATCGCGCGCTCGAACAAGGGCATGGGCAGCAACTTCACCGTGCGCAAGATCAGCTTCGGCGAAGGCGTGGAGCGCGTGTTCCCGCTCTACTCGCCGAACATCGACAGCATCACCGTCGTCCGCAAGGGCATCGTGCGCCGCGCCAAGCTCTATTATCTGCGCGGCCGCACCGGCAAGCGCGCCCGCATCGCCGAGCGCCGCGAAGTCCGCGACACGGACGCCTGATCGGACGCGTTACCGAACGTTTCAGAAACGTCGGTTGAACGGTTACAAAAGGGGCGATGCGGGTGCCGCGTCGCCCCTTTCTTCTTGTCCGGTTGATAAAGTCTCTTACAACGACCACCAAGATCATCAAATGAGGGCGGAGAGCCATGCGCAAAGTCGGACCATTTCTCATCGCAACCCTTTTGCTCGCAGCCTGTAGCCCCGCACCCGAAGGCAATGATGCGGACGACAGGGGCGAGGCCAGTGCCGCCGCCGATCCGGTGAAGCTGCCGATGAAGGAGTTCATGGGCCATGTGATGCAGTTTGCGGGCGACAATGTCTGGAAGTGGCAGGGCTCCGTCACCGATGCCTCCGGTGAGCGCGACCTGCGCCCCAAGACCGACAAGGATTGGGAAGACGCCGAGAGCGCGAGCCTGACGCTGGCGGAAGTGACCAACATGCTGCTGACCGCCGACCGGCGGGTGGATGACCCGCGCTGGGATGCCGCCGTGGCGAAGGTGCGCGACGTGGCGCTGCGCGAAGCGGCCGCCGCCGAAAAGAAGGATTATGACGCCTATTTCGAGATTGGCGGCGAACTGGATGCGGCCTGCGAGAGTTGCCACGTCCATTTCGCGCCCGGCTATACCGCGCCGCCGGAGCTGAAACTGGCGCCGCCGCCGGGCCAGAAGGCACCGCCCAACACCGCGAGCTAACCGCAGCCGGCGCCGGCCGGCCGGCTCTGCAAAGCTGAATAGGACCGCGTCGCTCCGGAACCCAGCGCCGGCAGCGGGCTGCCCGCCATGGGATGGACGATGCTGCCCCGGCGCGCGGCCTGGCGGCGGCGTGACGCGGCACGACGTTGGGCCGGGAGCCGAGAGAGCGTCGCGCGGCGCTGGATCGCGGCGTGCCACTGGGGCGGCAGCCGTTTCGAACGCTCTGCTTCGGCGATGAGCAGAGGGCCCGCGTACCGCGCCAATGCCGCCCCATGAGCGGACCCCCGTGATATTCGCGCGGCGCCGCTGGACGGACTCGGCGCGTGTGCGGTGGATCGCACCGCTCGCCGCATCGTTTCGACAACAGGATGCGCTCTTTGTGGCCGGGGGCGTTATCATCCTTTGCCTCGCCGGGCCGATCCGCTAATCGGCGGGGCTTACGGATTGTTGCCATGCAGAAGGGAAAGCCCTTGGGATATCGTGTCGTCGTCGTAGGGGCCACCGGCAATGTCGGTCGCGAAATGCTCAACATCCTCGCCGAGCGGGAGTTTCCGGCCGATGAGATCGCGGCGGTCGCCAGTGCGCGCTCGACCGGCGACGAGATCGAGTATGGCGAGACCGGCCGGATGCTCAAGGTAAAGAATCTGGAGCATTTCGACTTTTCCGGCTGGGATATCGCGCTGTTCGCGGTCGGCTCCGCAGCGACCAAGGACTACGCGCCCAAGGCCGCAGCGGCCGGCTGCGTGGTGATCGACAACAGCTCGCTCTACCGCATGGACCCGGACGTGCCGCTGGTGGTGCCGGAGGTGAACGCGGACGCCATCGACGGCTACAAGAAGAAGAACATCATCGCGAACCCCAACTGCTCGACCGCGCAGCTGGTGGTGGCGCTCAAGCCGTTGCATGACGCGGCGAAGATCAAGCGCGTGGTGGTGGCGACCTATCAGTCGGTCTCCGGCGCGGGCAAGGACGGCATGGACGAGCTGTTCGAGCAGAGCCGCAACATCTTCGTCGGCGACCCGGCCGAGCCGGTGAAGTTCACCAAGCAGATCGCCTTCAACGTCATCCCGCATATCGACAGCTTCCTGGACGACGGCTCGACCAAGGAAGAGTGGAAGATGGTGGTCGAGACCAAGAAGATCCTCGATCCCAAGATCAAGGTGACGGCCACCTGCGTGCGCGTGCCGGTGTTCGTTGGCCATAGCGAGGCGGTGAACATCGAGTTCGAGAACGAGATCAGCGCGAAGGGTGCGCAGAAGATCCTGCGCGAGGCGCCGGGGATCATGCTCGTCGATAAGCGCGAGGACGGGGGCTATGTCACGCCGGTCGAGTGCGTGGGCGACTATGCCACGTTCGTCAGCCGCGTGCGCGAGGACCCGACCGTGGAGAACGGCCTCTCGCTCTGGTGCGTTGCGGACAATCTGCGCAAGGGCGCGGCGCTTAACGCCGTGCAGATCGCCGAACTGCTCGGCCGACGGCATTTGAAGAAGGGCTGAGACAAGGCCGGGCAGGGGAGCAAGGCTGCTCTGCCCGCCGGCCAATGGGCGCTGATTGCCAGCTTGCTGACCGTGGTGGAGCGGCCCATGTGTGCCGCGCTGTCTGGCGTCGGTGCCGCACCCCGATGCGCCGACGGGATCACTGACCGGCCCGTCTCCCCATCCTCATTCCGCCATCACTGGCGCGGGGGCGCCGCGTGGGCGGGCGCGGGGCTTGCGCAGGAAGAAGCAGGCGGGGATCGCCACCGCGCAGGCGATGGTCATCACGAAGAAATCGTCGAGGAACGAGATCATCGCCGCCTGCCGGTTGACCAGCCCGTCGAGCATCTGAAGCGCGGTGCCGCCATATTCACCGAAGCGGCTGAGCTGCGCCGGGTCCACCGGCAGGTTGTTGGGCGTGACGTTCTGGACGAGGTCGGCATGGCTGACCTGAATGTTGCGGGCAAGCAGGGCCATGACGACGGCGATGCCGATCGACGAGCCAATGCTGCGGGTGAGATTGAGCACCGCGGCGCCCTCTGTCCGGGATGTCGCCGGCAACGTGCCGAAGGCGAGCACCTGCAAGGGCACGAACACGAAGCCGATGCCCAGACCCTGCACCAATCCGGAGGTGACGAAGGGTTCCCAGCTCTGCTCCAGCGACCAGCGTGTCATCATCCACAGCGAGACGGTCGCCAGCGCGAAGCCGAACGCGACGATCAGGCGCGGATCGATCCTGTCCACCAGCCGGCCGGAAATCGCCATGGCGACGAGCACGCCAATGCCGCGCGAGGCGAGAATTTCGCCGGTATAGACCACCGAATAATCGAACAGCGTCTGCAGCAGCGGCGGTAGCAGCGCCATGGCGGCGAACATCACCATGCCGATGATGAACATGAACACCGACGCGCTCACGAAGTTGCGGTCGGCGAACAACTCCGGCGCGAACAGCGGCTTGCGCGCGGTGACGAGGTGCACGCCGAACATCCACAGGCCGCACAGCGCAATGGCGCCCTCGATCCAGATCTCGGTCGAGGAGAACCAATCGGCGTGCTGGCCGCGATCCAGCATGAGTTGCAGGCCGGCGAGCCCCAGCGCGAGCAGGGAGAAGCCGAGCAGGTCGAAATCCCGGCGTTGGAGTGGCTTTTCAGGCAGGAACGCGATGAGGCTGATCAGGCAGGCAATGCCCACCGGCACGTTGACGTAGAAGCACCAGCGCCAGTCGAACCATTCGGTGAGATAGCCGCCGACGATGGGCCCCATGATCGGGCCGATCATCACCCCCATGCCATAGACGGACATGGCCTTGCCGTGCTGCGAGGGCTTGTTGATGTCCAGCATCAGGCTTTGCGCCAACGGGCCGAGAAAGGCGCCGCCAACGCCCTGCAGCGTGCGGAACAGCACCATCTCGGTGAGGTTCTGGGCGATGCCGCACAGGATCGAGGCGACCATGAAGGTCGCCACCGAGCCGACGAACAGCTTCTTGGCGCCGATCCGGTCGGCCAGCCAGCCGGTGATGGGGATGGCGATGGCGGAGGCGAGGATATAGCTGGTCAGGACCCAGCTGATCGTCTCCTGCGTCGCCCCGAGCGAGGCCTGCATGTGCGGCAGCGCGACGTTGGTGATGGTGATGTCCAGCACCTGCATGACCATCGCGGACATGATCGCGACGGTTGCCAGCGCCTTGTGCTTGACGAGCAGATGGGGGCGGTCCTCGTGCGGAGCCATGGCCGGGCTGTCTTTACCGCGCCGACTTGCCGTGGTTCCTGATGTCGACCGTCACCTTGGCGCTCAACCCGGCGATCATCATGCGGCCGGGCCGGTCGTCAATGGCAATGCGCACCGGCACGCGCTGCGTCACCTTCACCCAGTTGCCGTTGGCGTTCTGTGCCGGCAGCACCGAGAATTCCGAGCCGGTGCCCGCGCCGATGCTCTCGACATGACCCTTGATCGTCATGCCGGGGTAGGCGTCCAGCTTGATGGTGGCGGGCTGGCCGGGCTCCATATGGTCAAGGTCGGTCTCCTTGAAGTTGGCCGTGACCCAGGTGCGGTCGCTGGCGACGATGCTGACCAGCGGCAGGCCCTGGATGGCCATTTGCCCCACTTGCAGCCGGTCGGCCTGGCTGGTCCGACCGGGGACGGGCGCACGCACCGTGGTGCGCTGGAGGTTCAGCGCGGCTGCATCGCGCGCCGCCTGCGCGGCGGCGATGTCCGGATGGACGCCGGGCACCTGCGCGCCGGTTGCCAGCGCGGCGCGCGCCTTGGCGGCATCCGCCTGCGCCGTGCGCAACCGGGTGCGGGCGTTGTCCAGCGCCTGTTCGGACTGCTCGATGCGGGCGCGGGTGGTGAAGCCATCCTTGAGCAGCGCCTGCTGCCGCTTCAGGTCCTGCTCGGCATAATAGACATTCTCGCGCGCGCCGGTGATGTCGACCGAGGTGGCCTGATAGTCGGTGCTGAGCTTGCCGACCTGCACCTGCGCGTTGGCAATCTGCGCGTTGGCCTGCTCCAGTGCGATCCGGTAGGGCTGCTGATCGACGACGAACAATATGTCACCAGCCTTGACGATCTGGTTCTCACGCACGTTGACCTGGGTGATCCGCCCGCCCACGTCGCTGCTCACCGCGACGATGTCCTGCTTTACATAGGCGTTGTCGGTCGAGACGAAGCGGCCGCTGGTTGCCCAGAAATAGGCGCCGACAGCAACCACCAGCGCCGGTATGGAAAACATCAGGATGCGGCGGCGCCACCGGCCCGGCTGCCGCTCCTCGGCCGGCGCGTCCGCGAGCGTGGTCTCGCCAGCGGATTGCTTGAGCGCCGGATCCGCCTCAGCCATGGCCCTGGCCTCCTTGGCCGACAATGGGGGGGTGCTGCACGGGCTGCGAGGATGCCTGGGCGAGATTGTCGCGGATCTTCGCGAGCATGGCCAGCGCGGCTTCGCGCTCGGCCGGTGCGATGCCCTGGAGGGAATCGTCGAGCACGGTCTGGCCGATCGCCTGCAACTCCTGCGCGATCGGCTCGGCCGATTCGGTGAGGTAGAGCTGCCAGGCGCGCCGATCCTGCGGATCGCGACGGCGCTCGACCAGTTCGGCCTGCTCCAGCCGATCGACCATGCGGCAGGTCGTGATCGGTTCCACATCGAGCCGATCCGCCAGCGCGCCCTGGTTGATGCCGGGGAAACGCATGATCGCCACCAGCGCGCGCATCTGCGGACCGGTGATGCCGAAGCTCCGGGTGCGCTCGTCGAACCGGCGGCGGTAAAGGCGGGCGACGTCACTGATAACAAAGGCAATATGCGTGCTTTCCATCTGCGTCGATATAATAAGGGAACTTATTAAGAGCAAGCGTAAAATGTCACGTCGGTGCCGGTTCGGGACGGGCTGTTGCCTCGGTTTGGGACGCTGAACTGGGGCGGCACGATGGCGGGTTTTGCCCCTTGCTTCGCGCTGCGATTGGGCCCACTTCGGCCGGCATGACCAGCGACGCGACCATTGACTACCTGCCCGGCCATGATGGCGCGCAGCTTGCCGTCCATCGGCTGGGAGCGGGCAGGCCCGTGCTACTGCTGCACGGTCTCAGCTCCAACGCGTGGTTCAACTGGATCCGCTACGGCACCGCGAAGCGCATTGCCGATGCCGGGTTCGAGGCGATCATGATCGAGCAGCGCGTCCACGGCCGCAGCGCCGCCCCGCGCGAGGCGAGCGCTTATCCGCCGGACGTGATGGCGCTGGACATGGAAGCGATCATCCCCGCGCTCGGGCTGGGGACATTTGATCTGGTCGGCTACTCGATGGGCTCGCGGCTCTCCGTCGCGCTGGTGCGGCGTGGCCTGCGGCCCCGGCGGCTGGTGCTCGGCGGCATGGGGCTGGAAGGGCTGACCCAGTGGGCGCCGCGCCGGCAGTTCTTCCTCGATGCGCTGGAGCGCTTCGACACCGCCAAGTCCGGCGACCGCGACTATTTGGCGATCCAGTTCATGAAGACGGTGAAAATAGACCCCACGGCGCTCGGCTACCTGCTGCGGTCGATGACGGATATTGCGCGCGAGGATCTCGCCGCGATCACCATGCCGACGCTGGTGCTCTGTGGCGCGGACGATAGGGACAATGGCTCGGCCGACGCGCTGGTCGCCGCATTGCCCGATGCCGAGCGCGGCACCATCCCCGGCGGCCATATGAGTTGCATCACGCTGCCGGATTTTGGCGAGGCGATCGCGCGGTATCTGGCCGCTTGACGCGGGGCATCCCGCAGATGCAGCGTGGTCCCAACAGAAAATTTCAGAGGGACCGATCGTATGAAATCTCTGGTATCGCGCCTTGCCGTTACGGCAGCGCTGGCTTTTGGCGTTTCCGCCTTCCCCGCGCTCGCCCAGCCGGCGGCACAGGGCCCGACGACCGCCGCGCAAGTGGACGCTTTTGTCGCTGCGGCGGAGAAAGAATTATTCTCGTCCATTGTGGATGTGGGGCGTGCCCAGTGGGTGAACAATACCTTCATTACCGAGGATACCGATGCTCTGGCGGCTCAGGCAGGCGCCAAGTTCACGGAACTGCAGGTCCGTTACGCGCTGGACGCCGCCAGATATCAGAGCGTCCCCGGTCTCTCGCCCGATACGAAGCGCAAGCTCGATATCCTGCGCTCCAGCATCGTACTGCCGGCGCCGACAACCGCCGGCGCGGCCGATGAGCTGAGCGCCATCGCGACGCGCCTCCAGTCCAGCTACGGCAAGGGCAAGGGCACGCTCGACGGCAAGGTGCTGAGCGGCAGCGACATCGAGGCGGAGATGGGCAAGGTCGGCCACACGCCCGCGCAATATCAGGAGATGTGGACGAGCTGGCACGACACGGTCGGCAAGCCGATGAAGGCGGACTATACCCGCCTCGTCGAGATCGCCAACCAGGGCGCCAAGGAACTGGGCTTTGCCGACACCGGCGCGATGTGGCGCTCCGGCTATGACATGTCGCCGGACGCCTTCGCCGCGCTCACCGAGAAGCTGTGGCAGGAGGTGAAGCCGCTCTACGATTCGCTGCACTGCTACACCCGCACCAAGCTCAACGAGAAATATGGCGACGCAGTGCAGCCGAAAACCGGCCCGATCCGCGCCGACCTGCTCGGCAATATGTGGGCGCAGGAGTGGGGCAATATCTATCCGCTGGTCGCTCCTGCTGGAGCCGGCGACCTCGGCTACGACATTGGCGATCTGCTCAAGGCGAAGGGCTTCGTCGAGACCGCGCCCGGCGAGATGGACCCGGCCAAGCGCGGCGTGTGGGAAAAGGAGATGTTCAAGATCGGCGAGGGCTTCTTCTCCTCGCTGGGCTTCGCGCCGCTGCCCGAGACCTTCTGGCAGCGCACCCAGTTCATCGCTCCGCGCGACCGCGAGGTGGTGTGCCACGCCTCGGCCTGGGATATCGACAACAAGGACGACCTGCGCATCAAGATGTGCACCAAGGTCAACAGCGACGATTTCGTCACGATTCACCACGAGCTGGGCCACAATTATTACCAGCGCGCCTACAACCAGAAGAGCTTCCTCTATCTGAACGGCGCCAATGACGGCTTCCACGAGGCGATCGGCGATACCGTCGCGCTCTCGATCACGCCGCAATATCTGGTCGACATCAAGCTGCTCGACCCAGCGAAGGTGCCGAGCGCGGACAAGGACATCGGCCTCCTGCTGCGGCAGGCGATGGACAAGGTGGCGTTCCTGCCCTTCGGCTTGCTGATCGACCGCTGGCGCTGGGGCGTGTTCGATGGCTCGATCACGCCGGCCGACTACAACAAGGCGTGGACCGACATGCGGCTGCGCTATCAGGGCATCGTCCCGCCGGGCGGGCCGCGCCCCGCCGACGCCTTCGACCCTGGCGCCAAGTTCCACATCCCCGGCAACACGCCCTACACGCGCTACTTCCTCGCGCGGCTGCTTCAGTTCCAGTTCTATGAGGCAGCGTGCAAGCAGGCCGGCTGGAAGGGGCCGCTGCACCGCTGCTCGTTCTACGGCAACAAGGCGGTGGGCGAGAAGCTGAACGCCATGCTGGAAATGGGCGCCTCCAAGCCCTGGCCGGACGCGCTGCAAGCCTTCACCGGCACGCGCGAGATGAGCGGCAAGGCGCTGATCCGCTACTTCGCGCCGCTCAAATCATGGCTCGACCAGCAGAACAAGGGCAAGAGCTGCGGCTGGTAAGGCAGGAGCATGGCCCCCTGGCGCTCTGCTTTCCCGCGCAAGCAGGAAACCAGAGCGCCACTGACGCCGCCGATCGCCGCCATGGTGGGCATCCGCAGGTGCCAAGGCCCCGGCGGAAGTCCTGACAGCGAGTGGATGTGGCCGCGCCCGCGCCCTCTGGATTTTTCCTCAGGGGCAGGCACTGCCTAAGAGCCGCTGGCTGGAGCCGAACGGTCGGGTGGACGATGTGCTGAACGTCAGCCCGAAGCGGCAGGCAAGATTGTCATAACGCTGGAAGGTGGGGCGGCCCTTGGGCCGCCAGCGCTGTTACCAGACGAATTTCAATCCGATCCGGCCCCCGATCGCGTCGCTCTTCATGCCATCGAGCGAAAAATTATAATCGCCCGAGACGAACCCGCTCACGTTGCGGGCGAGCTCCGACGACAGCGCAAGCTGGGCCTGCCCCCAAGTGCCGCCAAGCGATGCGTTCAGGGAGGTGACGTTGTCGCCCGCGCTATTCGACAGGCGGGCTACCGCATCCTGCTTGAAATCATGCCAGAGGTTGAACCGCGCCCAAGCCATGCTGGACAGCCCGGAACTGCGCTGCCAAACCTTCCCGGCACGGGCGCCGAGACGACCCCACACGGCTTTGACATTGCCATAGTCGACGAGCGTGTGCGCGTCGCCGGTGTTATCCAGCTTGACGCGCTGGTAGATCAGTTGGGCCTGCGGTTCGAGCCTCCACCCGTCGCCGATTTTGACAGGCGCACCGCCCTCGATGGAAGCCGCGAAACCCCATCCATCCGTGAGGAACTGGGCTCCCGCCCTTGAGCGCAGCGTTGAATCGTATCGGGTCCCTTGCAGCACTGCGTCGATGTAAGCTCCGCCGCTGGACTTGTGGGTGTAGTAGAAGCCGAGATTGTACCCATCGAGCTTCAGCCTGCCTATCGCGCCGCCATAGACGGCGTCGATGTCAGCGCTGGTATGGCCATAAGCGCCATAGACGCCGGCAACGTTCCGCGCACCGTTGTCACCCGTGCTCCGCAGCAGGTCGAAGCCCAACTGGAAGCCGAACGTCTCATACTCGAACGCGGGCCCGTATTTGCGGAAATTGGCGGCCTGCTGCGCCATGGTCTGCCGCTTATAGCCCACGTCGCCCTCGAGACCGTAGACGCGACCCCACATGGCCCCCGCGCGGCCATCATGGCCATCGCTCGGTGCGCCGGATTGCGCCGCATCCCGCGGCAACCAATCGGCGTAATCCTCCCCGTGCCTGTCGTGATATGTCCCGAGCGTGTCGAGCCCGAAGCGAACCGCAATGACCTGAGGCGATGTCAGCACAGGCGTCTCTGGACGATAGGCGGGGAGCTCTTCCCCCGTCTCGGTATCGGTCACAGAGCTTCGCAGATACCAGTTCCCGTCCGCAGCATCCTCGCCGACGCCATGATGGTAGAGATTATATTCATACGCACCGCTGACGACGGCATTGCCCAGCGAAAACACGCCAGCGGCCGACGCGGCTTTATTGCGAACTTCCACCAGCTGAATACCGTTGCCCGTGGTGATCGCGCCGCCGGCTGCATCGTAACCGACCATGATCCGTGTCGGCGCCGAACCGAGCATGGTTCCATCGACGATCAGCATATCCGCCAGGCTGCCCGTCTGGCCGCCCGCCGGCATGCCCGCGTTGAGCACTGCGTTGAGGCGCAATTCGCCGCCGTTGGATACGAACACCCCGTTGCCGGCCGCTCCGCCGGCCGCCGGGTTCGACGTGATGACCAGCGCATTGCCGATCGAAGGTCCGCGAAGGTCAATGACGCCGCCATGCTCGAAGCGCCCAAGATTGACCAACTGCGCCTGTGCCGCCCGCCCGAAATTGTAGAATGACGTTTCAAGGGGGCGTGCGCCCGCGCCGGTGGTCGGCACGTAGTAGCCGGCTCCATCCACGGTTGCGGCGCTTTCCGCGCCGCCAACCCGGACCGTTCCCGCGTTGGAGAATATCGAGGAGGATTCTCCGAAATCGGCGACAGCCACGCGGCGCGTGTCCCGCGTGCCATCGCCATTCGTATCCGCCAGATGCCGGACATGGAACGTGGCGCCAGCGCGATTGTCAAACCGGTTGCCTGCCACGTTGGCATAGTCGACGAAGCCCGTGATGGTGCCATCATTGACGACAGTCAGTGCGCTTGTCGTGGCAAGGTCGCGGCCGATATCATAGATTGCGCGGTCCGACGCGGCCGAGAGCGTGCCCCCGTTGGTGATCAGGCTTCCCGAGGCGGAGCCGATAACGACAGCTGCTGCCGGACGAGAGGTGCTGGCCGAGACGCCCGTGAGATCCGCCTGCCAGCCGCCGGTAATCGTGGCGCCGGTCCCGATCGTGACCGTTGCTTTGTCGTCGGAGGAGAACGCATCGATGGCAGCGCCATATTCGCCCGTCGCACGAACCGTTCCGGCCGCCTCGACTGTGGCGGTATCAAACCCATAAGCCGCGATGCCCCGGCCATTGGCGCCCGATGCAGACAGGAGGGTGTTCGGCCCGGTCGTGATGGCGACGCGACCAAGGGCAGAAGCGTCAGCCATGATAGCCGCCGAGTCTGCGCCGCTGACGGCAATCCGGCTTTCCCCGCTCGCGTTGATGATGAGAGGCCCGCTCCCGGCAACAATCGCATTGATGCCGTGCGATTGGTCTCCATCGGTCGCTATGGAGGCAGCACCTTCCAGCGCCACGGCGTGCACTTGGTCATTGGCGGCGTTCTGCACATCGACAAAGATGCCATGGGACTTGTCACCCGAGGTGGTGACCGTCCCGGCGACGGTCGTCGCGGTGGCTCCAAGCCCGGCGGTGGACGTGAACATCGCCGGCGCTTCAGTCCCCTCGGTGGTCAGGACTGCGGTTGCGGCGACCTTATGGACAACCGTTCCCAAGCCCGTTGCGGACCATAAGCTCGCCAACGAGCCGTACGCATCGTTACCCCGGACGGTGACATGGCCGGCAATGTCCACGTTTACGTTGCCGCCACCGCTGGTTAAGGCGTAAATGCCAACGGCTTGATCGCCGGTGTACGTGATCGTTCCCTCGGCAGTCTGCGCGATCGTCAAGTTCGCATCGGAGAGACTATTGGCGATCCAGCCCATCATGCCGGCACCCCAATAGCCTTCACCGACGATTGTGCCGGACGAGATCAATGTGACGTCTCCGAGCCCCTGCTGCAGCGCCTCGATACCCACGGCTTCCTCGCCGATTACATCGAGGGTGCTCCCGGAAAGCTGGTTGATGGTGATGGAGCCGGTGCTGGACCCATTTTGGTTCCAGCCGAACAGGGCGGATGTCGGAGAGCCGGGAAGGGGGTTCGCTCCGAACCGTATCTCTATGTCGGCGCCGGATTCGAGCCGGATGTCGCTGTTGCCGGCTCCCGTCACCTCGACCTGAACAGGGTCGTCCTGCGCGCGAAACGTTTTGATCGTGACGCCGCGCGCAATCGTGACCAGCAACGGGTCATCCCCAGTCCCTTGCAGCAGAATGCCGTCATGGGGCGTGGCCGAACCGGAGCGGTCAACGACGACCCCGCTTTTCACATCGAGGTGCATCCCCGTCGACGTGTAATATCCGATCCCATCAGCATAAGGATTCAGTGTCGCATCATCGCAGATGGCCACGCCGCCCGAAGCAGCGCCGCATTCGTCATTTGCGGCTGCCGGGGAAACAGGAACCGTCGCGATCGCAAGGATGAGGAGCGAGGCGCCGGTTAGTGACCTCTTGATGCCAGATGACGGACTCTGTTTCTCACGCTGAAATTGACGAGCTGGCATAGCTTCCCCTCCATTTTTCCTTGCCAGTACATAAGGTTGCAAAAGATTAAGCCGATTCAAATCGACTTGGTTAACGATGTGTGGGGCGTGAATTGCGCGGGCTCGCGTCGCTACCCGAGGCTCATGGCCGGCGAGCAAGCCACCCATGCGAGGGCGGGGCCGACGTGGGGTCGCGCCCCCTTCTGGCGATGGCTAGTGCGCTCCCCGGAGGGATCGCTCCTTAAGCTGGCGTGACAAGTTTGAGCGGTCGCGATCCGATGGGCGCGCCATTCACCTGGTCGATGACTTGCGGTTCCACCCTCTCGCCGGTCTCAACGTCGACGAGATAGGCGAGGGCGCCTTGACCATGATGCTTGCGGCCCCATGCACCGAGCGCAGCAAGGATGGGAATGAAGTCACGCCCGGCATCGGTCAGTTGATAGGAGTCGCGCGGGGGGCGTTGGCTGTAGCGGCGTTTCTCCAACAGCCCGGCCTGCGTGAGCGCGGCGAGGCGCTGGGCGAGGATATTGGGCGCGATACCGAGGTTGGTGCGCAGTTGCTCGTAGCGCGTATAGCCCCGATCTACGTCCCGGAGCACCAACATGCTCCAGCGGTCGCCCACGCGGGAGAGGGTGCGTGCGATTGGGCAGGGATCGAGTTTTTCCTGAGGGTCATGCATTGCATCGAGATAGGATCGTCGCTATCACTTCGCAAGTGACCTCTGAAGGCGAGGTCTTGCAGGAGAGCACGTTATGGCGGCCCCATCTCTCGGAACGGCCATCGTTACGGGCGCGTCGTCCGGGATTGGCGCGGTGTTTGCCGAGCGGTTGGCCCGCCGGGGCTATGACCTGATTCTCGTGGCGCGAAACGGGGCGCGGCTGGAGGCGCTGGCCGCCGGGCTGCGCGCGGAAACGGGCCGTGCCGTCGAACCGCTGGTCGCCGACCTGAGCCAGGGAGCCGATGTTGCCCGCGTCGAGCGGCGCATCCGTGACGACGCGGCGGTTCGCGTTCTGATCAACAATGCCGGTATGCTGCTGGAGGGCGAGACCCTCGATCAGACACCGGAGGCGATCGAGGGACTGGTGGCGCTCAACATCACGGCCGTCAGCCGGCTGGCGATCGCGGCGGGCCGGAGCTTTGCGGCGCGAGGTGGCGGCAAGATCGTCAATCTTTCCTCGATCCTCGGCCTTGCGCACGAAATTTCCGAAGGGGTCTACAGCGCGTCCAAGGCCTATGTGCTGAGCCTCAGCCGCCATCTCGCCGGCGAGTTGCGCGACAAGGGCGTGCAGGTGCAGGCGGTACTGCCCGGTGCGACCCGGACCGAGATCTGGGAGCGCTCGGGCCGCGATGTCGGCGCCATGCCGCCCGAGCTGGTGATGGACGCGGCCGATCTGGTCGATGCCGCGCTGGTCGGGCTGGATCGCGGCGAAGAGGTGACGATCCCGCCTCTCGCCGACGAACAGCTCTGGCAGGCCTATGAGACGGCCCGCGCCGCGATGGTGCCGGTCCTGTCCCGCCGCGATGTCGCGCCGCGCTATCGGGCTGCTGCGGTTGCGCCGGACGGGACGAACCCCTGAGCGCTACGACAGGGGCGCTCGGCACGACGGGGGATACGGGTCGAGCGGGGCGCCGTTGCTGTCTTCATTCGTTGGCCGCCCACCCTGCTGAGCGCTCGCCCGGTGCATAGTGGCTTTCACAGGATGGGCCGGCTTACCGGAACGGCGGCTCGTTGAACGCCCGCAGCTTGCGGCTGTGCAGCCGGTCACCCTGCGCGCGCAGGCGTTCGCAGGTTTCGAGACCGATGGCGAGGTGGCCGGCAATGGCCTCCTCGTAGAAGCGGTTGGCTTGCCCGGGCAGCTTGAGTTCGCCGTGGATCGGCTTGTCCGAGACGCAGAGCAGGGTGCCGTAGGGCACGCGAAAGCGATAGCCCTGCGCGGCGATGGTCGCGCTCTCCATGTCCACGCCGACCGCGCGCGAGAGCGAGAAGCGCAGCGCCGAGTGGGCGTAGCGCAGTTCCCAGTTGCGGTCGTCCGTGGTGACGATGGTGCCGGTGCGCAGGCGGCGCTTGATATCGCCATTGCCGCCCAGAACCTGCTCGGCCGCCTCGGCCATGGCCACCTGCACCTCAGCGATAGCGGGCAGTGGAATCTCGGGCGGTAGCATCGCGTCCAGCACATGGTCGTCGCGCAGATAGGCGTGGGCGAGCACATAGTCGCCGATCCGCTGGCTGGGGCGCAGGCCGCCGCAGTGGCCGATCATCAGCCACGCCTCCGGCCGCACCACCGCGAGGTGGTCGCAGATCGTCTTGGCGTTGGAGGGGCCGACGCCGATGTTGACGAGCGTGATCCCGGTGCGGTCCGGCGCGATCATGTGATAGGCCGGCATCTGGTGACGGCGCCAGGCGCTGTCCGCGATAGCGCTTTCAGGATCAGCCGTTTCCGCCGTTACCCGCACGCCACCGGCGCCGGAGAGGGCGGTGAAGCGCGAGTCCGACCGCTTCAGCTCCGCGCAGCCCCAGCGCACGAACTCGTCGACATAGCGGTGGTAGTTGGTGAACAGGATGTAGCGCTGCACATCCTCGGGCGGCGTGCCGGTGTAGTGGCGCAGCCGCGCCAGCGAGAAATCGGTGCGCAACCCATCGAACAGCGCGAGCGGCCGAACCCCGCGCGGGTCGGGCAGGAACAGCCCGTCGGCAATCTCGTCGCCGATCTCGGCCAGCTCGGTCGAGGGGAAATGGCGCGCCAGCTCGGTCGGCGGAATGGCGGCGAGGGAGCCGGCCTCCAGATTTTCCAGCACATAGGGGAAGGGGATGGGCTGGTCGCTGCGGCTGACGCTGATGTCCACGTCATAGTCGGCGATCAGGAGGTCGAGCTGCTCCTTGAGATAGTGAGCGAACATGGCCGGGCGGGTGATGGTCCCGGCGTAACGCCCGGTCTTGGTCAGCCGCCCGAACGAGCGACGGCTCGGCGGATCGATGACCGCGCGCCGATAGTCGATGGTGAGCAGCGGATAGCAAAAGGCGCGCTCGGCTGCCGCGTCGGGAGAGGGTAGAGTGCCGTCCCGCGCATAAGAGAGCAAGGCGTCGCGCAGATTGCCGGTGGCCGCGTCATATTCCGCGATGAGTTGGGCGATGATGCGGCTGCTGTCTGCGTGGCTCATGACCTTTCATAGACCGGCGAGACGGCGCGCGGAAGACAACGGGTGACCGAGGTGTCGCCTATGCTTACGGCGACGTGTCTCCCTGAGGGATCGCCGCGACCGGCAGCACGGTGCGGTCGCGGGATCGGTGCGCGCAATCTGTTCGACGAGAATTACCAGCTGGCCGATGGCTTCCCCGAGAGCGGGCGAACCTTTTTCGTCAGCCTGCGCGGTCGCCTATAGAGAATCTCCAAGGGAGTTGATCACAGCTGGCGGCTCGGAAAATGGTGGTAGGCCAGCAAGCTGGAACGCATCGCCACTGCTTTGTGTGCCGGGAGCGATGCAGATGGCCGCAGGCATCGAAGTCTGCTGCTGCCTTTGGTGAGGGGCGGGGAGAGCCGGTTTCGTCCATCCCCGCCGCGCATGATCCTCAGATCTGGTCGAGCAGATAGTCCGCGCTGGAGACACGGAACTCGCCCGGTGCCTCGACGTGGAGCTGCTCGACGACGCCGTCGTTGACCAGCATCGCATAGCGCTGGCCGCGCGTGCCGAGGCCGAACTTGCTGCCGTCCATCTCAAGCCCGACCGCCTTGGCGAAGGCGCCGTTGCCATCCGCCAGCATCGTCACCTTGCCGTCCGCTCCGGCGGCCTTGCCCCAGGCGCCCATCACAAACGGATCGTTGACGGCGGTGCAGGCGATCTCGTCGATGCCCTTGGCCTTGAGCGCGGCTTCCTTCTCGATGTAGCCGGGCAGGTGCTTGGCCGAGCAGGTCGGCGTGAAGGCGCCGGGCACGGAAAATAGCGCCACCTTCTTGCCGGCGAAATAATTCGCGCTGTCGACCTGTTCGGGGCCGTTCTCGGTCATCACGGCGAAGGTGGTTGCGGGCAGCTTGTCGCCAACGTTGATCGTCATTGCGCGTCTCCTGATGAAGGTGGCGGGCCGGCGTGCGGCCCCGCGAGGGGAAGTCGGCGTTCGGCGGCGTGCTGTCAAGGGCGCGCCCGTCGCCATCGCCCGCACCGTGCGCACAGCACGTCGTCCAGGCCTCTCGCCCGTGCCTTTGGCACTGGACGGCGCGGCCTGCGCGGGCGCATCTTTGCTGCGATTCGTTGATCTGGGAGGGCCGCGAGACCCATGACCGAGACCGCCGTCCAATCCATGGCCGGGCATCTGCTGCTCGCAATGCCGGACATGCCGGACCCGCGCTTCCACCGCTCGGTGCTGTTGCTCTGCGTCCATGACCATGGCGGGGCGCTCGGCATTGCGCTGGGCGAGCCGATGAGGGGGGTAAGCCTGCACCATCTCCTCTCCTCGTTCGATCTCGCGATCGGCGATGTAGCGGACAGCACGGTGCTGGCGGGCGGGCCGATGGAGCCACAGCGTGGTTTCGTGCTGCACAGCCGCGACTGGAGCACGAGCGACAGTCATGTCGTGAGCGAGGGGGTCGCGCTCACCGGTTCGCTGGACATATTGAACGCCATCGCCCGCGGTGAGGGCCCGCGCCATTATCTGGTCGCGCTCGGCTATGCCGGCTGGGGCGCGGGGCAGCTCGAGCGCGAGCTGGCTGCGCCGGGCTGGTATATCAGCCAGGCCAATCCTCGCCGGCTGTTCGACGTGAGCCCCGAGCAGCGTTGGGCGACTGCCTTCGCGCTGGAAGGGATCGACCCGGCGATGCTGGCAAGCAGCAGCGGGCACGCTTGAGCATCCGCTTTTCGAAACCACATAAAGAAGTCTTTATATTTGCTCCCGCTCGCGGCGCTTGATAAGGCGCGGGCATTGCGAGCGGTAGACCCGTTCATCCGGCGCTGTCCCGACGCGCATCCATCAGAGGAGATTTAAGGTGGCTACCATCGCCCAGGATTACGTAATCAAAGACCTGTCGTTATCTGGATTTGGCCGCAAGGAGATTGAGATAGCGGAGACGGAGATGCCGGGTTTGATGGCGCTTCGGGCGGAGTTTGGGGCGGCGCAGCCCTTGAAGGGGGCGCGGATCACGGGCTCGTTGCACATGACGATCCAGACGGCGGTGCTGATCGAGACGCTGGTGGCGCTGGGGGCGCAGGTGCGCTGGGCGTCGTGCAACATCTTCTCGACCCAGGACCATGCGGCGGCGGCGATCGCGGCGCAGGGCATTCCGGTGTTCGCGGTGAAGGGCGAGAGCCTCGAAGAATATTGGGACTATGTCTGCCGCATCTTCGACTGGGGCGATGAGCCGTGCAACATGATCCTCGACGATGGCGGCGACGCGACGATGTTCGCGCTGTGGGGCGCGCGGGTCGAGGCGGGCGAGGCCTTGTTCGAGCCGGGCAACGAGGAGGAGCGCATCTTCGTGGCGACGCTCAAGCGGTTCCTGGCCGAGCGGCCGGGCTATCTCACCCGCACGGTCGCGGCGATCAAGGGTGTGTCGGAAGAGACCACCACCGGCGTGCATCGCCTGTATGAGCTGGCCAAGCAGGGCAAGCTGCCGTTCCCGGCGATCAACGTCAACGACAGCGTGACCAAGAGCAAGTTCGACAATCTCTATGGCTGCAAGGAGAGCCTGGTCGATGCGATCCGCCGGGCGACCGACGTGATGCTGGCCGGCAAGGTGGCGGTGGTCGCGGGGTTCGGCGATGTCGGCAAGGGCTCGGCGGCCTCGCTGCGCAATGGCGGCGCGCGGGTGCTGGTCACCGAGATCGACCCGATCTGCGCGCTGCAGGCGGCGATGGAGGGCTATGAGGTGGTGACGATGGAGGAGGCGGCGACGCGCGCCGACATCTTCGTCACCGCGACCGGCAATGCCGATGTCATCACGCTCGAGCATATGCGCGCGATGAAGAACATGGCGATCGTGTGCAACATCGGCCACTTCGACAGCGAGATCCAGATCGCCGCGCTCGACAATATGAAATGGACCGAGATCAAGCCGCAGGTCGACGAGGTCACCTTCCCCGATGGCAAGAAGATCATCGTGCTGGCCAAGGGCCGGCTGGTCAATCTGGGCTGCGCCACCGGCCACCCCAGCTTCGTGATGAGCTCCAGCTTCACCAACCAGGTGCTCGCCCAGATCGAGCTGTGGACCCGCAGCGACCAGTACAAGAACCAGGTCTATGTGCTGCCCAAGCATCTCGACGAGAAGGTCGCCGCCCTCCACCTCGACAAGCTCGGCGTCAAGCTCTCCAAACTGACCCCCAAACAGGCCAGCTACATCGGCGTATCGGTCAACGGGCCATTCAAGCCCGATCACTACCGATACTGATGGCG